>JBCBPV010000015.1:0-59728 GCA_039820585.1 Pseudomonadota bacterium
CGCCTCGCTCACCCGCACAACGCCCTCGGGGGCCCCGATCGGGGGCGCGGGTGGGCGCAAGTCGAGGTAGCGCCCGACCCAGGCCGCAATGACCTCGGCGGCGTATTCGGCATCTTCGCCTCGGGTGATCAGGTGGTCGGCATCGTCAAGCGTGACAAAGCTGTTGGGGTGTTTGGCCTGTACGAAGATCTGCGTCGCATTCTCGATTCCCACCACCGCGTCGCGTGGCGCATGCAGGACCAGAAGCGCGCGTTTGAGATCTTTGATGGCAGGCGCCAGGTTCTCGGCTGAGACATCATCCACAAATTCGCGCCGAATCCGGAAGGGCCGTCCCCCCAGATCCACCTCGGCGACGCCATCGGAGACGATCGTGTCCAACGAGGTGCCGAAGTTATGCGTCACATGTTCGGGGTCAAAAGGCGCGCCCACTGTGACCACCGCTTTGATAGTGGCGATCTGGCCAGCCGCACGTAGAACCGCCGCGCCGCCCAGTGAATGCCCGATCAAGAGCCCCGGTGCCATGCCGCGATCCGCCAGATACTCTGAAGCGGCGACCAGATCGCCCACGTTCGAGGTGAAGGTCGTGTTCTCAAACTCACCATCGGAATGCCCAAGCCCGGTGAAATCAAAGCGCATTACAGCGATCCCCATCGCCGCCAAGCGCCCGGCGATGCGGCGGGCCGCTGGGATATCCTTGGAACAGGTAAAGCAATGCGCAAACAGCGCCGTGGCCAGATGCGGCCCCTCTGGCAGGTCGAGCCGCGCGGCAAGGGCATGGCCGCCATGGCCGGTGAATGAGATGCGTTCTGTGGGCATGGCTGGGCAACGTCCTTCGTCTCGTGCGGGTGAGGCGCCAACACTGGGCGCGGGTCCTGATGCTGACAACCAGGTGAAACCTGCCGTCACGCCAAGGTGACGCCGTGTTACAGTGGGGCCTGCCCGCTGCCGCCCATTCGCGCTATATTGTGCCGGTGGACAATCGCGGGCAACAGCCGGGGTGAGGGCATGCGGCGGTCGATACGACGTCTGTTGACGGTGATTCTGGTGCTGGTCGCGCTTGGCCTTGGCGGCGGCTTTCTGGGTGCTGTGCATCCGGTGGGCGACAGCCTGGCGGTGTTTCGCGGGGTTTTGACGGCGACAGCACTGGTGCTGGCGCTGCTGTTGATCTGGACACGCGCGCGCTACCGCGGGCTGGCGTCGGTTATCCTGGGCGTGGCGGGGTTGGCCGCACTACTGCCCCACTGGGTGGCCGCCACCGCCGCGGCCCAGCCGCCGGGCGGCACCTATGCGATTTATCAAAAAAACCTCAGCGCCGAGGCCCCGGCACCCCGGCAGGTGCTGACCGATATCTTGCGCACCGATCCCCATTTCATCACCCTGCAAGAGGTGACAGAGCCCAACCGCACCGTTCTGGATGATCTGCCGCCCAACTATGTCACCCGCCACTGGTGCGCGTTCAATGCGGCGGGTGGGGTCGCCATCGCGTCGATTTTCCCGCCGGTCCCGGATAGTGAGATTTGCGTGGATGGGTTCGGCTTGGCCGCCGTCACGGTCGAGACGCTGGAAGGCCCGATGCGGGTGATCTCGCTGCATCTGCACTGGCCCTGGCCGCAGGGGCAGCAGGGCCAATTGGAGGTGCTTATGCCCTATCTCGATGCCGAAGAGGCGCCCACGCTTATTGGCGGCGATTTCAATATGGTGCGCTGGTCGGCGACGCTTGAGCGAATCAAGGCCGCGTCAGGCACCGAGGCCGTGGGGGTATCGTTGGTCACGCTTCCGGTAAGCGATCTGCCGTTTGGTGGTCTGTCCATCGACCACGTGCTTGCCCCCACCGGCGGCACATTGGAGAGGCGGCCGCTAATTGGCTCGGATCATTTCGGCCTTCTGGCACGATTTGCGCGCGTCACGCCGCGCCCATAAGACGCGGATCGAAGGGATATTTCGTCAGGTTTTCAAACCCATCCTCGGTAATGAGCACCTGATCTTCCAGCTTGATCGAGAAATCGCCGCCCTCGGGGCTGACCAGGGCTTCGGCACACAGAACCATTCCCGGCTCCAGCGCATAGTCCCAGGCGCCTTCATGGTACTTATCGGGATAATCGACATGCGGCCACTCATCGCACAGGCCCACCCCGTGGAATTTGCAGGAGTATTTCTGCTTCCAGTACTGATCCTCTAACTGGTGGCCGTTATGCACCAACTCGTGGATCGTCACGCCGGGCTTTAGCATCTCCATGTTCTGCATGATGTGATCGTGGGCGTGGCGCATGGCATAGATCATCGCGTTGGTCGGCCGCCCGTCACCGATCCACCAGGTGCGTGAGATGTCGACGCAGACTCCGTAGCTGCCGATCAGATCGGTATCGAAGGCCACGATCTCATTGTTCTGGATGATGCGCGCACCGCTTTCCTGGAACCAAGGGTTGGTGCGTGGGCCAGAGGTCAACAGCCGCGTCTCGATCCATTCGCCGCCGCGCTTGATGTTCTCGGCGTGCAACACCGCCCAGACCTCATCCTCACTCAGCCCGGGTTCGCAGGCTTCTTCCATCGCGTACATCGCCGCCTCGCAGGCGTAGCTGGCGCAGCGCATCGCATGGATCTCATCCGGTCCCTTGATGGAACGGGCCTTTTCAGTGACTTCCTCGCCATCGCTTACCTCATATCCGGCCTCTTCCAGAGCGCGCAGGCCCACCGGCATGATCTTGTCCACCGCGATCCTGCGGTTGTCGCCAGCGTGTTCGCGGATGATCTCATCAATTTGCCCGACCAACTCGCGCGCCGCCGCTTCGCCCCTGTCGCCGATCGAGAAGTAAAACAGCGATGCACCGGACCGGACCTCTCGCACCAGCGGGTTGTGATCGGCCAGAAACGGGGCGTTCTTGTATTCAAACAGCACCATGTACCCATCGGGGCACAGAAGGCAGGCCCGGAACGGATTGTGCGTGTTCCAAAGCTGCATGTTGGTGCAATCGGTGGCGTAACGGATATTTAGCGGATCTGTCATCAACAGCCCGCCCAGATCGCGGTCCACCACGTGCTGGGTCAACCGTTCCCACCGGAACCGGCGCATCGCTTGCAGGTCGGGCAGGGTTAGCCCCGCCGCCTCCCACTCGCGATAGGCAAGGATGGTGGGGCCGATCTCAATCCGGTCGGCATTGTTGGGAGTATTGTCGCCCAGCATCTCACCCTGGGTCGGGTCGATCTTGCGGCGGTCGCGGTAATGCGTGTTCATCGGCCAATCCTCTGGTGACAAGCACAGGTTTCCCTCGGTTCTTCGCACCCGCCTGTCAGATTCCGACATGAGTTCATGTCGTTTTCGCCTATCGCCTCGTCGTCAGAACGCTACGCTTGCTGCCAATGACGCCCGTTTTGCATCCCGAACTTCCGTATGCCGTCTGGACCGACCCCGCGATGTGGCGCTTGCCCGGTGTAGCGCCCGCTGGGCCTGATGACTGGTTGCAGGTGGATGCGGCCTATGCCGGTCAGATGGCATTGCGCGACGCGCTGGTCGTCAAGCGACCCGCCGCGGTCGTCGCGATGCTGGACAACGCCCGGTCTGCCGCAGAAGAGATGTTGGAGAACGCGCTGGATTGGGCGCGGCGCCACGGCGGCTATCACATTGGCGCGGATCAGATCACCCGCCCCGATGGCGTGACGATCCGCCCTGATTCCGACACCCCGCTCATCACACTGGCGCGCCTGTTCCAACAAGACCTCTGCCTGATGGAACGTCACGGAGACGCCCATGTCCTGACCGGCGCGGCGCTGTGCTTTCCGGCCAGTTGGACGCTGGCAGAGAAGCTTGGCAAACCGCTGGATGCCATCCACCGCCCGGTTCCTGAATACCACGCCGATCTCGCCAAACGGGTGCAGCGCCTGTTCGACGCCATCGCTGTCGACCGCCCGCTCTGGCGCGCGAACGCGCTGTTCTACAATGATCCTGCGTTGCATCAGCCGAGGTCCGAAGGTGCAACTCCTCGCGCGGCAGGGGCCGAGGCGGCGTATCTGAGATCGGAGAAACAGGTGCTGAAACGCCTGCCCCGGACAGGCGCGGTGGTGTTCAGCATCCACACCTGGTTGGTCGCCCGCACGGCGCTGAGCGTAGAGCAGGCGAAGGGGCTCGCGTCCGCGCGTGTGGGGACCGTGTGACAGGACGCGCGTTAGAGCCTCAGGGGGTGACCGTTGGCACGTGCCGGCATGTTGCTGGGAACCTCCAACAAACGCCATCATCGCATATGACCGCGTTTAATCGACTTACCGATGTCCCGCTTTCCCTCAGAGACCGGTACCTCGCGTCTCTTCGAGAGCCGCAAGAATGGTTCCTGGAAGAACTGGTAAAGTCAGGTGAGGTTTGGGCGTCTCCCAGCGGGGCATATGCCATCTTTCACAACGACAGGTTGGTAGAGTTCTACGCAGAAAACAGTGCAGATGCGACCCTTTACCTGTCCAAGCTCATCCCACAACGCCCCTTCAAAACAGGTCTTTGCAAGTCCTTTGATCATATGATCATGGATGCCGCCAAGAAACTGGGCTGGGCCACGGTCGAAACAGGGTTCTTGTTTCGCAAGCGCGTCTCGGTCGCTTTGAACAAGCCAGACACGTTCCGGTTGCTGCGGGCACGACCGACCGATCTGGCCGAAGTCTGGGCAACTGGGCGTGATTTCTACGACGGCAAAGACGAAGTCGCGCAACTTCACGATGCCGATGGCCTTTGGATTGCATCCAATGACGGGCAAATGGTTGGCAGCGGCGTTGCAATACCGCTCGACGGATCGGGGGATGTTGTCGACATCGGAATGGTCACGCGGCCAGACCAACGCAACAAGGGATTTGCCAGTCTCGTGATCGACGAACTGGCAACCTTGCTGGAGCGTGAAGGCAAGAGGCCGATCTGTGGATGCGCTGAAACCAATCTCGCATCAAAGGCTGCGCTAGAGAACGCAGGCTTCGTGTCAGAGCATAGACTTGTTCAGATCACCGCCCCCGATTGATCCAGAGTCGGACATGGCCGTGGCACTTAAATCCCCGGCAGGGATGGCGCGTATTCCGACATGCCCAGTGCCATGACCATACCGGTCAATGCCATTGCATGGGCGGTGGTGCGCAGGTTCTCTCCACCCAGGATATTGAAGATCAACAGTCCAAAACCAATCGGGAAGGCAAACAGCAGGATCGCGGCGTTCATAGCGTAAACTGTCAACCGCGCCATCGGGTCATGGCTTTCTTCCCGGTCGCGGAAATCCGTCGGCTCTTCCTGGATCGCGTCCTTTGAAAATTCGATGCGCAGCGTCCTGTCTTCACGCGAGCGGGCTTTGTCCGCCTCGGTCGCGCACTCCGCAGGCTCCAACTCGGGCAACAACGCGAACCGCGCAGCACCGCGCACCCGTGACGCATGGTCACGAACGGGTGCTTTTAGGTGGCGGTCAAAGATGCTCATCGGTGTGCGTTTCTGCGTGTGTGGGCCACGGCGCTTTCTGGCCGCGCGGTTAACCAATGTTTCAACGTGAAATGTGGAAACATTGAGACACCCTTGGGGTAACGGTGTGCCGGGCCGGAAACAGCTTGTAAGAGCTATTGGCGGAAAGCATTCGAAATCAGCGGGCTAGCTGCAACACTCGTCGGCGTATGGGCGGGTTTCCGCCCATACGGAAACAGCGATCACGAAACACGCGTCACTCTAACTCCACCAGCAGGTCCTTGGCATCGATCTGCGCGCCGGGGCTCACATGCACCGCGCGCACTGTCGCATCGCGGTCGGCATGCAGGCCGGTTTCCATCTTCATCGCCTCGATCGTCAGCAGCAATTCCCCGGCCTTCACCTTCGTGCCGGCCTGTGCGGCCACGGTCGCGATCACTCCCGGCATAGGCGCACCAATGTGATCGGCATTCCCAGCATCCGCCTTGGGCCGCGCCGCGCTGGCCGCCGTCGCGCTGCGGTCGGGCACGCGCACAACACGCGGCTGGCCGTTCAGCTCAAAGAACACCTTGGCCTGACCTTCTTCATTGGTCTCCGAAACCGCCTGGCACCGGATTTCCAGCGTCACACCCGGGTCGATCTCAACCGAGATTTCTTCATTCGGCTCCATTCCGTAGAAGAAGGTCTTGGTGGGCAGGGTGCGCACCGGTCCGTAATAGCGATGCCGCCCCATGTAATCGAGGAAGACCTTGGGATACATCAGATAGCCGCCCAGATCCTCATCATTGACCTTGTAGCCCTCAAGCTCCTTGATCACGTCCTTGCGCGTCTTTTCCAGATCGACGGGCTGCATCCCCGCGCCGGGCCGCTTGGTGATGGGTTTGTCGTCCTTCAGCACCCGCTTTTGCAGCGCCTTCGGCCATCCGCCCGGCGGTTGCCCCAGATTGCCCTTCAGCATGTCGATCACGCTATCCGGGAAGGACACCTCGCGGTCAGGGTCTTCCACGTCTGCGCGGGTCAAGTTCTGGCTGACCATCATCAAGGCCATGTCGCCCACGACCTTGGACGAGGGCGTGACCTTCACGATATCGCCGAACATGTCGTTCACATCCGCATAGGCCTGCGCCACCTCGTGCCAGCGATCTTCCAACCCCAGCGACCGCGCCTGCGCCTTGAGGTTCGTGAACTGGCCGCCCGGCATCTCGTGCAGATAGACCTCGGACGCCGGCGCCTGCAGCCCGCTTTCAAACGCCGCGTAATGCGCGCGCACCTGTTCCCAATAGTTCGAGACCTGCCGCACCCGCCCGATATCCAGCCCCGTCTCGCGGTCGGTCTGGTCCATCATCTCAACCACGGTGCACAGGGTCGCTTGGCTGGTATTGCCTGACAGCGCATCCATCGCGCAGTCCACCGCATCCACGCCCGCCTCGGCGGCGGCCAGAATGGTGGCGCAGGCGATCCCGGCGGTGTCATGGGTGTGGAAGTGGATGGGCAGCCCCACCTCGTCCTTCAATGCCCCGATCAACGCGGTCGCTGCGCGCGGCTTCAACAGCCCCGCCATATCCTTCAGCCCCAGCACATGCGCGCCTGCGGCATCCAATTCCTTGGCCATGGCGACATAGTACTTCAGGTCGTACTTCGCCCGATCCGGGTTCAGGATATCGCCGGTGTAGCAGATCGTACCCTCGCACACCTTTTCCTCGGCGATCACCGCATCCATCGCGACGCGCATGTTTTCCACCCAGTTCAGGCTGTCGAACACGCGGAACACGTCGATCCCGTTGGCCGCGGCGCGCTCAATGAAGAACTCCACCACATTGTCGGGATAGTTGGTATAGCCCACCCCATTCGAGGCGCGCAGCAGCATCTGGGTCAGAAGATTGGGCATCGCCGCCCGCAGATCGCGCAGCCGCTGCCAGGGGCATTCCTGCAAGAACCGGTAGGCCACATCAAACGTGGCGCCCCCCCAGCATTCCACACTGAACAGCTCTGGCAGGTTCGCGGCATAGCTGGGCGCGACCCGGATCATGTCGATAGACCGCATCCGTGTGGCCAGAAGCGACTGGTGCCCGTCCCGCATCGTCGTGTCGGTGATCAAAAGCCGCTTCTGCGCGGCCATCCAATCAGCTAGCGCTTTCGGCCCCTTGGTGTCGAGGATCTGCTTGGTCCCATCGGGCGGTGCAGCCGCCAATAAGGCAGGCGGCTTGGGGTCGCGCACTTCGGCGCTAGGCATGGGGCGGCCCGCCGTCTCGGGATGCCCGTTCACTGTGATATCGGCGATATAAGTCAGCACCTTGGTCGCCCGGTCCCGACGTTTGGGGAAACGGAACAGCTCGGGCGTTTGGTCGATGAACTTGGTATGATATTCGTTCGACAGGAACATCGGATGTTTCAGCAGGTTCTCGACAAAGAAGATATTCGTGGCGACCCCGCGGATCCGAAACTCGCGCAGCGCTCGGTCCATCCGCTTGATCGCCGCCTCGGGCGTCGGCGCCCAAGCCGTCACCTTCTCCAGCAGTGAGTCATAGAACCGCGTCACCACCGCACCCGAATAGGCCGTGCCGCCATCAAGGCGGATGCCCATCCCCGTGGCCGAGCGATAGGTCGTGATCCGCCCGTAGTCTGGGATGAAGTTGTTCTGCGGGTCTTCCGTGGTGATCCGGCACTGGATCGCATGGCCGTCAAGCGTCACGTCATATTGCGAGGCAACGCCCGTGGCCTCCACCAGGCTTTTGCCCTCGGCAATCAGGATCTGCGCGCGGACAATGTCGATGCCGGTCACTTCCTCGGTGACGGTATGCTCCACCTGCACCCGCGGGTTCACTTCGATGAAGTAGAACTCGCCGGTTTCCATATCCATCAGGAATTCGATGGTTCCCGCGCATTCGTAGTCCACCGCGTCGGCGATCTTCTTGCCGAGGTTGCAAAGCTTCTCGCGCTGGGCACCGGACAGATACGGGGCAGGGGCGCGTTCCACCACTTTCTGGTTGCGCCGCTGGACCGAGCAATCGCGTTCCCACAGGTGATAGATTGTGCCCTGACTGTCGCCGAGGATCTGAACCTCCACATGCCTGGCGCGCAGGATCATCTTCTCCAGATACCCCTCGCCATTGCCGAACGCGGCCTCGG
Source organism: Pseudomonadota bacterium (assembly GCA_039820585.1). GTDB lineage: Bacteria > Pseudomonadota > Alphaproteobacteria > Rhodobacterales > Rhodobacteraceae > JBCBGF01. The sequence goes on from JBCBPV010000015.1 coordinate 8,546, forward strand.
CCTCGCGCCGGCCCTCAAGCACCTTTTCTTCCAACTCGTCGGGGCCTTCGATCGGCCGCATCCCGCGGCCTCCGCCACCCCAGGAGGCCTTCAGCATCAGGGGGTAGCCAATCTCACCGGCCTCTGCAGCGATGGCCTTCATGTCGTCGCCCAACACGCCCGTCGCCGGGATCACAGGCACACCCGCCTTGATCGCGACCTGCCGCGCCGATGCCTTGTCGCCCAGCGCCCGCATCGTCTCGGCCTTCGGCCCGATGAAGGTGATGCCCGCCTCGGCACAGGCATCCACGAAATCGGGGTTCTCGGAGAGCAGGCCATAACCAGGATGGATCGCATCCGCCCCGCAGTTCTTGGCCACCCGGATCACCTCTTCGATGGACAGATACGCCGCCACCGGCCCAAGCCCATCACCGATCTTGTACGCTTCATCCGCCTTGAACCGGTGCAGGCTCAGCTTGTCCTCTTGAGCATAGACTGCGACCGTGCGCTTACCCAATTCATTGGCGGCACGCATCACGCGAATAGCGATCTCACCGCGGTTGGCGATCAGGATTTTCTTGAAATCGGACATGGTTGGATGGGCTTTCTGTGCAGGTGCAGCATTGTTAAGCGCAACGTCCGGCCACGTAAACCACCCCGGTCGTCGCGGGTCAGGCAGGCAGGCGGGTGTGGGCCTCACTGGGCCGGGCGATCCCCAACTGCGCCATATCGAGCACCATCTGCTGGCTCAGCAGCCGCACCACATGCGCGGCACCCGCCGCTCCGGCGGCGGCCAGCCCATAATGGAATGCCCGCCCCAGCATCACGAAATCAGCCCCCATGGCCATCATCCGCAACACATCCGTGCCCGACCGCACCCCGCCATCGCAGATAAGCGGATAGTCCAAACCCGCCGCGTCCCGGATCGCACGCAGCACGTCCAGCGGTGCAGGCGCTGCCTCGAACTGGCGCCCGCCGTGGTTCGACACCCAGATCGCATCGGCGCCGGCCTCGATAAGGCGCGGCACCGGGGCGGCATCCAGCACCCCCTTGACGATCAGCGACCCGTCCCACTCCCGCCGTAGGATATCGAGGTACTCCCAATCAGGCACTACCCGTAGGGTTTGCCCGATATGTTTGTCATGGCCCGACGTACCCGACGGATCGGCATATTTGTCAAAGATCCGCGGCCTTAGCGCCGGTTGTTGCACCTGCCCGAAAGCCCAAACGGGCCGCAGCGCGCTTTGCAGGATGATCGACGGGGTTAACGCCATAGGGTTTTTCAACTGTACCCGCTTTTCCCGCTCCCGCCAGCTGAGCGCGGGCACATCCACCGTCAGCACCAGCGTATGAAACCCCGCCGCCTTAACGCGTGCCAGCATATCCTGCCGGATCTCGGTATCGCCCGAGGGGTAGAGCTGAAACCACCCCTGCTGGCCCAGATGCGGGGCCACATCTTCGGGTGTGGTGGCTGATACCGTGGACAGGCAATAGGGGATCTGCGTTTCAACCGCCGTTCGGGCCAGAAGCGCTTCGGCATCAGGCCAGAACGCACCCGACATGCCGACGGGCGCAATGCCGAACGGGGCCTGATAGGTATGGCCCAGAAACTCGGTGCTCAGCTCTGCGGTGACATAGCCCAGCAGGATATCGGGTGACAACTGCACCGCGTCTAGCGCCGCCTCGGCCCGGGTCTTGGCGCTCTCGGTGCCATTGGCGCTATCGAGGTATTCCCAGATGTAACAAGGCACCCGCCGCCGCGCGCGGGACTTCAGATCCGAAATCGCCGGGTATCGGTAATCAAGCTCCATGGGGCGCGACTATGCCCAGTAGGCTGAGGGCTGCAAGCCCGCGCCCCAAAGACCTGACGCGGCGGGGTTTTTTCTGTGCGCCTGTTGGCGCGGAACAGAATGTGAACACCTCTTTAACTTCTCCCGCCGTCGCGCTAGGTTTCAATTAATGAGCAGTTTCGATGAAAGCGATGCCTTCGAGGCGGCCGTGCCGCTGAGCCAGCGGGCCATGTCCGCCCGCGGTGCGCCCTATCTTGACGGGCTGAACCCGGCCCAGAAAGAAGCGGTCGAAGCGCTGGATGGCCCCGTTCTGATGCTTGCAGGTGCGGGCACCGGCAAAACCCGCGCGCTGACAGCCCGCATCGCGCATCTATTGTCCACCGGCACCGCCCGACCCAACGAAATTCTCGCCGTGACCTTCACGAATAAGGCCGCGCGCGAGATGAAGAACCGGGTGGCCAATCTACTGGGAGCCGAGATTGAGGGGATGCCTTGGCTTGGCACCTTCCACGCGATCTGCGTGAAGCTGTTGCGCCGTCACGCCGAGCTCGCCGGTCTGAAGACGAACTTCACGATCCTCGACACCGACGACCAATTGCGCCTGCTCAAGCAACTTGTGGCCGCCGCCAACATCGACGACAAACGCTGGCCTGCACGGCAGTTGGCCTCGATCATCGACGGCTGGAAGAACCGCGCCTGGATGCCTGACAAGGTGCCCGCCGCCGAGGCAGGCGCCTACAACCAGATGGGCGTCGAACTCTACGCGCAGTACCAAGAGCGGCTGAAAGCCCTGAACGCCGTCGACTTCGGTGATCTACTGCTGCACATGGTCACGATCTTCCAGACGCATGAGGATGTGCTCGCCCAATACCAACGCTGGTTCCGCTACATCCTGGTGGACGAGTACCAGGATACCAATGTCGCCCAATACCTTTGGTTGCGACTGCTGGCGGCCGATCACAAGAACATCTGCTGCGTGGGCGATGACGACCAGTCGATCTATGGCTGGCGCGGCGCAGAAGTGGGCAACATCCTGCGGTTTGAAAAGGATTTTCCGGGCGCCAAGGTCGTGCGCCTTGAACAGAACTACCGCTCCACCCCGCACATTCTGGCCGCCGCCTCGGGCGTGATTGCGGCCAATGCCGGTCGTCTCGGCAAGACGCTCTGGACCGAAGCAAACGACGGCGAGAAACTCCGCCTCATCGGCCATTGGGACGGCGAAGAAGAGGCACGCTGGATCGGGGAAGAATTGGAAGCCATGCAACAAGGCACCCGTGGTCAGCGCCCGATGAATTTGAATGAAAGTGCCATCCTCGTCCGCGCCAGCCACCAGATGCGCGCGTTCGAAGACCGGTTCCTCACCATAGGCCTCCCCTATCGCGTCATCGGTGGCCCGCGCTTCTACGAGCGGATGGAGGTCCGCGACGCCATGGCCTACTTCCGCCTCGCCGTCAGCCCCGATGACGATCTGGCGTTTGAGCGGATCGTGAACACCCCCAAACGCGGCCTCGGCGACAAGGCGCAGCAAACCATCCAGATGGCCGCGCGCTCGAATGGCGTGAGCCTTGTCGAAGGCGCGCGGCTAGCCGTTCAGTCCAAGATGCTTTCGGGCAAAGGCTTGAAAGAGCTGGGTATTCTCGTTGATGGCATCGATCGCTGGCACGCCGAGGTGCGCGCGGCCAAGGACAGCCATATCGAGATCGCGGAACGTCTGCTCGACGAAAGCGGCTACACCGCCCACTGGCAAAACGACAAAACGCCCGAGGCGCCGGGGCGGTTGGAAAACCTCAAGGAACTGGTGAAGGCCCTCGAAGGGTTCGAAAACCTGCAAGGCTTCCTCGAACACGTCTCACTGATCATGGACAACGAAGCGGAGGATGCGAGGGAAAAAGTGTCGATCATGACGCTGCACGCCGCCAAGGGCCTCGAATTCCCGGCGGTGTTCCTGCCTGGCTGGGAAGACGGCCTTTTTCCCTCGCAACGCTCGATGGATGAAAGTGGGCTCAAGGGCCTCGAAGAAGAACGCCGCCTTGCATACGTCGGCATTACCCGCGCAGAGGAGATCTGTACAATTTCCTTCGCCGCCAACCGCCGCGTCTATGGCCAGTGGCAATCCGCCCTGCCGTCCCGCTTCATTGACGAACTGCCCGAAGACCACGTCGATGTTCTGACACCTCCCGGCCTCTACGGCGGCGGTTTCGGCGCGGCGGCCCCGGTGGAATCCACGCTGGAAGACGCAGCAGCCAAGGCCAACGTCTATAACTCGCCGGGCTGGCGCCGGTTGCAGGAACGCTCGGGCCAGCGCGGCATGGGCCAGCCACGCGAAAGCGCCAACACCGTGATTGACCTGACCGCCATTTCGGCCTTCACCCAGGGGGACCGGGTGTTCCACAACAAATTCGGCTACGGCTACGTGATGGGCGTGGAAGGCGACAAGCTGGATATTGAGTTTGAGAAGGCGGGCTCAAAAAAGGTCGTCGCGAAATTCATCGTCGCCGCCGACCGCGCGGATGATGTGCCGTTCTAAAGCGCCTTGGGCGTTTGCCCGGCAAACTGGGAAACAATGCGGCGGACCTGGTAGGAGTGTTTCCAAACCGCGCTTTGCCCCGATCCGGAAACACTCCGTTCCCGTGCTGCGGCGCACTCCTGTCGTGCGCATAGCGGCAAATTTTCCGCACAGACGCTCCTTCCTAAATCCTGATTACATAACAGTTAATTACGCAACGAAGCCCGCTTACTCTGCCCCGGTCCCCAAACCCGTACCAGCCACAAAGACCGCAAATCCCCACAAAAACCGCGGCTGTCCAAACACCCCCACGCTTTCGCCCACGTCGCGCCACCTTTGTCCCGCCTGTTGGCATCGTGTAGTGCAGGCCTGAATGGTTATCGGCTTGCAGGTAATGAGTGTGCGGCAGGGCGTCTGCGGTGGATCTGTGCGATCCGCCAAGGGTGGCCCGGGCTTCGAGGCCTCGTCCGCTTTTGGAGAGTAAACATGGTTATCAGTGCAAGACGCCGCCCGCTTGAGGCGCCCATACCCACCCCCCGCGCAACCCCAGAAGACTTCGATCAGCCCACGCACGTGTTCGTGTCTGGCAGCATCCTGTCCTCTGTCCGCGGCGAGATCCGGGCCGAAACCCTGCGCGCCGGCGACCGGCTTAAAGCACGCGACGGGCGCCATATCGGCGTCGAAAAGGTTGAGATCATCGAAGGCACCACCGGGTCCTCCGCCGTGCAAGAGGCGATGCGCCCCATCACCATTCGGCGCGGCACCCTGGCCGCCGGATCCCCCCGCCGTGATATCCCTGTCACCCGCAACCAGCCCGTGATCGGTGGCGCACACGGGGCCACTGCCGAAAAACCCGCCAAAGATCTGGGTGGCCGCGTCACCACCGCAACGCTGGGCGAACTGGCACCAAAGCTGATCCTCGTGACCTGCGAGGAAACCGTGGTCATCGGTGCTTCGGGCCTTTGGCTCGGCCCCAATCCCATGGCGCGCGCTTTGCACCAAGCCTGCCAAACGGCCCACGTCTGAAGTATCGGAGCATCCAAGTGGCATATACCGAGATCCTGAACCGCGTGAATGACGCCATGGACGACAAGGCCCCGGTCACGGCCCGTCGCACCCGGCCCCTTCCCGACGAGACGCAGACACAGCCCCATAAATGGACGCTGGGTGGCTTTGGCCCAATGACCCGTGTCTCCACCTCGTTCGGTGATGCGCACGCCCAGGCCCTGCGCGAACGCGACATGATCCGCACCCAGAACGGAAACCTCAAACCGATCCGTTGGGTCGACCGGGTGATGCTGGATCAGGCTTTCGTCAAACGCGTCTCGGACGCCACCGCGATCATGATCCGCGCAGGAGCGCTGGGGCAGGGGTTGCCCAAGCACGATGTCGTGGTCTCGCCGCAGCAAGAGATCGGCATCGGCAACCACGGTGCCGGCGTGAAGTACCAGCGCGCTTATACGCTTCTGGGACGCCCCGGCGTAATGCACAAACCCGAAGAGATCATGACCTACACCATGTTCCACTGCGGGGAGCCTGTGTGCGTCAAGATGGAAGGCATCTGGGCGCGCGTCACGCCCTGAGGTGTTTGCCCACCCCTATGACAACGCCGTCGGTGACCCCGGCGGCGTTTTTCTTTGTGCGGCGAAATAAAAAAGGCGGTGACACCAGGGAGGAGGTAGGTGCCACCGCCAAAAACAGAAAACCCAGGGAGGAGGAAGGGTCTTCTGAAGTCAGAGCATCCAGTCGGGAGGACTATTGGACACCCGTTACGCTCTATATTAGGGAAATGCTGCACCTGCACAATACGCCGGTTTTACAACGCTGCTATGCAGCAAATGCATATGTAGTTCTGACCTTTTTTTGGGCGTTCAGCGCTCTTTCAGGGCTTTCTGCGAACTGTGGGTTGCGACCGGCCAAAAAGCATCCAAGTAGTGCTTGGGATTTGGGCTAGGAGGCTGAAAAATGGCGGATATCCGAGACACTGTCCTAACGGCGCTGCGGGCTGTCACGTTGCCCAATGGTAAAGATATCGTGACCGCCGACCTGGTGCGCGCGCTCGCTGTCAACGATGGCGCCGTTCGATTCGTGTTGGAGGCAGAATCACCAGAAGTCGCCAAGGCGATGGAACCCATCCGCGCCGCGGCTGAGGCCGCAGTCGCGCGCCTACCTGGCGTGACCAGCGCCTCCGTCGCGCTGACCGCCCATGGTCCCACCGCCAAAGTACCCCCGAAACCGGAGACCGGGGATGGCCCGCCTAGCCTGAAAATCGGTCGCCACCCCACGCCGCAACAGGGCCCGCAAAAAGTGACCGGTGTAGACCGCATCCTAGCCGTCGCCTCGGGCAAGGGCGGGGTGGGCAAATCCACCGTATCCTCGAACCTCGCCGTGGCGCTGGCAAAACAGGGCAGGCGGGTCGGCCTTTTGGATGCCGACATCTACGGCCCCAGCCAGCCCCGCATGATGGGTGTGAACAAGCGCCCAGCCTCCCCCGACGGCAAAACCATCATCCCGCTTCAGGCCCATGGTGTAACGATGATGTCCATCGGTCTGATGTTGGAAGAGGATCAGGCCGTTGTTTGGCGTGGCCCGATGCTTATGGGGGCGCTGCAACAGATGCTGGGGCAAGTGGAGTGGGGCGAGTTGGACGTGCTGATCGTCGATCTGCCCCCCGGCACCGGCGACGTACAATTGACGCTCTGTCAGCGCAGCGAAGTCACAGGCGCGCTCGTCGTCTCGACGCCGCAGGACGTGGCTCTGTTGGATGCGCGCAAGGCGATCAACATGTTCGGTACGCTGAAAACACCGATCCTCGGCCTGATCGAGAACATGTCTACATATATATGTCCCAAATGCGGGCATGAGGCGCATCTGTTCGGCCATGGCGGTGTGCGGGATGAGGCTGATCGCATCGGCGTGCCATTCCTTGGCGAAATCCCCCTCAGCCTCGATGTCCGGCTAGCGGGCGACGCGGGCACACCGATTGCGGCGGGCGATGGTCCGGTGGCCGAAGCCTATGCCGCGTTGGCCCAGCGTCTTGTCGGGGGTGGGATGGCTTAAGCGGCCGGTATGGCCGTGGCGCACGGGCCATATTGCGCATCGACGTCACGATAAATGAAAACGTCTGGCTATGCGGCGCGTCGTGTTTCCTGCGCCGCGGTGGAGATTGATCCAAGTGGGTTGCGTTCCGACGTCAGAGTATCAGGCAGTTTGGCTCCATTTTTTTTGGATCGAGTTCCCCCTAAACTGCTATCAACGGATGTTCGCCCCCGATTATGCCTTGGGCATTCGTAGCGCTGAGCCCGGGGTGCGCGCAAGACGATCGAACAGAACAGGTTTGGCACCTGCAAAGGCCCAAGCGCCTCAAGCTTAACGCGACGGGGCCGGGACATATCGGATAGCGTGCCCGTTGAGATTGCCAACAAGTGAGTACCTGCGGCCAGCCGTCCAATCGCGCTCCTGAACCGCGAGGCGAACCCCCGCGCTGCTGATGGACTTGTCCCGCGATGCCGTGTTGCACGTCACGATCAAGACCTCTTGCTCCGGACCCGCATTCTTGGCCAGCCAGGTCCGCAACGCGCACTGGGAAGGCACTTTGATCCGTTTCAGTTTCGGGATGCTCATGGCGCTTTTTGGTTCAGGAGAAGGTCCTGCGTCCTTACACCATACACGGCTGTTCTCCAAAGGTTCGCACTCCAGGGTAAGGGTGGGACTGTATGGGAAGAGTTGGGTTCAATCCGAATCAAATCACCTAACTCCTGCGATCTTTGCAGGTCATTCGCGGATTTTACGAGCAAAGTTCCGCCGAATTGTACTATACAATGGGAAACTACGGGAATTATTTGATAGCTCTGAAGTAGTCAATATTTTGTGGTATCTTGCTAAATTTTTACTACTTGTGGTGTTCAATCGAACGTTTTGACCACAATACCTTGTTCCTCATGCCTGTCCCAAACAACACCTTGTGTCAGATTCCAAAAAAACCTGTTGCTTCCCATACAGTCCCATGTCATCCCTTTATCCACGGTGAACGGGAAACGGGACATCCAAAAAGTCCCATCCCCAAATAAAAAAAGCAGGTTTCATACAGGCTTCCCGCTTCATCGAACTGAGAGAGATCCGGCGCGCGGGCGAGCAGACATCCCCCCAGGTGGCGCGCGCAGCTGGACCTACCCGGAAACGGGACGAGGGCGGCGGATTGGGCAGTGGCAGCAGCTCAATCCGTCGTTTTCATTTCCGGACCCGGGTTTGAAGAACAAGTAAAGGAGCCGCGGGACAGTGGTTCGCAGGTTCAGAGGCGAGTTCCACCAAAAGGTGGATGGGAAAGGCCGGGTTTCGATCCCGGCTGATTTCCGTCGCGTGCTGGAAAATGGCGATCCCACCTGGACGGACGGCAAGACCCCCGAATTTGTCATCATCTATGGCGACCACCGGCGCGCCTACCTTGAGTGCTACACCATCGACGCCGCCAACGAGGTTGACGCCCAGATCGCCGATCTGCCCCGTGGGTCAATTGATCGCCGGATGTTGGAGCGGCTGTTTAACGGTCAATCGCTGAAGACCACGGTGGATGAGACCGGGCGCATCGTCCTGCCCGCCAAGCTGCGCGCCAAGATCGACATCGACACAATGGCCTATTTCATCGCCACCGGTGACACCTTTCAGATCTGGAAGCCCGAAACCTTCGAAGAGGTCGAAGAAGCCAAGACGCAAGCCTGGCTCGATCAATACCCCGACGATTTCGATCCCCTCACACTTCTCGACAAGCGCAAGGAGACGTGAGCGATGGCTGCGACGGCGCGCGCCACACCGTCTGTTCCACCTCATATCCCCGTGCTTATCGACTCCATCGTCCGGGCGGCTCCGCCTGTGGACGTGTTGCAGGTCACGGGCCACTGGCTTGACGGCACCTTTGGCGCAGGCGGCTATGCTCGCGCGCTGCTAGAGGCCGGGGCAGATCATGTCACCGGCGTGGACCGTGACCCGATGGTCTTCGACCTGGCGAAAGACTGGGCCGGCGAATACGGCGATCGCCTCACTCTTGTATATGGCACGTTCAGCGACCTTGATACCTATGTTGACCAGCCGCTGGACGGCATCGTCCTCGACCTAGGCGTGTCCTCGATGCAGCTTGATGAGGCGCAGCGCGGGTTCTCGTTCATGTCAGACGGCCCCCTCGACATGCGGATGAGCCAGGACGGCCCCTCAGCCGCCGACCTCATCAACGGCGCGGAAGAGGCGGATATCGCGGATATTCTCTATCAATACGGCGAAGAACGCCTGTCCCGCCGCATCGCCCGTGCGATTACCCGTGCCCGCACGGAAGCCCCTGTGGTCACAACCGCCCAACTGGCCGGGATCATCGAAAAAGCGCTGCCGCCCCGCAAACCGGGCCAAAGCCACCCCGCCACCCGCAGCTTTCAGGCGATCCGGATCGCGGTGAATAACGAATTCAATGAGTTGGTGGATGGCCTTGAAGCCGCCGAGCGGGCGTTAAGGCCCGGCGGTTTCCTTGCTGTCGTTAGTTTCCACTCGCTGGAAGACCGCGTGGTCAAACGCTTCCTGCGCGAACGCGCATCCGCAGGGGGTGGCGGCAACCGTTACGCTCCAGACGCGCCCGAAGCTGAACCGCGCTTTGTTGCCAAAAACCGCGCAATCCAACCGACCGAAGAGGAGACCGCGAGCAACCCGCGTGCGCGCTCGGCACTCTTACGCACCGCCATCCGAACCAACGCGCCGCCCGCGCCGGTGGACCGGACCAAATTGGGGCTGCCCAAAAGCATTAACTGGGGGACTGCAAGCACATGAAAACGATGATCTTTGGCCTGATCGCGATGGCGGTCATGGGGTTGGCGGTTTGGGCCTATCACCAGAATTACCAAACCACCGCCGCCTTGAAACAGACCGAGGCGCTGCAAGATGAAATCGCCCAGTTGCGCGTCCGCGTAGGCGTTCTGCGCGCCGAATGGGCCTACCTCAATCGCCCCGAACGCCTGCGCGACCTGGCCGATCTGAACTTCGACCGTCTGAGCCTTTTGCCGCTGGCCCCCGACCAGTTCGGCGATGTGGCCGAAGTCGCCTTCCCTGGCCTGCCCGCCGATGAGATCACCCGAGCGATTGATGCCCGCGGCACGTTGGAGGATGGCCAATGACCCGCACCCCCCTGCGCCCGCTAGCCCGCATCCTCGCCGCCCGCGCCCAGGGCGAAAACCCTGACGCGATTGAACGCGAAAACCTGCGCCTGCGCCATGAAGAGGCCCGCGATGAACAACGCCAGCGTGCCGAAGGCCGTCTTCTGGTGCTTGGCATCTTCTTTTTGTCAGCGTTTCTGCTGGTCTCCGGCCGCATGGGCCTGATGGCCGCGTCCGACCCGATCGAACCGCGCGCCCACGCCTCAGGTGCCACGATCCTGGCCCAACGGTCCGACATCGTGGACCGTCAGGGCCGGATCCTGGCCACGAACCTGACCACCCATTCGCTTTATGCTCAGCCGCCCCTAATGATCGATCCAGATCGCGCGGCGGAAGAGCTTGCGGCAATCTTCCCCGATCTGAAGGTCGATCGGCTGAAGAAACAGTTCGAGACCCGCAAGTTCTTGTGGATCAAACGCAAAATCTCACCCGAGCAGAAACAAGCCGTCCATGATTTAGGCGAACCGGGCCTGCTGTTCGGCCCCCGCGAAATGCGGCTCTATCCCAATGGCAGCCTCGCCTCCCATGTCTTGGGTGGCGCGGGGTTTGGCCGCGAAGGCACGCACTCTGCCGAAGTGATCGGCGTGGCAGGCGTGGAAAAGGCCTTCGACAGCTACCTGCGCGACCCCGGCAACGGCGGCGACCCGCTTCAACTCTCCCTCGACCTAACCGTGCAGGCGGCGACCGAGCGTGTGCTTTATGGCGGCATGAAGATGATGAACGCCAAGGGCGCGGCGGCGGTGTTGATGGACGCCAAATCGGGCGAAATCATCAGCCTTGCAAGCCTGCCCGATTTCGATCCCAACGACCGCCCCGTGCCCCTGACCGAGGGTGATGCAGCCGACAGTCCACTCTTCAATCGTGCGGTCCAGGGCGTGTATGAGTTGGGGTCAACCTTCAAGATCTTCGCCGCCGCCCAAGCGATCGAGATCGGTCTGTTCAACACAGCCTCGATCATCGACACCGAAGGCCCGCTGCGCTGGGGCCGCCACCGTATCCGCGACTTCCGTGACAACGGTGACAGCCTGTCGGTGGAAGACGTGATCGTGAAATCGTCAAACATCGGCACCGCGCGCATCGCGATGGAGATCGGCATCGAGCGGCAGCGCGCGTTTCTGGACAGTCTTGGCTTCCTTAGCCCGACGCCGGTGGAGCTGATCGAAGCGCCTGGTGCCAAACCGCTCCTGCCCCCCAACTGGTCGGAGATCTCGACCATGACAATCTCCTTCGGCCATGGCCTGTCCACCAGCCCGCTCCACATGGCGGCCGGCTATGCCTCGCTCTTGAACGGGGGCACCAAGGTGACCCCCACGCTCGTGAAACAGGACGTTGTACAACCCGGTCCCCGCATCGTATCTGAACAAACCTCGGCCATTGCGCGGGACCTTCTGCGCCAAGTTGTGGTGCGCGGCAGTGCAACGCTGGGCGATGTGGCGGGCTACTCCGTCGCAGGCAAAACCGGCACGGCAGACAAGCCCAAGGCCGCGGGCGGCGGATACTACGACGAAAAGGTTATCGCCACCTTCGCCGCCGTCTTCCCCGCCAACGATCCGAAATACGTGCTGGTCGTCACGCTGGATGAGCCGGTGGAAACCTCAGGCGAGAAACCACGCCGCACCGCAGGCTGGACTGCCGTACCTGTCGCCGCCGAAGTCATCCGCCGCACCGCGCCGCTTCTGGGCCTCGCGCCCGACATTGAACCTCGCGCCGATACTGCGGTAACACTGGCCTCAAATTAAAAGCGCGAATGGGGCGAGCATGGGAACCCGGGCGAAAGAGACATCTCTGGCAGAGCTCGGGCTGACCGCACCGGGCGCGGGCGACGTGCGCATCACGGGCCTCGCGCTTGACAGTCGCGAGGTAAAGCCCGGCACGCTGTTCGCAGCACTCCCCGGCACAAAGGTCCATGGGGGCGAGTTCATCCAATACGCCCTGCGCATGGGCGCCGCCGCTGTCCTGACGGACCGGCAGGGCGCCGCCATCGCGCGCAAGGAACTTGACGCCGCCGGTGTGCCCGCGATCATCGCCGAAGACCCGCGTCAGACACTAGCCTATGCAGCAGCCCTTTGGTTCGGTCTGCAACCCGATGCGGTCGTCGCCGTCACCGGCACCAATGGCAAAACCTCTGTCACTACCTTCACCCGCCAGCTTTGGATGGCGATGGGGATCGAGGCGGTCAATGTGGGCACCACCGGCGTCGAAGGCTCCTATGCTGCGCCGCTTGCCCACACAACGCCGGATGCAATCACGCTGCACCGCATGCTGGCCGAGGTCGCCGAGGCCGGGATTGATCATGCCGCGATGGAGGCGTCTTCTCACGGGCTTGACCAGCGCCGCCTCGATGGCGTGCGGATCGTGGCCGCGGGTTTCACCAATTTCAGCCAGGATCACCTGGACTATCACGGCACGTTCGAGGCTTATTTCGCCGCCAAGGCCGGGCTCTTTGATCGGGTGTTGCCCGAAGACGGCACCGCCGTTGTGAACATTGACGACCCCATGGGCCCCGAGGTTGTGGCGATTGCGGAGGGCCGGGGCTGTGACCTGCTCACTGTGGGCCGGGCCGAAGGGGCAGCGCTGCGCCTGGCCGATCAACGCTTTGACGCCACGGGGCAAGAGCTCCGCTTTGAATGGAACGGCGCTGCCCGCCAGGTGCGCCTGCCGCTCATCGGCGGGTTCCAGGCGGAAAACGCGCTGGTCGCTGCGGGCCTTTGCATCGCGTCAGGATGCGCGCCGTCCGAAGTGTTCGAAGCGCTGCCCATGCTCACCACCGTACGCGGCCGGATGCAGCTTGCGGCGACCCGCGACAACGGCGCAACCGCCTTTGTCGATTATGCGCACACGCCCGATGCCGTCAAAACCGCACTGCTCGCGCTGCGCCCCCATGTGATGGGCCGCCTCATCGTCGTGTTCGGCGCAGGCGGTGACCGCGACCCTGGCAAGCGCGTTCTGATGGGCGAGGCCGCGGCAAAATACGCCGATGTCGCCATCGTCACCGACGACAACCCGCGCGGTGAAGACCCCGCCACCATCCGCGCCGCCGTGATGGAAGGGTGCCCAGACGCCAACGACGTGGGCGACCGGGCGGAGGCGATCCTGCGCGGTGTTGACATGCTGGAACCAGGCGATGCGCTTTTGATCGCTGGCAAGGGGCATGAGACGGGGCAAATCGTGGGCGAAGATGTCTTCCCATTCGACGACGCCGAACAGGCAAGCGTCGCCGTGGCAGCCCTTGACGGGCGCATAGCGTGACCGCGCTTTGGACAGCGTCCGATGCTGTGGCTGCCACCGGCGGCACAACGCGCGGGGATTGGAGCGTCACTGGCGTCTCCATCGACACCCGCACCATTGAGCCCGGCGAGATGTTCGTGGCCCTCACCGATATCCGCGACGGCCACGATTTCGTAGCAGAGGCGTTGACCAAAGGGGCCAGCGCAGCGCTTGTCAGCCGCGTCCCTGACGGCGTGGCCGAGGACGCGCCGCTTTTGATTGTCGACGATGTACAAACCGCGCTCGAAGCAATGGGCCGCGCCGCCCGCGCCCGTACCACGGCGCAGGTGATCGGCGTCACGGGATCTGTTGGCAAGACCTCCACCAAGGAAATGCTGCGCGCGGTGCTTGCAGGCCAAGGCCGGGTTCACGCGGCTGAGGCCAGCTACAACAACCATTGGGGCGTGCCTCTGACGCTCGCGCGGATGCCCGCAAACACCGACTATGCCGTGATCGAGATCGGCATGAACCAACCCGGCGAAATCGCACCCTTGTCCCGAATGGCGCGCCTGAACGTCGCCATCATCACCACCGTCGCCGCCGCACACCTGGAAGCCTTCGACAGCCTCGATGGCATCGCGCATGAGAAGGCGTCCATCTTCGACGGGCTGGAACCTGGTGGCACCGCGATCTACCACGGCGACATCCCCCAAAGCGGTATTCTGAAAGCCAGAGCAACGGCCTGCGCCGAGAACCTGATCTCCTTCGGCGCGGGCCAAAACCTGACTTGCCGCCTGAATGACGTGCGCGTCACGGAAGAAACCACAGTGGTGCAATCAACGCTCGACGGCACCCCCATCCTGTTCAAAATCGGCGTCCCCGGCGCGCATTTCGCCGCCAATGCGCTCGCCGTTCTCGCCGCCGCTGGTGCTGTTGGCGCGGACCCCGCCGTCTCGGCCTGCGACCTCGCCCAATGGCGCCCGCCCGGCGGCCGCGGCACGCGTGAGATTATTGCGCTGGACCCGGTCGATGACCACGAGATCGCGCTGATTGATGATGCCTTCAACGCCAACCCGGCCTCAATGGCCGCAGCCCTCGACGTGCTGGCCGCCACTCAGCCCGAGCACAGCATCGGCCGGATTGAGCAAGGCCGCCGCGTCGCAATTCTGGGTGACATGCTGGAACTTGGGCCTGATGAAACCGCGCTTCACGCGGCGTTGGCAGACCACCCGGCCATGGCGCAAATCCACCTCATCCATTGCGTGGGTCACCGGATGGCCGCGCTGTGGCAGGCGCTGCCCGAAGACAAACGCGGCCGCCAGGCCAGCACGGCAGACGAGCTTGTGCCAAAGGCGCATTCCCTAGTGGATGCGGGCGATGTGGTGCTGGTCAAAGGCTCAAAAGGGATCCGGGTCAGCCTGATTGTTGACGCCATCCGCAAACTGGGCCATCCGCGCCCCAACTCCACATGAGCGAAAGGGCAGGGGCAACATGCTGTTCTGGCTAACAGAATTCTCTGACGGCGGCGACGTCTTCAACCTCTTTCGCTACATCACTTTCCGCGCAGGTGGCGCGTTCTTCACCGCGCTGATCTTCGGCTTCATCTTCGGACGCCCGCTGATCAACCTGCTGCGCCGCCGCCAGAAACAGGGCCAGCCCATCCGCGCCGATGGCCCCGAAAGTCATATCGAGACAAAGGCCGGCACCCCCACCATGGGCGGCCTTCTGATCCTGTCGGCGCTGGTATTCGCCACGCTCCTCTGGGCCCGGCTGGACAACGGCTTTGTCTGGATGATCCTCTTCGTGACCACAGCGTTCGGCCTGATCGGGTTCGCTGATGACTATGCCAAGGTCACGAAAAACAACGCAAAAGGCGTGTCTGGTAAACTGCGTATGGGCATCGGCCTGCTGATCGCGGCCATCGCCGCCTACTGGGCCTCGATGCTCCACCCTGAGGCGTTGTCCTTTCAGCTCGCCGTCCCGGTCTTCAAGGATCTACTTCTGAACCTTGGCCTGATCTTCGTGCCCTTTGCGATGCTGGTCATCGTGGGTGCGGCCAATTCGGTAAACCTGACCGATGGGCTTGATGGTCTGGCGATCATGCCGGTGATGATCGCGGCCGGCACGCTGGGCGTCATCGCCTATGCGGTGGGCCGGGTCGATTTCACCGAATATCTCGATGTGCATTATGTGCCAGGCACCGGCGAGATCCTGATCTTCACAGCGGGTCTGATCGGCGGCGGCCTGGGCTTTCTATGGTACAATGCACCGCCCGCGGCGGTGTTCATGGGCGATACCGGATCCTTGGCACTCGGCGGCGCGCTTGGTGCTATCGCGGTCGCCACCAAGCATGAGATCGTGCTGGCCATCGTCGGCGGTCTTTTTGTGGTCGAGGCGCTCAGCGTCATCATTCAGGTGGCGTATTTCAAACGCACCGGCAAACGCGTGTTCCTGATGGCGCCCATCCACCACCATTTCGAGAAACAAGGCTGGGCCGAGCCACAGATCGTCATCCGTTTTTGGATCATCTCGCTGATCCTGGCGCTCATCGGGTTGGCGACGCTGAAAGTGCGATAAGGCGAGTTGGGGGTTTCACACCCCCAAACCCCCGTGGGATACTTGCCGGACCAAAGAGGGAGTGGTGGCATTGAACAGGGGCAGGGGATGAGCGCGCAGATTCGCATTGCCTTGTCAGGGTGTTCCGGTGGCGGCAAGTCGGCGCTGCTGGCTGAGCTTGGCGCGCGCGGCTGGACCACGGTGGAAGAGCCGGGGCGGGCGATCGTGCGTGACGAGTTATCCACGGGAGGCCGCGCAACGCCCTGGGACGATGCGCCCGCGTTCGCGGCGCGGGTATTGGACCGCGCGGTTGGCGATTACGCGAGGGCGGGGGACGGAGTGACGATGTTTGATCGCTCGATCCTTGATGCGTTGGTCTGGTATCAGCGGACCGACACAGCGCTGCCTGCACATTTTGCCGGTCTGTGCGAGACCCACCGATACGACCCGATCGTCTGGCTGACCCCGCCTTGGAAGGCCCAGTTCGCGCAAGATGCAGAGCGGCGGCACGGCTGGGAGGCGGCGGTGGCAGAGTTTGCAGCGCTGGAGACGCTGTTGCCGCAGATGGGTTATCAAACCCGCCACATCCCGCAGCTGCCCTTGGCCGGGCGCGCCGATTGGCTTGAACGTGCGCTGTCTTTGGAAGGCGTCGCCGCATGATCCCGGTCCGCGGTGTCTTGGGCGAAACCATCGCCGTCCTTGGTCTGGGGCGCACGGGCCTAAGCGCGGCCCACGCGTTGGAGGCGGGTGGCGCCAGGGTGCTGTGCTGGGACGATGGGGCGGAGGCCCGCATGCGCGCGGAAGAGGCGGGGCTCACGCTCGCCGATCTGACCCGGCACGACGTATGGTCCACCATCGCGGCGCTTGTCGCCTCACCCGGTATCCCACACCTTTACCCCGCCCCACATCCGGTGATCGCCGCGGCGCTGGCGGCAGGCGTGCCGGTGGACAACGATATCGGCCTCTTCTTCCGCTCGCTGGGCAATGGCGACTGGGCGCGCTTCGACACCGCCCCGCGCGTGATTGCCGTCACCGGATCGAACGGAAAGTCCACGGTCTCGGCCTTGATCCACCACATCCTCGATGTGGCCGGCAAGGAGAGCCAGCTTGCGGGCAATATCGGTCGCGGCGTGTTGGACCTTGATCCACCCGGCGATGGCGGCGTGATCGTGCTGGAACTTAGCTCTTACCAGACCGAACTGGCCCGCGCGCTTACACCCGATGTGGCCGTCTTCACCAACCTCACCCCCGATCACCTGGATCGCCACGGCGGCATGGGTGGCTATTTCGCCGCCAAGCGCAGGCTCTTTGCGGAAGGCGGGCCGGATCGCGCGGTGATCGGCGTGGATGAACCCGAAGGCCGCATGCTGGCTGGCCAACTGGCCGAGGGGCGCGGTGATGATCGGGTGATCCGGGTGTCCTCGGGGCAAAAGCTTGGTGGGCCCGGCTGGTCGGTCTTTGCGCGCAAGGGACAACTGGCCGAATGGCGTGGCGGGCGGCAAGTGGCGGCCATCGACCTGCGCCCCATTCGCGGGCTGCCGGGTGCACACAACCATCAAAACGCCTGCGCCGCCTATGCCGCCTGCCGAACTCTGGGCGTGGCCCCGCGCCTGATCGCGCAGGCCTTTGAAAGCTTCGAGGGCCTGCCCCACCGCAGCCAGTTGGTGGCCGAGCGGGACGGCGTTCTCTATGTCAATGACAGCAAAGCCACCAATGTCGCCAGCGCCGCCCAAGCGTTGCAGGCTTTCGACAGCATCCGCTGGATCATGGGCGGCCAGATGAAAGACGGCGGGCTGGACGAGGTGCTGGCCCATTCTGACCGCGTGGCCAAGGCCTATGTCATCGGGTGCCAGGCCCCTCAAACAGCTCTAATGCTGGGCGCCGTGCCCCACAAAGTCTGCACCACAATGGCGACCGCCGTCGCCAGCGCCGCTGCAGAGGCAGAGCCGGGCGATACCGTGCTCTTGGCTCCAGCGGGCGCGAGCTTCGACCAATACGACAACTTCGAACAGCGGGGCAATGATTTCACCGCCCTCGTGCGCGCGCTCTAAAGCGCTCTGGCTTTCATCTTGGCCCATATTACTCCGGGGGAGGGCCCGAAGGGACCGGGGGCAGAGCCCCTAAAGCTCCAACGCCGCTGACGTCGTCTTCAGCAATTCCGCGCTGGCCCCCAGCGCCGCATGCTCATCCGCGCTTAGCTCGGGGAATAGCTCCGCGGTCACCCCGGCGGCCCCCACGACCCGGGGCACCGACAGGGCCACATCGCGCACGCCCTCAACCTCTCCGGTCAGGATCGACACCGACAGAACCGCCGCCTCATCGCGCGCAATCGCCCGCACAATCCGTTGTAGCCCCGCACCGATGCCGTACCAGGTCGCGCCCTTGCCCTCGATAATCGTATAGGCCGCGCGCCGCACACCTACATCGATGGTATCGCGCACCGATTGCGTCAGCGGCGCATTCACCTGCGCCGCGAAGGACCGCAGCTCGACCGAGCCTGCCCGCGCTGCCGACCAGGCCAGTACCTCGCTGTCGCCATGTTCGCCCAGCACATAGGCATGCACCGATTGCGGCGCGATACCCAGATGCTGGCCCACCAGCCACCGGAACCGCGCCGTGTCCAGGATCGTGCCCGATCCGATCACCCGTTCGGGTGGCAGCCCGGACAGGCGCGTGGCGATGTCGGTCATAATATCCACCGGGTTCGCCGCAATCAGCAGGATCGCATCAGGCGTCGCGCGCCGCACCTCGCCAATGACCACGCGGAATACCTCGGCATTCCGGCTGAGCAGTTGCAGCCGGGTCTCGCCCGGCTTTTGCGATACGCCCGCCGCGATGATCACCACATCGCAACCCGCCAACCCGTCATAGCCCGCGGCTTCCACCCGCACCGATGAGGCGAAGGGCACCGCATGGGCGATATCTTCGGCCTGCGCGCGGGCCAGTTTCTCATCGATATCCACCAATACGATCCGCGCCGCTGTTCCGGCTAGGGCGATGGCATAGCCTGCTGCGCTGCCGACCATGCCGGCACCCACGATTCCCACATCCATTCCTGATCTCTCCTGTTCGCACCTGCAGAAACTCTAGCAGCGCGCGCCGGGAAGCGTTTGATTTATATCACCCTCAGGCGGTTTCTCGCGCCAGCACCCGCAGCCGCGATAACAGTTCATCGGTTTCCAGGTAACACCCCTCCAACCGTCGGTGGCCCGCGCCCTGTGTAAAGGCGTCGCGACCGTGCAGGATGCGTCGGTTGTCGAAGATCACCAGATCGCCTGCCGAAAAGGGTGTGCGACAGACGAACCACTCATCCGCCGCCAACCGACCGTAAAGCCGCACCGTTCGGTAGGGGCGCTCAACCTCATGCGCGGGCATGTCCGGCTCGGCCCGCAGGAACGCGGTAAACCGGATCTCTGCCATCGCACCGTCCGCATCCAGCACCACGATGGGCCCCGAATACCGGTAGTCGCTGTCGCGGTGGCGGTTTGAGAATACCCAATTCAGCGTCGTCAGTGCCGCGTATGCATCCCCGTCCGTTTCCCGGAGATGGGCGGCAATCGCGAACCCATCGACCATGGTGCTGGCCCCGCCCTCGCGCTCATTTTCAAGGCAATGCAGCAGTTGCAGCCCCGGCTGCACTTCGCGAGAGGCGAGATCGGTATGCGCCCCAAGGTCAGCCGACGTATACGCGTTGCTGTCGGGATTTCCTTGGTCTTTACCTTGAATGTGTAGCCAAAGTTTGAGGCGCGCACCGTCCCGATCCGTTCAGCCACCCGCAAAACTGTGCCGGGCGTCGCGGACAAGCCTCACAGGCGGGCAAAACCATGGGCGCAAAGGGCCTTCAGCCAGTCGTGCAACACTCTGCCATCGCTCAGGGCTTGCGCCCCATCAAAGGTCGGCGGCACAGGCATCTGGGCCACCGCCCAAGGCACCCGAACGGGCAGCAGCGCCGCTGGATGCCACCGCACCTCCGCCGTGCTGCGCAGCCAGCCGCGATTATGGCGGCTGACATGGCCGTCAGGGGCCCATTGCACCGTCACCGCGCCGCCCGCATCCATCACCGCGCCTTCGATGCGCAACCCCTCAGGCAGGTCCTCGATCTGTGCGTCGCGTTCCCGTATCACTGGGTTGACGACGCCCGCCCGTACCTCGTTTTCCGCAGTCAGAACCGGTTGAACGCCCCGCTTAATCCATCTCCCCAGGTCACCGTTAGGGTGGTGGGCGTGACGTCCATCGCCGTGATCGCCGGCCCCGCGGGATGGCGCACGAAATCGGGGCTGAGCGGGTGTGTGTCCGCGACAGATTTGGGATCGGTCATCAACGCTCCTTTCCGGGTCTCCATCACCCCGTCACAGCCCCAATCCCCTGTCTCGAAGAAATCCGAAGCGTTCCATGTCGTTTTCCGCCCGTCTCGCCGCAGCGAGCCAGCTTTCGCTGGCGTTGGAAAACCCAAGCGGTTACAGTGCAACGAGACCCGGCTAACGGGCACAAAACAGGCAGTTCGCGGTAGCTTCATGACGGAAATGGTCCATGGCTCGATCCCTGTGCGGGATGGTGAGCCGGTTCTCCCCAGGTGGTGGCGCACGGTCGACCGGTGGTCGCTGGCCTGCGCGCTTCTTTTGTTTGCGGTTGGGTTGCTTCTGGGCCTCGCCGCCTCACCCCCGCTGGCGGCGCGCAACGGGCTCTCGCCATTCTTCTATGTTGAGCGTCAGGCGCTTTTTGGTGGGCTGGCGTTGGGCGTGATGATCCTCATCTCGATGATGCCGCCGCTACTGGTCCGCCGCTTTGCGGTGCTGGGCTTCCTGATCTCGTTCGTGGCGCTGGCGTTCCTGCCGGTCTTCGGCACCGATTTCGGCAAGGGCGCCACCCGTTGGTATTCCATCGGTTTTGGCAGCGTCCAACCTTCGGAATTCCTCAAACCCGGGTTCATCGTCGTCGCCGCCTGGCTGATCGCGGCCAGTCAGGATTTGCAAGGGCCACCGGGCAAACGCCTGTCGCTGATCCTGGCGCTGATCGTCTGCGGGTTTCTGGTGATGCAGCCCGATTTCGGCCAATCCGCGCTGATCGCCTTCTCGTGGGGCGTGATGTATTTCGTCGCCGGTGCGCCATTCCTTTTGCTGAGCGGGATCGCCATCGCTGTCGTCCTTGCAGGGGCCTTCGCCTACAACAACTCCGACCACTTCGCCCGCCGCATCGACGGGTTCCTGAACCCCGATCTGGATCCCACGACCCAGCTTGGCTATGCCGCCGGGGCCATCCGTGAGGGT
Source organism: Pseudomonadota bacterium (assembly GCA_039820585.1). Classification (GTDB taxonomy): domain Bacteria; phylum Pseudomonadota; class Alphaproteobacteria; order Rhodobacterales; family Rhodobacteraceae; genus JBCBGF01. The sequence continues at coordinate 30,042 of JBCBPV010000015.1, forward strand.
GGGTTCTTCGGCGTTGGCATCGGCGAGGGGCAGGTCAAATGGTCACTACCCGACGCCCACACAGATTTCATCATCGCGGTCGCAGCCGAGGAATACGGCTATTTCCTCGTCCTCCTGATCATTGGTCTCTTCGCCACTATCGTCCTGCGCTCGCTCGTACGCCTGATGAAAGAGCGGGATCCATTCATCCGTCTCGCGGGCGCGGGCCTCGCTTGCACCTTCGGCATTCAGGCCATGATCAACATCTCGGTCGCCGTGCGCCTGCTGCCCGCCAAGGGCATGACATTGCCCTTCGTCAGCTACGGGGGCTCGTCGCTCATCGCCGCAGGCATCACGCTTGGCATCCTCCTCGCCTTCACCCGCACCCGCCCCCAGGGCGAGATCGGCGATATCCTCATCGGCCGGGGCCGCTAGTGTCCGCACCGCTCATCGTTATGGCCGCGGGCGGCACAGGCGGGCATATGTTTCCTGCCCAAGCCTTGGCCGAGACACTGCTTGCCCGAGGTTGGCGGGTCAGGCTCTCAACCGACGCGCGCGGCGCACGCTACACCCAAGGCTTCCCCAAACAGGTCGAAATCGCCCAGGTGTCCTCCGCCACCTTCGCGCGCGGCGGCCTCTTGGCCAAACTCGCCGTGCCGTTGCGCATCATCGCCGGCATCGGTGCGGCCAAGCTCCGCATGCTGACCGAGCGTCCCGCCGTCGTCATCGGTTTCGGCGGCTACCCGTCGATCCCCGCGCTGTCGGCCGCCTGGGCTCTGCGCGTCCCCCGTGCGATCCACGAACAAAATGGCGTCCTTGGCCGCGTGAACCAGGTCTTCGCGCGCCGGGTGAACGCCGTGGCCTGCGGGACGTGGCCCACCGAACTGCCCAGCGGCGTCGCGGGCCAAGACATCGGCAACCCTGTCCGTTCCGCCATCCGCGACCGTGCGCAGGCACCCTACACACCCCCCGGTGCCACCAACCGCATCGTCATCATTGGCGGCAGCCAGGGCGCCCGCATCCTGTCGGACATCGTGCCCGAGGCCATCGCCGGGCTGCCCGACACCCTCAAAACCACACTGAAAATCGCCCACCAGGCCCGCGGCGAAGACGAGGCCCGCGTGCGCGACGCCTACGCCGCCGCAGGCATCGACGCCACAGTCCAACCCTTCTTCGACGACGTCCCCGAGCGGTTCACCACCGCCCAACTCATCATCTCGCGTGCGGGCGCATCGTCTGTGGCCGACATCGCCACCATAGGCCGCCCGGCGATCCTGATCCCCTACGCCGCGGCCACCGCCGACCACCAAACCGCCAACGCCCGTGGCTTGGAAAACGCCAAAGCCGCCACGGTCATGCCCGAAAATCGCCTGACCCCTCAGGTACTGGTTAACGAAATCACCCGTATCCTCTGTAATCCGTCACTTGCATCTGAAATGGCACAGGCCGCTGCAGGCCTTGGCAAACCCGATGCTGCAGACCGGTTGGCAGATATGGTAGAAGGCCTAAAGGACCCGAGCAGATGAACGCAGCAGCCGCCACCAAACTCCCCACCGAGATGGGCCCGATCCACTTTGTTGGCATCGGCGGTATCGGCATGTCAGGCATCGCAGAGGTGCTGCTGAACCACGGCTACACCGTCCAAGGCTCTGACCTGAAGCCCTCGAAGATCACCCAACGGCTCGAAGACCTCGGCGCCCGCATCTTCATCGGCCAAAAGGCCGAAAACCTCGAAGACACCGAAGTCGTCGTCATCTCTTCGGCCATCAAACGCGGCAATCCCGAGCTTGATGCCGCGCGCGCCCGGGGCCTGCCGGTCGTCCGCCGGGCCGAAATGCTGGCCGAGTTGATGCGCCTGAAATCCAACATCGCCGTCGCGGGCACCCACGGCAAGACGACGACCACCACCATGGTCGCCACGCTTCTCGACGCGGGCGGGGTTGATCCGACCGTCATCAACGGCGGGATCATCCACGCCTATGGCTCCAACGCGCGGATGGGGCAGGGCGAGTGGATGGTGGTCGAAGCCGACGAGAGCGACGGCACCTTCAACCGCCTGCCCGCCACCATCGCCATCGTCACCAATATCGACCCCGAGCATATGGAGCATTGGGGCACTATCGAAAACCTGCGCCAGGGCTTCACCGATTTCGTCTCGAACATCCCGTTCTACGGGCTTGCGGTGCTGTGCACCGACCACCCCGAAGTGCAGGCGCTGGTGGGCCGCATCACCGACCGCCGGGTCGTGACCTTCGGCTTCAACGCCCAGGCCGATGTGCGCGCGGTCAACCTGCACTATGAAAGCGGCGTGGCGAAATTCGACATCGCGCTGGCCCATGAAGGGATCGTGATCGAAGACTGCGCCTTGCCCATGCCAGGCGACCACAACGTCTCAAACGCTTTGGCCGCCGTTGCCGTGTCGCGCCACCTCGGCATGAAGGCTGAAGAAATCCGCACCGCGTTGGGCGGGTTCAAAGGCGTCAACCGCCGCTTCACCAAAGTGGGCGAAGTGAACGGCGTCACCATCATCGACGATTATGGCCACCACCCCGTGGAAATTGCCGCCGTGCTAAAAGCCGCGCGCCAGGCGGTCGAAGACACGCCCGACGCCCGCGTCATTGCCGTGCACCAGCCGCACCGCTATTCCCGCCTGGCCACCCTGTTCGAAGACTTTTGCACCTGCTTCAACGACGCCGATGTCGTGGGCATTGCCGAGGTCTTTTCCGCCGGGGAAGAGCCGATCAAGGGCGCCAGCCGCGATGATCTGGTGGCAGGCCTTATCTCCCACGGCCACCGCCACGCGCGCGCCGTGATCTCGGAAGAAGACCTTGAACGCATGGTCCGCGAACAGGCCCGACCGGGCGATATCGTAGTCTGCCTCGGCGCAGGGACAATCTCGGCCTGGGCCAACGCTCTGCCCGAGCGTCTGTCCCCGCCAGAGGACGAAAGGGCCAGCGCCTAAGGCGGCGCGGCCCCTGTTTGGTCGAGGTATCCCGAAGGCGATGTTCACATGAATATCATCCTCCTCATGGTCCTGTTGCTGGGCTTCTTGCCGTGCTTGGCAATGTTCCTTCACGCGCGCCAGAATTCCTGGCGCCATTCGATTGTTACGTTTGTCGTTGTGACGCTGTGTCTGCCGTTTGCTGTTATAGCAGTGGTGCTGCTCGCCAGTGTTCTGATGGGGCGCACCGTCCACCTGTCATTCGACACGCTCGCCTACTACCTCCCTACGTCAAGCCCACAGATCATGCTGTTCTTCGGCGCGCCGATGCTGGTGGGCCTGTTGCTGGGTCGCCTGGCCGCCCGCGTGTCACAGGGAAAGGCAGGCACTCCATGAACTGGCTCGTCGCCGCCTCTCTCACTTGGGTCTTCGCCTCGGCCACCGTGGCAATGCTGCCCATGCGCCACCAATACGCACCTGGCATCCTGCTGCTGCTTGCGGCCCCGGTCCTGATCGTCTGGATCGCGCTCGATGTGGGTTATTTCGCCGCCGCCACAGCGCTCGTGGCGTTCCTGTCGATGTTCCGCAACCCGCTGATCTACCTTGCGCGCAAGGCCCTCGGCCTGCCGGTCCGCCGCCCCGAAGATCCGCCGGAGACACCCTGAATGAGCTGGCCCCTGATCGCCGCCTTCTGCTGGTTCATCGCGGCCAACGTGATCGGCATGTGCCCATCCAAACGCCAACACTGGCCCGCCGCCTATGCGCTGATCACCCTCGGCACGCCGATCCTGATCTGGCTCTATATAGATGAGGGCCCCTGGGTCGCCGCCGTGATCTTCCTCGCCGCCGCATCAATCCTGCGCTGGCCGGTGCGGTATCTCAGGCGATGGGTGCGGCGGCATGCATTCCCGAGTTCGGAATGAGGGATGTTCTCATCGATTTCTTTCCGGGCGTCGTCTACCTTTTTACGGTCACGTTTGCTATCGCGTGGCTTACCCGACACGACTGCATGCGCGTGATAAAATTCTTACTGGCGGTGGCCGTCGCCGTGCTTGTGCTATCGGTATATGGATACATCGTAGATGATTTTGACGTTAGCAGGGCGATGAATATGAGTTTTGGTTCTATTGCCTTATTGAGCATCGCTTTTGGCGGCATCGGTTGGGCGCTTGGTCGCCATATTCGCAAGTAGGCTTGTGGGTAATATTTTTTCATCCGATTTCACCCCACGCGGCACTCTCACCCCCGACCGCCCGCTCGCCGACCTCACCTGGCTCCGCGTCGGCGGCCCGGCCGACTGGCTGTTCCAACCCGCTGACCGCGACGACCTCCAGGACTTCCTGCAAAACCTCTCGCCCGAGATCCCCGTCTTTCCCATCGGCGTCGGTTCGAACCTCATCGTCCGCGACGGCGGCATCCGCGCCGTGGTCATCCGCCTCGGCCGCGGGTTCAACGCCATCGACATCGACGGCACCCAAGTCACCGCCGGCGCCGCCGCCCTCGACGCCCATGTCGCCCGCAAAGCGGCCGCGGCAGGCATCGACCTCACCTTCCTGCGCACCATCCCCGGCGCCATCGGCGGCGCCCTGCGCATGAACGCAGGCTGCTACGGCACCTATGTTGGCGACCATCTGGTCCGGGCAGAAGCTATCACAAGGGCGGGGGAGCACATCACCCTCACGCCCCAGGACCTCAACCTCCGCTACCGCCAAAGCGATCTGCCCGACGGCACGGTGATCACCTCCGCCACCTTCGACGGCCCAAAAGCCGATCCCGACGCCTTAGAGGCCAAAATGGCCGACCAACTCGCCAAACGCGACGCGACCCAGCCCACGAAGGACCGCACGGCGGGATCTACCTTCCGCAACCCCGCCGGGTATTCCAGCACGGGCGAGGCCACCGACACCCACGACCTCAAAGCCTGGAAGGTCATCGACGACGCTGGCCTGCGCGGTCACACCCTCGGCGGCGCGCAGATGAGCGAGAAGCATCCCAACTTCCTGACCAACACCGGCACCGCCACCGCCGCCGACCTGGAAGCGCTAGGCGAGTTTGTGCGCGAAAGGGTGGCCGACCAGACGGGAATCAGTCTACAGTGGGAAATATCGAGGGTTGGTGAACCGGCCCCGGACTGAGGCAGTCCTTTCAAACACATAACGCACCGGACCACCGGGGCATTGAAGGCAGAAAACGGGTATGTCGAGCAGGGCATCCCAAAAGGTGGCGGTCCTCATGGGCGGGCCCTCGGCTGAGCGCGAGGTGTCTTTGTCGTCGGGTCGCGAATGCGCCGCCGCCTTGCGGGAACGTGGATATGACGTGACAGAGATTGATGCGGGCGCCGATCTGGCGGCCCGTCTTGTCGCGCTTGCCCCCGATGTCGCCTTCAACGCGCTGCACGGCCGGTGGGGCGAAGACGGCTGTGTCCAGGGTATGCTCGAATGGTTACGCATTCCTTACACACACTCCGGCGTGTTGGCCTCGGCGCTGGCCATGGACAAGGAACGCTCCAAAACCGCCTACCGCCACGCGGGCCTGCCGGTGGTCGAAAGCGTGCTGGCCAAGGCCGAGGACGTCGCTGCCAAACACGTTCTGCAACCACCCTACGTGGTCAAACCGAACAATGAAGGCAGTTCGGTCGGCATATATATAGTGCACGAGGCCGCCAACGGCCCGCCCAAGCTGTCCGACGACATGCCCGAGGTTGTGATGGTGGAGGCCTACGCCCCGGGCCGCGAGTTGACCACCACAGTCATCGGGGACCGCGCGCTGGCCGTCACCGATATCCTCACCGACGGCTGGTATGACTACGACGCCAAATATGCCCCCGGCGGCTCGTCCCACGTCATCCCCGCCGAGATCCCGTCTGAGATCGAAGCCGCCTGCCTCGACTACGCCCAACGCGCCCATGACACGCTGGGCTGCCGGGGAGTCAGCCGCACCGATTTCCGCTGGGACGATACGCGCGGCCTGGATGGACTGATCCTCCTGGAAACCAACACCCAGCCCGGCATGACCCCCACCTCGCTGGTCCCCGAACAAGCCGCTCATGCCGGGATCGACTTCCCCGCGCTCTGCGCTTGGATAGTGGAGGATGCGTCATGCGACCGCTAAGCCGTTTCCGCGATCCCGCGCCGTCGCGCGGCGCTTACCGATTGCAGCGCCTGATGCTGACGCCTGCCTTCCGCGTCTTCCTGCGCGTGGGCCTGCCCTTGGGCTGCATCGCACTCGCCGCAGGCATCTACCTGTCGGATGAGGCCCGCCGCGACGCCCTGATCTACACCGCCACCGATATGCGCCGCCAGATCGAGGACCGTCCCGAGTTTATGGTCAACCTGATGTCGATCACCGGCGCCTCGCAAGACGTGGCCCTCGACCTGCGCGAGATCATCCCGATTGACTTCCCCGTAACCTCCTTCGACCTCGACCTCGAACAAATCCGCGCACGCGCCGAAGAGCTTGACGCCGTCGCCTCCGCCCGTGTCCACGTCCGCTCGGGCGGTGTGCTCGAAATTGCCATCGAAGAACGCAGCCCTGCGGTTGTCTGGCGCGCGCGTGAGGCGCTCGAACTCCTGGATACCCAAGGCCACCGCGTCGCCGCGCTCAGCGCCCGGACCGACCGCGCGGACCTGCCGCTCCTGGCGGGCGAGGGCGCCCAGAACGCCGTGCCCGAAGCGCTGGAGCTGATGCAGGTCGCCACCCTCATCGCACCCCGCATCCGGGGCCTGTTGCGCGTGGGCGAACGCCGCTGGGACGTGATCCTGGATCGCGACCAACGGATCATGCTGCCCGAAGAGGGCGCGGTATCCGCGCTGGAACAGGTGATCGCCATGGATCAGGCGCGCCAGCTTCTGGCCCGTGATGTTGCGGTGATCGACATGCGCAACCCCGACCGTCCCACCCTTCGCATGGGCGGCACTGCGACAGAAATATTTCGCGAAAGCCGCCAAATCCTGACGACAACGAGTGACCAATGACCGATCTCTATGAACGCCAGCGCGCCATGCGCGCCATGCGCCGCGCCGCCATCCAGCGGGGCGTTGTCGCCATCCTCGATATCGGCACCTCCAAGGTGGCCTGCCTGATCCTGCGGTTTGACGGGCCCGACCGGCTGACCGGTACCGATGGCGTGGGCTCACTTGCGGGCCAGACCGCCTATCGCGTCATCGGTGCCGCAACCACGCGCTCCCGCGGCATCCGCTTGGGTGAGATTGATGCCATGGGCGAAACCGAACGCGCCATCCGCACCGCTGTGCAAGCCGCGCAAAAGATGGCCATGGTCCGCGTGGACCACGCCATTGCGTGTATCTCGGGCGGCAACCCGCGGTCTTACGGGCTGGCCGGCCAGATCGAGATCGACAATGCGCCGGTGACAGAGGCCGATGTGGCCCATGTGCTGGCTGCCTGCGATGTGCCGGACTACGGCGAGGGGCGCGAAATCTTGCATGCGCAACCGGTGAACTTCGCCCTCGACCACCGCACAGGGATGGAAGACCCGCGCGGCCAGATCGGCAATAAACTCGCCTGCGACCTGCACATGCTGACCATCGACAGCACGCTAATCCAGAACCTGCTCTATTGTATCAAGCGCTGCGACTTGGAACTCGCGGGGCTGGCGTCCTCGGCCTATGCCACGGGCGTGGCCAGCCTGGTGGAGGACGAACAAGAGCTAGGGGCAGCCTGTGTCGATATGGGCGGCGGCTCCACCGGCCTGTCGGTCTTCATCAAGAAACACATGATCTACGCCGACACCGTGCGACTGGGCGGCGATCACGTGACCCTCGATATCTCCAAGGGCCTGCAAATCCCGCTATCCACGGCTGAACGCATCAAGACGTTTCACGGCGGCGTCGTCGCCACTGGCATGGATGACCGCGACATGATCGAACTGGGCGGCGCCACAGGGGATTGGGATCGCGACCGCCGCACCGTGTCCCGCGCCGAACTTATCGGCATCATCCGCCCCAGGATCGAGGAACTCTTGGAAGACGTGCGCAGCCGCCTGGATGCGGCGGGCTTTGACAGCCTGCCTAGCCAGCAGATTGTGCTGACCGGTGGGGCCAGCCAGATGCCGGGCCTCGATGTGCTCGCACCCAAGATCCTCGGACAACAGGTGAGAATCGGTCGCCCTATGCGTGTGCAGGGCCTTCCGCAAGCAGCCACGGGGGCCGCGTTTTCGAGCGCCGTAGGGCTGTGTCTGTTCGCCGCAAATCCCCAGGATGAGTGGTGGGATTTCGAGATTCCAGCCGACAAAAACGGTCACCGTTCGCTTAAGCGCGCGGTAAAATGGTTTAAAGACAACTGGTAAACACAACATGTTCACGTATCCCCAAAATGCGGTTTGCACGCCACAATTTGGCCCCAGATTTTGTGGTATTTTGCGAGTTTTGACGTGACGTCCGGAGCGGCTTTCAGTAAGTTGAACGCCAACTCCTTGCAGAGCCCGCCCGGTCTTCGGGCGCAAACAAGCGTCTCGCCCGGGGCGCCAACGACCAAACAGGCGGATTGAACGATGACATTGAACCTGATGATGCCGCAGCAGACGGACCTCAAACCCCGCATCACCGTTTTCGGGGTAGGCGGGGCCGGCGGAAACGCCGTGAACAACATGATCGAGAAGGAACTCGACGGTGTTGAGTTCGTGGTTGCCAACACGGATGCCCAAGCGCTCGCGCAATCTGCCGCGTCGAGCCGCATCCAGATGGGCGTCAAGGTAACTGAGGGTCTGGGCGCCGGTGCGCGCCCCACGGTCGGCGCCGCCGCCGCCGAAGAGACCATCGAGGAAATCGTCGATCACCTTGCGGGCGCGCACATGGCCTTCATCACCGCTGGCATGGGCGGCGGTACCGGGACAGGTGCTGCACCGATCATCGCGCAAGCCGCCCGCGAACTCGGTGTGCTCACCGTGGGCGTCGTGACAAAGCCGTTCCAGTTCGAAGGCGCCAAGCGCATGCGCCAGGCCGAGGAAGGCGTCGACATCCTGCAAAAGATGGTCGACACCTTGATCATCATCCCCAACCAGAACCTGTTCCGGCTGGCCAATGAAAACACCACATTCACCGAAGCCTTCTCGATGGCCGATGACGTGCTGCACCAGGGCGTCAAGGGCGTGACCGACTTGATGGTCCGCCCGGGCCTCATCAACCTCGACTTCGCCGATGTCCGCGCCGTGATGGACGAGATGGGCAAGGCGATGATGGGTACCGGCGAAGGTGCCGGCGAAAACCGCGCCATCGACGCGGCCGAGAAAGCCATCGCCAATCCGCTGCTGGACGAGATCAGCCTCAAGGGCGCCAAGGGCGTGCTCATCAACATCACCGGTGGCACCGACCTTACCCTGTTCGAGCTGGACGAAGCCGCCAACCGCATCCGCGAGGAAGTGGACCCGGACGCCAACATCATCGTGGGCTCGACGCTGGACGAGAAGATGGAAGGCGCGATGCGCGTCAGCGTTGTCGCCACTGGCATCGACGCCAATGTGGCCGAAGGCACAGCTCCGGTCGCCCGCCGCTCCATGGCCGAACCGCTGATCCATGCCGCGCCAGAGCCCGCGCCAGCACCGGTTGAGGCCCCCGCCCCGGTGGAAGCCGTGGCAGAGCCTGAGCCCTCGCTCTTTGAGCCCGAGGCACAGCCTGCCGCCTCCTTCCGCTCGGAACGCGCGGTGCAATCCGATGACGGCCTGCCGCCCCCCGCCTACCAGCCCGAGGCCCCGGCCTTTGAACCGCGCGCCGCAGCGGCGCCGACCCAGCCCGCCAGCGACCCCGGCGCACCCTCGGCCGAAGCGCTGGCGCGGCTGCATGCGGCCGTTCGCAAACAGCCCATGGATGCCGCCCCACGGCCCGCCCCGGCGCCCGCGCCAGTGGCCGAAGAGCGGCCCCGTTTCGGGATCAATTCGCTGATCAACCGGATGACCGGGCACCCCGCAGACGCGCCTTCGCGACCCGTCCCGCAGGTCCGCCAGGCCCCCCCGGTCCAGGCAGAACCCGATGCGCCCGAGATGTCGCCGGAACAAGAACGCATTGAAATTCCCGCCTTTCTGCGGCGACAGGCGAATTAACGCCTGTCACAAAAAATTTGGAATAGGCTGGGATTACCCATTTTATTCCAGCGCAATCAGTAGCTTAAGGTTGGGAGCTTGCCCTGTGGGCAAGTTCCCGCCGAAACATCGTTAAGATGTTTCATCGCGTTACAATCTTTGAGTTGAGACGCGACTGTCCCATGCTTAGTCCAGATGTGCCGGCCAACGTGCGGGCCTAACACATCGGGGCAGATTGTGCAGACAACTTTGAAATCAGCGGTGGCGTTCGACGGCATCGGCCTACACACCGGGCGTCAGACCCGGATGGTCGTGCACCCCGCATCCGCAGAATACGGGATCTGGTTTCGCCGGACCGATGTTGAGGATCGCGATACGCTGATCCCCGCGCGGTGGGATGCAGTGACGCCTTCGGAACTGTGCACCAAGATCACCAATGCCGATGGCGTATCGGTGTCGACCATCGAACACATCATGGCCGCGCTGGCTGGCACCGGTGTGCGTAATGCGCTCATCGAAATCGACGGGCCTGAAGTGCCGATCCTCGACGGCTCTGCCGCAGGTTTCGTCTCTGGTATCCTGGCGCGCGGCCTTCAGGTGCAGCACGCGGCCGTGCGCGCGCTGGAGATTCTGGAACAAGTCGAGGTGCGCAATGGTGACGCCTTCGCCCGGCTTGATCCGGCAGATACGCTTGAGATAGACTTTGCCATCGACTTTACCGAACCCGCCATCGGCCAGCAGCACAAGACGCTGAACATGGCCAACGGTGCCTTCGTGCGCGAGCTGTGCGACAGCCGCACCTTCTGCCGCAGCTTTGAGGTGGATGCGATGCGCGCCCGTGGCCTGGCGCGTGGCGGATCGCTGAAGAACGCGGTCGTGGTGGACGGGGCGAAGATCCTCACCCCCGGCGGCCTGCGCCACACGGATGAGGCTGTGCGCCACAAGATGCTGGACGCGCTGGGCGATCTCGCGCTGGCCGGCGCCCCGGTTCTTGGCCGCTATTCGGGCCACCGTGCCGGTCACGCGATGACCAACGCGCTGTTGCGCACACTCTTCGCCCGGCCAGAGGCTTACCGCATGGTCGAATGCGACACGCGCCGCGCCGCCCGCCTGCCAGGCGCCGGCGTCACCCGTCACGATGCTGTGGTGCTCGCCGCGTAACCCGTTTTGCACCGGAATTTTCTGTGCTAGACCCCACGCCTGAGGGGTGCCACAGCGCACCTGTGGGAGAGTTAGGGTAGAGCGTTCGTGAAACGGGTAAGAACAGCGGTTCTGGCGGGTCTGACCGCGGGGCTTCTTGCCTCGTGTGCCGCCTTCAGCACCGAAGAAGAGACGCTGGAAGATCTCAGCGCCGAACAGATCTATCGCCAGGCCGAGGTAGAACTTGAAGCAGGCGACCCCGACGACGCCGCCGAACTCTTCGGCGAGGTCGAGCGCCTTTACCCTTACTCCGAATGGGCCAAGCGCGCCCTGATCATGCAGGCCTTCGCCTTCCACCGCGACCGCGACTATGAGAATAGCCGCTCTGCTGCCCAACGCTACATCGATTTCTACCCCGCAGACGAAGACGCGGCCTATGCGCAGTACCTGCTGGCGCTCAGCTACTACGACCAGATCGATGATGTCGGCCGCGACCAGGGCTTGACCTTCCAGGCCTTGCAGAGCTTGCGCTCTGTTATCGAACGCTACCCTGAAAGCGAATACGCGCGCTCGTCGATCCTGAAATTCGACCTCGCCTTCGACCACCTCGCCGCCAAGGAGATGGAGGTGGGCCGCTACTACCTGCGCCGGGGCCACTACACTGCCGCCGTCAACCGCTTCCGCGTGGTTGTGGAAGACTTCCAGACCACCACCCAGACACCCGAAGCCCTGCACCGGCTGGTAGAAAGCTACCTCGCCCTCGGCCTCACGGATGAGGCGCAGACGGCGGGTGCGATCCTCGGCTTCAACTTCCAGTCCACCGACTGGTACCAGGACAGCTTCACCCTGCTCACCGGCCAGGGCCTGCGCCCCGAGGCGGGGGAGCGGGACAGCTGGATCGGACAGGTCTGGCGTCAGACCGTCCGGGGGGAATGGCTCTAGGGTCCGGCGATGCTGAGACACCTCGACATCCGCGACATGCTGATCATCGACCGGCTGGAACTTGCGTTTCAACCGGGTCTGAACGTACTGACCGGAGAAACCGGGGCAGGCAAATCGATCCTTTTGGATGCGCTGGGATTTGTTCTGGGCTGGCGGGGCAGGGCGGAACTGGTCCGCGCCGGGGCCGAACAGGGCGAGGTCACTGCGGTCTTCGATCTGGCCGCGGATCACCCTGCCCGTACTGTTATGGAAGAGGCTGGCCTGCCCGTCGATGACGACCTAATCCTGCGCCGTGTGAACACCCGCGATGGCCGCAAGACCGCGTTTGTGAACGATCGTCGCACCAGTGGCGAGGTGCTGCGCGCGCTGTCGGACACGCTCGTCGAACTCCACGGCCAGCACGACGACCGCGGCCTTTTGAACCCCCGCGGCCACCGCTCGCTTCTGGATGCCTTTGCGGGGGCCGAGGCGCAGCTGGCCAAGACCCGCACCGCCTGGCGCGCCGTGGCCGCCGCACGCAAAGACCTGGCCATTGCCGAGGCGCGCTTGGCCGAACTGCAGGCCGAAGAAGAGTTTCTGCGCCACTCCGTCAAGGAACTTGACGACCTGGCCCCCGAGCCCGGCGAAGACGCCACGCTCGACGCCCGCCGCCGCCTGATGCAGGGAGCCGAAAAAATCCGCGAAGATGTGGCCCGCGCTTTTGCCGCGCTGGGGCTTGATGGCGCCGAGGGGCGCATGGGCGATGCGCTGCGCTGGCTGGAAGGTGTGGCCGACCGGGCCGAGGGTGCGCTCGACCCCGCGATCGACGCACTGGGCCGCGCGCTGAGCGAACTGGCCGAGGCGCAGGAGGGTGTGACCCGCGCCGCCGATGCCATGGCCTTTAACCCGGCCGAGCTGGAGGCGGTGGAAGAGCGTCTCTTCGCGATCCGCGCGCTGGCCCGTAAACACAGCGTGGCGCCCGACGATCTGGGTGGTTTCACAGATGATCTGCGCACCCGGCTCAAGGCGCTCGACGCCGGCGCCGCCGATCTCGACGGCCTGCAAGCGGCGGTGCGCGCGGCGGAAGAGGGCTATGCCAGTGCTGCCGCCAAGCTGCGCAGCACGCGCGCAAAAGCCGCCAAGACGCTCGACAAAGCCATGGCCGCCGAGCTTGCGCCGCTGAAAATGGAACGCGCCGTTTTCGCAACCGAGATGACAGGGTCCGACCCAGGCCCTGACGGCACAGATGCGGTGGCCTTCACCGTCGCCACCAACCCCGGCGCGCCGTCCGGTCCGCTGAACAAGATCGCTTCAGGGGGCGAGCTGTCGCGCTTTCTGCTGGCACTCAAGGTCTGCCTCACCGCCGGGGCAGGGGGCCTGACCCTGATCTTTGATGAGATCGACCGCGGCGTGGGCGGGGCCACCGCCGATGCCGTGGGCCGCCGCCTTGCCGCTTTATCCTCAGAGGCGCAGGTTCTCGTCGTCACCCACTCCCCCCAGGTCGCGGCCTTGGGCGCGCATCACTGGCGGGTAGAGAAATCTGTGGCCAGGAACGTCACCACCAGCCGCGTGGTCCCGCTCGACGCGCAAACCCGCATCGATGAGATTGCGCGCATGCTGTCGGGCGATACCGTAACGGATGAGGCGCGCGGTGCCGCCCGCGCCCTGCTCGCAGGCTGATCCGGCCCGCAGCTCAAAGATGACAACCCCCGCCAGCGCGCGTATTTTTGGCCGTGCTGGTTGGTTAAGGGTTTCACCGTGTTACAGACGCCAATTCTGGACCTCTCGCAGGAACAGATCCGCGGCTTCGTCACGCAGGGCTTCGTGCGCCTCGACGATGCCATTCCGCGTGAGGTGACCGCCCGCGCCCGCCGCCGGTTGTGGCGCGATCTGGGCGGCGATGGCCGCAGGCCCAGCACCTGGTCCGACCCGGTCCAACGCCTTTCGTTTTATGGCCAAAAGCCGTTTCGCCAGGCGCTGGCCACCCCCCGTTTGCAACGCGCCTTCGACCAGCTTGTGGGCGCCGGACGTTGGGAACAGCCCGAACGCCTGGGCCCCTTCGTCGTCCGCTTCCCCAGCGCGCGTCCGCCGCGCGATGCGCGCTGGCACATCGACGGCGCCTACCCGCCCGCCGATTCGAGCGGTGACGCTAACGCAGGGACCGACCCAACCGACTGGCGCGTCAACATTCACTCGCAAAACCGCGCATTGTTGATGCTGATCCTGTTCTCAGACGTCGGACCCCGCGATGGCCCTACCCGGCTGCGCGCGGGCTCACACCTCGACATTGCGCCTGTGTTAGAGAGGGCGGGGCCAGACGGCGTCAGCGCGCGCGCGCTCGATGTCGCGGTCAGCGAGGATCGCCTCGTCTACCCGGCGACAGGTCGGGCGGGCACGGTCTATTTGTGCCATCCGTTTCTGGTGCATGAGGCACAGCGCAACCGCAGCCAGCGCCCGCGGTTTCTGGCCCATTGCGATGTGAACCTGGCGGCGCCCTTGGTTTTGGGGCGAATCGATGGGCGCTATACGCCGGTGGAATGGGCGATCCGGAAGGCGATTTGCTGGTATCCGTGAGGGGGCGCCCCCTACCGGTCCCGGCTCCGCCCCAACAAACGCCCCAACAAAAAGCTCGTCCGCGGCGCATAGACATACGCCGTCCGCGTCTCTTCCGTCGGGCGCGCCCGCATTCGCGCCAGTCCAAACCCGATCAGCCCCACATGCGCCACCGACACGAACACAAACATCGCCGCCGTCCCGAACCCGTCGATCAGCACCGATGTTACGTAGGGCGACGCGATCGCCCCCACCGCGTATAGGAACATCAACGCCGCCGACAGCTCCACCCGTTCCTCGTTGCTCGCAAAATCATGGGCGTGGGCGGCGGATACCGAATAGATCGGAAACGTCATGAACCCAAACACGCCGGCGGCGAACATCACCGCCCCCGTGCCCGCCCCGCTGAGCCCCACGGTCAGCGCACTGGCCCCCACGCTCGCGATGGACAGCCCGATTAGCACCCAACGCCGGTCATACCGATCCGCCAGCCATCCCGCCGGATACTGGCTAAGCGCGCCGCCCAGCACGAAGGCCGCCAGAAACAGCGCGATCTGATCGGCCATCAGCCCGACCTCCACGCCGTAAACCGGCCCCACCATCCGAAACGCCGCCGTCGTCAGCCCCGACACCACAACCCCCAGCGCCGCAAGGGGTGAGCGTTGCCAAGCCAGCGCCGGGCGCAGCCGCGGCGCCTCTGGGATCGCGGGTTGGGGAACACGCGTCAACGTCAGGGGCAACAGCGCCGCGCAACAGATGATCGCCAAGAGCGCGTATGAGATGTAGCTGAGCGGCTCCAACACCCCGATCACTAATTGCGCGCCCAGTGAGCCCACGATGTCTACCACCCGGTAGGTCGCCATGGTCCGCCCGCGCGTCTCATTGGTGACCTTGGCCTGCAGCCAGCTTTCCACCACCGTGTAACAGCCTGCGATGCAGGCCCCCGTCAGCACGCGCATTCCCGCCCAGGCATAAGGGTCTGTCACCAGCACATGCGCCAGGATTCCTATGGTGCCCGCCGCGATAAAGGCCGCAAACGCGCGCGAGTGTCCAACCCCGCCCATGACGCGGGGGGCCCACCAGCAACCGATGAAAAAGCCCAGGAAATGCGCCGATCCAAGCAGGCCCACCTCGGCCCGCGTGAACCCGGCTGCCAGGCCAGAGATCGCGTCCAGGGGCGCAATGCCACCCGCACCCAGTTGCAACAGGACAACCGACAAGAACAGGGCCGCAAAGGAAATCAGAAGGCGCATGGGTCCGCACGCTGGTCGTAAGGCGACCCTTGCCGCAGCCGCGGGACCGCGCATGCCCGTCGCCGACCGTGCCCGTGTCGTTTTTGACGCGGGCGGCCGCCGATCGCAACCGATGGGGGCTGCGGCGAGCGTTTTGAGTGTGTTATACGTTTCGCGATATGCGACGATACGTGGGTCATGCCGCTGGGATGGGGGCGTGTGCACTGCCAACGAGGCCGTCTGATGACGCAAGACGCAGAAAAGCCGACGCCAGAGCCGGGGCGCGCCGCCGATCTTCGGGCAATGACGTCGAACGCCAATTGGGAAGCGCGGCTGGAAGAGGCCCGGCGCAAGCGCGAAGAAGTGCTGGCCGCCAAGGGCAAACCCGTCGATACCCCGCCACCGCCCTTGGGCATGGCGCCGAAGATACACGAGATCAAAGGCCCCGCAGCCGAATTGATTGATGAGGCCGCGCTGGCGGCCAAGGGTGGGCCCGACCCCCAGGCGCCGGGTCTGTCGAAACTGGTGCCGGGCGTGTCGCCGCCCACGCCCAAACCCACCGCTGTGCCCGATCCTGCGCCCGCGCCGCGCGCTGCGCCGCCCTTGCCGCTGGGCCCCGCCACGCCGCCGCCCGCGCCCGAGGGCCCAAGCGCCGCCGAGGTGCTGGAATTCAACCGCCCCGGCCAGCCGGCGCCCGCCAAACCGGTGCACCCTGCACCCCTGCGCCTGCCACGCTCCGCCGAGATCGAGGCCCCCAACGCCGCGCCGGAACGACCGGTGCCGCCATCACCGCCACCGCCAGAGCCGCCGGTCGCCAAACCTGCCGCCCCGCTCTCAGCCCGGCCCGAAACGCTGGCCCCGCCGCCTTCGATCCCGCCGATTGGGCCTGCGCGTGCCGAAGACGCGACGCCCGACACCCCACGCCTTCACCTGATCGAAGGCGCCCGTCGCGCGCAGCGCCGCCGCAACCGGCGGCTGGGCTTTGTTATCGGCGCGGCCTTCGGGGCGGGACTGGGCGTGGCGTTTGCGTTGATGCCAGCAGACGTGCGCCAAACACTGGCCACGCTGGTGGAAGGGCTTTTGCAGGCGGGCGTCTAGAGGGAGCTGTCTGGCCCCAAATCCAACCGCCAAGCGAACTCCACCATCTCATGGCGCGGAAAATACGCCCGCACTAGCGGATCATGCCCTGGGATCACCCGGTTCCGCCCGCGGCCCAATCCCAGGATCCGGTCATACCCGGCGAGCATCGGCTCCAGGTCCGCGACAATCGGAAACGGCTTTCGGTCCACGAAATTCTCGTAGTAATGCGCCGCGTCTGACGCCAGGCAGAGCGGCCCATGGGCGGTGTCGACTTCCACCACCTGCAACCCGCGCGAATGCCCGCCCAGGCAATGCACCCGCACGCCCGGCGCGACCTCGCCCAAGCCCTCATGGAACACCACCCGCCCTGAATAGACATGCTTGATCATCGCGCAGACATGGTCGGCGGTGAACGGCATCCGCAGCGTGTCGTGGCACATGCATGGGCCGGTGGCATATGCCATCTCGGCCGCCTGCAGGTGAAACTGCGCCCCTGGGAACCGGTCCAGCCCGCCCGCGTGATCGTAATGCAGATGCGTGATAATCACCGTGTCCACCGTGGCGGGATCCACCCCCATCGCGCCCACCGCTTCTGCCGGATCGCGCAGGATAGGGCGGTCGCGCCGCGTGGCTTCGCCCCGCTCATACCCGGTATCGACGACGATCCGCCGCTCACCGTTGTCCAAAAGCCAGATGAAATAGTCCATCCCATGGGGCAGGGTGGGGTGATCGTCGAATATAAAGCTGTCCCCCCGCACGCGCTGATTTCGCTCGGCGTATTTCAGCGCCCAGACTGTCCACTCTGCGCTCATCGCGATCCCTCCCTTTTGGGGCAGCTTCGGCGCGCGTGCCGCCCGCGTCAATCGGGGATGTTTCTTTGGCAACAAAGGCGGTAGGACGAAGAAAACGGGAGGGATATCAATGGCAGACAGCGTGCGGATCGCGCTTATCCGGGGCGATGGGATCGGGGTTGACGTGGCCGATGCGGCGATGGCCGTGGCTGAGGCCGCGCTGCGCGCCGCGGGTGGCCCGAACCTGTCAGTGGATGAGATTGGCGCCGGGGCCGGGCACTACCGCGACACCGGGCGCGACATTGAACCGAGTGGCGAAGACCGGGCGGGCGCGGCAGACGCGATCTTCTTGGGCGCCATCGGCTTGCCCTCGATCCGAGCCAAAGACGGCACCGAGATCTCGCCCCACCTGCGCCTGCGCGACCGCTTCGGCCTTTATGCCGGTGTCCGCCCTGTCAAAGCCTATCCCAACGCGCCCCAACGCCTGGCTGACCCACGCGCAGTCGGGATCGACATGGTGATCCTGCGCGAATCCACCGAGGGTCTGTTTTACTCGGCGGCGGTGCATGGCCGCAGCGAAGGCGATGGCGAAACGGAGGTGCGCGACACGATGCGCATCACCCGCGCGACGACCGAAAAGCTGCACCGCTTCGGGTTTGAGCTTGCCCGCAAACGTAAAGAGCGCGGACGCCCCGGCCATCTGACCTGCGTGGACAAGGCCAATGTCTTTCGCTCCATGGCCTTTTTCCGCCAGATTTTTGATGAGATTGCTCCAGACTTCCCAGAGATCACCACCGGCTACAGCTATGTCGATGCCCAGGCGCTCGACCTGGTGCGGCGCCCCTGGGAGTTTGATGTTATGGTCATGGAAAATATGTTTGGTGACATTTTGTCGGACCTCGCTGGCGGTCTGGTGGGCGGCATGGGCATGGCCGCCTGCGCCGAAATAGGGGACGCAAACGGCCTGTTCCAACCCGCCCATGGCAGTGCGCCCGACATCATGGGCCAGGACAAGGCCAACCCCCTGGCCGCGATTCTCAGCGCGGCGTTGATGCTGGACTATCTCGCCGACACCATGGGCCTGGCCGGCCTGAGCGAGGCCGCCGCGCGCATCGACGCCGCGGTAGACAAAGGCTTTGCCCATAACGCGCTGCGCCCCATGGAGTTTGGAGGTGATATGGGCACCAAGGCCGTCACAAACGCCGTCCTCGACCGGATCACCCCGTGACCGCTCGTGTTGCAATCATCGGGCTGGGGTATTTCAGCACATTCCACCTGGCCGCCTGGGTCGCCCATCGGGGTGCAGAGGTCGTGGGCGCGACGGATACCAATCCCGAGCGTGTGACCTGGGCCGAAGCCACCCACGGCGTGCCCGGCACCTCTGACACCGCCACCTTGCTTGCCCGCGCGCCCGATATCGTCGACATCGTCGCTCCGCCGCCTGCGCATGCCGCGCTGATCCGACAGGCGCTGGCGCCGGGCAGGATCTTGATCTGCCAAAAGCCCTTCTGCACCTCTATTACAGAGGCGGAGGCGATCATCGCCGCCGCCGCCGCCGCCGACACCACCGTTATCATCCACGAAAACTTCCGCTTCCAACCCTGGCACCGGACCATTGGCACGCTGCTGCACCGCGGGGACCTGGGTCAGATCTACCAGGCCCGCTTCCACTTCCGTCCCGGTGACGGGCGCGGGCCAGACGCCTATCTGGGTCGCCAACCCGCCTTCCGCACCATGCCGCGCCTGCTGGTCCACGAGACCGCGGTGCATTTCATCGACCTTTTCCGCTGGTTTTTCGGGCCGATCACCCACATTTATGCCGACCTGCGACAGTTGAATCCGGTGCTCAAGGGCGAGGATGCGGGCCACCTTCTGCTGGACCACGCAAGCGGAACCCGGACAGTCTTTGACGGCAACCGCCTGTCCGACCATGCCACCGACAGCCCGCGCCGCACCATGGGCGAGATGTGGATCGAAGGCGAAGCGGGAACGCTGCGCCTGGATGGGGCAGGGCGGATCTGGCGGCGGGATTTCGGGGCGTTGGAGGAAACGGAAGTACCCGTGGGATTGCCGGTGGATGAGGCTGCATTTGGCGGTGGCTGTGTGGCGGCGGTGATCGATCACGTGGTGCGCGCGCGTGCCGGGGGGGCCGTGTTTGAGAATGAGGCGCAGGACTATCTGCCGGTGATGCGTGCGAGCGCGGCGGCGTATCGGTCGGCGGAGAACGGGGCGAAGGTGGCGTTGTAGGCCCCTTACCCTAGCCCTCTAACCCAAGAAGAGAGGGCTGGGGTGAGGGGCCCCAATACAAACAAAAAACGCCGGAACCTTCCGATCCCGACGCTCTCAATCCGTGATTGCAACAGGCTCAGCCGCCCCAGATCCGCACCGGCCCACAATCCATATGCACGAAATTTGACCGCGAATACTTGCCAACCCCGCCCGCACGACATGCCGCCGCTGCCTTCGCCATCTGCCGAACCGACCGGTTGCGCATCCGCAGATCCGCCGCCTGGCCTTTCATGTGCAAAGAGTTCCGCGCCACCGAGCGTGAGCGGTTGCGCAGCATCTGGTTCGTCTCGGGGGAGCGGTAGCCCGACAACATCGTGTAGGGTTCATCGGCGTCCATCAGGGCATGGGACGCAGCCCAGATGTCAATTGCGCGGGTATCGATGTCGATGGTCTTGGCGTTTCGCCAATCGCGCATGAAAACTGAGATTTCCCGCAAAGCTTCGGGGATATATTCGCCATCGATCCAATAAATCGTATCGATGCTTTCCCCCGTCCGGCCCGAGAACATCGCAAGGCGTCGGATGTCTCCCGCGCCGCGGTTGAACCCGAAAGCGTTGGCGTATGTGGGGGCTGCGACTATCGCAGTTGCGGCGAAAGCGCGGAGTACGCCACGCCGTGTGAGGCTCGTCGTCTTACTGTCAATCATGTATCTTCTGCGCGTCCCGTCGCTTCCGATATGCCACGACGTTGCGCGACACGTTGCTGCCTATCCCCAGGCGCAGGGGATATATTCCATAACAAGCCCCTGTATCCAAGGTCTTTGGTTAAGGAGTCGCAACAATGCCCAAGTGTCGGCAGAAACTTGCTCATTCGGGTTATCCACAAGTCTGTACACGCATCCGCAGGGAAGCGTTGCACATCCGGCACAGGGGCGTGGCAGTTGCGATCAAACAGCCGTGAAGTGCTTCTTTGATAAGGGGTCCATCGCGTACACAACAATTTGGGGTGCTCGTACTGATAGGGATGTCTGATGTCTGACGTTACGCGCAGAGGTTTTGTCACCGCCGCGTCTGCTGCCGCCGCTGTTGCTGCCACGGCTCCATCTGCATTTGCGCAGTCGGTGGGCCACCGTCAGGCCATAGCCGAGGCTGCCGCCGGTGATCGCCACATCGCCGCTTTCTATAAATCCAACGGCTACACGCCGATCTGGACTGGGCGCTCGAACGCCGACAAAAAACGCCGGCAAGAATTTATCAAGGCCGTGGCCAAGGCCGATGTGCATGGCCTGCCGACCGAACGGTACAACCCCGATCTGATCAAGACCAACCTTCGCCGCGTCCGCAGCGAACGCGATCTGGGCCAGATCGAGGTCGAGATGAGCCGCCTGTTTGTGCAATACGCGCGTGACGTGCAGACCGGCATCGTCACCCCGCGCCGCGCCGATCCGCAGATCGTGCGCAAGGTGCCGTACCGCGACCGCACCAGCATTCTGGCCACCTTCGCCCAGTCTTCGCCCGGCCCTTACATCAAGGCGCTTGCCCCGCGGTCGGACGAATACGGCCGGCTAATGAAGGAAAAGCTTCGCCTTGAAAAGATCGTCGGGCGTGGCGACTGGGGCCCCGGCATCCCCGACGTGAAGATTGAACCTGGCGCAAGCGGCCAGGCCGTTGTCGCGCTGCGCAACCGGCTGATCCGGCAGGACTATCTTAAGCGGACGACGACGAACACATATGACGCGCGGATGCAGAACGCCGTGCGGATGTTTCAATTGGATCATGGCCTGCACACCGATGGCGTCGTGGGCCCTGGCACCCGCCGCCAGATCAACACCTCTGCCGCGACGCGCCTTAGCCAGGTCATCGTCGCGATGGAGCGGGAACGCTGGATCAACTTCCCCCAAGGCCTCGGCGATCGCCACGTCTGGGTGAACCTTGCCGATTTCCGTACCAAGCTGATCGACAAGGGCCGCGTCACGTTTGAGACGAAGTCGGTCGTTGGCGCGCAGCTCGAAGAAAAGCGCACGCCTGAGTTCTCGGACAAGATCGACTATATGGAGATCAATCCAGACTGGACTGTGCCGCGCTCGATCTTTGGCCGCGACTACCTGCCCAAGCTGCAGCAGGATCCGTCCGCGGCGGCGTATCTGCAACTGGTGGATGATGCGGGCAATGTCGTGCCGCGCGACATGATCGATTGGATGGCCTATACCGAGGACACGTTCCCGTTCTGGCTGCGCCAGCCGCCAGGCCGGGCGAATGCCTTGGGCACCGTGAAGTTCATGTTCCCCAACGCCCATGCGATCTATCTGCATGACACGCCGGAACGCCACCTATTCTCACGGGAATCGCGCACCTTCTCATCGGGATGTGTGCGGCTCTTTGATCCCCATGACTTTGCCTACGTGCTTCTGGAACGGCAGATGAGCAATCCAGAGCCTTACTTCCAGCGCATCCTGAACTCGGGCGAGCAGACCATTCTGCCGCTGGACGAACCGGTGCCGGTGCACTTGGTCTACGCGACGGCCTTTACCCAGCCCAAGGGCCGGTGCCAATTCCGCCGCGATGTCTATGGCCGCGATGCCGCCGTCTGGCGCGAATTGGAAGCGGCCGGGGTTTCGCTTCGCGCAGTTCAGGGCTAGGTTCCGGCCCCTGAGCAGTCAGGGGTCGCGTCATGCCATTCACCATCCAACAGATTGCCGAGGCTCTGGGCGCAGAGGCGCTGGGCAACGGCGATCTGACGGTGACCGCGCCGTCTGAGCCCGCTGCAGCCGGGCCAGATCACCTGGCGCTCGCGATGGATCCCAAATACTCGGGCGGTCTGGCCGAAGGCGCCGCGCGGGCCGCGATTGTCTGGGCCGGAGCCGATTGGCAGGCGCTGGGGCTGGAGGCCGCGATTGTCGTGCCGCGCCCGCGTTATGCGATGTCGGGGCTCACGCGCTTGTTGGATCCCGGGCCAGAAATTGCGCTGGGTGTGCATCCCTCTGCAGTGATTGATCCATCCGTTCAGATCGGCGCTGACGCGGCCATCGGCCCCTTCGTAGTAATCGGGCGCGGCGCCCAGATCGGCGCCCGCGCGCGCATTGCATCCCATGTCAGCATCGGCCCCGAGGCCGCGCTTGGCGACGACGCCCTGATCCTTGATGGCGCACGCATCGGCCACCGCGTCACGCTGGGCCATCGTCTGATCGTCCATCCCGGCGCGGTCATCGGCTCGGACGGGTTCTCCTTCGTGACGCCCGAGAAATCCAATGCCGAACGCGCCCGCGAGTCCCTAGGCACCGCGCAAACCGCCGAGGGCCAAAGCTGGACCCGTATCCATTCGCTGGGCGGCGTCGAGATCGGGGATGATGTGGAGCTGGGTGCCAATAGCGCCATCGACCGCGGCACCATCCGACCCACACGCATCGGGCGGGGCACAAAGCTCGATAACCTTGTCCACGTGGGCCACAACGTGGTGGTGGGCGAAGACGCGCTTCTGTGCGGCCAGGTCGGCATCGCCGGCTCGGCCCGGATCGGCGACCGCGTCGTGCTCGGCGGGCAATGCGGTGTGTCGGATAACGTGTTCATCGGCGATGATGTGGTCGCGGGCGGGGCGACCAAGATGTTCTCAAACGTGCCCGCAGGCCGCATGATGCTGGGCAGTCCCGCGATGAAGATGGACAGCCATATCGAAGTGATGAAAGCCATGCGCCGCCTGCCGCGGCTGGTACGTGACTTCAGGGCATTGCAGAAAGCGGTTCCAAAACCGGAAGACAATGACTAAATGACGCCCAACAAACGGGCGAGGCGATAATGTCGGCGAGCGTCAAAGACAGGGTCATCGAAATCATAGCTCAGCAGGCGGTGATAGAGCCGTCTGACGTCAAGCTTGAGCATTCGCTCGATGATCTGGGCATCGACAGCATGGGCCTGGTGGAAAGCATCTTTTCCATCGAAGAAGCCTTTGACATCCAAGTCCCGTTCAACGCCAACGAGCCCAGCAATTCCGACTTCGACATCTCGTCGGTAGCCGCCATCATCGCCGCGGTTGAGGGCCTTGTGGCCGAACAAACCGCGTGAGGCGGGTGGTCATCACCGGCGCTGGCACAATCAACGCGCTGGGCGCGTCGGTGCCGGAAACGCTGGCCGCGATGCAGGCGGGCACCTGCGGGATTGGTGAGCTGGACATCCGCGATGTGGACCGGCTGTCGATAAAGATCGGCGGGCAGGTCAAGGGATACGACCCCGACACCCATTTCAACCGCCAGCAACAGGCGCTTTATGACCGGTTCACGCAGTTCACGCTTCTGGCCGCGCGCGAGGCGATTGAACAGGCCGGGCTGGAATTTGCAGGCCAGTTGGCGGCGGAAGCAGGTGTTGTCCTTGGGACGTCGGGAGGCGGGCTGAACACCCAGGATGAAAACTATCGCGCGGTCTATGAAGAGGGGAAGAACCGCGTGCATCCCTTCATCGTGCCGAAGCTGATGAACAATGCCGCGGCCAGCCATGTGTCCATGGCCTGGAACCTCAAGGGGCCATCTTTTACGGTCGCCACGGCCTGCGCGTCTTCGAACCACGCGATGGGGCAGGCGTTCTGGCTGGTCCGTTCAGGAGCCAGCCGGGTGATGGTCACCGGCGGGTCTGAATCTATGCTGTGCTTTGGCGGCGTGAAGGCGTGGGAAGGCCTGCGCGTGATGTCGAAGGACGCTTGCCGTCCGTTCTCCCTCGGCCGGACCGGCATGGTGCAGGGCGAAGGGGCGGGGGTGTTTGTGTTCGAGGAATACGAGCACGCCAAGAAACGCGGGGCCGAGATCTTGGCGGAAGTTGTGGGGTTCTCCATGACCTCTGATGCTGCTGATATCGTTATGCCGTCGAAACAGGGGGCTGCCCGCGCAATCGCGGGTGCGCTGAAGGACGGGCGGCTGAACACCGATGATGTGGGTTACATCAACGCCCACGGCACCGGTACCGCGGCCAACGACAAGACCGAGTGTGCAGCGGTGGCCGATGTATTCGGGCGGCACGCGGACCAGCTGATGATTTCTTCGACGAAATCGATGCATGGCCACCTGATCGGCGGGACCGGGGCGGTGGAACTGCTGGCGTGCATCATGGCGCTGCGCGATGGGGTGGTGGCCCCAACGATCGGTTATCAAGAGCCGGACCCGGAATGCGCGCTGGATGTCGTGCCGAATGAAGCGCGGGAGGCGAAAGTCGACGTGGCGCTGTCGAATGCGTTTGCGTTTGGCGGGTTGAATGCGGTGCTGGCGTTGCGCAAGGCGGGGTAGGAACTGTCCCCTAACCCCATAAGGCGCCTTACTCCTCCGTCACCCCCAACTCCCGCAACGCATTGAACCCCGCGGTGAACCCGTTCAGCGACAAAGGCACCACGATCTGCTGGTCCCGCGCCGCCGCCGGCACGATCCGCAGCCGCCCCTCGATCCCCCGCCGCATCGCTGCCAGATCATCGCCCGTCAGCCCGATCCGCGCGAAACACCCCACCTGGGTGCAAAACTGAAACGGATAGCGCTTGGCCGGATCGCTGTCGATTGCGATGGTCACCTGTTCGGTCAACTGCGTCTCCAGCGGCGTGATGATCGTCGCCCCCGCTTCGGCCTCGCCGCCTTCGGGCACGATGAACATGCTGATCTCGGCCACCGGATTGCCATCCGCGCCGGTCATCATCTGGTACAACTGACAGGGATCTTCGCCATCGGGGTTGGTGATACAGCGCACCTGCCAGTCCTCGAACGTCTCTTCGATATAGGTCTCGCCCGGGCGGGGCTCGTCCGAGACGACCTCACCGGTCGACAGATCGCCAGCGGTCTGCGCCAGCGCGCCGAACCCCACAATCATCGCCGCGCCTGTCAGCGCCGCAGTTGTCCACATGCTCATCTCAACAGGTCCATTTATAAGTTATTGCGTTTGGCCGAGGGCCTAGCACGCGCAGGGCCCCTCTGTCAGCGTCCATTCGGCGGGTTCCGGCGAAGCTTTGCCCATTCAAAACGCAAACAAAAAAGGGCCCGCAATTGGACCCTTTTTCGCATTTTTCTCCCTGCCGGACGGGCCGACTTAGTAATTGCCGCGAACGCTAGTACC
This sequence comes from Pseudomonadota bacterium, assembly GCA_039820585.1. Taxonomy (GTDB): domain Bacteria; phylum Pseudomonadota; class Alphaproteobacteria; order Rhodobacterales; family Rhodobacteraceae; genus JBCBGF01. The sequence goes on from JBCBPV010000015.1 coordinate 56,018, forward strand.
TAACGATCAGACCGTCAACAGGGAATATCCACATGGCAAATCACAATAAAAAGTCCGCGCCCCTCGGGGCGCGGCCAGTCTGACAGGGAGGAAAAAACCCGCGAAGAAGGGTTCAGCCAAGTTCGCGGTATATGGATACTGGCGCATAAAGATTAAAAAGTTATTGTACGCGCTCAAAGAATTTGGGTGCGGAGATGATGGGTGGATAGTAACAGCATTTTTATCGGCGGTGGCGGCGAAAGCTATGCCGATCCGCAAACCCTGCTTCTGAAATACGGCAACCGTCACGGCCTGATCGCAGGCGCCACCGGCACGGGCAAGACCGTGACATTGCAGATCATGGCCGAAAGCTTTTCCGCCCAGGGCGTGCCGGTATTTCTGGCCGATGTGAAGGGTGATCTATCGGGCCTGGCCACGGCAGGATCCGAAGGATTCAAGCTGCATGAGGCCTTTACCAACCGCGCCGGCAAGATCGGTTTCACCGAATATACTTATGACGCCTTTCCCGTCACCTTCTGGGATCTCTTTGGTGAAGCGGGGCACCCCGTGCGCACCACCGTGGCCGAGATGGGGCCGCTCTTGCTCGCCCGCCTGCTGGAATTGACCGATGCGCAAGAAGGTGTCCTAAACATCGCCTTCCGCGTGGCCGACGAACAAGGTTTGCCGCTTTTGGATTTGAAGGATCTGCAAGCGCTGCTTCTTTGGGTCGGGCAGAACGGCAAGGACCTGTCGCTGCGCTATGGCAACGTGTCGGGCGCGTCGGTGGGCGCGATCCAGCGGGCGCTCTTGGTGCTGGAAAACCAGGGCGGGAACGGTTTTTTCGGCGAACCGGCGCTGGAGCTGACCGATATCATGGCCACTGACAGCGATGGTCGTGGCCGGATCAACATCCTGGCCGCCGACAAGCTGATGGGATCGCCGCGCCTCTACGCGACCTCGCTTCTGTGGCTACTGTCGGAGCTTTTCGAGGAACTGCCCGAAGTGGGCGATCCCGATAAGCCGAAGCTCGTCTTCTTCTTCGACGAGGCGCATCTGCTTTTTGACGACGCGCCAAAGGCACTGGTGGATAAGGTGGAACAGGTGGCGCGCCTGATCCGGTCGAAGGGCGTCGGCATCTATTTCGTGACACAAAACCCTGATGACATTCCCGAAGACATCCTGGGCCAGCTGGGCAACCGCGTCCAACACGCGCTCAGGGCCTTCACCGCGCGGGATAAAAAAGCGCTGAAGCTGGCGGCTGAGACCTACCGCGAGAACCCGCGGTTTTCGACCGAAGACGCGATCCGCGATGTGGGCACGGGCGAGGCGGTGACCTCCTTTTTGATGGCCAAGGGCGCGCCGGGGATTGTGGAACGCACGCTCATCCGCCCGCCCTCATCCCAGCTTGGCCCGATCACCAAGGTTGAGCGTAAGGCTGTGATGGACGGCTCGTTGATTGGCGCGAAGTATGAGACCCCAAAGGACCGCGAAAGCGCGTATGAGGTGCTGACGGCCCGGGCCGAGGCCGCCGCGAAAGAGGCCGAGGAAGCCGAGAAGCGCGAAGAGGACGCCGATGCGATGCTGCGCGAGTACTCTGCCGGGCGGCGCTATTCGGGCACGCGGGTGGGGCGGTCGACCTCGAAGACGACACGGACGAAGGGCGCGGACAGCCTGAGTGCAGCGCTGACCCAGGTGGTGGTCAAAGAGCTGAAGGGCACGACGGGGCGCCGGATCGTGCGAGGGATACTGGGCGGGCTCTTCAAGGGGCGTTAGCGGTACGCCCACAACCAACGCGCCCAAAAATTCTGCATCCAGCCTCCTAAACAGGCACAGCGGTTGCCTTGCTCCTCGACGGTGCATCAGAGCGGCATCAAACATTGTGCTGCACTGCAGCAAAAGCGACCCTGGCGACAGGGAGGACACTCTTGGTCGCAAAGGATCGCACCATGTGTCTCAGCACAGCCGCCCTCGCCCTTTTCCTCAACCTTTTGCCGCCTGATATCATCGAAACGGGCCCCGACACGGTCACCGTCCATGCGACCGCGCGCGATGCGATCTGGCAGGTGCAGGGCGACCGCTGGTGTACGGATCGGCCCCGGATCACGCAGGCGGCAGGCGGGCGCTGAGGCGCCCCGCCCAAAACGCCAGTGCCAGCCCCGCCAGGCTTGATCCCAGCATCAGCGCCAAAAGCACCGGCGCGCCACCCACCTCGGGCAGCACAGCGCCTGTAAGCGCCGTAAGTACAGCGCCCCCCGCCACGATCAGCGCCCCCATCAGGCCCGATGCGGTGCCAGCCAGATCAGGGCGCGCCGACATCGCGCCAGACATGCTGCCCGGCATGGTCAGCCCGTTGCCAAAGCCGACGCACATCGTGCCCGCAAAAAATGCCCAGGGCGAGGTCACGCCAAGGCCCCAAAGCGCCAACGCCGCGCCCAGCCCTGTGCAGGCCACCACGCGCCCGGCAATCACGATTGCGGGCCCGCGCACATGGCAACCAAGCCGCCCGGTGACGAAGCTGCCTGCCATGAACCCAACCGTGATCGACCCGATCAGCGCGCCCAGTTGCGCGGTCGTCACACCAAAGGTCGATACTGCCACCAACGGCACCCCGGTGATGAAGATGTAGAACGCCCCGACCGAGAACGCGCCGCACAGCGCATAGGCCCAGAACAAGGGTGTCCGCAAAAGCGCGCGGGCTGGGGCCCGGCTGGCGGTTGCCCGCACCCGCGTCTCGCCCAGATCAAACCAGGCCAGCAAGAACAACCCCGCCCCCATCGCCGCATAGGTGATGAACGTCGCCCGCCAGCCAAACGCTTGGTCCAGCACCCCGCCCAGTACCGGCCCCAGCATCGGGGCCACCGCCATCGCCATGCCGATATAGCCGATCAGGCTGACCGCGGCTTGCGCATCGCGTGTATCGCGCACGATCGCCATCGCCATGGTGTAGCCCGCGACCATCCCCGCCTGCAGCATCCGAAACGCCAGGAACGTCTGCACATCCCGCGCCATCACACAGCCCACCGAAGCCAGCGTAAACGTCCCCAGCGCGATCAGCACCACAGGGCGCCGCCCGATCCGGTCCGACAGGGGCCCCAGGATCAGCTGTACCCCCGCCGTGATCGCCAGATAGCCCGACACCGCCAGGCTGATCGTGGCGTAATCCGTGCCCAGATCCACCGCCATCCCGGCCAGCGATGGCATGAACATATTTAGCGACAACGGCGCAAATCCAGTGAGCAGGATCAGCGTGATGAGCGCGGGTGGGGTTCGGGTCACGGCGGGCCTTGCGGGGTGAAGTTGCAACAAAAAAGCCCCCGAACGAGGTCGGGGGCGCATGGGAGCGGATATGAGATAACCCTTACCGGTCCATGCGCCTGGTTACGACAAATACGACGGTAAAGCGGGTCATGTTGAACACTCCTCTTGTCAGGGCAGGTTAGGGGGTGCGCGCCCGTGTGGCAATGACCCTAATGCTCTTGCAACGCCAGCCGCAGACCCAAGCCGCAATAGATGCCGCCCACGACCTTGCCCTGCCAGCGCAGCACTAGGGGATTTCGCCGCAAGAATCGGCCCAGCCCGCCCGCGGCCACCGAATAAACAATCGTGCTGAAAAACCCAATCAGCGCAAAGGCGAGGCCCAGCACAACCAGTTGCGCTGCCACCATGCCATTCTCGGGAACCACGAACTGCGGCAGGAACGCCACGAAAAACAACGCGGTTTTCGGATTCAGC
>JBCBPV010000016.1:0-58558 GCA_039820585.1 Pseudomonadota bacterium
GGCGGGGGCAGGGGCATCCCCTCGGTCAAAGCGGCCAGTGCAGGTTGCGCCGTCTCAACCGCCTCGCGGATCCAGCCCTCCATCGCCGGGTTGATATCGACCGCCACCACATCCACGCCCGCATGCAGCGCCCGCGCTGCCCAGCCGCCGCCGATCACGCCGGTACCAAGAAGGCCAAGGGTCCGCACCGGGCGCATCGGCGTCAGGTGCTGCCCGGATTGACGCTTAGGCGGCGCGAGCCTTGCGTGAAATCCACCGCCTGCGCGGGCGTGACCTTGGCCATCTTCAGCGCGGCCATGATGTTGTCGGGCATCGGCGCCGACCGCGCGGGGTCCGCGGCTTGCGAGACGTGCAGTTGCAGGCTTTCATACACCGTGCGCAGCGCGTCTGCGGCCCACATTTCTTGGCGCAGATGAATGCGCTTGGTGTCGAAATCCAGGACATGGGATGTGATGGTAAACGTCGCGCCCAGCCTCAATTCCCGCAGGTAGCGCGTGTGATCTTCGACCACAAACAGCGTGCCCTTGGTTTTCTTGCGATAGGTCGAATCCATCCCAAGCGCGATCATCACGTCATCCACGGCATAACTGAAGGACAGTCCGTAATAGGCATCCCGCATGTGGCCGTTGTAATCGACCCACTCGTGTAGAACCTGCCCGGTGTATTCAAACCCGCTCATAACCCTAACCGCTCCCGCGCGTAATCACTGCCCTGGATCGTAGCACCCATTGCCTCGATGATCCCACGCGCCTTTTCGACCAATGTCGCATTGGTCGCATAGACTCCGCGCGAGAGGTACAGGTTGTCTTCCAGCCCCACGCGCACATGCCCACCCATCAAGACAGCGCCTGCAACCATCGCCATCTGCATCCGGCTGATGGCAAAGGCGCTCCAAACCGCGCCATCGGGGATTTGCTTTGTCAGCGCGGCGATCATCCCGATATCCATCGGCATGCCGTAGGGGATGTTGGTGCACAGCTGGATCATGGCGGGGTCGTCAATCAGCCCCTCATCCATCATCTGGCGGCAAAACCACAGGTTGCCCGTGTCAAACACCTCAAGCTCAGGCTTCACGCCCACCTCGCGACAGATCTCGGCCCCTCTGCGGAGGTAACGGGTCGGTGAGACATAGGCGCGGTTGCCATCCCCGAAATTCAGCGATCCACAATCCAGCGTCGTGATCTCGGGCTTGTAGGTCCCTTCCTCGGCCAACTCGATCACGTGCTTCATCCGCGTCTCCTGGCTGACGAAATCGGTGCCGGGGGCGACTCCCCGCTCGATCCCGTCGTCATGCACGCAGATATAGCCACCCATGCCCGAGGTCAGGTTGATCACCGGGTTCACATCGCTGTCGCGGATGCGTTGGATGACCTCGCGATACAGATGCGTCTCACCGCTGAAGTCCCCAGTGTCAGGATCGCGCACGTGAATATGCACGATCGCGGCCCCGGCGCGGGCGGCCTCAATCGCGCTGGTGGCGATCTCTTCGGGCGTGACCGGACAATGGGGGTTGCCCTTCACGCGGGGGTCGTCGCCGGTTACGGCGCAGGTGATGATCACGTCGCGGTTCATGGGGCTGCGGCCTGTTGTGGAACGGTCGCCATACTAAAAGCCGGATGGCGGGGCGGTGCAATCGCGGACTTGATGTGCCTCAAGGTGTAATGTCTGCGCCCCCGCTACCGTCAAATGAAGGCATTTGTGATCGCCCGCGGCATTGAGACCCCTTGTGTCACGCGGGATACCTTATAGTTTTGGTCGGGATAGGGCGCTCGTGGCGCCGGAAGTGTGAAAAACGATATGACAGCAGTTCAGCTTTTGCGGCCCGACCATGTCCCCGCCTCGCATCCCGAGCCGCGGCAGGACGGGGCGCGTGCCGTGCTGAACCAGTTGCGTCTTGTTGCGCTGGACTGTCGGACGGCCGCGCGGGCCGATCTGTTTGAAGCCTGCGCCTTGCTGTCCATCGACAAGGCCACGTCCGGCACCGCCTTTGCCGAGGCGCTGATGAAGTGTTTGCCACAGGCGCTGGGCACTCGCCCACGGATGCTGCGGCCCGGTGTTGAAGAGCTGAGCTTTGACGAAGCCTGGCTCACCCGCCTGATCGAGGCCGCGCAACACGGCGATGCCGACAGCTTTGCCTTTCTGTTGCGCTCGCGCGTGCGGCCAGAAGCGCGGCGCAACGTGGGGTATCTGATCCGGTCGCTGGCCTTGAAAGTGGCCTAGTTTAGAATATTTCTAAAAACAGGTCTTGGCGCTGCCCGGATCTGCAGTAATCTAAAACTGGGCATGCCAGCCGCCGCCAGCCGGCCTTCAACTCACGTCAAGATATGGGGACCCCATGACTCAAACCGCAGCTGCATTGTCAACCAACGCCCAGGCCGAAATTGTCGAGGCGCTGAACCAGGCCGTCGCCGAAACCGCCGTGACCACCATGCTTGCGCAGAATTTTCACTGGAACGTCACCGGCATGGCCTTTGGCCCGTTGCACACGATGTTCCAAGAGATCTACGAAGATCACTTCGTCGCCCAAGATGATCTGGCCGAACGTGTGAAAGCGCTGGATGGCCACGCCGAGGGGATGCTGGCAGGCATGCTGAAGCGGTCGAAAGTGTCTGAACATGATGGCCATGCCAGCGACCAGGAAATGGTGAAGGCCCTGCAGGTCGCGCAGGAAACCCTGGCCGCGACGCTGGCGGGCGCAGGGGAACTGGCAGCCAACCACGGCGATACGCTGACCGAAGATCTATGCATCGCACGCGGTCAGACCCATGAAAAGTTCGCCTGGATGCTGCGGTCACACTTGCGGTAGGCGTGTTTTGACCCCTGCGCCAAGACGTAGGGGTCAGCCGGTGCGCGCCAGCCGCGCCATCGGCGGATGCACCCCTTTTTTCAGGCACTTGCGGGCATAGCGCGGCGCCCAATGGGTGTATTTCCCCATATCACCTTGCTGATGCACCAGCATATCCACAAAGGCATGCTGATGCTCGGGCCGTTTCAGCGCTTTGAACATCTTCTTCTGCGCCTTCGTCATCGAACAGCCAATGCAATGGCCTCCCCGGCGAAACTTGCACACATCGATGCAGGGGGAGGGGACTTTTTTTGATTTCTTCGCCATCGCATGCCTCATCTGGGGACAGCGGCTTGCGGGGCCGCTGATGCCTGGATCCTATTTCGTCAGTATCAGCTTGCCCGCCCGCGTCAGGCGCAACACATAGGCCTGCTTGTCAAGAAGGATCCGCGCCTGCGGGCTGTCGCCCAAAAGCTGGCGCGCGTCATAGCAGGGGATATCCTCCAACGGCTCGGCGTCACGCGCCAGTTTGGGCAGGGGGGTCGCGTGGGTCATGGCCGCTCAAGCCGGTCGAGCATGTGTTCAAGCGTCCACACGTCCCAGCCGGGCAGATCGAACTGCGTCTGCAACAGTTCTGTCCATGAAACCTCCCTTGGATCGCTGGGATGCATTGGCATTCTGTCAGTCTCTCCTTTGGTCATATCGAAGCCTCCTGTGACGGGTCTCGTCCGGGCTTCCCACGACGGGTGGCTGGGGTACTGGCTGGTATGTTGACCAAAAGAGTCGGCTTCGTCAATCCCGACAAAAAAGATCGGCTATTTTTGACGCAGCGCATGAGCGGCGTCTGCCCAAGTTGACAGACCCGCATTGACAGTGTGCCGCTGAATCTGTCTAGCTGCACCTTGATGGTTCCTGCGGCATGCACCACGCCAACGGATGAAAAGGGAACGCGGTGCGGGCCTCTTGCCCAATTCCGCGACTGCCCCCGCAACTGTAGGCGGTGAGCCGACCCGAATTGACCCACTGGCCCTGGACGGCCGGGAAGGATCGGGAAGGCTGAGACCCGCAAGTCAGGAGACCTGCCATCTGAACCGTAACCAACCCGGGCGGGGTGCCCCGGTAGGAGGCCAGATGACAGCGTTTGCTGCCCACAGAACCGGTCCCCCCTTGCCCCCGCGCACGCGCGGAGGGCGCCATGAACCGGACTGAATCACACCGAATTACCATCTGCACCTCGTGCAAACACAAAGGCCAGGACTGCCGCCCGGGCTATGAGCTGATTGCAAAGCTGCGCCAGGCCATCTCGGCGGCGGGCGATGCCGTGTCCGAGGATTTTGAAATCTCGGGCGTGGCGTGCATGGCGGGCTGCGACCACCCCTGCACCGTGGCCTATCACGGCACGCGCAAGGCCACCTATCTGTTCGGCGATATCGACCCCGACCAAGACATCGGCGATCTGGTCACCTTCGCCCGCCAATACGCCCATTTGCCCGACGGCTGGTGCAGTTCGGTCGACCGCCCGGGCAAGCTGCGCAGCACGACGCTGGCCCGCGTCCCCGCCGCAATCATCGCGGTGGAAAACAGTGTGGAGCGGGTGTCTTGAACGCTGCCGAACTGACCGCAAAGGGCGTCAGCTGGGCCCCCCGCAAACGCGCACCCCTGATCCTGCAACCCACCAGCTTCACCGTGTCCCCAGGCGCGATAATGGGCATCGTCGGGCCGAACGGTGCCGGCAAGTCCACACTTCTGCGCCTGCTTTACCGGTATCAGGCCCCGCTGACGGGGCAGGTGCATGTGGGGGGCGATGACATCTGGGCCATGCCCCCCCGCGCCGCCGCCCGCCGAATCGCGGCTGTGCTGCAAGAGCAACCCACTGACTTTGGCCTGACCGTGCGGGAAATCGTGGCGCTGGGCCGAACACCCCACCGGCTGGGATTTGCCACGGAAGGCGCGCGGGATGGCGAGGTGATCGAAAGCGTACTCGCCCGGCTGGATCTGACGGGCCTTGGCGCGCGCACGCTGGCCACGCTGTCAGGTGGCGAACGGCAGCGGGTGATGATGGCCCGCGCACTCGCGCAGGAACCGCAGGTCCTGATCCTGGACGAGCCGACCAATCACCTGGATATCCGCCATCAACTCGACGTGCTGCACCTGGTCCGCAACCTCGATCTGACGATCGTGACCTCGCTGCACGATCTGAACATGGCGGCCGACATCTGCGACCACGTTCTGATCCTGCAAGCCGGTCATCCCGTGGCCCAGGGCGCACCGCACGAGGTGCTGTCCGAAGACGCCGTGTCGAACGCCTTCGACATCATCGCCCGGCGCGAAAACCTGGCGCCGTCCAACACCGATCACTTGACCTTCCACCTTCCAAACTGAATGAAGCCACCCATGAAACTGACCGCGTCTACCCTGGGATTTTGCCTGCTCGCCTCTGGTGCGCTGGCCCAGACAACCGTGCAAAGCTGTAACCGAGAGGTGACGTTCGATGCCCCGCCGAGCGCCGCGATTTCCAACGATGTGAACCTGACCGAGATGATGCTGGTCCTGGGTTTGGCCGACCGGATGGTGGGATATACCGGTATCTCTGGCTGGAAGACGCTGGACGAAGAGATGCGCGCGGGCATTGAGGAATTGCCGGAGTTGTCGGCCAAATACCCCTCGAAAGAAGTGCTGATCGGCGCGGATGCGGATTTCTTCTTTGCCGGCTGGAACTACGGCATGAAGGTTGGCGGCGAGGTGACACCAGAGACGTTGGCGCCGTTCGGCATTCAGGTCTACGAGCTCACCGAGAGCTGCATCCATATCGGGGACAAGCCCAAGGTCAGCATGGCGGACATGTATAACGATCTGCGAAACCTAGGCAAAATCTTTCGAGTGGAAGACCGCGCCGAAGAGCTGATCGCAGGCTACGAGGCAGAACTGGCCGCCTTCACCGATGCGCTGGGCGCGACGGGCGAACCGCCCCGCGTTTTCGTCTACGACAGTGGTGAGGACACGCCCTTCACCGCAGGCCGCTATGCCATGCCCACGGCCATGATCGAGGCGGCGGGTGGCGTGAACATCATGGATGATTTTGAGAAAAGCTGGGCCACCGTGACCTGGGAAGAGGTGGTGGAACGCAACCCCGAGATCATCGTAATCGTGAACTACGGCGAAGTGACCGCGGCGCAGAAGCGCGCGTTCATGATGACGAACCCCGCCTTCGCCGATCTTGACGCGGTAAAGAACGACCGCTTCGTCGTGCTGGAATATGTCGAAGCGACGCCTGGCCCCCGCAACATCGAGGCGGTGAAAACGCTCGCAGGTGCGTTCTGGGGCGAATGATGTGACCACGCTCACGCCCGAAGCGACGCCAGCCGGGCGCGCCGTTGCCCATCGCCTGTACCTTGCGGCCTGCGCGGGGGTAGTGGGTGTGCTTGTCGTCTCGCTGTCGGTGGCGATCAGCGTGGGCGCGGTCGCGATCCCCACCACCACGGTCTGGGGCGTTCTCGCCAACAAGGTGATTCCCGGCATCGTCGCGCCCATTTGGTCGCCGGGCCGCGAAGCGATTGTGTGGGAGATCCGGTTTCCCCGTGCGCTTCTGGCGATGATGGTGGGGGCCGGGCTGGCCATGGTTGGCGCGGCGTTGCAGGCCGTCACACGCAACCCGCTGGCCGATCCGCATCTCTTGGGTATCTCGTCAGGCGGTGCGTTCGGGGCGATCCTGGCGTTGTTGCACACGGGGCTCTTTATCGGGCTGCTGACGGTGCCCCTTTTGGCGTTCCTTGGCGCCTTGGGGGCGACGCTGATCGTTCTGTCCGTGGTTCGCTTCGCCGATGCCACCAGCGCTGACCGGCTGGTGCTGGCAGGCGTGGCCGTGTCATTCATCGTGATGGCGGGGGCCAACGTTCTGATCTTCCTGGGTGATCCCCGCGCAACCCATACGGTGGTGTTCTGGATGCTGGGTGGGCTCGGCCTCGCCCAATGGTCGCAACTGATCTATCCGCTGGCGATCCTCGTGGCTTGCGGGGCTTGGCTGTGGGCCCGCTCACCAGACCTGAACGCAATGACAGTGGGGGATGAAACGGCGGCGACACTGGGCATCCCCGTAGCGCGGTTTCGTCTGATGACCTTTGTGGTGGGCGCGCTGATAACGGGCGTGATGGTCGCGTTTTCCGGCATCATCGGCTTTGTGGGCCTGATGGTGCCCCATATCGTGCGGATGATCGTGGGCGGGGATTATCGCCGCGTCCTTCCGATGAGCGCTTTGATCGGGGCGGTGTTCCTGCTTTGGGCCGATATCGCGGCGCGCACCGTGATGGCGCCCGAGGATATGCCGATCGGGATCGTGACGGGGCTTGTGGGTGGCGTGTTCTTTGTGTGGTTGCTGGGGCGGCGTCGGGGATAGAATTGTGCGCGCAACAATGGCCATCGCAGGCCCGCCTGCCGGGTCGGCGATTTGGCTAGCGGACACGCGCTTGCGATGCGGAAGATGTGCCTTGTGAAATAAAGCGCCCCCGCTCTGGGCCGCGTCACCAATCCACGGGTCTGCGATGGCCCCCGTTGCGCATGTACTGGTCGCCAAAACTGCGGCAGAGGCGGACTGCTTCCCACCGCCCCCTTGGCACGCGCCCGCACGCTGTCCTATAGCCGGGGCATGGACGCTCCCACCCTTCCCGCTGCCATCGGTGTCGATGGCGGTGCAACGACCTGTCGGTTTGCCCTGCGCATTGGGGACCGGGTCGTGCGGCACAAGGGTCCAGGCGTGAACGCCACGACCGACCCCACAGGCGCAATCGACGTCCTGCACGATGGGCTGTCGCAGCTCGCCGCAATGGCTGACCTGTCCGAACCGGCGCTCACAAAGATCCCCGCATTCTTCGGCCTCGCTGGTTTAAAAGACGCCACCACCGCCGCCGCAATTGCCGATGCCCTTCCGCTCACCCAAATCCGCATCGAAGAAGACCGGTTGCCCGCTGTCGTTGGCGCATTGGGTGACGCGCCCGGCTCAGTTGCAGCCATCGGCACCGGCTCTTTCATCGCACGCCAAACCCCGCAAGGCATCCGATACGCCGGGGGCTGGGGCCTGGTGCTGGGGGATGAGGCGTCGGGCGCATGGCTCGGGCGCGAACTGCTCGTCGCCGCTCTCAGGGCCGAAGACGGGTTTGGCGCCCACACCGATCTGACCCAAACCGCCCTCGCCACCCTGGGCGGGCCAACGGGCACGGTGCAATTTGCCAAGGACGCCGCCCCCAAGGACTTTGCGGCTGAGACGCGGGTGCGGGCAATCCTCAACGCGGCGCAAGCAGGAGATCCCGTCGCCACCGAGTTGATGCGGCGCGGCGCTGACTATATCGAGAAAGCTCTCATGGCACTCGGTCACACCAAAAGTGAGCCGCTCTGCCTCATCGGCGGCGTCGCACCCGCCTTTCGCCCCTACCTGTCACCCAATCTCACACTTCTCCGCCCAAAGGGCACAGCGTTGGACGGGGCGCTTGCACTTGCCGCCCGGATTGGCATGGATGGCTGAGCCTGCCCCCAAGCCCCCGGGACCCCCGATGTCAGATCAGCCCAGCCTGATGCGCCGCGAAATTGATGAGATCCCCGATGCGGTGGACCGTTTGCTGTCGCTGGGCTCGGGCGATATCGCGTGGGTCGCGCGTGAGCTTGCTTTGCGCAATCCGCCCTGCCTTGTAACGGTGGCGCGCGGCTCATCCGACCATATCTGCACCTACCTGAAATACGCCTGCGAGCTGGTAATGGGGGTGCCTGTGGCCTCGATCGGGCCCTCGGTGGCCTCGCTCTACGACGCGCCGCTCAGGCTCCATGGCTGCGCCTCGCTTGCGGTGTCGCAGTCGGGCCAAAGCCCTGATATCGTTGAGATGTCGCGCAGCGCGGGCGCCAATGGCGCATTGTCCATCGCCCTGACCAACGCGCCAGGTTCACCCCTGACGCAGGCCAGCCAATTCACCCTCAACATCCACGCAGGCCCCGAACACAGCGTGGCCGCAACCAAGACCTTCGTGGCCTCTGCCGTGGCTGGTTTGTGGCTCATCGCCGAATGGCGGGGGGATCCAGAGCTGAAAGCAGCGATCTACCGTTTGCCCGGCGTGTTGGAGCGGGCGATTGCCATCGACTGGACCCCGGTGGAAGAGGCTCTGAGTGCCGCCAATTCGCTGTTCACCCTGGGCCGCGGTCCATCCTGGGCGATCTCAAACGAGGCCGCGCTGAAGTTCAAAGAGACCTGCCAGGTCCATGCCGAAAGCTATTCCTCGGCCGAGGTGCTGCACGGCCCGGTCTCCATCGTGGGCGAGGGGTTTCCGGTGATCTGTTTCGCCGCCGCCGATGCCGCGCAGGCGCAGGTGGTCGAGACGGCGGATGCGCTGGCCGACAAGGGCGCGCGGGTGTTTGTGACCTCGCACAAGGCAGCGCGGGCGATGAGCCTCGACCACGTGCGCTCTGACCACCCGTTGACCGACCCGATCAGCCTGGTGACCACCTTCTATGGCCTGGTCGAGCGCGTCGCCCAAACCCGTGGTATCGACCCTGACCGCCCGCGCCATCTGAGCAAAGTGACCGAAACGCTGTGAGCGTGATCGCCTATACCGGCGCGCGGGTATTCGACGGCACCGTGTTGCGGGACGGCGCGCTGGTGGTCGAAGTTGGACAGGTGGTCGTTGTGGGTGATGTCCCCGCGGGCGCACAGGTGGTGACGCTTCAGGGCGGCGTGATCGTACCGGGGTTCGTGGATCTGCAGGTGAACGGTGGCGGTGGCGTTATGCTGGGCGATGCGCCGTCGGTTGAGACGTTGCAAACCATGGCCCGTGCCCATGCTGGGCTGGGGGCGACGACGATCTTGCCCACGCTGATCACCGACACACCAGAGGTGACGGCAGCGGCGATTGCAGCGGTGGCGCAGGCGGTGGCCGAGGGTGTGAAGGGCATCGCCGGGCTGCATCTGGAGGGCCCGCATCTAAGCGTGGCACGGAATGGGGCGCATGACGTGGCGCTCATCCGGGCGATGACAGAAGCGGATGAGGCGATGTTGATTGCCGCAGCAAAGGCCCTGCCGTTGCTAAAGATCACCGTGGCCCCCGAAAGCGTGTCGCCCTATCAGATCCGCCGATTGACCGCGGCCGGGATCATCGTCTCGCTGGGCCACAGCGATTGCAGCTACGAGGCGGCGTGGGATGCGATCGCATCTGGCGCAACCTGCGTCACGCACCTGTTCAACGCGATGAGCCCATTGACCGCCCGCGCGCCTGGCCTCGTTGGCGCGGCGCTGTCCGGCCCTGTGTCCGCGGGCCTGATCGCAGATTGCATTCACGTCCACCCCGCCACTATGCGTGCAGCATGCGCCGCCAAGTTGGTCCCTGGGGGCCTGTTTCTTGTCAGCGATGCCATGGCGACCGCGGGGTCCGAGATTGACACCTTCACCCTCAACGGGCGCGAGATCCGGCGCGCGAACGGGCGCTTGACCCTCGCCGACGGCACGCTGGCCGGGGCCGATCTGGACCTGGCGACGGCGGTGAGAAACATCGTCGCCCTCGGCGTCGATCTGTCAGAAGCGCTCGCCATGGCTACGTCGCGCCCCGCGAAGGTGGCTGCTCTGACGGGTGGGCAGGGCACGCTTACATCCGGTGCACCTGCCGATTTCGTGCATCTGGGCGAGGATCTGACCCTGCAAGCGGTGTGGCAGGCGGGCACTAAGCTCTAACCAGCATCACCAGCGATGATGCACGTGCGGGGCAATGTGGTCCTCGTAGATCTCACGCACCGCTGTCATCACATCCGTCGCCAACGGGCCCAGCGCATCGGCGGCAGCGTTCTGCGCGGCTTGCTCGGGCGTCTTGGCGCCCGGGATCACCACGCTCACCGCGTTCGCCATCAAGATCCAGCGCAGGGCCATCGCCGCCATGGTTGCGCCTTCGGGCACCAGTGCGCGCACCTCATCCACGGCCTCCAAGGCGACGTCGTAGGGCACGCCCGCAAACGTCTCACCCACGTCAAACGCCGCCCCATGCCGGTTGAAATTGCGGTGGTCATCGGCGGCAAAGGCCGTATCGGCGCGCATCTTGCCGGTCAGCAGCCCGCTCGCCAAAGGCACCCGCGCGATCACCGCCACGTTCCGCGCCTGCGCCTCGCGGAAAAACAGGTCAGCGGGGCGTTGCCGGAACATGTTGTAGATAATCTGAACCGAGGCGACGCCGGGGTATTCAATCGCCTTCAGCGCTTCTTCTACCTTCTCCACCGATACGCCGTAGTGGCGCAGCTTGCCGCGGGCGACCATGTTGTCTAGCGCTGCAAAGATCTCGGGCCGGTAATACACCTCAACTGGCGGGCAGTGCAGCTGCACCAAATCCAGCGTCTCCATCCCAAGGTTTTCCCGACTGCGGTCGATAAACGCCTCCAGCGCCTGGGGCGTGTACCCCTCAGACACATGCGGATCGACCCGCCGCCCGGCCTTGGTCGCCACCACCGGGCGGGCGCCGCCCCGCTGGGCCAGCACATCGCGGATCAGGCGTTCAGACCGCCCATCGCCATACACATCGGCGGTGTCCAGGAACGTGACCCCGGCATCCAGCGTGGCCTGCAATGTGGCCTTGGCCGCGCCCTCGCTGACATCGCCCCAATTCCCACCGATGGCCCAGGCGCCAAAGCCGATCTCGGTCACGTTCCAACCTGTCTTGCCAAAGGGTCGCGTCTTCATTGCCATGGTCCGGCCTCCTGCGCTGTCGCGGCGCGACCATCGCAAGCCCCGCGCCGAACGCAAGCCCCCTTGCACCCGGCCCCACCTTGCCACAGGGTCCGCGGCGGCAAATTGCGAGGGGCCGATGGGCGATCTGTGGGAGGGGTTGGTGATGGCGATGCGGCTCGTGTGGTCGCTTGACCCCGAACTGATCGAGATTGCCGCGCGGTCCTTGCAGGTGACGCTGACCGCAGTGGTGATCGCCGCGCTGATCGGTCTGCCGCTGGGCGCCTGGCTCGCCGTCAGCCGCTTCCGCGCCCGTCGCACGGTGATCGCCATCGTAAACGCGTTGATGGGCCTGCCGCCGGTGGTGGTGGGGCTCATCGTCTACCTGATGTTATCGCGGTCGGGGCCGTTCGGGGTGCTGGGGTTGCTGTTCACGCCCACCGCGATGATCATCGCCCAGGTGATCATCATCACGCCCCTGATCGCGTCCATCACTCACCAGGCAGTGCGCGAGCTATGGGCGGACTACCGGGATCTCCTGTTGTCGCTCGGCGCCACCCGCCGCCAACGCATAACGGCACTGCTCTGGGACGGGCGGCGCGCGCTGCTGACCGCCGCGCTTGCAGGGTTCGGGCGCGGGATCGGCGAAGTCGGTGCGATCATGATCGTCGGCGGCAACATCGACAATGCCACCCGCGTGCTGACCACCGCAATCGCGTTGGAAACCGGCAAGGGCGACTTTGCGCTGGCCCTGGCCCTTGGGTTCATCCTCATCGCGCTGGCCATCGCCGTCAGTCTGCTGATACATGGCCTGTCGCGCACCGAACGGGGCGGGCGATGGTAGCACTGTTTCCCCTGACGCTACGCGGGGCCACGGTCAAACGCCGGGGTCACCGGCTGGTTGGACCGATTGATCACAGCTTCGGCGCGCAGGGTGTTACCATCATCATGGGGCCGAACGGGGCGGGAAAAACCACGCTGTTGCGCCTGCTGCATGGGTTGGAACGCGCCAGCGGTGAAATGCTGCAATATGCCTGCGATCCGGTGCAGGCGCACCGCCGACAATCCTTTGTATTCCAGCGTCCGGTGATGATGCGCCGGTCGGTGGCCGCGTGTATTGCCTACCCCCTGACCTTGCGCGGCGTCGCCCGCCCGGCGGCACGCATCAAGGCACTGGATTGGGCGGAGCGTATGGGCCTGGGCACGATGGCGGACCGCCCGGCTGCCGATCTGTCGGCTGGTGAAAAGCAAAAGCTGGCCTTGGCCCGCGCGCTGATCACACGGCCAAGCTTGCTGTTCCTCGATGAACCTTGTGCCAACCTCGACGGCCGGGCCACCCGGGATATCGAAGAGGTTCTGCAAGCGGCCCATCAGGCCGGCACGCGGATCATCATGGCAACGCATGACCTGGGCCAGGCCCGGCGGCTGGGCACCGAAGTGATGTTCCTGTTGAACGGGCAACTGCATGAAACAGGCGCGGCAGGGGCCTTTTTTGCCGGTCCGCAAACGCCGGAAGCTCAGGCGCATCTACGGGGGGATCTGATCGTATGATCCGTTGGCTCATCCTCTGTTTGGCGTGCGCGCTGCCTGTACAGGCCGAGACGCTGCGCATGGCCGTGACGACCTCATTCCACAACTCGGGTCTGTCAGATGTTCTGTTGCCTGCGATTGCCGAGGATACCGGGATCGAGGTGCAATTGTTGGTCGTGGGCACTGGTCAGGCGCTGCGGCTGGGGCGGGCAGGGGATGTGGATGCCATCCTCGTGCATTCCCGCGCGGCGGAAGAGGTGTTCGTGGCCGACGGGTTTGGCCCACACCGGCGCGAGATTATGTTCAACGATTTCGTCCTGGTCGGCCCGTCCGCCGACCCGGCGGGATTGGGCACGGTTACAACGGCTGCAAACGCCTTCCGCGCACTTGCTACCGCCGAAACCGTTACCGTCAGCCGGGGCGATGACAGCGGCACCCACCGCCGCGAACTGGCGCTGTGGGAGGCGGCGGGGTTGGACCCCGCGGGCTTTGGCCCATGGTATCGAGAGGTAGGCGCAGGCATGGGCGCGGCGCTCAATACCGCCTCGGCCATGGGCGCCTATATCCTGACTGACCGGGCAAGCTGGCTGAACTTCGGCAACCCCGGCGACCTGGCGCTCTTGTTCGAAGGTGACCCCGCGCTCTTCAACCAATACGCCTATCTTCCGGTCAGTGCCGACCGCCATCCCCACGTCCGCGCCGATCTGGCCGCGATGCTGGAGACATGGCTTACCGGCCCCCGCGCCGCCGCCTTGATCAACGGCTACCAAATTGCGGGCCAGCAACTCTTCACCTTCAACGCAAGGTAGGGGTTTCCCGCCAAGAAGGCTTGTTGCCTTGGGGGAACATCAACGCCACCATGGCGCGATGACCGACCCCAAGCCCCTCCGTCAAAACCCCCACCGCGCCGCGCCTGCGCGCGAGCGTGTGCTGGAGGTCGCGATTGGCCGCGAGGTGCGCGGCTTCCGCCACCAGCGGGGGATGACCGTAACCGATCTGGCCGCGAGCACGGGGTTGTCGCCCGGCATGCTGTCGAAGATCGAAAACGGACTGACGTCGCCGTCGTTGACCACGCTCCAAACGCTCAGCCATGCGCTGGGCGTGCCCCTCACGGCGTTTCTCAGCCGGTTCGAGGAACGGCGCGAAGCGGTGCATGTGAAGGCGGGGCAAGGGGTCGAGACCGCGCGCGAAGGCACGCGGGCGGGGCATCAGTACAACCTGTTGGGCCATCTCGGCGCCAATACCAGCGGGGTGACGGTGGAGCCCTACCTGATCACGCTCACGACACAGTCCGATACGTTTCCCGCGTTTCAGCATGGCGGGGTCGAACTGATCTATATGCTCGAGGGCCGCGTCGATTATCGCCACGGGGATGAGATCTATCGGCTGGAACCGGGCGACAGCCTGTTTTTCGACGCGGATGCGCCGCACGGGCCCGAGGCGCTGATCACGCTGCCCGCGCGCTATCTGTCGGTCATCAGCTACCCGCAAGAGGGGTGAGATGCTCTGAAACTAGGCGTTCGACCGGGAGATACATTTCCCATGAGGGAAAATACTTGCCACACAGGAAAGCGTGCGTACCTTACCCGTGCGGAGAGGGGAGTACACCATGTGCGGGATCGTCGGGCTGTTTCTGAAGGACCAAACCCTCGCGCCCGATCTGGGCGGGATGCTGTCGGATATGCTCGTGACGATGACCGACCGCGGCCCGGACAGCGCGGGCATCGCGATTTATGAGCCGGGCACGGGCAAAGCCAAGATCACGGTACAATCGCCCGATCCCGAAGCGGATTTCGACGGGTTGCAGGCGGCGCTGTCAAAGGCGGTGGGTGAAGATGTCACTGTGCGTATCAAGGCGACCCACGCAGTGATCGAGGTGCCTGTCTCAGCCCAGCCCCAGACCCGCGCCGCCCTCACCCACCTCCGCCCCGCAGCCCGCGTGATGAGCGCGGGCGAGGCGATCGAGATCTACAAAGAGGTGGGTCTGCCCCGCGATGTCGCAAACCGCTTTGGCATCGGCAATATGGGCGGCACCCACGGCATTGGCCACACCCGCATGGCGACCGAAAGCGCTGTGACGACCATGGGCGCGCACCCGTTCTCCACCGGGGCGGATCAGTGCCTCGTCCACAACGGGTCGCTGTCCAACCACAACAACCTGCGTCGCGAGCTGCGCCACAAAGGCGTAGGCTTCGAGACAGACAACGATAGCGAGGTTGCTGCCGCCTACCTCACCGCCCGCATGGCCGAGGGCGATGACCTTGACGCGGCGCTGGAGGCGGGGCTGAGCGACCTTGACGGCTTCTACACCTTCGTCGTCGGTACGCGCGACGGCTTTGGCGTGCTGCGCGATCCGGTTGCCTGCAAACCCGCGGTGATGGCCGAAACCGACGCCTACGTGGCCTTTGGGTCCGAATACCGCGCGCTGGCCACTTTGCCCGGCGTCGACGCCGCCCGCGTCTGGGAACCCGAACCCGCCACCGTCTATTTCTGGAGCCACTGATGCAGGCGCTCGATCTGTCCCAAACCGAATTGCGCGCCGTGAATGCCCAGCTACAGGCACAAGCCGGGGCCACGAACCAGACTGCGTGGGAGATCCTGAACCCCCGCGGCAGCCATGCCTTGGCGGTCGGGCTGGACGCGCCGCTGGATGTCACTGTGCGCGGGTCCACGGGCTATTACTGCGCGGGCATGAACCAGCACGCCACCGTTCGGATCACCGGCAATGCGGGGCCGGGGGTGGCGGAAAACATGATGTCGGGGCGCGTGGTGATCGACGGCGATGCCAGCCAGTATGCGGGCGCGACGGGTCATGGCGGGCTGTTGGTGATCAAGGGCAACGCGGCGTCGCGCTGTGGGATTTCGATGAAGGGGATCGACATCGTGGTGGGCGGCAATGTGGGCCATATGTCGGCCTTCATGGCGCAGAAGGGCACGCTTGTGGTCTGCGGTGATGCGAGCGACGCGCTGGGCGACTCGATCTATGAAGCGCGGCTCTATGTGCGGGGCAGCGTGGCCAGCCTTGGGGCGGATTGCGTGGAGAAGGAGATGACGGCGGGGCATGTGGAGACGCTTGCGGGGCTGTTGGAAGACGCGGAGATTGACGCAGATGCCGCCACCTTCCGCCGCTACGGCTCCGCCCGCCAGCTCTACAATTTCAACGTCGACAACGCAGGCGCCTACTGATGGACAACGCCGATACCCCCTGCACAACACCCCGCCAAAGCTGGACCTTCTCGCAAGACGTCAACGCCGAGATCCGCCGCGCGGCGGCCACCGGCATCTACGACATCCGCGGCGGCGGGGCGAAGCGCCGGGTGCCGCATCTGGATGACCTTTTGTTCCTCGGCGCCTCGATCTCGCGCTACCCGCTGGAGGGGTATCGTGAGACCTGCGCCACCAACGTCACCCTTGGCACGCGGTTTGCCAAGAAACCCATCGAGCTGAAAATCCCGATCACCATTGCAGGCATGAGCTTCGGTGCGCTTTCCGGCCAGGCCAAGGAAGCGCTGGGGCGCGGGGCCACGATGGCGGGCACCTCCACCACCACCGGCGATGGCGGGATGACAGAGGAAGAGCGCGGGCATTCCGAGATGCTCGTCTATCAATACCTGCCGTCCCGCTATGGCATGAACCCCAACGATCTGCGCCGCGCCGACGCGATCGAAGTGGTGGTGGGGCAGGGGGCAAAGCCCGGTGGCGGGGGGATGCTGCTCGGTCAAAAGATCTCGGACCGCGTGGCGGACATGCGCGATCTGCCCAAAGGCATCGACCAGCGCTCGGCCTGCCGTCACCCCGACTGGACGGGCCCCGATGATATGGAAATCAAGATCCTGGAGCTGCGCGAGATCACCGGTTGGGAGAAACCGATCTTCGTCAAAGTCGGCGGCGCGCGGCCCTATTTCGACACGACGCTGGCGGTAAAATCGGGGGCGGATGTGGTGGTGCTGGATGGGATGCAGGGCGGAACGGCCGCGACGCAGGATGTGTTCATCGAAAACGTCGGCCTGCCAACGCTCGCCTGTATCCGCCCTGCCGTGAAGGCGCTGCAAGACCTCGGCATGCACCGCAAGGTGCAACTGATCGTCTCGGGTGGCATTCGCACCGGCGCGGATGTGGCCAAGGCGCTGGCATTGGGCGCAGATGCGGTGTCCATCGGCACGGCGGCATTGGTGGCTTTGGGCGATAACGACCCGCGGTGGGAGGAAGAGTACCAGAAGCTCGGCACCACAGCGGGCGCCTATGACGACTGGCACGAAGGCCAGGACCCCGCAGGGATCACGACGCAAGACCCCGAACTGGCCGCGCGCCTCGACCCCATCGCCGGGGGCAGGCGCCTTTACAACTACCTCAGCGTCCTGACGCTAGAGGCGCAAACCATCGCGCGCGCCTGCGGCAAAAGCCACGTTTTGAACCTCGAGCCCGAAGACCTGTGCGCCCTGACGGTTGAGGCCGCCGCCATGGCGGGCGTACCCTTGGCAGGCACCGACTGGATCCCCGGCCAAGCGGGATATTGAAGGAGACACCCATGACCCAATCGCTTGAAACCTTCGCCCGAGAAAAGGGCGTGAAGTATTTCATGGTGTCCTTCACCGATCTCTTCGGCGCACAGCGGGCAAAGCTGGTGCCTGCCGCCGCCATCGCCGACATGCAGGAAGAGGGCGCAGGGTTTGCCGCCTTCGCGGCCTGGCTCGACAGCACGCCCGCCGATCCTGACATGCTGGCGGTGCCGGACCCCCGCGCAGTGATCCAACTGCCCTGGAAGCCCGAAGTCGCCTGGGTGCCCACCACCTGCATGATGGAAGGCGCGTTGGTCGATCAGGCCCCGCGCAACGTGCTGGCCGCGCAAGTGGCGAAGGCGGCGGAACTTGGCCTGACAGTGAAAACGGGGGTGGAGGCGGAGTTCTTCCTGCTTCTGCCCGATGGCTCCGACATCTCCGACCCCGCCGATACCGCAGAAAAGCCATGCTACGATCAGCAGGCCGTGATGCGCCGCTACGACGTGATCGCCGAGATCTGTGACTACATGGGCGCACTCGGCTGGGGCCCCTATCAGAACGACCACGAAGACGCGAATGGCCAGTTCGAGATGAACTGGGAGTTTGACGAGGCGATGATCACTGCCGACCGGCATTCCTTCTTCAAGTTCATGGTCAAATCGGTCGCCGAAAAACACGGACTGCGCGCCACCTTCATGCCCAAACCGCTGGAACGGCTGACCGGCAACGGGTGCCACGCCCACATCTCGGTCTGGGACGCGAACGGCAAGAACGCCTTTGCCGATGACGCGCATGACCTTGGCCTCAGCGCAGATGGCCATCATTTCCTCGGCGGGATCATGCAGCACGCCACCGCGCTGACCGCGATCACCAACCCGACCGTGAACAGCTACAAACGCATCAACGCCCCTGTCACCCGGTCAGGCGCCACATGGTCGCCCAACACCGTCACCTGGACGGGCAACAACCGCACCCACATGGTGCGCGTGCCAGGGCCGGGGCGGTTTGAGCTGCGCCTGCCCGACGGGGCGGCGAACCCCTATTTGCTGCAAGCCGCGATCATCGCGGCAGGGCTGTCGGGGCTGGAGGCGCAGGCCGATCCGGGCAAGCCGCTCTTCATCAACATGTATACCGAAGGCAACAAGGCGCGCGGGGCCAAGAAACTGCCCCTCAACCTGCTCGACGCGCTCAGGGCGTTTGACCGCGACAAAGCGCTGAAATCGGCCATGGGCGATGCGTTTTCCGCCGCATATCTTAAGCTCAAACACGCCGAATGGGACGCGTTCAAGGCGCACCTGTCAGAGTGGGAGAGGGCCTATACCCTTGATATTTAGCAACTTTCGCGCGCCGATCCGTTTCTGAGCGGCCTTAAGGTTGCACTCAGATGGACCCGCAAGCGCCATAGTGCTGCCCGGTTGCCTGACCAAGCTGCCTTTCGTACCCCCGAGTCGGAGGCCAACTGGAATGAAACGCACCCTCGCCTTTCTCAGCGCCAGGCTGACAGACCCCCGGAAGATGATGCTCATCGCCGGGCTTCTGGCGGCGATGGGGTTGATTGCGGGCTATGTCGAGGTGCAGCAGCAGGCCGAGCGGGCGTTGGCCTTGCGCTCTGGTCCGCCGCCCACGGTGGCGGTGCAGGATTTTATACCGGCACGAAATATCGCCACGGCGGGTGAGGTCGCGATCCTGGCCGAGGTCGATTTTGACCGCGCGCTGGTGCTGTCGCTGCGCGGTGCCAAGCCTCCGCGCTTTGCCCTGATCGCCCCGATATTTGACGTCAGCACCGCAGGCTCGGTGCGTTTGACCGACGATGCGCCACAGATTGGTCCACCCTCGACAGACCCAAGCCGGGCGGCAGGCTACGTCATCCATGTCGTGCCAGAGGCTCCCACGGGCGCGGTCGATGCCGCCGCGATGGGCCTTCGGTCCTTGGGCCCCGGCGCGTTCGGCGATGTCGTCCACCTCAGCGGTGAGACCGCCGATGCCGGCGCGTTTCAACTGATGGCCGATGGCGCGTTCACCGCGCTGGGCCTGACGATGTCCGACACATTTGTGGCCGTTGCCCCCTATGTCGCAGGTCGCGAAACCGCGCTGATGGCGCGCGAGATCACACTGTCGCATCGCGCGCTCTACCTCTGCGCGCTGATCGTGATGCTGGTGGCAGCGGCGGTTTCGCTGCGCGCGTTCCGCGGGCGCGAGGCGATTGATATCGCGTACCTGCCCGAACCAGAGGCCGAGAGTGACAGCACGCCACCCCGCCATCCGGTCTTCGGTCCGATCCCGTCACAACGCGCCCTGCATGCCGCGACCACGCGCACGCCGCAGCGGTCCACCAAGTTCAAAAGTCTACGCTGACCCCAGGCAACCGCAGTTCCCGCAGAAGATCGCGCACTTCCTGCCGGGCGGCCACGTTCGAGATGTTCATCTGCCCCTTCACCCCTATGTCGCGCAGATCCAGCAGGGTCAGGCCCTTTGGAAACAGCTCACGAAAGATCACCCGCTCGCTGAAGCCCGGGATCACCCGGAACCCGATCCGGCGCGCCAGATCGCCCAAAGCGTCGCCCATCTTCTTCTTGTTGTGCATCGCCTGCGCGCCCAACCGGTTGCGCACCACGATCCAGTCGATGGGCGCCAGCCCCGCCTGCGCGCGCAACTGACGCGCGTTCCACACCATCTCGGAATAAATCGATGGGCCCAGGATCTTGTTCGTCTCGGGATCTGCGCGCGCGAGCAGGTCGAAATCCACAAAGCTGTCATTCAGGGGCGTCACCAGCGTATCGGCCAGCGAATGCGCCACCTGGCTAAGCCGGGTGTGTGAGCCGGGGCAGTCGATCAGGATGAAATCGCTGTTCTTTTCCATCCCCGACACCGCCGCCGACAAGCGGCGATCATGCACGTTTTCGCCGGGGCGCAGCTGATCGGCCGTCACCTCTGGCAGGTCGCGATAGGACGGGATCGGCAGGCTCAGCCCGTGGTTTTTGTTGAACATGTGCCGGTTCTCGACATAGCGCCCAAGGCTTTTCTGCCGCAGGTCCAGATCCAGCGCGCCGACCCGATGCCCCATCCGCACAAGGGCCGTCGCGATATGCATCGACGTGGTCGATTTGCCCGACCCGCCCTTTTCATTCCCGACGACGATGATATGCGCCACGACTGTCCTCGATATGCCTGTCCCCCGTTTCGCTCCGGGGTGTTTGGCCCACTATATGTTGTGGAGGCATTCAAGGAAAGTGCGAGTTGCGGGCGATTGCACAGGTTTGATCCAGGCTCACCCGGCCAGCGGAAACCGGGTGATTTCGCGAAACCGTCCTGCGGTGTCCTCGCCCATCAGGGTCAGTGATGACAGGCGGAAGGGCGCGGGTAAAAGGGGCGCAACCACGGGGGCCAAGGCGGCATGGGTCGCGGCAGCGTCCTCTGGTGGCAATGCGCCCGTCAGCGTCATGTGAAAGCGAAACTCTTCCATGACGTATGGATAGCCCCACATCACAAGATTGGCCTCTTGCGGTGCCGTCAGTCCCTTGGCACGGCGGCGGGCCAGCTCATCCTCGGACGGGGCGGCGCGAAACCGGTCGAACCCGGCCACGATCTCGCCAGCCAGCGCATTGATCGCGGTATCATCCCCAGCGGGCACCAACGCCAGAAACCGCCCCAGCGCGGCGAGCCGTAGCCCAGGCGCTTCTGCGGCATGGCGCGTGGCGGCGAACCTCGCAACCGCTTCGGCCAGCGTATCCTGGGTCTCTCCCTCGGCGAGGTGGAACGGTGGCTTCAAAGTGGCGTGAAACCCATACTTGCGCGGCGTGGCCGTCAGGTCGCGCACCGGGTGGGGCAGGTCGGGAATATCAGGCGCCGAAAGCTCTTGCCCCGTCACCGGATCCCAGCCCAGCCACGCGGCCCCGAACCCCGCCAGGGGCCCGGGGTCTGGGGTGTAGTAGATGGCGTAGCGTTTGAAGGTCATGGGCGCCCCTGTTTCAGTCTGGCATATGCCGATGTCCTGTAACTGTCACGTGACAGAGCCGTCCGCTGCTGACGGCCACCGAACCAAAGAAAAACGCCGCCCCAAAGGACGGCGTTCCAATCTCTCGCGATGGGTCGGCTCCTTAGAACCCCAGCCCCTCGTACTTCTTCTTGAACTTCGACACGCGCCCGCCGGTGTCCATCAGGCGGGTGCCGCCACCGGTCCAGGCGGGGTGAACGCTGGGATCGACGTCCAGCGACAGCTGATCGCCCTCGGACCCCCAGGTCGATTTCATCTGAACCACTGTGCCATCCGTCATCTTGACGTTGATCACGTGATAGTCGGGATGCGTCTCTTTTTTCATGGGTGTGATCCTTACGCGTTCGCGCCCGACTTGGGCTTGTAATTGGTGTCTTCCGCGATCCGGGCCGACTTCCCGCGGCGCGACCGCAGGTAATACAGCTTGGCACGGCGCACGCGGCCGCGGCGGACAACGGTGATGCTGTCGATATTGGTCGAAAGCAGCGGGAACACACGCTCCACGCCTTCGCCAAACGAAATCTTGCGGACGGTGAACGACCCGGCAATGCCGTCGCCGTTTTTGCGGGCGATGCACACGCCCTCATAGTTCTGCACACGGGTCCGCGTGCCTTCCGTCACTTTGTAGCCGACGCGGATGGTATCACCCGCTTTGAAATCCGGAATGTCCTTGGCAAGCGCGGCAACTTGCTCGGCTTCCAGCTGTGCGATCAGGTCCATCTGACCGTCTCCTTCGATTTGCTCACGGTTTGCCCGCGAAGGTGGTGGCATACGTCAGAGCTCTGATCTTCAACCGGGTCCGCCATGCGCCCGTCAGAGGTTACGTGACCGTTTCTTGTCGCGTTCCTGTTCGGTCCGGTGCCGAAGAAAGCGCCTAAAACAGGAAGCCCGCAAGAGCATGCTCTGGCGGGGCTGTGCGGCGTATAAGGCCCCCGGTCTTCAGGATCAAGCCCCGAGGGGCGGGGTCGGCGCGTTATTTGGTGAGTTGTCCGCCCGCAACGGCGTCGGGGTCGATTACCGTCAGGATCGCCCAACCGCGCCGCAGCAGTGTCTGCTGTTCCGCCGTACCGAACACCTCATCCACTACAGGCGCGCTCACCCCTTGCGCGCCTTGTAGGCCGCCCACAGATCTGGCCGACGCTCTCGCGTGATGCGCTCGGCCTCGGCCTGGCGCCACTTGGCGATCTCGCCATGATGGCCCGACAGCAGCACATCCGGGATCGCGCGTCCCTGCCACTCGGGCGGTTTGGTGTATTGGGGATGTTCCAGAAGCCCGTCGGAAAAGCTTTCTTCCTCTGCCGAAGCCGCGTTGCCCAGCACACCGGGCAACAGGCGTACCACGGCGTCCAGCATTGCCTGCGCTGCAATCTCGCCCCCGGTCAGAACGAAATCCCCAAGGCTCACCTCTTCGATCTCGTAATGCTCGATCACCCGCTCATCGATCCCCTCGAACCGCCCGCAGATCAGTGTCACGCCATCGGTCTGCGCCAACCGTCGCGCCATCGCCTGGTCGAACGGCCGCCCGCGCGGGCTGAGATAGATCAAGGGCCAACGCCCCCGGTCGCTGGGCACGCCGCGCTGGGTGTGCTCAATCGCGGTGCCCAGGATGTCTGCGCGCAGCACCATGCCCGCGCCCCCGCCCGCAGGCGTGTCATCGACGTTGCGATGCTTGCCCTCGCCGAACGGGCGCAGATCCACCGTTTCCAGCCGCCAGAGACCGTCCTGCAACGCCTTGCCGGTCAGCGAGGCACCCAACACGCCCGGGAATGCATCGGGGAACAGCGTGATCACCTGCGCCGCCCAGGCGCGGGCCAGTTCGGGCCGTTCGGTCATCAACTCGCGCGGTGCGGCGGTGGCTTTGATCGACAGACGGCCATGGGATTTCGACGGCGGGTTGGTCATCGCGGCAGACCTTTGGGCTCAGACATCCCCGTCCCGTACACGCCTGCGGAATGTGAGGCAATGCAGCGCAAGCTGCGCGGGATCTGGCCGGGCATCTGGCAAACCGGCGAGGACTGGCCGAAGGCAGAGGCGGGCAGGGCTGGGGGGCGACGGACCCATGGCGATACCCCGTTCAGTCCCCATGTTCCTGTGACAGGGGCATTACCACGTACCGTAAACCTGACAAAGGACAACGCTATGAATAGGACATGCCTAGCACTTACCATTCTTGCCCTGCCTTTTGGGGCGCCAGCTTTCGCCAGCGCACAATTGGCCAACATCCTGGATATGGATGACGGCACGGTCAGCTCGGCCGATATGGCCACGGTCTATGCCGCCGATCTGGGCGACGCCGATATCCTGGGCGACCAGATCGTCTCTGGCGATGTGGAGGTGCAGGATACGATCACGATGACCCCGGGCCGCGCCCAGATTGCGGCGCTGACCGGGGAAGACCCGACAGAAGCGACCCTGCTAGAGCTTGCGGCCGCGCAGTTGGACGTTGATCCACCGCTTGAGACCGAGCCCTTTGGCGCAGGCCAGGGCAAGGCGCAATTGGCGCGCGAGCTTGACGTCAGCCCGCAAACCTACTCGTTGGCCGAACTGGTCGAGATGAAGTTCGACGCCGAGTAGCGCGTCACTCTGACGGGAAAACACCGTCGGGCGGGTCTGCCACGATCCGCCCGGCTTTCAGATCAACCGTTGGCACCGCCTCCAGGGTGAACGGCAACAGCGCGGGCTGTTTCAGCCCCGGTGCGGTCACTTCCAGGATATCGGAGGCGCCGTGGTTCAGCACTGCCTTAACGCGCCCCAATTCCTGTCCGCCCGTATCCACGACCAACAGCCCCACCAGGTCGGCATGGTAGAACTCTTCCTCATCCGCTTCGGGCAAGCGTGCCCGATCCACATATAACCGCACGCCTTTCAGCGCATCTGCGGCTTCCTTGCTGGTCACACCGGACAATTTCGCCGCGAGCCCATTCTTTAACACACCGGTTAACGAAACGTCGAAACTGCGCGCGCCATCCTCGGTCTCGAGCGGCCCATAGGCGGCGATGTCGTCGGCGACGGCGCAGAAGCTTTTCAGCCGCACCTCGCCCTTGACGCCGAACGCCCCGCCTATGGCCCCCACACAGACCCGGTCACTCATTGCAGCCCCCGGCACAAACCGCGCGTGTCAACGGTGCCACCGGCATCCAGGCACCGGTCGACAAGGCGCATATGCTGCACCTCGGCGCCGGCCCAGAATGCGGCCGTGCACAAGCCGATGGTAACCCACCGGCGGAGCATCCCAAGACCGAGAAACCGCAGCAATCGCAGGCCCTTGAGCGGGGCAGGGGCAGATTACTCTGCCGCCTGCTCTTCGGTTTCCTCAGCCGCAGTTTCCTCGGCTGCGGGCTCTTCTGCGGGTGTCTCTTCCGCAGGCGCTTCTGCTGCTTCCGCGGCCTTGGCCGCCTTCTCTTCAGCGCGTTCTTTCGCCTTGGTGCCGGGTTCGGCTTTTTGCATGTTGGCGCGTTCTTTCTTGGTCAAGACACCGGCGGCTTCCAGCATGCGGCTGATCCGGTCGGTGGGTTGGGCGCCCTGGTCGAGCCAGTATTGCACACGCTCCATCTTCATCTTCACGCGCTCTTCGCTGTCTTTCGGCAAGAGCGGGTTATAGGTGCCCAGCTTTTCGATAAAGCGCCCGTCGCGCGGCATGCGGCTGTCGGCGGCGACGATGGAATAAAAGGGGCGTTTCTTTGACCCGCCGCGGGCGAGCCTGATTTTCATGGCCATGGGTTAGTCTCCTGATTTTTCTGCAATTGTTTCATGGTGTTGGATCACTTCCTGGATGATGAAGGCCAGGAATTTCTTGGCGAATTCCGGGTCCAGATCGGCCCGTTTCGCAAGGTCTTCGAGCCGTGCGATCTGATGCGCCTCGCGCGCGGGATCGGATGGGGGAAGGGCGTGTTCTGCTTTCAGCCGACCCACGGCCTGGGTGTGCTTGAACCGCTCGCCCAGGGTGTAGACAAGGATCGCATCAAGCCGGTCGATGCTGTCGCGGTGTTCGGCCAAAACGGCGGCGGCGCGGGTGACGGGATCGGTCATGGGCAGGCCTTTTTGGGGGCGCACAACCCGTACACAACCTGTACACAAGCGGTACACCGCGCGTCTGCACAACAGCGGACATTCGGGGTCATGGGGTCACCCCCGCGTCGGGGTGGCGATAGACGAAGGCGGCGTCATCGGGAGACATCCCGCGCGTGGCCGCATCACGGGTGCAGCCCAGCCGGTCTGCCACCGCGATCGAGGCGGCGTTGTCGGGGTGGATGTAGCTGACCGCCCCGGCCCAGCCGAGCGTGCCATAAACCCAGGCGCGGGCGGCCAGCGCGGCCTCGGTCGCAAACCCTTGCCCGGTCTCGCCGGGCCACAAGAGCCAACCCAGCTCTTTCTCGGGCCAGCCTTCGGGGTAATAGGCGCCGACCATCCCGACCGAGCGGGTGTCGTCCCGCGTGCGCACCGACATCAACCCAAAGCCCCGCAGCGCCCAATGCCCCAGATGCCCCGCAAACGCGTGCCAGGCCTGGGACAGGGTCTTCTGCCCGCCCGCGTATTGCGCCGCCGGGCTGGTGATCAGCGCCTGATAGCCGGGCCAGTCGTTGGCATCGGGGCGCATCAGGTGCAATCGCGCGGTCTGGGCGATCACGTCGGTCATGCCGCCCCGCCTGCCGTCAGCCGATAGGTCAGCGCGCCGGGAAACCAATCGGGCGCTTCTGCATCGGTCAGCACCGCGCCAATGCGCTCGGCGATCCGGCACGAGGCGGTATTCTCGGGCTGGATACGCACGATCATCTCGGTCCAGCCCAGATCGTCGAACAGATGCGCCTTCACCGCCAGCGCGGCTTCGGTCGCCAGCCCCTGCCCCTCGGCGGCGGGGTCCCACAGCGTCCATGTAAACTCTGGCAGATCGCGGGCGTCCATGGCCAAGGGGCCCACATGCCCAATGCCACGCCCGCCCAGATCCATCACATAGCGGCCAAACCCGCGCAGGGTCCAATGGCCGACCATCGCGCACAGCTTGTTGAACGCCTGCACCGCATCAAACGGGCCCGTCACAAAACGTGACCGGTCCGAGGCGCAGAACGCCGTGTAGGTCGGCAGATCCGCCGCCTGGGGCAGACGCAGGGTCAGCCGGTCGGTGGTGAGTGTGGTGGCAGCGGTCATGCGCGCCCCCGGTGCCGGTAGACCACGGTGTCTTGAGCTGTCTCGCCCTCTGGCAATGTGGCGTCGGCATCCCACAGTGCGCCCAGCCGACGGGCCAGCGCGATGGAGCGTGTGTTGCCCGGCGTGATGTAGCTGACCAATGTCGCAAGCCCCCGCACCTCAAAGGCCCAGCTGAGCGCCGCGCGGGCGGCCTCAAACGCAATCCCCTTGCCTTCGGCCGGGGCCATCACGGTCCAGCCCAGCTCCACCTCGGGGAACTCAGCCGGGTGAAGAATCGCGATCTCACCCAGATAGGTGTCGTCCTTGTCTGCAATCGACCACGCGCCGTGGCCCTGTAACGCCCAGGCGCCTGCAGCCGACGCAAACTCTCGCCAGGACTGTGCGCGGGTCAGCCGCCCGGTGGAAAACGTGGCCCGGTCGGATGCACAATGATCTGCGAAGGCTGCGAAATCCGCCATCTTGGGCGCGCGCAGCACCAGCCGCTCTGTCTCCAACACAGGGGTCATGCCCGCGCCCCTTCTTCTTGGCAGAAATACGCCGGGGGGGTCGCCCGCACGGGCGACGGGGGCAGCGCCCCCGCTATGGCAAAATGCCAGATCACTTCTTCTTCCCGAAACCCGACAGGCCCGGCGGCAGGCCCATGCCGCCGCCGCCCAGCCCGGGCAATCCGCCACCGGCCCCAAGCTGTTTCTGGGCCGCCTGAATTTCGGCCTCTGACGGCATGCCACCGGGCATCCCGCCCTTGCCGCCGAACATGCCGCCCAACTGGCGCATCATGCCCTTTTTGCCCATCTTCCCCATCTTCTTCATCATGTCCGACATCTGCCGGTGCATCTTCATCAGCTTGTTGAGATCGCTGACCTCCAGACCCGCCCCCGCCGCGATGCGTTTCTTGCGGCTGGCCTGCAAAAGCCCGGGATTGGCGCGTTCCTTCTTGGTCATCGACTGGATCAGCGCGATCTGCTGGCGGATGATCTTGTCGTCGAACCCTGCGTTTTCCATCTGGGACTTCATCTTGCCCATGCCGGGCATCATCCCCATGATGCCTTCCATCCCGCCCATCTTCAGCATCTGATCCAGCTGCTGGCGCAGGTCGTTCATGTTGAACTGACCCTTCTGGAAGCGCTTCATCATGCGCTCGGCCTGTTCGGCCTCGATCGTCTCTTGCGCCTTTTCCACCAGGCTGACGATGTCGCCCATGCCAAGGATGCGGCCCGCGATGCGTTCGGGGTGGAATTCCTCCAGCGCGTCCATCTTTTCGCCCAGGCCCACGAACTTGATCGGCTGGCCGGTGACCGCGCGCATCGACAGCGCCGCACCGCCGCGCCCGTCGCCGTCCATTCGCGTCAGGACAACGCCCGAGATGCCGATGCGGTCGTCAAAGTTCTGGGCGGTGTTCACCGCGTCCTGACCGGTCAGGCCATCGACCACCAGCAATGTCTCACGCGGGGTCGCGATGTCGCGCACCTGTTCGACCTGGGCCATCAGCTCTTCGTCGATGGAGAGCCGCCCTGCGGTGTCGAGCATATAGACGTCATAGCCGCCGAGCGTGGCCTGCTGCTTGGCGCGTTTGGCGATATCCACCGGCGTCTGGCCCGCCACGATGGGCAGGGTGTCGACGCCGATCTGCTGGCCCAGGATCGCAAGCTGTTCCATCGCCGCGGGGCGGTTGGTGTCGAGCGAGGCCATCAGCACGCGCTTGTTGTTCTTCTCGGTCAGGCGTTTGGCCAGCTTCGCGGTCGTCGTCGTCTTGCCGCCCCCCTGCAGACCGACCATCAGGATCGGCGCGGGCGGGTTGTCTATCTTCAGCTCACCCGGTTCGGCATTGTCGCCTGCGAGCACATGGACCAGTTCGTCATGGACGATCTTGACGACCTGCTGACCCGGCGTGACCGATTTGGTCACGGCCTGGCCCGTGGCCTTGTCCTGCACCGCTTTGACGAAATCGCGGGCGACGGGCAGGGATACGTCGGCTTCCAGCAGCGCCACGCGGACCTCGCGCAGGGCGGTTTTCACGTCGTCTTCAGAGAGCGCGCCTTGCTTGGTCAGCCGGTCAAAGACGCCTGAGAGGCGTTCGGACAGATTTTCAAACATCCCACGGCTCCTTTTGCCGGTTGCAATCCATGGTTCCCAGATAAGCAGGAACCGCCCAAAGCCCAAACGCCCCCACGGGCGCAACGCGCTGGTGGAGGGCGATCCCGGCGCGAGGCCGGGACCGGAAGACGTGGTGCTTCCGGTAGATG
This sequence comes from Pseudomonadota bacterium, assembly GCA_039820585.1. Taxonomy (GTDB): domain Bacteria; phylum Pseudomonadota; class Alphaproteobacteria; order Rhodobacterales; family Rhodobacteraceae; genus JBCBGF01. Next base: position 28,877 of record JBCBPV010000016.1, read on the forward strand.
GCGCGGGGGTAAGGCGGGTGGGGCCGTGTGTCAAGCGGGCAGGGCCGCGGAAATCACGGGCGAACCTGCGCGCGACGCGGATTTTCTGTTGCCTCACAAGGTACGACCCGGCCAGAGTTTGCAGGCATAGTGTTTTTCATTGGAGCGTTCTGCCGTGTTGTCCCGAACCCTGTCTCTTCCCACCCGCGCGCTCATCGCGCTTGCCTTTTGTCTGGCCACCAGCCTGCAGGCCCAGGAACCCACCATTGTTCAGCCGTTTGAGGGCAGCGCGCCTGTGGGCCAGTACGTGGCGGAGTTCGATCAGGTTACGGTTCTGGTCGATGATGGCGATGGGTTTGAGCGGGTGTCGGTCGAGGGCACGGTGCGCGCCACGCTTTTGACCGCGCCGGAAGAGATTGGGGCGCTTCAGGTCGCGCGCAGTTTTGAACAGGCGCTGGAGGCCGCGGGGTTCGAGATTTTGTTCAGCCGTCGGACCCAGCGCGGCAATGACGCCGATCCGGGCTTTGCGGCCCAGCGCTGGATCCGCGATCTGCAGGATATCAACGCCCCGCGCGATTACGTGCGGGCCGAGGGCGCGGCCAGCACGCGCACCGCGCTCGACCGGACCTATACGTTTGCCGAGTATTATCTGTCGGCGCGCAAGGCCACCGAGACGGAAGAGACCTATTTCGCCATGACGTTCGAGGGCTCGCGCCGCCACTATCTGATGGAGGAAGTGACCCGCGCGCTGATGGCCGAAGACAACGTGACGATCAGCGCATTAGAGGTGACATCGGGCATCGATGCCGAAGGCAAGGCGATCCTGTATGGCGTACAGTTCGATGTGGGCAGCGCGGTGCTGCGCCCGTCGTCGACCCCGTCGATTGAGGTGATCGCCGAGGTGCTGCGCGAACGGGACGGTAACTTCTATGTCGTGGGCCACACCAGCGACACCGGGTCTTTTGATCTGAACATGCAGCTGTCGCGTGACCGGGCGGCCAGCATCGTCGAGGCGCTGGGCCGGGATTACGGGATCGACATATCGCGCTTGCAGCCCGTGGGCGTGGGCCCCGTGGCGCCGCTGGCCACCAACACCAGTGAGATTGGCCGCGAGCTGAACCGCCGGGTGGAACTGGTGGAGAGGTTGGACCCCTGATCAGCGCGTGTCAGCGCCGCTTTCCACGTCGATACGTTCCTGGGTCACGATGGTTTCTTCTTTCACATCGTCCCAGGTGTGTGTTCCGGTCGATTTTGTTTGCCGCGCGCCTGTGCCCGCGAAGTCGGCCACATAAGTGCCGCCTTCATCCACCTCGACGATTGTGTCGCCGGGCTCGACCGCCAGCGTTTTGGTGTCACCACCCACACGGCGCAGGCTGACGGTCTGCGACTGGGTCGATCTGATACGCATGACGTTGGCGCCATCGGATTCCGCCCGACCCATCGAGGTCAGCCGGTCCTGGCTGTGGCTGGAGCCATCGGACACGCCGCGTTCGAGAATGCGGGTTTCGGTATGGCTGCGGGTGACCATTTTGATCCGGCCGCCGGCATGGGCGGTGGGGGTGCCGCAATGGCCTGCGGCCTGCAACTGGCGCACGTGGCCGGGTGACAGGTCAGACCCTGCGAACCGGGCGCAGCCGTGGCCGTAATCGGCATAAGCCGGCGCGGCAAAAAAGCAGGTGAGCAGCACAGCAGCGCCGCAGAGCGTCTTTGGGGTGCACATTTTACAAGCCTCGCGGCGTTATTGGTTAAACATCAGATCCAGGGTGCCCCCGCGCCCGGACCTGTCGACGCCAATGGACCTAGTGTCGAGGCGTGGCGGTTTTAAGGAAAATTTTAGGGAATTGGTTAATGACGTTGCGTCGCAAAACGCCCGACCTTTGGGCCGGGCGTCTGCGGTTTTGGTGGTTCGGTTTACTTCAGGATCTGCACCCGGTGGGCATACAGCACAACCGCCGCCAGCACGCCCAAGGCGAGCGCGGGCACAAACGAGGGGCCCAGCACCGCGATATGTGCAATGATCGCGCCCATCATCGTGGCGACCAGCGCACCTGCCGCCAGCGCCTGGAGACCCGGCACCCACAATAGAACCGCCGCCGCAACCTCGATCCCGCCGGTTGCGTAGCGAAACCACTGACCCCAGCCAATGGCGTCGAACGTGCCCACCATCATTTCGGCACCTGCCAGTTTGGCGGCGCCTGCCGCGCCAAAGGCCAGCGTCAACAGCGCTTTGATGAGCAACAGCCCGTATTTTTGCACTGCGCCTGACATGTCCGTCACGCCGCCACATCCAGCGCCGCAACCTGCGCATTGGCCGCGCTCATGGAGGCGTCTGCATCCACCATCAGACGGTCCGCGGCCACGAAGGTCACATCCGTGATGCCCAGGAACGCCAGAACGTGGCGGACATAGCCGGTGGCAAAGTCGATTTCTGACCCCGCCTCTGTCCCGCCAGAGGCGACGGCCACCACCGCGCGCTTGCCGGTCAACAGGCCCACCGGGCCCTCGGCGCTGTATTGAAACGTCACACCGGCGCGTGCCACCTGGTCGATCCAGGCCTTCAGCGCGGCGGGCACCCCGAAATTGTAGATCGGCAGGCCGATCACGATGGTATCGGCGGCCTGCAATTCGCCCACCAGCGTGTCCGACACGGCCAGCGTGGCCACCTGATCTGCGCTGCGCCGATCGGCGGGGGTAAAGTTTGCGGCCACCCAGGCTTCGCTGATCTGCGGCACGGGGGTGGTCAGCAGGTCGCGGGTGGTCACCTCTGCGGGGCCGAAGCGGGCAAGGATGTCGTCGGTCAACTGGCGCGTGACCGACCCGGTGCGGCGGGCGGAGGCGTCGATGCGAAGGATCGTGCGGGTCATGTGGGGTGCCTTTCAGGGCTCAAAACATCTGGGGTTCAACATGAGCCTTGCGCATGCGAACACAATACAGCTAGATGAACAGCATCTGTTGAGAATTGCACAGGATGGCCCCGGATGGAGAACTGGGACGAGATCCGCACCGCCTATCACGTCGCCCGCCTGGGCACGGTCAGCGGCGCGGCCGATGCGCTGGGCGTGCACCACGCCACGGTGATCCGCCATATCGATGCCCTGGAAGGGCGGCTGGGCGTCAAGCTGTTCCAGCGCCATGCCCGCGGCTATACCGCGACCGAGGCCGGATCGGACCTGATGCAGGTGGCCCAAGCGACCGACGATCAGATCACCCAGCTGGTGGGCCGGATCAAGGGCCGGGGCGATGAGGTGTCGGGCGAGTTGGTGGTGACCTCGTTGTCGTCGATCTCGCCCCTGGTGACGCCGACACTGGTGGCCTTCCAACAGCAATATCCCGGCCTTGTGGTGCGCTATGTCACCGGCGACCGGGTGCTGCGGCTGGAATATGGCGAGGCGCATGTGGCGATCCGCGCAGGTGCGCCGCCCGACCAGCCCGACAACGTGGTGCAACCGTTTGGCCAGCTGGAGATCGGGCTTTACGCCAGCGACGAATACATCATGCGCAAGGGCAAACCAGCCGACGAGGATGACTTTGCAGGCCATGACTTCATCGGTGGCGACAATGAAAACAGCCGTGCGCCGTTCAATGCCTGGATGCGCAAAGCGGTGCCGAGCGAGCAGATCGTCTTCCGGTCGTCAGACAACATCCTGTTCCGCGACGCGATCCTGGCGGGTGCGGGCATCGGCTTCATGTCGAAATGGGATGCCGACCGCTGCCCCAACGTGACCGAGGTGTTTGCCCCGCGCGATGAATGGTCGGCGCCATTCTGGCTGGTGACGCATGTGGATCTGCACCGGACGACCAAGGTGCAGACCTTTCTGAAATTCCTCAAGGAAGACGCCAAGACCTGGCAAATCGGGCTGTGACATTGCCGCCAAAGGCGCATCGGTTTTTGGAACTGACGCCCGAGGCGGAGGGCCATGCCGCGATGCTGGTGTTTTCTGCGCTGGTCGCGGGATCGTTCAGCCTTGGCGTGATTGTCGCCAACGACATTGACCCCACGGCTCTGACGGCGGTGCGCTTTGCGCTGGCGGGCGCGGTGATCGGGGCGATCTGCGCGGCCACGGGGCGGATGCAGCGGCGCTATTTCCGGGCACCATGGCGGTTCGCGGCGCTGGGCGGGATCTTTGGCATCTACTTCGTTCTGATGTTCGAAGGGCTGAAGACGGCACCCGCAGTGTCCGCCGCTGCCGTCTTCACCCTGACCCCTGTGATGGCCGCGGGCTTTGGCTATCTGATGCTGCGCCAGATCACGACCGCGCGCATGGCGCTGGCGCTGTCGATCGGGGCGGCGGGGGCGCTGTGGGTGATCTTTCGAGCGGATCTGGCGGCGTTGATGGCGTTTGAGGTGGGGCAGGGTGAGGTCATCTATTTCTGGGGCTGCGTGGCCCATGCGATCTATGCGCCGCTTGTGCGCAAACTGAACCGGGGGGAACCTGCGCTGGCGTTCACCTTCGGGATGCTGGTCGCGGGCGCGGTGTTGCTGTTCGTCGCCGGTGCGGGCCAGATCGCCGCCACCGATTGGGCCGGCTTGCCCCCGCGCGTCTGGATTGCGCTGATGTACCTGTCGGTGTTCGCCAGCGCGGGGTCTTTCTTCCTGTTGCAATACGCCTCGCTCCGCCTGCCTGCGGCCAAGGTGATGGCATATACCTATCTGACCCCCTCTTTTGTCATCCTGTGGGAGATTGCGCTGGGCAACGGGGCGCCGCCCGCGTTGATCCTGGGGGGTGTGGGGCTGACGGTGGTGGCGCTGGCGCTGTTGCTGAAATCCGAGCATCGGCTTGATCCCGGTCAGACCGGGACGGCGGATCCGGTGGTAAAATAGGCGGTGAAGGGAGCGTGTCTGTGCCCGCCGCCACGACCAAAGCCGACCTGATCGCCGTGTGTGAAATGGACTTTGCCAAGCTGATGGACACCCTCAAGGAGGTGAGCCCAGACCTGGCCATCCGCCCGTTCGAGGACGGCGTGACCATCAAGGACACCGTGGGCCACCGCGCCCATTGGATCGACCTGTTCCTGGGCTGGTGGGCCGATGCGCAGGCCGGGCGCGAGGTGCATACGCCAGCCAAGGGGTATAAGTGGAGCGACCTCAAGGCCTATAACGCCAAACTGCGCGCCGATCAGGCCGACCTCGCATGGTCCGATGCGCGCGCCCTGTTGGAAGACCGCCATGCAGCGTTGATGGCGCTTCTCAGCACCGTCGATGACGCTGCGCTTTACGGCGGGCCGATGACAGGCGGCAACGGCAAATGGACCGCGGGCCGCTATGCCGAGGCGTCGGGGGCCAGCCACTATCGCTCGGCGCGCAAGTTTATCCGGGCGTGTTTGCGGAGTGCGTGAGACGGGCTTTGCCTGTGGCGAATGGCGGGTTCTTCAACAAAATACGCCGAGAGAGCGCGCATTCATTATGCTGGATCGTATGGGACGTAGTTCTCATACTGCCAATAAAATCACTGCCGCAGAGCGATTTTAGGGTCAGGTTGCATTAAGCAATAGTCAAACATAGCTTCGACGATTGGTATCAACAGTCTGCTGTCGTAAAAGGGCAGAACGATGCACTTGCCGCGATTGGGGTCGGCTTTCACTTCGTCGGGGGACACGACTATTATGGAGTAATAATCGCCTTCTTCGCTTCCTACTGGCCCAATAGAGATATCGAACGGGAAAGCGAAGTTTTTGCGATTGGGGTCGCAAAAATTTCGAGCACTCTCGACATCGGAGCTGTAGTAATCCTTGATTTCAAGCGCGTCTTTCATAGGACTGCTTAGATAGGAAAAAAACGGATGATTGACTAGTGTTTCAAGGTCCGCTTCGTCCGCCAAGCCGACATCCAACACACCATAAGTCCATTCAGGCAACCTTCCTAACCGGCCCCTCCAGCGACTTTCCAATCCCGTACAAAAGTCGACACTGCCCCGCTAGTCGTCTACACCGGCCCCCCCCGGCCTTTCCTCCAGCTCCACCTCCAAAAACCGCTCGAACGCGTCGAGGTTAACGGCCTCGAACTGCCCGAAGCTTTGCATCCACACCGATGCATCGCGCAAGGCATCGGGTTCCAGCTTGCACCACTTCACCCGCCCGCGCTTGTCCTGCGAAATCAGCCCCGCCCGCGTGAGGATGCCAAGGTGCTTGGAAATCGCCGCCAGCGACATCTCGAACGGCTCTGCCACATCGGTCACGGCCATATCATCTTCCAACAGCATGATCAGGATCGCCCGCCGCGTGGGGTCGGCCAAAGCGGCAAAGACGGTGTCGAGATCGGCGGTCATCGCGCATGACCCTACGCCGCGCCCGCGCCAAGCGAAAGCCGCGTTGACTTTGTGCGCGCATCGGCAGATGGGTTGCCGCAGGAGGCGCCGGAATGCCCGATCGCGACTGGATCATCATTTTCGTCCTTGGCATCGGCTGGGGTGCGACGTTCTTTTTCAACGAAATGATCCTGCGCGATGTGGGGCCGGTGACCGTGTCGTTCTTCCGCATTGCGACGGCGGCCATCGTCTGCTGGATCTACGTCATCGCCACCGGCAAGGTCACAGCGCTGCCCCTGCCGACCCTTGCGGGCCTCGGCCTTTTGGGGGTGCTGATGTTCGCCTTTCCCTTTGCGATCTACCCGCTGGGTCAGCAATACGTGGCCAGCGGCATCGCGGGCATCGTCAACGCGCTGACGCCTGTGATGGTGGTGATGGTCTCGCATTTCTGGCCCGGTGGCGAACGCGCAACGCGGCTGAAAAGCCTGGGCGTTCTGGCGGGATTTCTGGGCATTGTGCTGCTGACGATCCCGGCGATGGCGCCGGGGCAGGAAACGCTGCTGTTCGGCACCCTGGTGATCGTGCTGGCCCCGATCAGCTATGCGTTCGCGATGAACCACGTGCGGCGCTATCAGGCGCTCGGCGCGCCGGTGATCACCACCTGGGCCTTCACCTTTGCCGCGGTGATCCTGATCCCCGTGATGCTGGCGCGCGAGGGCGTGCCGGGGCCGTTGCAGGCCACAACCCTGGCCTCGGTCGCGTTCCTGGGCACCGTGCTGACCGCCATTGCCTTTCTGGTGGCTTTCTCGATCCTGCCGCGCGCCGGGGCCACCAAGACCTCGACCGTCACGTTCATTGCGCCGATTTCCGCGGTGCTGATCGGCAAGCTGGTGTTGGACGAGGTGTTGACGGTGGCCCATTTCGCGGGGATGGCGGCGATCTTTCTGGGGCTTGTGCTGATCGACGGGCGGTTGTTTCAGCGGCGGGCGCTGGAAAAGCTCAACTGAACGGTTGAATATCGAATGGGTTGTGCTGTCGGTGCGGCCCTTGTCCAGTGTCGAGCGGCGGCAGTTTTTATGGTTTATTTACAATTGTTTAGATGAAGGCTGGACCCCGCGTCCGGGCAATTGACTCTGCCCGCCCCGCTGCCTAGGGTCCGCGCAACTGTCCCGGGGGACATTTGTCATGGCAGATGACCGCACTGACGCCCTGAAAGCGTTGGAAGACCGGATCGCCGCGGCCAAACAGGCGCAAGCGCCCGAGCCGCGGACGGAAGAGCATTATTCGCTGGCCCAACACGGCTGGCGCATGGTGGTAGAGCTTGTGGCCGGTCTCGGGATCGGCTTTGGCATCGGATACGGGCTGGATTTCCTGTTTGGGACGACGCCGATTTTTCTGGTGCTGTTTACATTGCTGGGGTTCGCCGCCGGGGTGAAGACGATGATCGGCACCGCGCGCGAACTGCAAGAGCGGCAGCAACGGATGGCTGCTGGAGATGAGAGGGACTAGACGTGGCGGACGAAGCAAGCGGCGGCGGCCTTGAGTTTCACCCGATGGACCAGTTTCTGGTCAAACCGCTGTTCGGCGGCGACGCGATCCAGTGGTACACCCCCACCAACGTCACGCTGTGGATGTTCTTCACGGTCGTTGCCATCTCGCTTTTGTTCGTGGTCGGCACCCGTGGCCGCGCCATCGTGCCCACAAGGGTGCAGTCGGTGGCCGAGTTGATGTACGGCTTCATCCACAAGATGGTGGAAGACGTGGCAGGCAAGGACGCGCTGAAGTTCTTCCCCTATATCTTCACGCTGTTCCTGTTTATCTTCTTTGCGAACTTCCTGGGCCTCATCCCCACGGCATTTACCACGACGTCCCACATCGCGGTGACGGCGGTGATGGCGATGGCGGTGTTCCTGACCGTGACCATCGTGGGGTTCGTGAAGAACGGTGCGTCGTTCCTTGGCCTGTTCTGGGTCACCTCAGCGCCGCTGGCGATCCGGCCCATCCTGGCGGTGATCGAGGTGATTTCCTATTTCGTCCGCCCCGTCAGCCATTCTGTCCGTCTGGCCGGTGCCATGATGGCGGGCCACGCGGTGGTCAAGGTGTTCGCGGGCTTCGCCGCGATCCTTGCCATTGCGCCGCTGTCGATTGCCGCGGTGGTGGCGATCTACGGGCTCGAAGTGCTTGTCTCGGCCATCCAGGCCTACGTCTTTACCATCCTGACCTGCGTCTATCTGAAAGACGCATTGCACCCGCATCACTAGGGTCAGGTTCCCGAATTCAGCCATTTCCAACGTAAGGAGAAACACGACATGGAAGGCGATATCGCAGCAATGGGTCAATTCATCGGTGCCGGCCTGGCCGCCATCGGTTCGGGCGCGGCCGCCATCGGTGTGGGCCACGTTGCCGGCAACTTCCTTGCCGGTGCCCTGCGCAACCCCTCGGCGGCTGCTGGCCAGACGGCCACGCTGTTTATTGGCATCGCGTTTGCAGAAGCGCTGGGGATCTTCGCGTTCCTCGTCGCTCTGCTTTTGATGTTCGCCGTCTAAGCCAGCCCACGATCCTTACGGCCGGGTGCGTGGCTTGGTCCATGCATCCGGTGTCATACCAGGGCGCGAGGGACGTTACCAATGGCAACCGAAACCACAGGGGCCGAAGAGGCAGCGACGGGTCTTCCGCAGCTCGACTTTTCGACCTTCCCCAACCAGATCTTCTGGCTGATTGTCACGCTGGTGGCGATCTACCTGATCCTGAACCGCGTGGCCCTGCCCCGGATCGGATCGGTTCTGGCCGAGCGGGCGGGCACCATCACCAATGACATTGCCGCCGCCGAAGAGCTGAAGCTCAAGGCGCAAGAGGCCGAGGCCGCCTATGACAAGGCGCTGGCCGATGCGCGGTCCGAGGCGCAGCGGATCATCGGCGAGGCGAAGGCCGAGATCCAGGCAGAGCTTGATGTGGCCACGGCCAAGGCTGATGCCGAGATTGCCGCGAAGACCGCTGAAAGCGAGGTCGCGATCAACGAAATCCGCGAAGGCGCGCTGGACGCGATCCGCGAAGTGTCGCGCGATGCGGCGGGCGATATCGTCGCCGCGCTGGGCGGGCAGGCGGATGCATCCGCCATCGAGGCGGCGGTTGCTGCCCGGATGAAGGGATAACGCGATGCTGAGACTTGGCACCATCCTGATCCTCGCCGCCAGCCCCGCGCTGGCCGCGGATGACAAACCCTTCTTCTCGCTCGCCAATACCGACTTTGTCGTGTTGATCGGGTTCCTGTGCTTCATCGGGGTACTGGTCTATTTCAAGGTGCCCGGCATGCTGACGTCGATGCTCGACAAACGCGCCGAAGGCATTCAGTCGGAACTGGATGAGGCCCGCACCCTGCGCGAAGAGGCGCAGTCGGTCCTGGCCAGCTATGAACGCAAACAACGCGAGGTGCAGGACCAGGCCGATCAGATCGTGGCCCACGCCCGCGATGAGGCCGCGGCTGCGGCGGAACAGGCGAAAGAGGATATCAAATCGTCGATCGCGCGGCGCCTGCAAGCGGCGGAGGACAAGATCGCCTCGGCCCAGGCCTCTGCCCTGCGCGACGTGCGCGACCGCGCGACCGAGATCGCGGTGGCCGCGGCGGGCGAAGTTGTGGCCAAGCAGATGAACGCGGCCCAGGCCGATACGCTGATTGACGAGGCGATTGCCACGGTGGACGCCAAGCTGCACTGAGCTTTGCGACCATAAAAGATAGGGGAACCCGGCCAAGTGCCGGGTTTTTTCATGCCTCCGGCGGGGATATTTCGGGACCAAAGAAGGTGTTGTCTTTGGTCTTCAAATATCCCGGGGGTCTGGGGGCAGGGCCCCCGGCCTCAAAGAAGGCCGCGCGCCTTGAACAGGTTTGTCAGGTCCTGTTCGGGTCGCGCGCCGATATGGCTGATCACTTCTGACGCCGCGACGCAGCCCATATTGCCTGCCGCTTCCAGCCCGTGCCCATGGGTGATCGCCCAGAGAAACGCGCCCGCAAAGAGATCGCCCGCGCCGGTGGCATCGACAATATCCACCTGCATGGCGGGCGCGTGCCAGCGCTGCCCCTCTGCCAGGACATGCGCGCCTTTTTCGCCCTCGGTCACGGCGAGGATGGCGACATCGGCGGAGCCTTGGGCAAGCGCGCCCTCGAAATCATCGGTCTGGTACATCGACATGATCTCTGCCCGGTTGGCGAATAACAGGTCTACGTCTTCGGCGATCATCCGGCGGAACGCGCCGCGGTGGCGTTCGACGCAGAACGGATCGCTCAACGTCAGGGCCACGCGGCCCCCGTTGGCCTTGGCGACGGTGATGGCGCGGGCGAAGGCGTCATGGCTTTCGGGCCCATCGAACCGGTAGCCTTCGAGGTAGATCCACTCAGCTCCTGCGATCTGGGTTTCGTCGATATCACCCGGCGTCAAATGTTCGGTCACGCCGAGATAGGTGTTCATCGACCGCTCACCATCGGGTGTCACCAGCACGATGCAGCGCCCCGTCTCATCGCGGTGATCGGCGGGCGCGAGGTGGGTTTCATAGACCGCGCCTTGCGCGCGCAGATCATGGGCGAAGATCGCGCCCAGCTGATCATCCTTGACCTTGCCGATATAGGCCGTGCGCCCGCCCAGATGCGCAATCGCGGCAATGGTGTTGGCCGCGGACCCGCCCGAGATCTCGCGCGCGGGACCGATGGAGGCATACAGTTCCACCGCGCGGTCCATGTCGATCAGTTGCATGATGCCTTTTTCGACGCCATTTGCGCTGAGAAACCGATCCTCGGCCGGGGCCAGGATATCGACCATCGCATTGCCGATGCCGACGACGTGGAACTCTTTCATTGGGTCTTCTCCTCAAACGGGCACAGATCGTGGATCGGGCAGGTCGGGCACATCGGTTTGCGGGCCTTGCAGATGTAGCGCCCGTGAAGGATCAACCAGTGATGGGCGTGCTGTTGGAACGGCGCGGGGATGTTGTCTTCCACCGCGCGTTCGACGATCTCCACTGTTTTGCCGGGTGCGATGCCGGTGCGGTTGCCGACACGGAAGATGTGGGTGTCGACGGCTTGGGCGGGCATGCCCCACCACATGTTCAGCACGACATTGGCGGTTTTGCGACCAACGCCCGGCAGCGATTGCAGCGCGGCGCGGGAAGACGGTACTTCGCCGCCATAGTCATCGACCAGGATACGGCACAGCTTCATCACGTTCTTGGCCTTGTTGCGGTAAAGGCCGATGGTCTTGATGTATTCGATCAGGCCCTCTTCGCCGAGCGCCAGCATTTTCGCCGGCGTATCGGCGATTTGGAACAGTTCCCGCGTCGCTTTGTTCACCCCAACATCCGTGGCCTGCGCCGATAGCGCCACCGCGACCACGAGAGTGAAGGCATTCACATGCTCCAACTCGCCCTTGGGTTCGGGGTCAATCGCTTGAAACCGGGTAAAGATCTCGTGGATTGTGGAATAGGGCAGTTGCTTGGCCATGCAGGGCGTTATGCCGGGATCACCCGGGGGCGGCAAGGCGCGCCTTCGCGCAGGAAACGGGTCGCAAGGGGGGCGGGGCTCGATTAGATCAGGGTCAAGCCGAGGAGACGCCTGATGCCCGTTCTGCAAACCGACCCAGACTTTGAAAACGCCTATTACTATCGCCTGATGCGCCGCGCCATCGACCGGATCGATTCGGGCGAGGGGCGGGCCCTGTCGCTGGAAGACATCGCCGAGGACATGAACCTCAGCCCCGCGCATTTTCAGCGCGTGTTCAGCCGCTGGGCCGGGGTGTCGCCGAAGCGGTTTCAGCAGTTCCTGACGCTGGACCATGCCAAGCAGCTCTTGGCCGAGCGTCACACGATGCTGGACACCGCCGATGCGGTCGGGCTGAGCGGGTCTGGCCGCCTGCACGACCTGTTCCTGAGGTGGGAGGCGATGAGCCCCGGCGACTATGCCCGCCAGGGCCAGGGTCTGACCATCCGCTACGCCTGGGTGTCCAGCCCCTTTGGCGAGGCGCTGGCGATGGCCACCGACCGGGGTCTTTGCGGGTTGGCCTTTGCCGAGGAAACCGGGCGTGACGAGGCATACAAGGATATGACGTCGCGCTGGCCCGCGGCGGAGGTCATCGAAGACAGCGCAACCGTCGCCCCCCTGGCCCAGGCCGCGTTTGGCGGCGAGGATACCGCGCTGCACCTGATCGGCGCGCCCTTTCAGATCAAGGTATGGGAAGCGCTTCTTCGCATCCCCACCGGCCACGTCACCACCTATTCCGACATCGCCCGCGTGATCGGCAACCCCAAGGCCGTGCGCGCCGTTGGCACCGCGGTGGGGCGCAACCCGATCAGTTGGTTGATCCCCTGCCACAGGGCGCTGCGCAAATCCGGCGGGCTGGGTGGATATCACTGGGGTCTGCCGGTCAAACGCGCCATGCTCGCGTGGGAAGCCGCTGAAACCGCCTGATCATCGGCGGAAACCTGCGTGCTATGGCATATCATCCAAGTGTCGCCTTAATCCCGTTGATGTATCAGTGGGGGCAAATCTGTCGCCAAAAGGATTGAGGACCGACATGAGAGTAGCAAAAACACCAACGATTATTGCCGCTGTGGGCGTTCTGGCCATCGCAGGCTGTTCCGACCCACGGTTCCAGCAAGGGGGCGATCTGCAGCGCACCGGCACCGGCGCGGCGGCGGGCGCGATCATCGGCGGTCTGATCGGCGGAATCGAGGAAAGCGGGAATGACCGCGTGCGTGGCGCCCTGACCGGCGCGGCCATCGGGGCCGCAGGTGGTGCCATTGTCGGCAACATCCTTGACAAGCAGGCGCAGGAATTGCGCCGCGATCTGGGCAACGAGATCGATGTGATCAACACGGGCGATTCGCTGATCGTGCGGATGCCGCAGGATATCCTGTTCGCTGTGGACAGTGCGGCGGTGCGCCCCGATCTGCGCAATGACCTGTTCACCCTGGCGGGCAGCCTGCAACGCTATCCCGACAGCACGGTGCAGATCATCGGCCATACCGACAATACCGGCACCGCGTCCTACAACCAGGGTCTGTCCGAACGCCGGGCCCAGGCCGTGGGCGCCGTGCTGGCCAGCGCGGGCGTGCCCGGCGGCCGGTTGCAGGCCTTTGGCGCGGGTGAGAACCAGCCCATCGCCTCGAACCTCACGCCCGAGGGGCGTGCGCAGAACCGGCGCGTCGATATCGTGATCCGCCCCAACAGCTGATCGCTTTCGCAGCGGCCGGGCCCCGTTTTCGCACCGGGCCCGGCCGTTTGCGCCCCGGGGGTGCCCCCGATTGGCCTTGTCCCGCTGCCGGTTCGGTCATATCTTTTGACCAATCGTGCGAGGACATCCCATGCCGTTCCAGAAGGTCCAGTCCGAAAAGCTGGCCCAATCCGTCGTCAAGCAGATCGAACTGTTGATCCTGCGCGGCATCCTGCGCCCCGGCGAACGCCTGCCCTCTGAACGCGAACTGTCCGAGCGCATGGGCGTCTCGCGGCCCAGCCTGCGCGAAGCGGTGGCCGATCTGCACGACCATGGCCTGCTTGTGACCAAACCCGGCTCGGGCATCTATGTCGCCGATGATCTGGGCGCACAGTATTCGCCCGCGTTGACCCGGCTCTTTGCGACCCACCCCGACGCCGTCTTCGACTACATCGCCTTTCGCCGCGATATGGAGGGGTTGGCGATCGAGCGTGCGGCGAAATTCGCCTCTGACACCGACCTTGCCGTTGTCGACACGCTGTTTCGCAAGATGGAGGCGGCCCATTCCAAGCGTGATCCCAGCGAAGAAGCGGGCCTCGATGCCGAGTTTCACATGGCCATTGTCGAGGCCTGCCATAACGTTGTGATGCTGCACATGATGCGCTCGATGTTCGATCTGTTGCAGAAGGGCGTGTTCTTCAACCGCCAGATCATGTTCAAACAGCGGATGACGCGCGACATGCTGCTCGATCAACACCGCGCGATCAACATGGCCCTCCAGGCCCGCGATGCGCCCGCCGCCCGCACCGCGATCTCGGCCCATCTCGATTTTGTGGAAACCGCGCTTCTGGGTCAGCAAAAAGACGAACGGAACGAAGCCATCGCCAAACAGCGGTTCGAACACGAGCAGACCCGCTAGGCTCTTTGGTCCAGAAATATCCCGGGGTCTGGGGCAGCGCCCCAGTCTGGCTGATCAATCCCCCAGCTTCGCATGCACCTCATCAAGATCGATCTCGCCCAAGGGCATCTTGTTGCCGGGGTTCTCGAAATCATACCTGAACAGATTGAAGTCGCGCTTGTAGATTTCATAGACCAGATGCATCGACAGATCGTCGAAGAAATCCTCGACCGGATGCGCGCGCTTGGGCCCATGCCCCTCGCTCTCGTTGAACCGCGGCACGTCTGACAGAACCACCGGCACCGGCGTTTCCACCGCATCCAGCACCTTCTGCATCCCGTCGTTAAAGGTCTCGGTGAAAAAGATCTGATCGAATCGCCCGCCATTCACGATGAAGGTCGACAGATGCCCCGACATCGCCGACCAGTGGATATCGGGATCCATCGGCTTGCGGAACCGGATCGTGTCGCGTGCGAACAGCAGGAACCGCCGGAAGCTGGCGATCTGGTCAAACTCCCCCTCCACCTCGATCCCGTATTTCTGCGTCAGCATCGGCACCAGGTTCCCGCGATAACGCTGGCCGTTCCTTTGGATGCCACAGATCTTGTCGAAGAAGGAACTCAGGATCCTGGTATAGGGGTTGCGCACGCAGCTGAATGAAAACGATCCGTGCGTTCGCACATTGTCGGTGATCTTCGGTTGGCTGTCTTCGATGGCCCATTTGTGCAGGCCGCCCTGCGCGTCGTGGATATCGCCGTCGAAGAACCTGGCATGGTCCGAGTAGTACATGATCTGACCGATCGACGAGCAGGCGCATTTGGGCACCACGCGGTACACCATACTTTCGCTCTCGGTCATCCAGGTGCCGGGAAAGCCCATGCCTGCCTTTCGTTTCCCGGCTTGCCACCGGGTTTTCGATCTTGAACGTTAAAAAACCAAGAAACGGTTGTGTCTTCAATCGGCGTTCACGATAACATCGTTAAGAGCAGCAACAAGCCGATTGAGGAGAGCGCGGGCAAGCGCCAAATGGCACAGATCGCCTTTATCCTTCTTTGCCACAAAGACCCCACCGCGATCATCCACCAGGCGCGGCGGCTGACACGCGCGGGCGATTGCATGGCGATCCATTTCGACGCCTCGGCCCGCAAGGCGGATTACGAAAAAATCACCTCGGCTTTGGGCGACAACCCCCGCGTCACCTTTGCGCGCCGTCGCGTGCGCTGCGGCTGGGGCGAGTGGAGCCTGGTGCGCGCGACCCTGAACGCGGTGGAAGCGGCGGTCGATGCGTTCCCGAATGCGACGCATTTCTACATGCTGTCGGGCGATTGCATGGCGGTGAAACCGGCGGAATACGTGCATGCCTATCTTGACCGCGAAGATGCCGATTTCATCGAGAGTTTTGATTTCTTCGACAGCGACTGGATCAAGACCGGCATCAAGGAAGAGCGCCTGATCTACCGCCATTGGTTCAATGAGCGTGCGCGCAAGCCGCTATTCTATGCCTCCATGCGCTGGCAGAAAAAGCTGGGGCTGGCGCGAAAAATCCCCGCCGATCTGCAGATCATGATCGGCAGCCAATGGTGGTGCCTGCGCCGTCGCACGGTTGAGGCGATCCTCGATTTCGCGCGCAAACGCCGCGACGTGATGCGCTTTTTCCGCACCACCTGGATACCCGATGAGACGTTTTTTCAAACGCTCGTGCGCCACCTTGTGCCCTCGGGCGAAATCCGCTCGCGCACGCTGACCTTCCTGATGTTCTCGGATTACGGGATCCCGGTGCAGTTCTATAACGACCACTACGATATGCTGGTGGCGCAGGATTTCCTGTTTGCGCGCAAGATCTCGCCCGAGGCCGATCAGCTCAAGCGGCGGTTGGGGGAGCTGTATGTCAGCCAGGGCACGGACATCCAGATCTCGGATGAAGGGACGAAGCTTTACGGTTTTCTGACCCAGCGTGGCCGGAACGGGCGGCGCTTTGCGCCCCGGTTCTGGGAAAAGGAATCCACCATCGGGCGCGAGCGGGAATTGATGATCGTGTCCTGCAAGAAGTGGCATGTGGCCAAGCGGCTTTTGGATCAGATCAGCTTTCACTCCAACGTGCCGACGGTGGAATACCTCTTCGATGAAGAGGCCACCCCCTTGCCCGATCTGGGCGGTATCCAGGCGACGCTGGCCAAGCGCGCGCGCCACCGCCGGGCGCTGATGCGGATGCTGTTCGATTACTTTGAAAGCGACCGTCTGGTGGTGTGCATGGACCCCGCCAATATCGACCTGGTGCGCGATTTCTACGCCGATCGCAGCCAGACCAAGCTTTTGGAGATCGCGTGCAATTTCTCTGACAGCTACCTTGCCGGCCATGCCCGTCGTGTGGGGCTGGCCGGGCCTGACACCGCGCCCGAGACGGTGGAGCGGCTGTTGCCCACCATCCGCAACGATGTGTTGTTTGAAAGCGATCGCCTGCGGGATGAGCGGTTTCCGAACTATCACCGCATCCGCGAGGCGGCGGAACCGCAGGAAAACGCCACGGAACTGGCCGCGTTCTTTTCGATCCCCGAAAACCGTGCGATGGAGATCGCAGAGACCGAGTATCTGTTCCAAGACTAGAGGGCGCGCCCATGGCCTATGCCTATGACGACCAGAATATCTTTGCCAAAATCCTGCGCGGCGAGATCCCGAGTGAGCCGATTTACGAGACCGCGCATTCGCTGGCCTTCAACGACATCCGCCCGCAATCGCCGACCCATGTGCTGGTGATCCCGAAAGGGCCCTATGTGACCTTCGATCACTTCGCGCTTGAGGCCAGCGCCGAAGAGATCGTTGACTACACCCGCGCCATTGGTGCGGTCTGCAAGATGCTGGGCGTGCAACCGGGTGAGGGTGGGGCGGGCTATCGGACCCTGTCGAATGCAGGCGATGACGCGGTGCAGGAAGTGCCGCATCTGCATGTGCATATCCTGGCCGGGCGGCCGCTGGGGCCGATGCTGATGCGGGCGGGATGATCGAAACCGACAGGTTCGACACGGTCGAAGTGGCGTCAGCAGCCGAGCTTTGGGATTGGCTGGCCGCCAACCACGGGCAGGAGGCGAGCGTCTGGCTGATCACCTGGAAGAAAACGCACCCTGAGAAGTACCTGTCCACCGGTGATGTGCTGGATGCGCTGTTGTGCTTTGGCTGGATCGACGGCATTCGGCGCAAGCTGGATGATGACCGCACCATGCAACTGATCGCGCCCCGGCGGGTGCAGCATTGGTCAAAGACATACAAAGACCGCGCCGCGCGGCTGGAAGCAGAGGGGCGGATGACCGATGCGGGCCGGGCCGCGATTGCGGCCTCAAAGGCCAACGGGTCTTGGCATTTCCTGGATGACGTCGATGCGCTGATCGTGCCGGATGATCTGGCCGCGGCGCTGACGGCGGGGGATTGGGAGGGGTACGCGCCGTCCTACCGCCGCAACGTGCTGCGCTGGATCAAGCTGGCGAAGACGCCTGGCACCCGGGCCAAGCGCGTGGCCGAGGCGGCGGCGGCCACATCCGATGGGCGCAAGATCCCGCAGATGTAGCGCGCGCGGCTGTCGCGGGCCCGTGGGTTGGCGATCTGGCCTGTGGCTGTGGCGCTTTATCGTAGAAGGCACGTCTTCCGCATCGTCTGTGCCCTGCATTCACAAATCGCCGACCCGTGGGGTGGGCCTGCGGCCTGTTCACCGGCCTTGGGGACAAAGCGTGCCAAGCCGCGGGCTCTGTTTCGACAGTGGCCACAGCGTGCGTGCGTCATTTGGGCGTCGCGTGCCCAGGCGATACCCTACATCCCATGTCGCGCCCGTTCACCACCACCGATCTGCAAACCCTCGCCTCGGAACAGCGCAATCCGCGCACGGGCGATATCGACACGCTGCCCACGCCCGACCTCCTGGCCCGGATCAATGCCGAGGATGCGGGCGTCGCGCGCGCGGTGGAACACGAGATCCCGCAGATCGCCCGCGCCGTCGATGCGGCGGCGGCGGCGTTCCGGCAGGGTGGGCGGCTGATCTATATCGGCGCGGGCACCAGCGGGCGGCTGGGTGTGCTGGACGCCTCGGAATGCCCGCCGACGTTTTCAGCCCCGCCAGAGATGGTGGTGGGCGTGATCGCGGGCGGTGAGCGTGCCTTGCGCCATGCGGTGGAGGGCGCGGAAGACGACGCAGCCCAAGGGGCCGAGGATCTGCGCAAGGTCCGGGTCACCGCGGCGGATGTGGTGCTGGGCATCACGGCCAGCGGGCGCACGCCCTATGTGATCGGCGCCTTGCGCTATGCCCGGGGTTTGGGCGCGCGGACCGTGGCGCTGACCTGTGTGCCGGCGGCGGCTCTGGCCGACCACGCCGACATCTCTATCGCGCCAGAGGTGGGGCCAGAGGTTCTGACCGGCTCGACCCGGATGAAATCGGGCACCGCACAGAAGATGGTGCTGAACATGATCTCGACGGGCGCGATGATCCGGATCGGAAAGACCTATCAGAACCTGATGGTGGATGTGTCGGTGTCCAACGAGAAGTTGCAGGCGCGGGCGGTGGGCATCCTTTGCGCGGTGGCGGGCGTTTCGGGGGACGCGGCGACGCAACTTCTGGACGCGGCGGGGGGCGATGTGAAGGCGGCGATTGTGATGCATCTGGGCGGTATTGGCCCCGACGAGGCCCGGGCGCGGTTGGCGCGGGCCGGTGGGGTGTTGCGGGATGTGATTGGTGGGGCGTCCCCCTCACCCTAACCCTCTCGCCCAAGGGGAGAGGGTTAGGGTGAGGGGGACCCTCTTACCCCGACAATTGCTCCCTCAGGATCGACGCGGTCAGCGCGCCCATCAGGTAGATCCCCGAAAAGATCAAAAACGCCAGGATCGTATTCTCGAACGCCTTGGGATAGGTCGCCTCATCCGGCGGGATCGGGTTCACGCCGGTCGAGAGGTACCGCACCTGGCGGTTCGCTTCGGTCCGCGCCGATTCAAGCGCCTGCAGCGATTCCTGCATCATCAGCGTCCGCGTCTCCAGATCCACCTCGGCCATCCGCAATTGCCCCGTGATCGAGGCAAGTGAACCGCCCCCGGTGGTGTCCGCCGTCATCTGCGCGCGCAGCTCGGCCACGATGTCCTGCAGCCGCGCAATATCCCCCTCCAGCCCCGACACGCGGGCCTGGTTGGGTTGGGCGTTGTCCAGAAGCTGTTGCAGTTGCAGCCGCTTATCCACGATCTCGGTCTCATAGTTTCCGATCTGGCCCATCAGCGCCGATGTTTCGCCCGCGGCATCCAGAACGCCCAGCTTGGTCTGTAATTCCAGCACACGCTGTTGTGCCGCAACCATCTTGGTCTCGGCGTCTGCGAATGTCTCATTCGCGCCCTGCATCTGATCTTCGCGCAGCCGCTGGGTCAGGTTATCCACCTGTTCCTCGGCATAGCCGATCAGCGCGCCGGAAAACGCGGCACTCGCTTCGGGGGTGGCGGCCACCACTTCCATCCGCACGATGCCTTCGGTGGGGTCATATCCAATCGTGATGTTCCTGCGGAACAGCTTATAGGCATCCTCGCGCGAGGCGTCTTCGTCCAGCCGCTGGATCACGTCGATATCCGGGTCCGAGAAATGCGCCGTGTAGCCCAGATCTTCATCCAGCCGGATCATCGCCTCCCGCGATTGCAGATAGCTTTGGACGGTGATCGAATCCTGGCTGGTCGCCAGCCCCGTGCCCGACAACAGCCCGCCCATGCCAGCACCTCCGGCATTGTCGGCCTGCTGAATCACGAACTCGGATTTGGTGGCGTACATCGGTGTGGCGATCTGGGTGTAGTAGTACCCCACCAGAACCGTGGGAAGCAGGACAAATCCCGCCAGCCGGATCGCCATCGCCACCATCTTGCGGCGGCGGCGGCGGACGATGTCGCGCTGAATCTCGGCCACTTCGCGCACATGGCGCGACTCTGGCGACTTCACGTCGGTCGAAATCTCGGTTCCCGGTGTGGCCGGGGCGGGGACAGCGGCCGCGCCCGCCTTGGCTTTGACGGGATCGGCCACCACAAGTTCCAGCATATTGGCCCGCTCGAACGGATCGATGCCCGCCTTGCGCAAGAGCCGCACCGCGTCGATGTCCGATGTGGGCGTCATCCCGTGTTTGTGGGCCAGACGCCGCGCCATGCGCAACTGACGCCCGGTCAGCCCCTCTTTGCGGATCGTCTCGATCTCGGCCGCGACGTCATCATCGCTGGGGGCGGCGGCCGCCGCGGCGGAGGTGGGGAACGGTTTTGAGCCAAACCCGTCTTCCGTGGGCGGTGTGGGCGCTGCACCCTTGGGCGGTTGGGGCGGCGTGGTGCCCCCCTCATCCGCCCCGCTGCCACCGCGCCGGATGCGAAAACGTCTAGCCTTGGGTTTCGTAGTCATAGAGCTGTTTCGCCTCTTCCAGCGTGTCGAACATATACAGCTGACCGTTCACCAGAACGGCTGCGGTTCGACAGAATTTTTCAAGTGTTTCAGCCTGATGAGACACAATGATCACTGTGGCTTTTTCAAGGCGTTCGCGCAGGATCATGCCTGCCTTGCGGTTGAACTCTGCGTCGGTGGCCGCGGGCATGCCTTCGTCAATCAGGTAGAAATCGAAATCGAGCGCCAGGAGCAGCGCAAAGGACAAGCGCCCCCGCATCCCCGCCGAATAGGTGCCCACCGGCATGTCGAAATATTCGTCGATATCGGCCAGCCACCGGCAGAACGCCTCTAGGTAATCGGGGTCGATCCCGTAAAGCCCGGCGATGAAGCGGCAGTTTTCCTGCGCCGACAGCTTGCCGATCACCCCGCCCATGAAGCCCAGCGGGAACGAGATGCGGCTGGTGCGGGTGATGCGCCCCTCATCGGGCTTTTCCAGCCCCGCCATCATGTTGATGACCGTGGTCTTGCCGGTGCCATTGGGGGCCAGGATGCCCAGCGAGTTGCCCCGTTCCACGCGAAAAGACGCGCGATCAAGGATCACCTTGCGCTGCGTTCCCGTCCAGAAGGACTTGCTGACTTCTTCGAACTCGATCATGGGACCTGCCCGGCCGCGATATGCTCTCTTGCAGGAGCTTTGGTTCGCACCTGTCATAGCACGGTTTTTGGTCTATGCCAGCCGGGCAAATCGGCTAAATCGGCGTGAGACCGCCGGAAATCAAGGGTTTGGGGCAGATTTGCGTGGGGGGCGCCGTGTCATGCGGCCGCCACGACGCTCCACGCGACCCCGGCGGACAATGCGCCGAGAAACCCAAGGGCGATGTAGGCCGCGAATACACGGGGTTTCACCAGCGGCCAAACGGCAACCGCAGCGGGGATACAGCTGACGCCACCGGCGATGACAAAGGCCATGGCGGCCCCCTGGCTCATCCCTTGGTCGATCAGCCCGGCCAACAGGGGCACCGCGGCGTAGCCGTTCAGATAGGCCGGTGCCCCGACAAGTGCCGCAATCAGGATGGGACCCAGACCTTCACCGCCGACAACCGCGCCGATCATCTCGGCAGGCACATAGCGGATCATGAGCACCTCAAGGAGGTAGGCCAGCGACAGCCATTTGGTCAGGAACACAAGGTTCGTCCAGGCCGCATCACCGAAGGTCGCCATGCGCTCTTTCTCGCGCCAGAACTGCCAGAACGGCTTGCCCTTGAAGGGCGAGGGGCCGCAGCCGCAGCCCTTCTTCTCAACCGGGCGCAGGGGATCGGCGAACACCGCGCTGTGTTTGAACAGCATAACGGTGAAGCCACCTGCCGCGCCAAGGGCGACGGCGGCCAGTGTCTTGGCGATGGCAAAGTCAAAACCCAAACCCCCTGCGGTAATCGCGAACATCGCGGGGTCCATGAGTGGCGAGGCAAGCCAAAAGGCCATCACCGCCGACAGGGGCGTTCCAGCCGCCAGAAGGGCGGCGATGAATGGGATCACTTCGCACGAACAAAATGGTGACAGTCCGCCCGCCATCGCGGCGACGAATATCATCCGAACCTCGCGCCCTTGAAAGGCTTTGGCCACGATCGCCTCGGACCCGGTCGCCTTGAGAAACCCAATCGCGCTGACGGCGAACAGGATGAAGGGGAGGGTGTGAAGAAGCGAACCCGTCGCATCCGTCACCGTGGGCCAGGCCGCGGGCGGGTCTAGAGCCAGAACCACCAGCGGTATGGCCAGAACCAGAAGCCAGACCTTGTCGATCCGCGCCCAAAGACGGGGGAGCGGGGAAGGGGCAGAGATATCAGCCATGGTGGTGATCCGTTTGTGAAGCGTCGGCGCAGCATTCCGACAAAAGAAAATCCGACAGGCCCTGCATCGTGTCATAGGCCGCGCCGATGCAGATGATCTTGCGGCCCTGGCGCAATTGGTTGACGAGGCCGGCGGCGGCGAGAATCTTCATGTGATGGGTCAGGGTCGATCCCGTAACCCCTGAACGCACGCCCAATTCCCCGATGGTCAGCCCGTCGGGCCCCGCCCGCACCAGCGTGCGCAGAACCGACAGACGCTGTTCCGAGCCGAGAGCCGCAAAGGTTGACGCCATCTGGGCCAGTTGATCGGGGGGTGGGGATGCGTTGCTCATATATCTATATTTCTAGAAACGTCGAAACATTGCAAGCCCCGATTTGCCGCACCCTGGAAACCGGCCTAGTTTTCGGCCCATGACCGCGACCCTTCCCGACGAAATCGCTGCGTGCCGCCTGTGTGCTGATCGCTTTGCCGCCACCGCCACGGGCCACACCCCGCGGCCGGTCGTGTGGTTCCGCCCCGGCGCGCGGATCCTGATCGCAAGCCAGGCACCGGGCCTGCGCGTGCACGAGGCTGCAACGCCGTTCTGGGACCGCTCAGGCGACCGCCTGCGCGACTGGATGGGTGTGGATGAGGCCACTTTCTATGATCGCACGCGCATCGCCATCGTGCCCATGGCGTTCTGCTTTCCGGGATACGATGCCAACGGGTCCGACCTGCCGCCACCGAAGATCTGCGCCGATACCTGGCACACCCGCGTCATGGCGTCTCTTGGCACGGCGCAACTGACCCTTGTGATCGGCGGCTATGCCCATCGCTGGCACCTGGGCGCCCGCACCGGCGTCACCGCCACCGTCGCCGCCTGGCGCGACCATGCGCCCGGGGTCTTCGCCTTGCCCCACCCGTCCTGGCGCAATACCGCATGGCTGAAGAAACACCCGTGGTTCGAGGATGAGGTTCTGCCTGCCCTGCGCGCCCGCGTCGCCGAGGTATTGCAATGACCGACACCCCGCTTGACATCGCCCACGTCGCGATGGAGGCCGCGCCCGAGGATGACGCCGCGCGCCTTCGGTTCTACGAACGTCTGGTGGATGCCGAACTGGTGCTGCTTCTGGCCGAGGATGCCGATGGCGAGCGCGTCACGCCACAGGTCTTTGCGCTGGAAGAGGGGGAGGTCGTGTTGGCCTTCGACCGCGACGACCGGTTGACCGCGTTTACCGAAGAGATCTCTCCCTACGCCGGGTTGTCTGGCCGTGCGCTGGTGGGGATGCTGGCGGGGCAGGGGTTGGGCCTTGGGGTGAACCTGGGCGTGGCACCCTCGTCGATCCTGATCCCGGCAGAGGCGGTGGACTGGCTGGCGGGCACCCTCGGCAGCGCGCCGGACCAGATCGAGGCGCGCCCGGTTGAGGTGACGGCCCCCGGTGGCCTGCCCGAAAGCCTGATCACCGCGCTGGACGCCAAGCTGCCCACGGCCGAAGGGCTGGCGCGCTATGCCTTCCTTGCGGGCGTCACCTACGAGGGCGGCGCCAAGGGGCACATGCTGGCCTTCATCGACCCGGTTCCGGGGGCCGAAGACAGCCTTGCGCAGGCGGCATCCGAGGCGCTGATCTTTTCTGGCGTGGAGGCCGGGCAAATGGATGTGGCGTTCTTCGCGGCCTCCGATCCGATTGCCGCGAAACTGGCTAAGACCGCCCTGCGCTTTGATCTGCCGATGCCGGATGCGCAAAAAGTGCAAGCGCCACCGGGGTCTGACCCGTCCAAACCCCCGAAACTGCGCTGACATTGTCGCATTTGTGCAAAGTCGCGACAATCCTTTGTAAATGGCGGCTTTACATCTTCCCCGTTAACCATTGCCCCCGTATAACATGGCGGACTGTGCAGCCGCCAAGCTGCGCGGATCGGGCAGCGGTAAACGGGAACATAATATGGCACTTTTCGGCGGCATCTTCGCGTCGGATATGGCAATCGACCTCGGCACGGCGAATACACTCGTCTACGTCAAGGGCAAGGGCATTATCCTTAATGAGCCTTCAGTGGTCGCCTATCACGTCAAGGATGGGCGCAAGCAGGTGCTGGCCGTGGGCGAAGACGCCAAGCTGATGCTGGGCCGGACCCCCGGCTCGATCGAGGCGATCCGCCCGATGCGCGAAGGTGTGATTGCTGATTTCGACGTGGCCGAAGAGATGATCAAGCACTTCATCCGCAAGGTGCACCGCCGCTCGACCTTCTCGAAGCCGAAGATCATCGTCTGCGTGCCCCATGGCGCGACCCCGGTGGAAAAGCGTGCGATCCGTCAGTCGGTGCTGTCGGCGGGTGCGCGGCGTGCGGGGCTGATCGCCGAACCCATCGCCGCGGCGATTGGGGCGGGGATGCCGATTACCGATCCTACGGGGTCGATGGTGGTGGATATCGGGGGCGGCACGACCGAGGTGGCCGTCTTGTCGCTGGGCGATATCGTTTATGCGCGGTCTGTCCGCGTCGGTGGCGACCGGATGGATGAGGCGATCATCAGCTATCTGCGCCGCCAGCAGAACTTGCTCATTGGTGAGGCGACGGCAGAGCGCATCAAAACCTCGATCGGCACCGCACGGATGCCCGATGACGGGCGCGGCACCTCGATGCAGATCCGGGGGCGCGATCTGCTGAACGGTGTCCCCAAGGAGACCGAGATCAATCAGGCGCAGGTGGCCGAGGCTTTGGCCGAACCGGTGCAACAGATTTGCGAGGCGGTGATGACCGCGCTCGAAGCAACCCCGCCGGATCTGGCGGCAGACATCGTCGACCGCGGCGTGATGCTGACCGGGGGTGGGGCGCTTCTGGGTGAGTTGGATCTCGCGCTGAGGGAACAGACGGGGCTGGCCATCTCGGTGGCAGATGAATCGCTCAATTGCGTTGCAATGGGCACAGGCAAGGCGCTGGAATACGAAAAACAGCTGCGCCATGTGATAGATTACGACAGCTAACAGGGCCGCTATCGGCCCGGGACCCCCGCCGTGGCACAGGACAGAGGCAGCAACGACGACTTCACCCGCCCGATCCGCCGGATATTCATCGGTGGCTTGGTTCTGGTGCTGTTTGCCCTGTTCCTTTTGTGGCGCATCGACAGCCCGCGGGCCGAACGGTTCCGCGCGATGCTGGTGGACCGGTTCGTGCCATCGATGGACTGGGCGCTGGTGCCGGTGACCAATGCGGTCGACATGGTGGGCGATTTCCAAAGCTACGCGCGCATTCGCGAGCAGAACCAGGAGTTGCGGCGCGAGTTGCAGCAGATGCGGGCCTGGCGCGAGGCCGCGCTGCAATTGGAGCAGGAGAATGCCAAGCTTCTGGATCTCAACAAGGTGCGGCTTGATCCGAAGCTGACCTTTGTAACAGGGGTGGTGCTGGCGGACAGTGGCTCTCCGTTCCGGCAATCAGTGCTGCTGAACGTGGGCGCGCGGGATGGTATTCAGGATGGCTGGGCCACCACCGATGGTCTGGGCCTTGTGGGCCGGATCTCGGGCGTGGGGCAAACGACCAGCCGGGTGATCCTGCTCACGGATCCGGGCAGCCGCATCCCCGTCACGATCCAGCCCACAGGGCAGCGCGGTATTCTGGCGGGCGATAACTCCGCCCTGCCGCCGGTGGATTTCATCGAAGACACCGAACAGGTGCGCCCCGGCGACCGCGTGGTGTCCTCGGGCGATGGCGGGGTGTTCCCCGCGGGCCTGCTGGTCGGTCAACTGGTCGCCGGCCCCGATGACCGCCTGCGCGTGCGCCTTGCCGCCGACTATGAGCGTCTCGAATTCCTGCGCGTCCTCCGCTCCCGCCCGGCCGAGGCGATCCGTGCCCCCGGTGGGCTCGTCGGCCCCGACGCGATCTTCCCCGCGGTGGAGGCCACCGATGGCTGAGGTCGTCGTCACCCGCCGCTGGCGCTATCGCGCGCTGTTCGTCTTGCTGGCCTTCCTTGACGTCTTTGCCCGCCTTCTGCCCATCGATGCGGGCCCCGGCGGCTTCCCCGGCCCCGATATCATCCTGCTTCTGGCCTTCGTCTGGGTCCTGCGCCGCCCCGATTATGTGCCGGCGCTTCTCGTCGCCGCCGTCATGCTGATGACCGATGTGCTATTCCTGCGCCCGTTGGGCCTTTGGGCGGCCTGCGTGGTTCTGGGTGTGGAATTCCTGCGCTCGCGCGAAGCGGCGTCGCGCGATCTGCCGTTCCTTCTGGAATGGATTATGGTCACCGGCGTGATCGTGTCGATGACGCTGGGCTATGTCATCACGCTTGCGCTGTTTGCGGTGGATCAGCCGGCCCTTGGCCTCACGCTTATTCAGATGATCATGACGATCCTGTGCTACCCCTTGGCCGTGGTCTTTTCGGGTCGTATTCTGGGCTTACGTAAGATGGCACCGGGGGCGGTGGATCAGTTGGGACACAGGCTATGAAACAGTCGCCCAAGGATATCGAAGACAGCGCCCGCGTGGTCACGCGCCGTGGCCTTGTGGTGGGTGGCCTGCAACTGGCCTTCATGGGCATGCTGGGCCTGCGCATGCGCCAGATGCAGATCGAGGAAGCGGATGAATACCGCCTTCTGGCCGAGGAAAACCGCATCAACGTGCGCCTTCTGGCACCGCCACGCGGCCTGATCTTTGACCGCAACGGCGTGATCATCGCCGATAACAGCCAGAACTACCGCATCATCATCGTGCGTGAGGATGCGGGCGACGTGGATGAGGTGATCACAAAGCTAAAGGAGATCGTCACCCTTGATGACGACGATCTGGAACGCTCGATCCGGGAAATGAACCGGCGCAGCCCGTTCGTGCCCGTGACGCTGGCCGACCGCCTGAGTTGGGAAGAGTTCTCGAAGGTTGCCGTCAACTCGCCGTCATTGCCCGGCATCACCCCGGATGTGGGCCTGTCGCGCTATTATCCGATGAACGATGATTTCGCGCATGTCATCGGCTATGTCGGCCCGGTCAGCGACTATGATCTGGACCGGATCGAAGACCCTGACCCTCTGTTGCAGATCCCGAAATTCCAGATCGGCAAGATCGGGGTGGAAAACAAGCTGGAAGAGAAACTGCGCGGCAAGGCCGGCAGCAAGCGGATCGAGGTGAACGCCGCGGGCCGTGTGATGCGCGAGCTGGACCGTGACCCCGGCATCCCCGGTTCGGACATTCAGCTGACGGTGGATGCGCGGTTGCAGAACTTCGTGCAGGCGCGCCTTGCGGGCGAAAGTGCCGGCGTGGTCGTGATGGATTGCGAGAACGGCGATATCCTGTCGATTGGCTCGGCCCCCGCCTATGATCCCAACCTCTTCGTGCGCGGGATTTCCAGTGCCGATTACAACGTGCTGCGCGAAGACAAATACGTGCCGCTGCGCAACAAGCCGGTGCAGGGCACCTATCCGCCCGGGTCCACCTACAAGATGGTGATCGCGCTGGCCGCGCTGGAAATGGGCGTCCTGAGACCCGAAGAAACCGTCTGGTGCCCCGGCCACTACCAATTGGGGCGCCGCCGCTTTCACTGTTGGAAGCGGGGCGGCCATGGCCACATGAACCTTGCGGATTCACTGATCCAGTCCTGCGATGTCTATTACTACGACATCTCGCAGCGAGTGGGCATCGACCGCATCACCGCCATGGCCAACAAGCTGGGTCTGGGTGTGCGCCATGACATCCCGATGTCGGCGGTGACCGAAGGGTTGGCCCCCACCCAGCAATGGAAACAGATCCGCCGGGGCGAGGCGTGGCGGGTGGGCGATACGCTGAACGCGTCCATCGGGCAGGGCTTTACGCTGGCCTCGCCCTTGCAGCTGTGCGTCTACACCGCGCGGATGGCCAGCGGACTGAACCTGGAACCGCACCTGATCAAGACGATGGACGGCGTGGCGCAGTACCCCGACCCGCCCGAAAAGCTGGACGTGAACCCCTATCACCTCAGCCTGATGCGCGATGCGATGGACAAGGTGTCGAACGGCTCACGCGGGACCGCTCGGGGCAGCCGCATCGTTATGGAAGGGTATGAGATTGCGGGTAAGACCGGCACCAGCCAGGTGCGCAACATCACGCCCGCCGAACGCGCAGCCGGTGTGATCCGCAACGAAGACCTGCCCTGGGAACGCCGCGACCACGCGCTGTTTGTGGGCTATGCCCCCCGCGACAAACCGAAATACGCGGTCTCGGTCGTGGTCGAACATGGCGGCGGCGGTTCGCGCGCCGCCGCACCCGTGGCCCGCGATATCCTGGCCTTCGCGCAATTTGGCGAGGTTCCCCCGCTAGAGGCCTACCCCTCCAGCCAGCGCGAACGCATCCGCACCATGTATGACGAGATGCAGCTGAAAGACCCCCGGCCCCCCGCACCCGGGCGGAGCCGCGCATGAGCTATCTTGAGTACAACGTCAAAACCGTGCCCACCGGCGCGCGCAAGATCCTGTACCTGAACTGGCCCTTGATCCTTTTGCTGATGGCGGTGTCCTCCATCGGGTTTCTGATGCTGTATTCCGTGGCGGGCGGCAATCTGGGCCGCTGGGCCGAGCCGCAGATGCAGCGGTTTGGAATGGGCCTGGTGGCGATGTTCATCGTGGCCATGGTGCCGATCTGGTTCTGGCGCAACGTGGCGGCGCTGGCCTATGGCGTGTCGATCCTGCTGCTTCTGGCGGTGGAGTTCTTTGGCGTCACCGGCATGGGCGCACAGCGTTGGATCGACCTGGGCTTCATGCGGCTGCAACCCTCGGAGGTGACCAAGATCACGCTCGTGATGATCCTGGCGGCCTATTATGACTGGCTCGATCCCAAGAAAGTGTCGCGCCCCCTGTGGGTGGCGATCCCCGTGTTGCTGATCCTTCTGCCCACGGGCCTTGTCGTGATCCAGCCTGACCTTGGCACCTCGATCCTTCTGGTCGCGGGTGGCGGTGTGGTGATGTTCATCGCTGGCGTCAGCTGGTGGTATTTCGGCACGGTGATCGCGGCGGGCGTTGGCCTTGTCTCCGCTGTCTTCACCTCGCGCGGGACGGATTGGCAGCTGATCAAGGATTACCAGTTCCGCCGGATCGACACGTTCCTCGACCCCAGCCAGGACCCACTTGGCGCGGGCTATCACATCACGCAGTCAAAGATCGCGCTGGGCTCTGGCGGGTTGTCGGGGCGGGGGTTCATGCAGGGCACACA
>JBCBPV010000017.1:0-54745 GCA_039820585.1 Pseudomonadota bacterium
CACCCCGGTTTCAAGCCGGACCGGTTGAAACGCGATCATGATCTGATCGCCCTGCCCCGGCAGACGGTCGGCTTGGATATCGACGATGCGCTGATCGCCATCCAGTTCCACGATCACATCGCGTTCACTTGCCGGGCCGTCCCCGTTGCGCACCCGTTGCAGAACCTTTTGCACCGGCGCGCGAAGCGCACGGGCAAGCAATCCGTCGATCTCTGACGACACCTGGCCTTTCGTGGGCGAAATGAACGGGCCCGCATTGCTGGACAGGTACAGCACATGGTCCCGTTCGCCCACCACCAGATAGGGCGGCGAGAAGCGAGAGAGAAAAAACTGGTCCGCGACCACATCCAGCGGTCGCTCGGACAGATCGGGTCTCGACACAGCCGGCACCAGCGACGCTCCGTCAATTGACCGCGGCGTACGGGGTGCGGTCATGTTTGCGCCCACGGCCGTATAGCCCATGGATCGCGCGTTATCCCGACGGAAGATGCGGTTTTGCCGGGACAAGGGCGCAAAAAACGCGCCGTGATCCCCGATCGTCTCGGACGTCCCCAAAAGCAGCACCCCGGCCCCGCGCAGCGCATAATGGAACCGCGCCAGAACGGTTTCTTGCCCCTCTTTCGTAAGATAGATCAGCACATTGCGGCACGAAACCATATCGATCTTGGAAAACGGCGGATCGCTCATCACGTTGTGGGGGGCGAAGATCACCGTCTCGCGCAGCACCGGCTTGACCATGTAATCGGCTTCATCGGCCTCGAAGTACCGTTCAATCAGTGCGGGATCGACGCCCGCAAGTGTGCTGGGGGCGTAGCGGCCCGCCCGCGCATGGCGCAGCGCGCCCAGATCGACATCGGTGCCGAATACCTGAAGCCGGCGCTTGTCACCCCGGCGGCGCATGTCTTCCAGAAACAGGATCGCGAGGGAATAGGCTTCTTCGCCAGTGGAACAACCGGGCACCCACACACGCAATTCGGATTGCGTGGTATCGACGATTTCCGGGATGACATCAGCGGCCAGCTCTTCGAACACCTCGGCGTCGCGAAAGAACTGCGTCACGCCGATCAGAAAATCCTGCAACAGGCGCAAGCGTTCCTGTTCGCTGTTCTTCAAGGCCTCGATCATCTCATCAACCGTGTTCAGCCGCAAAATCACCATGCGCCGTTCCACCCGGCGCAAAAGCGTTCCTTCCTTGTAGGCACCGAAATCGTGGCCATCCTCATCTGCGAGAAGCGCCACGATCTCTGGCAACTTTTCCGAGATCCGGGCCTGCAGGTCCCCGCCGATCTTGCGGTCCTTCAGATCTTGCCGGTGGCGCATGACCTCGTACAACCTGCGGGCAATCTTGGCCGGTTCGAGGACGAAGTCGACAACGCCCGTGGCCGAGGCGCTATCGGGCATTCCGGTGAACCGGGCCGACGCGCTGTCTTGCACCATGGCAATGCCGCCATGCGATTTGATCGCGCGCAGGCCGATTGTGCCGTCGCTGCCGGTACCCGACAGGATCACGCAGGCCGCCCCTTCGCCGCAATCCTCGGCCAGAGAGGTCAGGAACTTGTCGATCGGGGTCCGCAAACCGCGGCTGCTATCGCGCGCTTCCAGGTTGAAGACACCACCGGAAATCGTCAGCGATGTGCCCGGGGGAATGACGAATACCGCGTCAGGCTTGGCCGCCATTCCATCTACGATCTTGCACACTGGCAGCGGCGTGTGGCCCGACAAAAGCTGATCCATGATCGAGGGGTGATCGGGCGCCAGGTGCTGGACGATGACAAAGCACAGACCACTGTTTTCGGGGATGTGCCCGACCAGATCGCTGACAGCTTCGAGCCCACCGGCGGACGCACCGATGCCGACGATTCCCACCATCGCGGAATCGGACACCCGAGGGTCCGGCTTCGCTGCGTCTTCCATTGGTTTGTCCTTGTTCGCGTGCCTTCAGCGTAGCGATGTTTCGATCATGTGTGGAAGGGGGCAATTCGCCACCGTCCCGGCGCGTTCACGCCACCTGACGATGCGTACCGCGCCACCGCGCGATCTGTGCCTGCGCACGGGCGTAAAGCGCACAATAAGCAGGCATCAGGAAGATCAGGATGAACACCCCCACCAGCACCCCGAACGCCAGCGACACGGCCGTGGGAATAAGAAACCGCGCCTGAACGCTGGTTTCCAGGATCAGCGGAAAAATTCCCAGGAACGTGGTGAGCGTCGTCAACAGGATCGGGCGGAAACGCGCGACTGTGCTTTCGACGATGGCATCGAACGGATCGGCACCATCGCGTTCCTTTTCCAGTACGAAATCGTTAATCAACAGGCCCCCGTTTATCAGGATGCCCGACAACCCGATGATCCCGAAAACGCTGAGCAGCGTAAGGTTCAGGTTCAGCGCGTAGTGGCCCAGAAGGGCGCCCACGATCCCGAAGGGCACGATGCCCAACACCAGGATCGGCCGGGTGAACGACTGGAACGCCAGGGCGAGGATCGCGTAGACCACGATCATCGCCAGGGTGAAGTTGCGGGCAAGTGCGGGCGTTGTGCGCCCCTGTTCCTGCTGCTCGCCGCCGACGCCGACGCGCAGGCCGGCGATGTCCTGTTTCAGGTCGGGCACGACGGTTTCCATGATCCACCCCGTTTCCTGCCCGCCGGTGGTGACAGCGGTATCCACATCGGCGGTCAGCGTGGCGATGGTGCGCCCGCCCACCCGGTCGATCACGGACGGCGACTGATCGAAGGTAAGCGTCGCGACGGCCGCGAGCGGTACGAAGGCGTCGCCCACGCGGATCGGCAAGCGTTGCAGGTCGGCGACCGAGTTCCGCTCGTCCTCGGGCAGGCGCACGCGCACATCCACCTCTTCGCGCTCGCGCTGAAGCGTCGTGACCTGGGCACCGAAGAACGCGGCGCGCACCTGTCGGGCCAGATCGACGGTGGAGATGCCATAGACCTGGGCATCCGGGCGCAGCGCGACGTCAATCTCGCGCGCGGCGGTGAACCGGCTGTCGCGGATACCGATCACGCCCTCGCGGTCTTCAAGCGCGCGGCGCAGGTGCTGGACCGCCCGATCGCGCGCGTCTTCGCTGTCGGCGGACACTTCCAGCACGATGGCGCTGCCGATGCCGACGAGACTGGACGAAAACTCAACCGAGCGCGCTCCGGGGACCGGCCCCACTGCTGCGCGCCATGCGGCCTGCACGGCCGAGGCGCCGAACGGCCGTTCGGCCGCATCCACAAGCTTGAGCGTCACGCGCGCCACGTTCGCCGCGCCCTGGCCATCCGTCCCGGCGGCGAAACCGATGGTCGTCGTCACGCCCTGGATCAGGGTACCCTCGTCAATCCCGTGTTCATCGCCCAGCTGTTCCGCAACGCCCGGGATCGCATCGCGCAGCACCTGGGCGCGCTCTAGCGTGACCTGTTCCGACACGCTTTCAGCCAGTTCGATCTCGGCGGTCACGAAATTCCCTTCGATCGAGGGAAAGAACACGAACTTGACATGCCCGCCCATCAACAGGCCGAGACTGCCCACGAGAACGGCGATGGCCGTCGCGATGGTGATCATCGGGTGGCGTACCGAAAACTTGATCGCATCGCGCAGGCCGGTATCGGCAAAACGATCGACATTGCCGCCCACCAGCCGCCGCGCGGGGTCGGTCAACCGGCGCGGCGACCAGGCACGCGGGGATTTGCCCGGATGGATATGCGACAGGTGCTGCGGCAAGACGAAGAAGCTTTCGATCAGCGACAGTGTCAGCACCATGATCACGATCGCAGCGACCGGAAAGATGAACGATCCCGATGCGCCGGGCAGAAACAGAAGCGGGACGAAGGCGGCGATGGTCGTAGTCACCGAAAAGAACACAGGCGCCGCCATCCGCGCGGCAGCGGTTTGTGACGCCTCTGCCGGATCCTCCTGCCGCTTTTGTTCGGAATACACCGCCTCGCCGACCACGATCGCATCGTCGACCACGATCCCGAGCGCCAGGATGAACCCAAACAGCGACAACTGGTTGATGGTGATGCCGAAGAACGACATCAGGGCGAACGTCCCGACGAAAGAGACCACTACGCCCGCCGCCACCCAGGCGGCAATCCGGACATCAAGAAACAGCGCCAGAACAATCAAGATCAGCGTGATCCCAATTGCGCCGTTCTTCACCAACAGGTCGATGCGTCCCTGCAAGGCCGACGCTTCGTTCCGCCAGACGATGGCCTGCACGCCGTCGGGCAGA
This sequence comes from Pseudomonadota bacterium, assembly GCA_039820585.1. GTDB lineage: Bacteria > Pseudomonadota > Alphaproteobacteria > Rhodobacterales > Rhodobacteraceae > JBCBGF01. Next base: position 4,224 of record JBCBPV010000017.1, read on the forward strand.
TCGGGACGCAGCGTGTCATCCAGATAGCCTTGCACCGCATCGACGATCCCCAGGATCTGCTGATCGCCGACCCGGTTGATGTTCAAAAACAGCGCAGGCTGGTTGCCATAGAGGCTGATCAGGTTGTTCTGCGAAAACCCGTCGGTCACCATGGCCAGATCGCCCAGGGCAACGGTGGCACCTGCCTCGGACGCGAACATGACGGTCTGGCGGAAGTCTTCGGCCGTTTCGCGCTGACCCTCGGTATTGATCCGGATCCGGTCGGCCGCGTTCTCCAGCTCACCCGCCGCAAGATCGATGGATTGCGCGGCCACCGCATCGGCAAACTGCGGCAGCGACAGCCCCACGCGCTTGAGCGTGTCCTGCGACACCTCGATCACGATCTGGTCGCCCGGCGCGCCCACGATGTTGATCTGGCTGATCGTGTCCATCGCCAACAGATCACGGCGCACCCGTTCGGCCAGCGACTTCAGCGCATCGACCCCGACCGGCCCCGTCAGCAGCAGCTGCGCCGCGCGCTCATCGGGTTCAACCTCGATGATCTGGGGCGCTTCGGCGGCATCGGGGAAGATGGTGATCGCCTCGACCTCGGCCTCGATGTCACGCAGGACAGCATCGATACGGGCACCGCGTGTCAGTTCGGCCAGCACCGTGCCCATGTCGGACCGGGCCGTTGCCGTGACCTCGCGGATCCCCGGCAGGCCTTCGAGCGCGTTTTCAATGGGCTCGACGATGCTGTCGCGCACTTCGCCCGGGGACGAGCCGGGAAGGGCGACGCTGACCGAGATTGTCCCTGTCGAGATTTCGGGGAAGACTTTGACGGTGAGTGTGTTCAGCGACACCACGCCGGCGGCCAGGATCAGGACCATCAACAGATTGGGCAGAACGCGATTTCCCAGCGCCGCGCGGATCAGGCGCTTCATTCGCCGCTCTCCTGCGCCTGCGCCAGATCACGATCCCCTCGGGCAACGCGCACCGGCATCCCGTCGCGCAGAAGGCTGAGATCCGTGGCCAACAGCCGGGTATCGGCCGGCAACGACGATGCGTGCACGTAAACCATATCATCGGTCAGGTGCAGCACATCGACATCGCGCCGGGTCAGCATATCGTTGTCACCGATTTCCCAAACGGTGGACGCCCCGCGCAGCGCTTCGGTCGGGAAGGCCACAAGCGCATCACCGGCATCGATGGGGATTTCGACACGCACAAGCTGACCGATCTGGATCGGCGGATCGCCGAAGAAAGGATCAGCGAAAGTCACGATCAGGTTCGTGAGCCGCACCCCGTCGGACAGTTCGGGCGCAAGATTGACGATGCGCCCGTCGCGCAGGCGCACGTCGGGGTCGTCTACGCTGTAGAGGCCCACCTCAAGCCCTACCGGGCCGCCTGCCACCTGGAGGGCCATCATCTGTTCGGGGGTAAGACCGACATAGACCTCGCCGCGCGCGGCCCCGATCAGGCGTCCCACCTCTGCGCCGGGCTGCACGACGCGGCCCGGGGCAAGCGAATCCGCGGCAACGATCCCGTCGAACGGTGCCGACAGCGTGGTGTCTTCGCGATTTTGCCGGGCCGCGTTCAGCCCGGCTTCGGCCGCCGACACCGCGGCGCGGGCATCGGCGCGGCGGGCCGTTGCGTCTTCCAACGCGGCTTCCGAAGCGACGCTGCGGTTTTCGAGAACCCGGGCGCGATCATAGGCGGCCTCGGCCTCCATCAACTGGGCCTCTGCGCGCTGTAACTCGGCCTCGGCGCGGGCGACCTCGGTATCGATCCGGCGGGTTTCCAACGTGGCAATCACATCCCCCTCGGCGATCCGTCGCCCGACCTCGAAACGCTCGGCGACGGTGGCGACACGGCCCGACACCTGAAACGACAGCGCAACGACGTTCCGCGCCCGGACAAAACCGCTTTGTCTGATGACGGGGGGTTGATCGGCCTGGGCACTGCGCACGGCGCGCACCAGTTGCGGCGCTTCCGTGGGCGGCGATGTCTGGGCCTGGTCAGATCCGTTCGCAAGCCACCAATAGGCGGCGCCGCCCGCCGCAAGCACGGCAGCAACCACGAAAACCGCCGCGAGGCGGGACAACCAGTTTGAGCGCTTCATGCAGATGAACGCCACGGGACGCGATTTGGTTTCCGCAAATCGGTCACGAGATGCCCGGGAACCCAGAGCCGCCTTCGCCGGTTTTATCCCACGAGGGGCGCGCAGCCCTGTAAACCAACGCTTGAAAGGAGTGTACCGTGGCCAACAACACCGCCCGCAAACCCCGCCCCAAGGCAGACCCCGTGGACCCGACGCATCTGGCGCGGCCCCACAAAACCGAACCCGCGGCCGCGCCGCTGGGCACAGACAGCGAGGCCGGGGGCCACCGACCGACCCCGGTCCCGCGTGAGGAACCCGCAGATACCTATATGGTCAATTCCGACGGTGAAGTGCGCGCCGGGCCCGGCGATGCCGGCGCCCAGGACACGCCGCGCGTGTTGGATAACCCGCAAAACAGCCCCCGACAGGGCCGCACGGCATTGATCGGTGGGATTGTCGCGGGTCTTGTGATCCTGCTGCTGATCTTCGCGTTCAGCGGGTAGGGAAGTCGCGGTGGCGCGGCGAAAACAGGGCGCGCCACCGCTAAAAAAATGTATTTTCAGCACGCATCAAGAGCAGCATCCAGATCATCGGGCGAGCGCTGATTACTGAGCATCAACGCCAGCGGCCTGAGCGGCGCAAGATGGTTGAACGCGACCAGAAGGCTCAGCGTGATCGGCGTGGCCAGAAACGCGCCCGCCGCGCCCCACAGCCAGCCCCAGAACATCACGGCGATCAAGATCACGATAGGTGACAACACGATCTGATTGCCCAGAAGGCGGGGATCAACGAAATTGCCAATGGCCTGTTCGATCGCGAAAATGCCCGCTGCAACCGCCAAGGCGGTTCCGAAATCTTTCGTCAAAAGTGCATACAGTACCGGCAGCGTTCCCGAAATCACCGAACCGAGATTTGGGATATAGGTCAAAAGAAAGGTCAAGACGGCCCAGACGACAAGCAGATCAACCCCGAAGATCGCAAGCCAGCCCACGTAAAGCACCGCCTGCAAAAGGCCCACGCCGGTGCGGATCAGCAGAAACCTTCTGAGGCGCGAGGTGATCGTCTCGATCGTGTCGCGCCAGGCATCCTGACCGCTGCGATCCGGCCAAAGCGATTTGATCTTGCCACGCCAGACCCCCAATTCGGTCAGCGCAAGCAGCACAAGGAAGAACACAATGACCAGCGCGGTCACAAAAGCACCGGTCATCCCGGCAACCGACTGCGCGAAAGCCGTTGCGCGGTCTATCAGCCAGCTGCCGATGGTTCCGCTGACGTTGTTCCACAGATCGCGCAGTTCACCGCCCAACAGCGCGGTGCCTGCGGCCTCGTCACCGCTTTGGGCAAACAGCTGATCGAAGGTGCCGGACACATCGGGCAAGGCCGCGAGCACGCGTTCCGCCGCAAAGACCAGGGCGCCGACGAAGACGGCGATCACGCCCAGCAGAACGGCCATGACCACGACATGGGCCAACCAGGTCAGCCCGCGCGGCAACACATCGGTCAGGCGGTGGTGCAGCGGCGCCATGACAAGGGTGACGAGAAGCGCGAAAACCACAGGAATGGCGACGGCCGCCATCGCCTTGAGCGCGGCCCCGAGTGCGATCACCAGCACTCCGGCCACCAACCACATCGCGGCCTGTCGGCGCGCCGGTCGTATCGTGGCGGTGCGGTTCGAGGAGGGCACAGGGGCCTCGGTGTCACGAAGATGTTCGGTCATGGTGGCCGAACGCACGGACCGGCGCCATGGTTCCCCGGTCTTAGGCGGCGGCCTTTCCCGCGCGGTCCAGCTGGCCCAGGAATGCGTCGGTCCACCACCCGATATCGCGGCGGCGCAGGTCATCCATCAGTTCGGCATGGCGTGCGCATCGTTCGGCCAGCGGCATCGCAAGGGCGTTGTCGATGGCCCCGGCAACTTCGTCGGCATCATACGGATTGACAAGCAGGGCCGCGCTCATCTGTTCGGCCGCGCCCGCGAAATGCGACAGGATCAGAACACCTGGATTCTGGGCATCCTGGGCCGCCACGTATTCCTTCGCGACCAGGTTCATCCCGTCCGCCAGCGGCGTCACCAGCCCCACATCTGCCCGGCGGTACAGGCCCGCAATGCGCTGGCGCGGGATGCTGCGGCACAGATAGCGGATCGGTGTCCAATCCAGCTTGCCATACCTTCCATTCAGCCGGCCCGTGGTCATTTCAAGCTCGGTCCGGATGTCCTGATAGGCATCCAGCGCACCCCGGCTTGGCTGGGCGATTTGCAGGAAGGTGGCAGGCGGGCGATTTTCGGCATGGGCGTCCAGATATGCGCCGAACGCCTCGAACCGGTTCACGAGGCCCTTGGAGTAATCCAGCCGGTCCACACCGATCACCAGTTTCTCATCGGGCCGCAGCCCCAGTTTTTCGGCCCCGTCCGAGGCATCCGCCTGGGCGATGAAGTCATCCACGTCGATCCCGATTGGAAAGCTCATCACACGGAAACGGCCGTCGCGGTGCTGGATCGCGCCGTCGAGCATCAATTCACCACTGCTTTCCCCACGAAACAGCTCAAGGAGCGCCGCCACATCGCGCTCGGCCTGCAAACCGACCAGATCATAGGCGGCCAGCCATTCGGTAAACTCCTCGCGCTGTGGCAGGGCGAACAGATCCTGCGCATGGGGAAAGGGGGTATGCAGAAAGAAGCCGATCCGGTTGCCCACGCCCAGCGCCCGCAAGGCGGCCGCGATGGGCAGGAAATGGTAGTCATGGACCCAAAGGAGATCGTCGGGCTGCAAAGTGTCGGCCAGCATCCGGGCCACGCGCGTGTTGACGGCACGGTACGCCTCGGCGTAGTCGGCGTTGAGGTCGATCAGATCGCTGCGCCAGTGAAACAGGGGCCAAAGCACTGAATTGGCATAGCCCAGGTAGAATCCGTCATGTTCTTCCGGCGTCAGATCGAATGTCAGCCGACGATATGCGCCATCCCCGATCTGGGTCAGTGTATCCGACGGGCTTTCAACTGTGTCTTCGGCCGATCCGATCCAGATGCCACCCCGTGCGGTCAGGCAATCGTGCAAGGCCACCACCAGCCCGCCCGACGGTGTGGCCCCGGTGGGTATCCTGTTGGAAAGAATGACCAGACGGCCCATGCTGTGCCCCGTTCACCCGATGTCGCTACGCCGCAGCCGTTGCCGCCCCTTTGCCATCGCGAAATGCCAGCGTTGCAGCCAGCAGGCCATCGGCATGCCCGCAATCATAGCGCGTTCCGGTGATCCGGTAAGCAGAAATTCCACCATTTTGCGCCGCGGCGGCAATGGCATCTGTCAACTGGATCTCGCCGCCAGACCCCGGGCGCGTCTCTGCCAGGGCATCAAAGATGTCGGCCCCAAGGATATAGCGCCCGATAATTGCAACGTCGGATGGCGCATCGTCCGGCGCGGGCTTTTCGACCACTGCGCTTACGGGAACCTGACGACCGACTGCGGGACGATCGCAGGCGCAGATGCCGTATTTCGCTACCTCTTCGGGCGCGACGGTTTGCGTTGCCAGCATGTGCTTGCCCTGCCCCGGATGATAAACTCGCGCCATCTCGCCAATCGCGGGCTCGGTTCCCATGATGACGTCGTCGGGCAACATCACCGCGACAGGCCCGTCGCCAGCCGCGATCTCGCGGGCGCACAGGACGGCGTGGCCCAACCCCAACGGCTCATCCTGGTGGACGAAGACGATTTCCATATCTTCAGAGGGATCAAGGCTGTCCAGCTGCCGGGCCAGGTCATGCTTGTCATTCGCATGCAGATGGTCGCGCAGGGCGTGGTCCCGCTCAAAGTAATCCTGGATCGCGCCCTTGGTGGGGTGGCTGACAAGGATCAGCCGCCGCAGGCCCGCCGCCCGCGCCTCGTCCACGGCGAACTGGATCAGGGGCCGGTCATAGACCGGCATCAGCTCTTTCGGGACGCTTTTGGTGGCGGGCAGCATGCGCGTGCCCATGCCTGCAACGGGCAGGATGGCGGTGTGGATCCGGTTTTGCATCAGGGGGCCTTTCGCGGTTGACGCCAATCTAACGCTGCGGGTGCAGCATTGGTTCCCGCCAAACCGGTCTAGCCGTCAGCCTGCGCCCGGCGCAGAAACGCTGCTGCCGCCCACCCGACAACCGCGAGAAACAGGGCCCCGCCGGCCACCCACATCAATGCGCCCGCCAATTGCTGATCGGCCAGCGCCGACAGGCCGTAGGGCACTGTGGTCAACTGATGCCAGGGGTGCCACACCTGGGGAGACAGGGTCAGGACCGTGGCGAAGATGGTCAGTTGTGCCCCGGTCAGCGCCGCGCCCAGGATCGCACGCTCGGGCGCGGCAAAGATGGCCGAGAACAGGGCGACAGCCGCCCCCAGAAGGCTGAGGTGCATGGTCCAGTACACCAGATCGCTTTCCAGGGTCGCCTGGTAGGGCGCGGGCGCGTGCCAGAACCAGAACAGAGCGGCGAAGACTACCGCGAGCGGCAGCGAAGGGAGCCGCAAAGCAGGAAGCGCGGCCGCCAGAAGCGGAGCCGCCGCCAGCGTCAGCAGGATGTGCTGGGCCACCCGCGCCGAGAACAGGGCCATCGAGGCCGCACAGATCGGCGAGATGAACAGCACCGCCACCAGCGCCATCGCCGCCGAGAACCGGCGGCGATTATCGGCGACCATGATCCCGATAGAAAACGCGGTCAGAAGGCCACCGATCAGCCAGGGATCGAAGGTCCACCGCGTCAAAAGCTCGGTCGGCAGGGGCGGCCTTCCGCAAAAAGGGGTGTAAGGGTCCATCGTCAGCTCCGTTGTCATCAGCCCGAGCAGGTCGCGAGAAACGCGACCGGCCAGAGGTTGGCAAAAAGCGCCACCAGCGAAATCGCCGCGGTCCACGCCACCGCAACAACCAGCGGGCGCTCGCGCGCCTCATCCGGTGTTTGGCGCAGCGTGCGCATGCCGATGATCAACCACGCCAGGGTGACGACGGCCGCGCCCAGCGTAACGATGCCGGATACCGCGCGCATCACGTCGGCCTCGATCAATCCGCGCGGCGCGCAGGCCGCAGAAATCAGCGCATAGATGGCGATGAAATGCAGCGACCACAGTGTGATGGGCCGGGCGATATGCAACACAAGCGCATTCATTGCGGCGTGCCCGCGAACAGAAACGCCAGCGCCGTGACCACGCCCATCGCCGCCGTCGCCTTGCCGAAACTGCCCAGCAGCAAATCGGGCAGGCCCTGACCTTCAAGCTGGGCGCCCACCAGTTTGCGCAGGGCGTTGAAGACCGCCCAGTAGAACGTCACCGCCAGAAGCGCTGCCACAAAAGCGCCCATCGCCCAGCCGACGGCGGCGAAAGCGGTGCTCCACGGATCGACGGGCAGAAGGGCCAGGGCAAACGTCGCTGCGACCGCGCCCACAACCAATGCCAGCAATCCGTTCAGGATAAGGATCAAACCCTGCCCCGACCCAAGGATCGCCGCCCGTCCGGTCATCCAGCTCAGCGCGAACATCGCCACCGACAGCCCGAACGCCAGAAGCGCGAACATGCGCGCGGGGCGTTCGGTGGCCTGCGCGAAGCCGGGCTGGGTGTTCCACAGATAAAGGCCCGCGAACAGCAGAGAGGCGAACAGGGCGTACAGGATCAGCAATGTCCCGACGGTGCCGACATGCAAATGACCACCACGCGCAACCACATTCACCGGCAATTCCAGCCCGTCGCGGATACCAGTGTTGCGCACCACGCCGCTGTCGGACGGCTCCCACACCCAACCAGTAAACCCTGCAAGCGCGATGAGCCCGCCCACCGCAGACAGCCAATAGACCGAGGCAAGCGTGGCCGCGAACAGCACCGCCAGACCGAAGGCCGCGATAAGCGGGGTCCATGTCGGATGGGGAAGCCGCAGGATCTGGAGCGGCGCGCCAGAGACCGGATCGCAGCCCAGGGTTTCCCGGCGGTGATCGGGGCACGCCCGCAGCGCGCCCTCAATTTCGGCGGCGGGGCCTTCGGTCAGCTCGGGCTGGTCCCACAGCGGCTCGCGCGAGCGGATTTCGGGTATGGCGCGGAAGTTGTAGCCCGGCGTCACGGGGCGATACAGCCATTCAAGCGTCGCCGCCCCCCAGGGGTTATGCCCGGCCTTGGGGCCTGCGCGCTGGTGGCGGAAGAAATCCCAGATGAACACGGCAATGCCAGCCGCCAGGATGAAGGCGCCCACGGTGGACAGCATGTTCAGCCGGTCCCACCCGATGCCTTCGGGATAGGTGGCGATGCGCCGGGGCATCCCGCGCAGGCCCGTCAGATGCATCATGAAGAACGCCAGGTTGAAGCCCGAAAACATCAGCCAGAACGCCCATTTGCCCAATCGCTCGGACATCATGCGCCCGGTGAAATGCGGAACCCAGAAATAGAGCGCTCCGAACATCGGGAAGACGAAGCCGCCGATCAGCACATAGTGCAGGTGGGCCACCACGAAGTAGCTGTCATGGGCCTGAAGGTTGAAGGGCACCGCGGCCAGCATCACGCCGGTCAGCCCGCCAAGGACAAAGATGAACAGAAAGCCCAGGATGAAATACATCGGTATTGTCAGGCGCGGTCGCCCCAGCGTGAGCGTGGCGATGAAACAGAAGATCTGCACGCCCGTGGGGATCGCCACCATGGTCGACGCCGCCGAGAACAATGACAGCGACATGATCGGCAAGCCGGTGGCGAACATGTGGTGCGCCCATAGCCCGAAGCTGAGAAAGCCCATGGTAACGACCGCGGCCACCGCAAACCCGTAGCCGAACAGCGGCTTGCCCACGAAAACCGGCAGCATCGTGGCGACCATTCCGGCGGCGGGCAGGAAGATGATATACACCTCGGGGTGGCCGAACAGCCAGAACAGATGCTGCCACAACAGCGGATCGCCCCCCAGCGTGGGATCGAAGAACGGCAGGCCCAGCAGGCGCTCGGCCTCCAGCAGGATCGAGCCGATGATCAGCGGCGGAAAGCCGATGGCGATCATGAAGGCAGTGACCAGCAGGTACCACATCAGGATCGGCATTTTCGTCAGGCTCATCCCCGGCGCGCGTGAACACAGGATCGCGGCGATGATCTCAACCGCGGCGGTGACGCTTGCAATCTCGGCCAGGGTGATGCCGATCAGCCAGAAGTCGGCAGACAGCCCTTCGGTGTACTGGCTGGTGGACAGGGGGACATACATGAACCACCCGCCCGCAGGCGCGGCATCGAAGATGAAGGATGACAGAACGATGATGCCGCCGAACAGATAGCAGTAGTATCCGAACGCGCCGAGGCGCGGGAACACCAGATCGCGCGCGCCAATCATCAACGGGATGAGGTAGACCGCGAACCCCTCCAGCATCGGGATCGCGAACAGGAACATCATGATCGTTCCATGCATCGTGAAGAACTGGTTGTAGGTCTCGCTGTCGAGAAACGTGTTCTCCGGCACGATCAGCTGCAACCGCACCAACAGCGCCAGAACGCCTGCGATCAGAAAGAAGATGAAGCCGGTGATCAGAAAGCGTTTGCCCACCACGCGGTGGCTGACCGATGTCAGCACCCTGGCGCCCTGGGGCGTGGCCCAAACCTCTTCAAAATCCTTGTCGGGCTCGCCTTTGGGCGCCACATCATAGGCATCGCGGCGCGGTGGCGGGGCCGGGGTGGGATCGAACGGGGCGTCGGTCATTTCAGGCTCGCCAGATAGGCGGACACCGCGCGCAGTTCGGGGCCCGTAAGGTGATTGTAGCTGGGCATTTTCGCACCCGGTTTCATGTCGCCGACATCGGCGATCCAACCCGCAAGGTTGCCCTGGTTCATCCGCCACATGCCTGCGCCCAGGCTGCCGCGCGCGCCGACGCGCGTGAGGTCAGGGCCCAGGCGTCCGCCCGTGGCCACGCCGCGGATCTCGTGACAGGCCGGACAGCCGTAATCGACGAACACATCGCGGCCCGCCAGCAATTCAGGCCGCGCGGCATCGCGCGCCTCGCCCTGAGTATCGGCCAGCCATTGGTCGAAAGCGTCAGGTGCCATCACGACCACTTCAAAGGCCATGCGCGGGTGGCTGAGCCCGCAAAACTCGGCGCACTGTCCGCGGAAGCGTCCGGTTTTTAGCGGGGTGATCGTCAGCGTGTTTGTGCGGCCCGGGATCATGTCCATCTTGCCCGAGATCGACGGGATCCAGAACGAGTGGATCACATCGGCCGAACGCAGGCGCAGCGTGACCGGACGGCCCGCGGGCAGCACCAGTTCGTTGGCGTCGCGCAGGGCGATGCCCTCGGGGTCGTAGACCACATCCCACCAGAACTGATAGCCGGTGATATCGATCTCCAGGGCGTTCGGGGCGCTGCGCGTGCTGGCAACCAGCACCGCGGTCGAGCCCGCCATCAGCACGATGATGGCCACCAGAGGCAGGACGATCCCCCCCGACCAGACCCACCAGGCCCCGGCCGGACGGTTGCGCCGCCAGGCCAGCCAGACCACCGCCATCACACCCAGGAACACCACGCCAAAGGCCAGCGTCATCGCGACGGTCAGGTCGAACACCATGTCGGCGCCCAACCCTGCGCGCGCCAGCGTTGTTTGCGCGTTGTAGATATCCAGCGCGCTCTCCGGGCCGGGCAGTTGCGTGTCGCCCTCCATCATCCACCCCTCAGCGTATAGAGATAGGCCGCCATGTCGCGCGCCTGCGGTTCCGTGACGCCCAGATCGGGCATCGCGGTCTGGGGGGCATGGGTGGTGGGGTTCATCAGCCAGCGCACAAGGCCGCCCGGCGTGTTCGGCAGGATGCCAGCGACATAGGCGCGGCTGGCAAAACCGTCCAGCTGCGGGCCAACCGTCCCCCGCGCGCCCGCGACACCGGGGATCACGTGGCACGCGCCGCAGCCATAGTCGATCATCAGCGCCGCGCCGCGATCGGGGTTCGCGTCATGTATCTCAAGCGCCGCAGCTTCCCAGTCGGGGTGGCCGTCGGCGGGGCCACGGCGGAACCAGTGGGCGGTATCGCTCAGCGCGTCTTCGGCCCAGACCACGGTGGTCGATCCCAGGCCATCACCGGGTCTGAGTGCGGCCCAGCCCATTGCAGTCGCGGCGGCGGCGGTAAAAATCGCGCCCCAAACATATGGCCTTTGCGAGAACACGCGCTTAGTCAGTCACGGCAATGCCGGTATCCAGCGTCGGCCGGACGCGCGCGTAGTATTCGGATACCGCGCGCATATCCTCATCGGTCATCTTCGAGGCGATGGATGACATCACGTTCATCGCATCGTTGTCACGCACCCCTTCGCGCCAGAGCTGAAGTTGATGGGTCATGTAATTGGCGTATTGCCCGGCGAGGTATGGCACGGCTGGCGGATTGCCCATGCCCGACGGCCCGTGGCAATTGACGCAGGCCGGAATGCCCTTTTCGGCCGATCCCACCGCGCCCAGTTGCCCGCCCCATTGCAGAAGCTCGGCATCGACATGGCCCGGCACCGGGCGATAGGGGGCGTCGATCGCGGCATAATAGGCGCTGACCGCCTCCATCTCATGCTCGGTAAGTCGCTGGGCCACGCCGGTCATCACCCGGTTGGGCCGGTCGCCCGAGGCATAGTCGACAAGCTGTTTGTACATGTACCAGCCCGACATGCCGGCCAGGCGCGGAAAGGCCCCCGATCCGTCGCCCTGCCCTTCGGCGCCGTGGCAGGTGATGCAGGCCATGCCCGATCCACCCGCCTGCGATCCGCCCATCGCCACGAGGCGACCGGTTTCCAGCAGGTCATCGTCGACAGCGCTGTCGACGGTCGCGTTGAACAGCGCGCGGTCGTCTTGCAGGTTCGCTTCCAGCGCCTCGATGGCGGGCTGCTCGCTGCGATCCTGCGCGTTCAGCGACACGGCATAGGCGCCGATTGCCATAAGCGTGGCGGCAAGGATCATGGGGGGTGGGATATTGGGCATGGGAGACTCCTTTCTCAGGCGTCCATCAGCGGGCGGGGATTGTTGAGGTAGTCGTTCTTCATGTGCTCAAGCGTCCAATACGCCAGCCCCATGAGCGGCCCGGTGGGGTTGTAGCCAAGGTTCTGCGGGAACAGGCATGCCCCGAAGACGAAGACATTGTGGTGATCCCACATCTGGCCGAAACGGTTGACGACGCTGGTGGCGGGATCGGTGCCGATGACCGCGCCGCCCACGTTATGCGTGGTCTGGTACGGGACGATGGAATAGTCGTTGCCTTCGGCCGCAAGGTTGACCGACGACACAGAGGTGACATTATCCATCTCCTGCGCGATCTCGACCGCGCGGTTCATGACATAATCGCTCATCTTCCGGTCGTTTTCGGGAAAGTTGAACGTCATCCGCAGCAGCGGGCGACCGTAGGCATCGGTCCATGTCGGATCGAGGTCGAGATAGTTCTCGGGCGTCGACATCGACGAGCCATGGATTACCAGATCGCCATGGTGGGAATAGTTCTCGCGCACCGCGCGTTTCCAGTCTCCGCCCCATTTCGGTGTGCCTTCGGGGACCGGCTGATAGCTGATCGGGCGACCGTTGTACTGTTTGCACGCGATATAGCCGCCGCCCACGAAACCCAGATCGGAGTGATCGAAGTTGTCGCCATTGAAGTCGTCGACCACCACGCCCAGCGCGCCTGCGCCCATGAACGGGTTGGTGATGATCTCATCGTCGAAGAACGCATCGACCGCGGCGATCGTCTGATAGCTGTAGTTGCGCCCGACCGTGCCGGTACGGGTTTCGGGGTCGTAGGGTTGGCCCAGTCCCGACACCAGCATCAGGTGCACGTTCCACAACGCATAGGCGTTCAGACAAATGGTGTCGGCGGGCTGAAACACTTCGACCCCGTCCTCATCCAGGTAGACGACGCCGGTCGCCGTCTTGCCATCGCGCGATTTCTCGACACGCAACACCTGGGCGTCGAACCGGATCTCGAAATTGTCGTGATCCTTGATCCGGTCGTAGACGCAGATGATCGGATCGGCCTTGGCGAAGTACCCGCAGCCGAACCGCTCGCAGAACCCGCAATAGGGGCACGGGTGCAGCTGCGCACCATAAGGGTTCTCATAGGCCGCCGTCACATTGGCCGAGGGCATCGGGAATGGGTTGTATCCCAACCGTTCCGCCGCCTGTCCGAACAGCGTGTTCGAGATCGGCTGTTTCATCGGCGGATTGGGATAATCGCTGGTCCGCGTGCCCTCAAACACGTTGCCGCCCGCACGCGCCTCACCATTGAGATTGCCCGCAGTACCGGCGGCGCCGCAAATCCGTTCGAAGAAGTCGAGATGCGGCTCCAGTTCATCATAGGTGACACCCCAGTCCTGGATCGTCAGATCTTCGGGGATGAACTTGCTGCCATAGCGGTTCTCGTAATGCGTGCGCATTTCCAGATCGCTGGGCAGAGGGCGCCAGATCTGGCCGTTCCAGTGAATGCCCGCGCCGCCAAGTCCCGAACCGGGCAGGAACGATCCCAGCCGCCGCATCGGCAGCGCCTGCTGATCGCGGCTGTTGCGGAAGGTCAGCGTTTCCTTTTTCACGTCCTGCATGTGGCCATAGCGCAGCGCGTATTTCAGTTCGTCGTGTTCCTCGGGCCCGGCAAAGGACGTGGCCGTATGGCGCGGCTGCCCACGCTCCAGCACGACGCAGCGTTGCCCGGCATGGGCCAGCTCATACGCGGCGGTCAGACCGGTCCAGCCGGCGCCAACGATCACGACATCGGTTTTCGGAAGCTCTCGCATCGCCATGGTTCAGCCCTCCTGCCCGATCGGGCGGGGCAGCGTGGACTGTCCGCTGTTGTGCGCGATGCCCATGGGCGGCTGGTCGACGGGCAGGTTGTGCTCATCCACGCGTTCTAGGAAATAGGCATGTGCCCCGGGGAAGCCCACCATCTCCCACCCGGCGTAGTTGTGATTGCCGAGATAGATCGGATCGGCGAAATACCCCTCATTGGTCAGGCTGAGCACTTCGTTGAAAAAGGTGCCGGCCGGAACATCGCCATAGGTCCCTGTCTCTTCCGACATCGCCTGGACGAATGCTTCGCGGTCACCCGCCGAAAGCGTGGTGATATCCGCTTCGGCGCGGTCGCGCAGCCCGGCCAGCCCCTCACGCACAAGCTGCGACGGCGTGTAGGGCAGCTGGTAACCCTGCTGCGGCGTGCCTTCAGGAAACGGGCCCTTCAGATACAGTCCTTCGCCCTGCCCATAGCCGGTTGCCATCTGCATATCGATGTAATCGACCACACCGGCCTGACTGGCGCTGGGATAATCGTCTTCGGGAATGAACACATCGCAGATCGCGGCAAGCCAACGCGCTTCGTCATCGGTCAGAAAGGCCCATGGCCGGCTGTCGAGCTGTGCAAACGCATGGCGGGCGGGGGCAAGAGTGGCCGCGGCGCTTCCCAACCCGATCTGCATCAGGACGGCGCGGCGCGAAAAGCGGTGGGTCATGGGTGGCTCCGGTCTGTGTCTCACAGGGGCAACGCGGGATCGATCACGCCGGTTCCCGCAAAAATCTGAACCGTTTGGCCACATGGCGCGTTGCGGCCCCATGTTCTCGGGCCTGTCCATCGCACTTCTTATTGGCATCGGCGCCGCCGCGGCGGTGGTGATCCTGTTTGCGGGTCTGCGCATGACGGGGCTGGCCGATCGCATCGCCGACCGTACCGGGCTGGGCGAGGCGGTGGTGGGCGGTGTCCTGCTGGGGGCGGCCACGTCTTTCTCGGGCACGATCGTGTCGCTGACCGCTGCGCTCGATGACCGGGCATCGCTGGCGTTTTCGAACGGCATCGGCGGCATCGCGGCACAAACCGCGTTTCTGGCCATCGCCGACCTTCTGTACCGCCGCGCCAATCTTGAACATGCCGCGGCGGAACTTGCCAATGTGTTCCAATGCGGATTGCTGATGCTGCTTCTGACAGTGCCGCTTGCCGCCTATGTCACGCCGGAGGTCACGGTTCTGGGCATCCACCCCGCCTCTTACGTTCTGGTCGCGGTCTATGCGGTCGGCGTCATCGCCACCTCGCGCCTGCGGGACACGCCCAGTTGGGAACCCGTCGACACCGACGAGACGCGCACCGACACCCCCGATGACGGCGACGATCCCGGCAAACCGGCGGGCGGGTTGATCGTGCAGTTCCTGGTGCTGATGCTGTTTCTCGGGGCGGCGGGTTGGGTGATCTCGCGCGTGGGCGCCGAGATGACCGACCGGCTGGGGTTTTCCGCCTCGCTGGTGGGCGCGTTGATGACCGCTGTCATTACCTCGCTGCCAGAGCTTGTGACGACGATTGCCGCCGTGCGCCGCGGTGCACTGCAACTCGCGGTGGGCGGTATCATCGGCGGTAACACGTTCGACACGCTGTTCCTGACGATCTCGGACGCGGGCTACCGCGATGGATCGGTCTACCACGCCATCGTGCCCGGCGATCTGTTCTGGCTGTCGGTGGCAATGCTGATGACCGCAGTGCTGATGCTTGGCCTTCTTTACCGCGAGAAGCAGGGGCCAGCGGGGATCGGGCGCGAAAGCATGACGCTTCTGGCCATCTATGCGGGCGCCGTGGCGGTGCAGGCTTTTGTCGGATGACCGTAACGCGCCGGGCAAGCCCGCAGTTCCCAACAATTTTTTGACCCCGTCCAGCAACTCAAATCCGCCCTCGGGCGTTGAACCGTCACGCGATCAGTTCCGCGTATCATCAACCTTTCAGGCCGGAGGCCACCATGACACGATTGATTTCCCGCATGTTTCGCAGCGCCAAGCACTTCTGTGCACGGCTGACCGCGTTCGATCTGAACGCAACGGCCGAAACCTTGCCGATCCCGTTGCGCG
Organism: Pseudomonadota bacterium; assembly: GCA_039820585.1. Lineage (GTDB taxonomy): Bacteria > Pseudomonadota > Alphaproteobacteria > Rhodobacterales > Rhodobacteraceae > JBCBGF01. Next base: position 20,094 of record JBCBPV010000017.1, read on the forward strand.
TCACCCACGACCGCCACCGCTGAGCGACACAGCCGACGCCTTCGCATCCTGGGTCCGAGCGCCAGCGCGCTGGCATGTTCCCAGCCAGACCCCGGCAAGCGGGGAGAGCGCGCGCTCCCCGCATCACCGTCAGAGGCGTCGCAACTTAGAACACACCGTCACAGGAGGCTCCCATGGGCGACGCAAAATTCGATCTTCACTGGATAGATTACGCAATTGTCTTGATCTACTTCATCGGCGTCGTGGCCCACGGGATCTACGTCTCGAAAAAGCAGGGCGGCGGATCTGACGACTACTTCCTCGCCGGGCGCACGCTGCCCTGGTATCTGATCGGCTTTTCGCTGTTCGCCTCGAACATGTCCGGCTCCAGCTTCGTGGGGCTGATGGGCGGCGCCTATGCCAATGGCGTGGTGATCTTCAACTACGAATGGACCGCCGCTCTGGTGCTGATCCTGTTCGCCATTTTCATCCTGCCGTCGTACCTGCGCGCCAAGATTGCAACCGTGCCCCAGTTCCTGGAAGAACGCTATGACGTCCGTTCGCGCCGGGCGTTTTCGCTGTTCACCATCCTTGCCATCCTCTTCATCGACACCGCAGGTGCGCTTTACGCGGGCGGCCTCGTGATCTCGAATGTCACCGGCTATCTCAATCTCTGGACGGCGGTGGCTGTGCTGGCACTCGTTGCGGGCGTCTACACCATCCTGGGCGGTCTGTCGGCGGTCGTGGTCACCGATACCGTGCAGGCGATCCTGTTGATCATTGGCGCGGCGGCCCTGTTCTGGATCGGGCTGGACGAGATCGGCGGCTGGCAAGAACTGTTCGTCGGCATCCCCGAGGAAAAGACCAAGCTGATCCTGCCCGCCAGCGACGACTTCCTGCCGTGGACCGGGCTGTGGGGTGTGGTTCTGCTGGGCTTTTACTATTGGACGATCAACCAGTTCGTGGTGCAGCGCACGCTTGGGGCCAAGAACCTCAAAGAGGGCCAGATCGGCGCCCTATTCGCCGGTTTCCTGAAGCTGCCCAACCTGTTTCTGATGATCCTGCCCGGCTTGATCGCGCTCAAGCTTTACCCCGAGCTGGAAACCCCAGACCTCGCGTTCCCGACGCTGGCGTTCGAGCTGATGCCAATCGGACTGCGCGGGCTGATCATGGCCGCGCTGATCGCGGCGATCATGTCCTCGCTCGACTCGGCGCTGAACTCGGCCTCGACACTCGTGGTCAAGGATTTCGTGGAACCGATCTGGGATGTCAGCGAGGAACGGCAGGTCTGGCTTGGCCGTGTCGTCACCGGCGTGGTGATGGTATTCGGGGCGATTTATGCGCCGTCCATCGCAGGTTTTGAAAGCCTGTTCAGCTATTTCCAGTCCTCGCTCAGCTATATCATTCCCACCATCGTCGTGGTCTACGTCCTCGGGCTGTTCATTCCCTGGCTCAACGGCAACGGCGCTTTCTGGACGATTGTGCTGGGCCTCGTCGTCGGCATCCCTCTGTTCATCATGAAAGAGGTCACGGGCATCTGGGCCGATATGGGCCTGCCCGAGATCCACTATACCATCATGTCCTCGATCATGATGTTCCTCGGCATCGCGACCCACCTTGGGATCTCGGCCATGACCCGAAAGAAGGACAAGGAGAATATCGAAGACCTTGTTTGGTCCGGCCAGGAAGCACGCGAGGTGTTCACCCAGTGGGAAACCCCGCTTTGGCAGGACCGCACCCTCTGGGCCGGTCTCCTGATCATCGGCACGGCCGGGTTCGTGATCTGGTTCTGGTGATCCCGCAATGGATTGGAGCGACATCACCCGCTTGTCCGAAACAGTGCAGGCCCTTATCGAGGGCCTGCCCGATTTCGTCGTGCCGTTGCTCTCGGTCGTCCTGACAATTGTCGCGGGGCTTGCGCTGCATTGGCTGACGTTTCGGGCCCTGACCCGTTTTCTGGGCGCTAGCACGGGCATCGCGGGGTCCCTGATCCACAAGGCGCGGCGCCCCCTGCGCCTGGCCTTCGTGCTGGCCAGCCTGGTGGTCGTGCTGCCATGGGTGCGCCTGCCCCGTGGCTGGGAACAGACGTTGCAGCACTTCGCCCTGATCCTTCTGATCGTCCTGGTCGGGTGGACGGCGATCTTGCTGGTGAACCATTTCTCCGAACGCTCCATGCGGCGCTACAAGCTGGATACCGACGACAATCTGGCCGCCCGCAAATACGTCACGCAGGTGCGCGTCCTCCGCCGCACCGCCAACATCGTCTTGTTCATCTTCACCACCGCCGCGGTGCTGCTGACCTTTGAAAGCGTTCAGCGCTATGGCGTCAGCCTCTTTGCCTCCGCCGGTGCGGCGGGTCTGATCCTGGGGCTTGCCGCCCGCCCGGTGCTGGCCAACCTGATCGCGGGCATCCAGATCGCGATCACCCAACCGATCCGCCTTGATGACGTGGTGATCGTCGAAGGGGAATGGGGTTGGATCGAAGAGATCTTCGCCACCTACGTTGTCGTGCGGATCTGGGACTGGCGGCGCATGGTCGTGCCCCTGTCCTATTTCATCGAACAACCGTTCCAGAACTGGACGCGCGAAAGCGCCTCGATCATCGGGGCGGTGTTCTGGTACATGGACTACACCGTTCCCATCGCCGAGGTGCGCGCCAAGCTCGAAGAGATCGTGAACGCCTCGCCCCATTGGGACGGTCAGGTCGTCAACCTCCAGGTCACCGACACCGACAAGGACACGATCCATATTCGCGGACTGATGAGCGCGCGTACCTCGCCCCAGGCTTGGGACCTGCGCTGCGAGGTGCGCGAGAAACTCGTGGCCTGGATGCAGGCCGAATACCCCGAAGCGCTACCGCGCATCCGTGCCGAACTCGACCCCACCGACCGGCCCGCCCGCCGCGTGGACATCGCCGATCACGCCGCGTGAGAAAGTCCGGGAACCGCCCATCGCCACAAGCGTTAACACCGCGCGATACCGCCGACGTTTCGGCGCGGATCGCGGCTTTGCACAAAGTATGGGACCTTCTTCATGATCAACTACGAGAATTTCTTCGCGTTTGAGTACTGGCAGTACGAAACAATCCGCCACCTCTTCACCTTCACGGTGGCCGTGTTCGCCGCCTCGCTGCTCTATTTCATGGTCACCGCCCGCGAGGCGACCGAGAAATACCGCCGCACCTTCTACATCTCGGGCGTGGTGATGGTATCGGCGACGATCGAGCTGTTCTTGCTTTTCACCATGTGGGACCGGGCCTTTGCCTATAACGAGGCGACGGGCCTGATGGAGCGCATCGAGGGCCAGATCTTCGCCAACGGGTATCGCTACGCCAACTGGCTGATCGACGTGCCGATGCTGCTCACCCAGTTTCTGGTGGTGTTGCAATTCACCGGGGCAGAGCTCCGCTCGCGCTGGATCAAGCTCACCGGGTCCGGCGCGGCGATGATCATTCTGGGCTACATCGGGCAATATTACGAACCGCAGGTCGCGGGGTTCGTCGAGGGCAACGGCGCGCCGTTCTGGATCTGGGGCGGGCTCAGCTGGCTGGCCTTCTTCTACCTCCTCTATGTCGCCAACGACGCGGTCAAGGAAGGCTCGAAGGCCCTGAGCGACGAGGCCGCGCGCCTCATGCAGTCCGCCTGGCGGCTGTTGCTGATCACCTGGTTCATCTACGGCTTTGCCTATCTCGTGCCGGGCATCCCGGGCATCAACCAAAGTGCCGATTGGGTCGTGGTGCGCCAGTTCATCTACACCTGCGCCGACGTGATCTCCAAAACCGTGTTCGGTTTGCTGTTGAGCCAGGTCGCGATCACCCAAAGCCGGTCGGAAAGCTCCTCGGTCGCGGCCAAACGCGCCGCATGAGACTAGCGCCCGTCGATTTCGGGGGTGGCCGCCGGGCCGCCCTCGAGGTCGGCAATCAACGCCTTCATCTCGGCGATTTCCAAGCGTTGAGCCGCGATGATCTCATCGGCGAGATCGCGCACGCGCGGGTCGGAAAGCTGGGCCCGCTCACTGGTGAGAATGGCGATGGAATGGTGCGGGATCATTGCGCGCATCCACGATGTATCACCGACCGTGACCTGACTGCGCAGAAGATAAAGCGCACCGGCGAAAACGGCGATGGCGATGGCGTAGATCGCGAGGTTGGCCCGGCGGCGGGTGTACATCCCCAGCATGAAGGACAGCATGACAACAGCCATCGCAGCACCCATGTAAAGCGCCATGTAGCCGCGGGTTTCACTGAAGAAGATATGACCCCACGCGTAGGTGTTGAGATACATCAGCGCGAACATCACCAGCGTCGAGGTGCAGATCATCGCGGCGAAACGGGTGTAGCTGCCTTGCATGGCGGGTCTCCTTTGTGTGGTTTTGCGGGTCAACTCACCGGGGATGGCGCTAGTTCCTCTGGTCCTGCCGGATGGAACCCCCCGGCACCCGAAGCGTTGACCCCTGAACCCTCGTAACCCCAGCACAATAGCCAACAGACAGGTGCAGACATGGACTATGGATTGAATGGAAAGACCGCGCTTATCACCGGGGGGGCCTCGGGCATCGGGCGCGAAACCGCCAAGGCGCTGATGGAAGAGGGGGCGAAGGTCATCCTCGTCGATCTCAAGGGCGACGCGGTCTCAAAGGCTGCCGACGCGCTCGGCGAAGGGGCCAACGGACTGCAGGCCGACCTCACCGACCCCAACCAGATCAAGGGGCTGGCCCAGACGGTGGAGGAACGGTTCACCCTGCCCGACATCCTCGTCTGTGCGGCCGGTGTCACCGGGGCCAAGGGCCACCCGCTGGAAATGACCGATGCCGATTGGCACGAGGCGTGGGAGACCGACTTCATGTCGGTCGTGCGCACCATGCGCCTCTTTGTGCCGCCCATGGAGAAGAAAGGCTGGGGCCGCGTCGTGGCCATCACCAGCGAAAACGCCTCGCAGCCCTATGCGGACGAGGCGGTCTATAACGTCGCCAAGGCCGGTCTGCTGAATTTCGTCAAGGGCCTCAGCGGCGTTACCGCCAAGAACGGGGTTCTGGTCAACACCGTATCCCCGGCCTTCATCGAAACGCCGATGACCGATGGCATGATGGACAAGCGCGCCGAAGAACAAGGCGTCAGCCGCGACGAAGCGGTGGAAAGCTTCCTGGACGAAGAACGCCCCTACCTCGAACTCAAGCGTCGCGGGAAACCCGAAGAGGTTGCTGCCGCAATCGCGTTCCTGTGCTCGGAAAAGGCAAGCTTCGTCGTGGGCGCCAATTACCGAGTCGATGGCGGGTCGGTCGGCGCGATGGCGGTCTGAGGGTCGTCAATCCTGGGTGGCGGCGTCGCCGCCGCCCATCCGCTTCTTGTTCGTCGTACCGGCCTTGTGTTCGGCGATCTTGACCCCGCGAATAATCGCCAGGGCGAGAATGGTGGAAAACACAGCCATCAGCCACATGCCGAACCCCGCGCTCAAACCCACGGCAGCGGCCAGCCACAGGCTTGTACCCGTCGTCAGACCACGCACCTTACCTTGCGAGAAGACGATCATACCCGCAGCCAGAAAGGCAACGCCACTGGTCACCGCATTCACAAGGCGCAGCGGATCCATCGAGATACGGTCGGCCTGATGCGCGGAATCGTTCAGCGTTTCCAGCATGATGAGGCAATAGAGCGCGGCGGCCAGCCCGACCAGCATGTGGGTGCGCAGCCCCGCTGGCCGACGCCGCCTTTCGCGTTCAAACCCGATCAGACCGCACAGGAACACCGCACCGAACAGGCGCAGGACGATCACCTGCCACGGAAGCGAAGGTGTGGCAGTCAGTTCGTTCAGTACACTGTCCATAGCTAATCCCCGCAATTGGCGCTTTCCTTTCATAACGCCGCGACACGCGAGCCGTTCCGCCCATGAACGCGGAACATAACGCGGGGGGCGGCGTTGACCTTCCGAGATCAACAGCCACCAAACGGAACCGAATGTAACGGGAGGCCACAGTGCCAGAACGTATAGCAGTCGTGGCCGGGGGCAGCGCAGGCGTAGGCCGTGCTGTCGTGACCCGGCTGATCGAAGATGGATACTCCGTGGGCGTCCTCGCGCGCGGCCGCGAACGCCTTGGCCAATTGGAACAGGAATACGGAGAGCAGGTCATGTGTCTGGCCTGCGACGTCTCTGACGCCACGGCCGTTGCACGCGCGGGGGCCACGATCGAGGAAGGGCTGGGCCCGATTTCGGTCTGGATCAATTGTGCGATGCTGACGTCATTTTCGCCCTTTCCGGCCATGGCCGCCGATGAGTTTGAACAGATCGTCGACACAACGCTGATCGGCGTGGTCAACGGCACCCGCACCGCCCTTGCCCTGATGCATGGCCGAAATCGCGGGCGCATCGTGACGGTGGGGTCTGGCCTGGGCTATCGCTCGGTGCCCTACCAGTCGGCCTATTGCGCCTCAAAGCATGGCATTAACGGGTTCACCGCCGCGATCCGGTCAGAGCTGATCCGGTCGGGGTCGAAAATTTCGGTCAGCTTGATCCAGTTGCCCGCGATCAACACCCCGCAGTTCGACTGGGCGCTGAACCGGTTGTCGAAAAAGCCCCAACCCGCGCCGCCGATCTTCCAGCCGGAAGTCGCGGCCAAAGCCGTGATGCAGGCGGTGAAGGACGGTCGGCGCGAATACCTCGTGGGCTCATCGGTTCTTCAGCTGGTGTTTGGCAACATGGTGGTGCCCGCCTGGCTCGACCGCAAACTGGCCGATAGCGGCGCCGAGATGCAGAAATCACAAACCGATGAACCGGGGGACCGTCCCCACAACCTCGATGGGCCGGTATTGAGCGTTGATGCGAAGGCCCGCGGCCGGTTCGGCGATGATGCCCGCGACAGCGCGTTGATCGTCGACGGCGACCGCGCCCGGCTGATCGTGTTCGCGGGCCTGCCCCTGGCGGCCCTCGTCGTGGGTCTGTTGATCGGCTAACCCAATGCGGCCCCGAGAGTGGATCCATGCCGCCACGACGCTGACGCCGGCCAGGCGCGATGCCCTGCGGATGGGTCTGCAATCGGCGGTGGCGGCTGGCGGGGTCTACCTTGTCATGCACGCGCTTGATCTGCCCGAGGTTTACGTGGGCACGCTTTCGGCCGTGCTGATCCTGTCGGTCTCTGCCGATGCCAGCGTCGGGGCCGGGATCGACCGCATGCTTGCGACCGTCGTGGGATCGGGCATCGCGATCGTGTCGATCCTGATCCTGCCGGACGGATGGGGCACGGCGGCTGCGCTGGCCCTCACGATGGCCGCCATGGGCGCGTTGGCCACGCTGCGGCCGAACTGGCAATACGGGCTGGTGGCGGCAACGGCGATATCGCTGGGCGCGGATGACAACGTTTTCGACATCACCGTTGACCGCCTGATCGCCATTGCGCTTGGGGTTGCCATCGGCATTGCCGTTTCCGTGGCCGTTTGGCCCGAACGTGCAACCAAACGCTACCGCCGCCACCGCCGCGCCGCCCTGCGCGCATTGATTGACCGCCTCGACCGATTGGAAAACGCAACGGTGGATGACGTGTCCCCCGTCAGTGGCGACGCCGATAGGAAATATCACGATGCCTACGGCCTCCTTGTCGCGGCCAAGGGCGCCAAACCGTTCGGCAAGACGGCGCGGGCCGACGAGGAAATCCACCGCATTCGCCGGATCTACAACTCGATCGTCATGCTCGACCGTGCGCTGGAAGTGGGCGACCATGACGTGCGCGATTACCAGCCCACGATCCATGCCGTGCGCGCACGACTGGTCGATCTGCTTGACCGCGATCTGGAACCCCATTGCAACACGGACGGTGACAGCCCCCCGATCGAAGACCACCGCTCCGATCCCGAAAGCGTACTGCGCTTCGGCTTGCACGCGCTGTCAGCCGAACTCACCGGTCTCGAAGATCTTCACCGATAGCCGCGCGGCTCAGTCGCCGTTCAGCCGCAGCCACACCACAGCGCGCGGGGCCACCTGATCGCGCGCGCATTGGGTCACGCTCGACAGCACCACCTTGCCACACTCAAGCCAATCCGCAGGAATATCGCAGGGCGCATCCGCCAGATTGACCACCAGGCCGCAATCTTCCCCGCCGGTCCCGGTCAGCCGCGCGGCAAATACCGTGTCTTCGGCCACCACAACCTCGATCTCCGCCTGGTGCAGGCCCAGTTCGCGGCGCCTTGCGATCGCCTCTTGATAGAACATCAAAACCGACCCTTGCGTCTGCCACTGAACCGCAGCTGGGCCATCGGGCGGGGTAGAGACCGGCAACCAGGGTTTCGCGGTGGAAAAGCCAAGGTTCAGCCCATCCTCCCACGGGATCGGCGTGCGTGCGCCATCGCGCCCCGGCGGATCGGGCCAGTAGGCGAGATCGAAGGGATCGGTCAGCACCTCTTTGGCCAGGTCCGGCTGTGGCATCCCCAGTTCTTCACCCTGGTACAGCAAGACCGGCCCCGGCAAACCCAACAACAGCGCGGCCAACATCCGCGCGTTGCGCGCGCTTCCATCACCCGCACGGCTGACGTGGCGCGGCTGGTCATGCGAGGACAGCCACCAGATCAGCGAACCCGGCGCATCCATCCGCGCGATTACATCCGCCAGCACCGTGCCCGACACCCCGCGTTCGGGAACGTCGACGACATAACCGGCATCAAGGCGATCCTTCCCTGCGAAGGCCTGCAACACTTCCACCGATTTGGGGCCTTCGTTGATCTCGCCGATCAGATACGCGTCATCGCCCGCCCAGCCGCGGATGCGTTCGGCAAACGCCGCGCAATCATCGGGCAGCATGTCGTTGTCATGGCGTTGCATCGTGAACGGATTGTTGGGTGGCCCGGGTATAAGCGCCTGATCGGCGCCAGCCGGTGGATTGTCGCGAAATAGCGGATCATAGTAAAAGCTGGTCACTGCATCATATCGAAAGCCGTCGACCCCACGGTTCCGCCAGAAATCGGTGACCTTTTGCAATTCGGCATGCACCTGTGGGTTTCGATGGTTCAGCCCCGGCTGGCAGGGCAGGAACTGGTGCAGGCAATATTGCCCACGCTGCGCATGCCAGCGCCAGGCCGGATGCCCGAAATAGCCGATCCAGTTGGACGGCGGCCCGCCATCGGGCCGCGCATCGGCCCAGACGTAGAAATCGGCATAATCGGGATCGCCCGCGCGCGATTTCTGGAACCAGGCGTGCTCAACCGAGGTGTGGTTGAACACCTGGTCGATCATCACCTTCAGCCCCAACGCGTGCGCGCGCGCAACGACCGCGTCGAAATCATCGAGCATGCCATAGCGCGGGTCCACGGCCATGGCATCGGCCACGTCATACCCCCCATCGCACATCGGCGAGGTATAGAACGGCGACAACCAGATCGCGTCAACGCCCAGACGGGCCACGTGGTCGAGCCGCTGCACGATACCACGCAGATCGCCCTCGCCCGTCCCGGTGCTATCCTGGAATGAGCGGGGGTAGATCTGGTAGATGATGGGGTTCGCGGGCCAGTCTCCGCGACGGCTCATCGGTCAGCTTCCAACGATGACGCCCCCATTGGGATGCAGGGTCTGACCGGTAAAATAGTTGCCATCGTCGCTGGCAAAAAACAGATAGCTGGTCGCCACTTCCCACGGCTGTCCGGCACGGCCCATCGGCACTTGGCTGCCGAAGTCCTCGACCATTTTGGCGGGCACCGTGCCGGGGATGAACGGCGTCCAGATCGGGCCGGGCGCCACGCAGTTCACGCGGATGTTGCGATCAACAAGCTGGCTGGCCATCGACCGCGAAAATGCGGTGATCGCGCCGCGCGTCGACGCGTAATCGACAAGCGCGGTGTTGCCCTTGAAGGCGTTCACGCTTGCCGTGTTCACGATCGCGCCGCCGTCGGGAATATGTTCCAAAGCGGCTTGCGTGCAGAAGAAATAGCCCATCACGTTGCTGTCGAACGTGCGACGCAGATGTTCTTCGGTGATGTCGCGCAGATCGGTTTCCATCCATTGCTGCGCGGCGTTGTTCACCAGGATGTCGATGCCGCCCATCGCCTCGGCCAGATCGTTGACCGCTGCGAATGCTTCATCCCGCTTGCCGATATCGGCCTGAACGAGAAACGCCTGCGACCCTTCCTCTTCCACCGCGGCCTTGGTGTCCTGGGCGTCCTGATCTTCCTCAAGATAGACGATCCCGACTGTGGCACCCTCTCGCGCGAACAGCACGGCCACGGCGCGGCCAATGCCGCTGTCGCCGCCGGTGATGATCGCGCGCTTGCCCTTCAGTTTGCCGACGCCGGGATGGCGCGGATGCCAGTCGGGCGCGGGCTCCATCTTGTGCTCGTCGGCGGGCATTGCGTCTTGTGATTGCGCAGGAATCTTGACCTGTTCCGTCATCGGTATCTCCGTTGTATCGGGTTCACGACCTCAACCGTCGCGCCCAGCATCGGTTCCCTGCACGACCTCGTTTTTCACCTGGCCCCAGGCCAGCATGGTGAAAATGGCTGTCCCACCGATGATGTTGCCCGCCAGCACAGGCAGGAAAAAGTCCATCACCGCCGCGCCCGGGCCCAACGCGCCCAGCCAAAGCAGATAGGCCATCTCGACCGAGCCTGCGATGATATGGGTGAAGTCGCCCGCCGCGATCAGCCAGGTGAAGGCGAGGATGATGAAAAAGCCGCCCCCTTCGGACGACGGCATCATCCACACGATCGAGGCGACCAGAACCCCCGCAGGGATGGCGCGGATGAAACTCTGATACGCCCCCATCCCCACGGCATGGTCCGACAGTTCGCGAAACGCCTGCGCCATCTCGTCGGAAAACGCGCCGGGGATCGACATGAAGTAACCCGCGATGAAGGCGCCGACCACGTTCGCCGCCAGCACAATCCCCCAAAGCCGCAACATCGAGACGAAACAGCTCAGCGTCTTGCGGTGCATGACCGGCAGGACCGTGGTGATCGTGTTCTCGGTAAACAGCTGCATCCGCCCCAGGATCACCACCAGAAAGCCCAGCGCATAGCCGAGGTTCTCCACCAGGTATGACGATGGCGCGTCGGGCAGGTAAGTGCGAAACACCGCCTCGCCCAACACCGAAAAGGATATGACGACACCGGCGGCCACCCCCGACCACACGAGCGATGCGGTGGGCCGCGTCAGTTCTTCCTCTCCGTCGCGGCGCACCACCTCGTAAATCAGCCGCGCCGACAACCGCGACGCGTTGTCGACCGAGGCTTCTTCACTGTCTTCCCTGGCCGTCGTCTCAGAACATTCGCGAGATTCCATGCGGGCCAACGCGCAACGGCCACAGGTGGTTCCGAACTCTTCTGGAACCGGTCGGGATCACGACGCGTTCAACCGCATGGTCTTGAACATCAAACGCCGTGCCCTCCCCGCGCCCGGCACGTCAGCGTGAGCGGCTCTACCAGGTCCAGCAATGGCATGCGCCGTGGCCAGGCCGCCGTGGCCGTCCGCGCACGCTGGCGCCTCGTCGCCCATGCCCTGCTGAAGCAGACCCCGGTTCTGGCGCTTTTGCTGGGCGCACCGGGGCTCGGCGCCGCCATCGAGGGCGAAAGATACCTCGCCGGTGCGCTTTTGATCCCCGCGCTGATCCTCGCAGCGGCGGGCCTTCTGTCGCGTGGCTTTGAGATGGAAGACGACCTGCGCCGCATCGAAGCGGTTGCCACGCTCGCGCTGATCTTCGTGCTGTCCTCGCTGCTGGCCGTACCCGCCTTCATGGTGCTGGGCCTGCCCTGGCTCGACGCGCTGTTCGAGGCGGCCTCAGGCATCACCACGACGGGCCTGTCGGTGGCGCGGGAGGCCGAAACCTGGCCGATCTCTGGCCATTTTTTGCGGGCCTGGATGCAATGGTGCGGCGGCGTGGTCATCGCGGTGGCCGGTGTTGCGCTGCTCCTTGATTCCAGCCGCGCGGCGCAGGTGCTGGGCAAAGAGGCCGTGGGCGAGGCTGATTTCTTTGCCTCGACCCGGGCCAAGGCGCGGCTCGTTCTTGCAGGCTACGGCGCGCTGACGATCGCGGGCATCGCCCTGTCAATTCCGCTGTTCCCGGGGTGGTGGGAAGGCCCGATGATCGCGCTTGCCGCCGTGTCCACCGGCGGGTTCTCGCCCCGCGACAGCAGCCTCGCGGACTATTCGCTGGCCGCGCAATCCTTTGCGCTGTTGTTGTGCGTGGCGACCTCGATCTCCCTTTTGTTCTATGCCGTGGCCTGGAAGCGCGGTTTCGCCATCGCGTTCCACCGGGGCACCGTGCCCGTGACGCTGGGTATCCTTGCGGGCGGCATGGCGCTTTACGTCGTGATCCACGGCGTCACCCAGGGTTGGGCCCCCGAAGCGCTGATCGCCGGTGTCTTGAACCATGTCAGCGCCCAGACCACGGCGGGATTTTCCGTGGCGCCGGTGATGCCGGCAAGCCCGCTGTTCCTTCTGCTGATCGTGGCGATGATCCTTGGCGGTGATGTCGGGTCCACGACCGGCGGGATCAAAACCGCACGCACCACGATGCTTTCGCGCATGGTGGGGCTTGTCTTCCTGCGCCTGCGCCTGCCGGCCCGCGCGCTGTCGCACCTGAAAATCGGTGACAAGCGGGCCGACGCCGAACCCATCCTGTTCGCCGCCGCGCTTCTGGCGATCTACCTGACCGCGGCGCTGGTTTTCTGGGCCGCGCTCTACGGCGCGGGCCACCCCGCCCTTCCGGCGCTGTTTGATGCCACGTCCGCGCTGTCAGGCGTGGGGCTTTCGGCGGGGGTCATCGGGCCCGATCTGGCCGATCCGCTGAAGGCGCTGGCGATCTTCGCCATGCTGCTCGGTCGATTGGAGTTCTTCGTGCTGATCGCCCTGTTTTTGCCATCGACCTGGATCCCAAGGAGATAGAGACATGCACATATCCGTTCTCGGCGCATCGCGTTTCGGCGTCGCCACCGTCGAACAGCTGATCGAACAGGGGCACGAGGTGGTCCTGATCGACATCGACAAGGCCAAGCTCGACGATCTGGCCGACGGGCTGGATTGCGCCATGGTCTGTGGCGATGGCACCCTGCCATCGACCTTGCGCGATGCCTACGGCGATGGGTCGGACGCGCTGGTAACGCTGACCAACGAGGACGATGTGAACATCCTTGCCGCGGTCGTCGGCCGCGCCATCGGATTTGACCGCGTGATCCCGCAGATCGTGCGCAGCGAATTGCTGTCGGTGGTGAAGGAACTGAAGCTCGATGATGTGATCACACCGCATGAAAGCCTGGCACGATCCATTGTCTCAGGGCTGACCGAACACAGTGAGGTTGACACTGATCTGGCGCTGCACCGGGATTTGCGGATCGTGACGCATATCGTGCCGGGCAAACTGGACGGTACCAAAGTGGGTGATCTGGACCTGCCCGACGAGGCGCGCCCCGTCGCCCTGGCCAGCGAAGAGCGCGAGGTCTTCGCCGACCCGGACAAGACCCTGACCAAGGGCGACCGCGTGCTGCTGGTCATCCACAGCGATGCCGCCGATGCCCTCAACGAGCTATTCGTGAAAGACCCCGAAGACTAGGCGTCGGCGCGCTCCGGCGCGCGGCCTGCCCGCAGCGCCAGTGAAATCTGCACCGCGCCCCACATCAACAGGTCAACGCCCAGAAACACACCCGGCACCCAGGCCGCGTTGAACGGCAGACCGAACCACAACAGCAGCGCCAACAGAAATGACAGCGCCCCGGTGGCCATCATCCAGCCGCCCCCGTCGCCCCAGGACCGCGCGCCGTAGTACAGGCGCAGGATCCCGCTGGCCGCGAAGTAGGCGATCAGAACCGTGGTCAGCGCGAAAATACCCGCGATGGGCTGCGCGATCATCAGGATACCCCCCAGGATCGACACCACCGACAGCGCAAAAGACGCCGCGATATGCCACCCCTCATGGCGGCGGAAGGCCGTGAACAGACCCACCGCACCGCTGATGATCAGCACCCAGCCAACCAGCAGCGCCGCCGTCAGCGAGGCGATGAACGGCATTGCAAGGGCGGCAATACCGGCAAGCACCGTCACGATGCCCACCGTAAGCAAAAGCCACCTGTTCTGCGCCGCCGCCTTTCCGGCATCGAACGCAGCCTTCGACACCTCGTCTTCGTCGCGCTGCGGTGGTCCGCTGCGGTCCTTCGGATCATGGGTGTCGGGGGATCCGGTATGTGTTGTATCGGTCATGTCGGGATCTCCTGTTCAGGAAAGCATGGGCGGCGCACAACGCCGTAACGCTGCGCAGCGGCCTCAACGATTGGGCGCATCCTCGGCCAGACGAGATTTCTTGGCGTCGTCATCGTCCATGCGTTTTTCGGTGCGGGCTTTGCTGGTCAGGGCGAAGATGCCGACGGCGGCAATTGTGCCGAACATCAAAACGCCGATAAGAATGGTCGCGTCCATAACGAACTCCTTTTGGGTTGCTGTCGCAAACCCAACACGCAGCGCGCGAGATCGTTCCGAACCGTCACACCATTTGCGGTGGAACGCCGGGCAAGGGGCGGCCGAACGCCCGGGCCGGCACGGGATCGTAGGGCACAAGGAACCCGTCGCGTTTGTCCGGTGCCTTTTCGGCATTCCGGGCCGCCAGTTTGCGCCAAGCCCCGGGCGCCGTGGCAAGATCGTAATATGTGTCCGCCGCATCCGCGAATAGCCAGTGCCGGAACACCCGGCGGCGCAGCGCGTGAACCTGCTTGGTCTGGCGCAGGGCCACGCCTGCCTCGGTATCCCAATAAAGGCTGCGTCCGTTGAGGTTGGCCGACGACACGAGGGCCTGCGCATCGTCGAAGATCGACACCTTCGCATGCACATAGATGATCGGCGCCCCGCACAGCGTATCACGGCCCGTGCCCGTCATCCGTTCGGGCCGTACCGGTGAACAGAACGCCACCCGATCGCCAAAGGCCTCTTGCACGCTATCCACGCATTTCACCTGAAGGTATTCGCCGAACCGCGCATCCGAAGATGTCGATCCCTCGAACGCCACATCCTCTGGCGCGCCGGGCAGCACCATGATCAGGCCCAGATCCTTGTTGCGCGCCCCCGCTTCGGCCAACGCATCGGCCAGGCGGCGGTCGCGGAAGAATTGGGTTTCGAGATAGATAAGCTGTTGCGCGGACCCGACCATTCGGTGATGCGCTTCGGCCAACTCGCTCACTTGCGGCCGGGGCCCGAGATGGGGCGCCTCGAAGTCCCGCCGCCGCGACAGGGTGCGCAAAAGGCGACCGTTGGGCTTCGGGGGCGCCTGTCCATCGACGTTGAGAAGAAAAGCTTCCAGAAACGCCTGCGCGTCATCCGCCACGGTCCCGCGGCACATCAACTGCACGTCGTGCCACGTCTCATCCCGCCGCCGATGGTGGCCCTTGTCGTCATAGCGCCGTTCATCCAGATCAAGCCCACCCACGCATAACAGCGACCGGTCGAACACCGCGATTTTCTGATGATGCGTCCCGGGGATCAGGGGCGGCGCGGGCCAGCGGCGCGGGCGCAGGGTGCCGCCCGGCTTTTCGGTCAGCCAGGTCCGCAGGCCCGGGCTGCACTCCAGCCGCTTGGCCCGCACCTGTGCGCTTTGACTGTTGAGATCACGTGCATGCCGCGACAGCTCTTTCATCATCCGGGGCCACAGCGCGACGCGCGGCAACAGGCCCACACGCGCCGCGTGAACGGCATTGGTCACCTCCAGCTTTGCAGAGGGTCCGACCACCTCGCCCGCCGCAACGAAGGCACGGCGCGATTTCCAGGACGCGCAATGCAGCTTGGGGGCAAGGATCGGATCGAAGTCGGACAGAACCATGTGCAGCGCGACGCCGCGTTTCAGAACCTCGACGATCAGGTCAAACCACGTCTCGCCCACCGCCTGCCCCTCGGCGCTGCGCAGCTTCGTCGACAGATCGAACACCCGGTAGCTCGCCCAGATCTCGCGCTTGGCGGCCAGGAAGGCACGTTCCATTTCGGGATAGACCTCTTCCGCCGTGATCAGCACCTGCAGATCATACAGCTCCGGATCGGCATCCGGGTCGTCCTGAACGTGCATAAGCATGGCGGTCGATTCCTCGCGTGGGATTGCCACCCCAACGCGGCCGCCTACGCTTCGGTTCCAACCGTCGGCTGAACCTGCGCGACGCGCTGGAAGCGCACGCTCAACGCATATCGCCCCTGCCCTTCTTCGCGCTCGACCTGGGCGTCCAGCTGCGATGCGAAGGCGGTGATCAGCCGCGTCCCCAACCCTTCCTCGCCCGTTGCCGAAACCTCGGACGCCACCGAGTTTTCGATCCCCAGCGTGATCCATTCCGCCCCATCGGCCACGGCGCGTTTCAGGGAAAGCGCCACAAAAACGGGGCTGTCCCCATCCGCCCCGGCATATTTCAACGCGTTGGTCAGCGCCTCGGTTGCCAGCATCGCTAGTGGACTGCTTTGATCCGGCGTCAGCGTGATTTCATCGAACTCAAGGCGCAGATCCACCTGCCGCAGGGGATCGGCGCTCATACCGATCATCTGACGCGCCAGATCCTCCAACAACTGATCGGCCCGCAATTGCGATAATGACGACGTCTCGTAGAGATCCTGGTGAAACTTCGCCAGACTTGCCAACCGACCCTGCACACGGCGCAGCGCATCCTCGGCCTCGTCCGTGCGGCTTTGGCGGATCTGCATGTTGATGATCGACGACATCAGTTGAAGGTTGTTCTTCACCCGGTGATGCACCTCGCGCAGCAGAACCTCGCGCTCGTGTACCTTGTCCTCCAGATCGGCCTCGTCGCGCGTAATCTTGAAGGCCATCCGTTCAAACGAATCGCCGATCTCGCGCAGCTCGCGCGGGGCCGACCGCGTCAGACCGACCGACGCCAGACTGCGCCCATCCGCAAAACTGCGCATCCGCATCCGCAGGGTTCGCACCGGCAGGATCACAAGCCGCCGCAACGCCAGGATCGACACCACAAGACTGGCAAGCCACATCAGCATAGGAAAGACGACCGAACTGGCCACGAACATGCCGCCCTGCCCGAATGGCCGGGCCGCTTCCCAGCTTCCAAGGGCATAGACCTTGCCGGGGACGATGGGCACAACGGCGAAGTCGCGCTCTGTTCCATCGTTGCTGCGTCCCGCAAACAGTTGCTGCCCCCGGCCGACAAGGTCGGCAAGGTCGATCGTGGCGGGCAACACGGCGTCCACCCGGTCGCGCGGCATGTCGGCCGTCAGGATTGCGCCGGTGTCATTGAACGTCACCAACGTAACGGCTTCATCGACCCCGGCCCGGGCGCGCGCCTCGATCAGGGGGATTGATGGAAACGACAATGATACGAAACCAAGAAAGGTGCCGCGTTCATCGAGGACCGGCTGGCTCACGATGACCACAGCTGTGTCTGTTGCCGCGCCGGACGGGTTAAAAGTCACGTCCCGTTCTTGCGCTGCAAACACGCGATCGTTTTCTGGATTGTCAGAAAAATCATATGCGACGCCATCGCTGTTGCACTCCGACTGCTGCGCCAAATCGACGAAACCTGCGAATGTCACCCGGTCATGGTCAAAAACGGTCCGCCGCATCGCAGCCACGCAGTCTTCGGGGGCGTCGATCAGCGATGGAAGCGCATCTGCCAACCCGCGCGCCATGCCAAAGGCGTTCACGATCGCGCCGCCTTCCGGCGAAGCCGCGCGAAAGGTCTGGGCACTCAGGCTTTCGCGATACGTGTCGCGCGCCGTCTCTATCGCCTGCAGCGACTGAAACACCGCGATCAGCCCAAGCGGCAGCAACGCCAGGGTCAACATCGCCGCAATCCGCATCGTCAGCGACATTCGTTCAGAGGTATGCGTCGGATCTGCCTGCTGGTCTTGCGTTTTGCTCACCAAATCCTCGTCTGGCCGTTGACGACCGCCGCGGTCACTTTGTCGGTTGCGACAACACTAGGTTCCGCATCCAGGTCCATCAACCGCGCCAGCCGAATACGTGCACGGTTGGCCCGGCTTTTCACCGTGCCGACAGCCACCCCGCAGGTCCGCGCCGCCTCTTCATAGCTGAAGCCCTGTGCGCCGACGAGGATCAGAACCTCGCGCTGTTCGTCGGACAGTTGCGCGAACGCCGACTTGAAATCGGTGAGTGCAAGGTGCCCGTCATGCGCCGGTTTCTCGGCCAGGCCCCGGGTCGCCTCGCCATCGGTATCCGGCGTTTCCCGCCGCGCCTTGCGCCGCTCTGAATAAAACGTGTTGCGAAGGATCGTGAACAACCACGCCCGCATGTTCGAACCCGCCTCGAACCGCCCGATATGCCGCCATGCCTTTTCAACCGTGTCCTGTACCAGATCGTCGGCCCGCGCGGTGTTGCGCGCCAGCGAAATCGCAAAGGCCCGAAGCGCCGGAAGATGGTCGAGCAACTCGTCGCGGGGATCCGGCGGGCGGGCCATTCATGTCCGCTCCGGCCTGTCGCGCAGCTGATCGAGCAGGCGCTGGAACGCGTCGCCCTGCGGGTCCCGCCGCGGCACATCGCCAAAGGCACGCCGCAGCGTGGTGGCCACTTGCGCCATCCGCCAGCCCGGCATCGGCTTGTCATCACGGTCCGCCACGGAAGCGACCTCCTGAAAATTGCACTGGGGAACGAAACGCGCGGAAATGGCGTTGGGTTCCAGCTGCAGGCAGCGCGCAGCACCAAAGACCAGGAAAGCAGACCGACCATGATCCTCAGAACGGCCCGCCCCGTCCCCGCATGAGCCACGCCAAATCCGATCTCAACGATGGCCCCGTCGCGCGCCAGCTTGCACGGCTGAGCGCACCGATGTCCGTGGGCATTCTCAGCGTGCTGGCCGTGGGGCTGGCCGATGCGTTCTTTCTGGCGCGCGCCGGTACCTCGGAACTGACGGCGGTGGGCTTTGTCTATCCCGTCATCGTCGCGGTCAGCGCCTTTTCCGTGGGCCTGTCGGCAGGGGCCAACACCGCGCTGTCCCAGGCCCGCGGCCGCACCGAAACCGACCGCAAGGTCGCCTGCCTGGCGCTGCACGCCTGCATCCTGGGCACCGGGATCGGGCTGGGGATCGCCCTGGCGCTTTGGGCGCTGGCGCCGTGGCTGTTCTCGCTCCTTGGGGCCAGGGGCGTCGTGCTCGACAACATTCTGGCCTACCTGCCCTATTGGATCGCCAGCTTTCCGATCCTGGTGCTGACCATGATCCTGAACGCGGCGTTTCGCGCGGCGGGCGACGGGGTGACTGCGGCCATCATCATGGTGATCACCGCGGTGTTGAACATCGCCCTGACGCCCGCTTTGATCTTCGGATACGGCCCGCTGCCCGAAATGGGCATGGCGGGCGCCGGACTGGCAACGCTGATCGCGCGGGCCATGGCCGTGGCGCTGGTGATCTTCCTTGCATTGCGGCGGGGCATGGTCTCGATCGGCACCCGGCCGTTCGAGGGCTTTACCCGATCGGTGCGCGAAATGCTTGGCGTGGCGCTGCCTGCCGCGGCCAGCCGGGCGATCAACCCCGCCGGAATGGCCATCGTCACCGCCGCCGTGGCCACCGTGGGCGATACCGCCGTCGCGGGCTTCGGCGCGGCCAGCCGCATCCAGGCCATCGCATTGGTGCCGTTCTTCGCGCTCGCCTCGGGCCTCGGCCCGGTCGTGGGACAGGCCTGGGGCGCCGGTGATGAAGACCGCGCCCGCGCCGCCATGCGTGCAGCCACGCTGTTCACCCTGGCCTACGGCATTGCGCTGGCCACACTTCTGGTGGGTTTCGCCGATCCATTGGCCCGCCTGATGACAGCCGCCGACGCCCCCGCCGAATACACCGCCGCCTACCTGCGCTTCGTCGGCTGGAGCCTTGCGGGATACGGTCTTGCCGTGGCCGCCAACGCCGCGATGACCGGGCGCTCGCGCGCCGCCTGGGCCATGGGGCTCAGCCTGTCACGGATCGGTCTGATCTACATTCCCTTCGCCTGGCTGGGCGTGCTGACCTTCGGCTACGAAGGCATCCTTGCCGCCGCCGTCGCCACCAATATCGGCGCGTTCTGGGGCGCGCTCATCACCACCAGCGCCACCCGCATCGGCCCAACTGACACGGCGCTCGTCCGCATCCCGGCCGCCCGTATCGCCGCGCTGGCCCCGGCCAAGGCGGCACAACGACAACAGGGGTGACACCAATGTCAGAGACCGCGCAAGAGCAACAGCAACAGCATGACCACGACAATGACTGGATCAGCCGCCTGTCGCGCCATCGCACCGGTCTGGCCGCCCTGTCCTTTGCCGAAAGCACCGTGGTGCCCGTGCCGCTGGAGACCGTGGTCGCACCGCTCATGGTGGGGCACCCGGCCCGCGCGTTCACCATCGCCGTGGCGATCTGGATCGGGTGCCTGATCGGTGCGGCGCTGTTTTTCGCCGTGGGATTTTGGGCCGTCGATCCCATCGTGCGCCCTGCCCTGCAAGCGCTGGGTCTGGCCGAACAGTTCGAAACCATCACCGCCGACCTCGGCGCGGATGGTCTGTTCTGGAGCGTGTTTCTGGTGTCCTTCTCACCGGCGCCGATGCAGCTTGCGACCCTCGGCGCGGGCGCGGCGCAGGGCAGTTTCCTGTCCTTCATTGCCGCCATCGCCCTGTCGCGCGGGCTGCGCTACTTCGGTCTGGCGATCCTGGCGCAGTTCGTGGGCGAACGCATCGCACATCTCGATATTCCCAAGCGCTACCTGATCCCCGGCATGATGGTCCTCCTCGCCGCCGTGTGGGGCGTGATGCAGCTGTTCTAGGGCGTTCCAGCGTCACTGGGCAAAACAGACACCGGCTTTTGCGGCCCAAACCCTAAGCCTGTCCGACCCAAGCCTCCAGCGCCGCCAGCACGCCCGCGGGATCGGCCACCCGATGCGTCGCGACCGTGTCGCCCTCGCCCACCTTGACGGCAATGCCGCCGGTCTTCTGAACCCAGTCCATCGCGGGCTCGTCGGTCAGGTCATCGCCGAAATAGATCGGACACCGCCCCACAAACGGGGCCTCACCCATCCACTCCGCCACCACCCGATCCTTGCCAACGTCGCGTGGCCGCAGCTCGAACGCCATCTTGGCGGGGTGACATTCAAACCCCGAATGCGCCGCCGCAATCGCCTGGGCGGCACGCTCCAGCGCGTCCTGCAATTCCGGCGCGCGGCGATAGTGGACGACCGCACCAAGCGGCTTTGTCTCGGTCACGACCGCATCGCCGAAAGACGCCAGCGCTGTCACCGCACGCTGCACCTCCGTCACCGCCCCTGTTCCGGTCAGCGGATGCGGCTGATCCGACTGGCCGGGGCGCGCGCGCTCGCCGCCATGACACCCTGCAAGCCAGCCGGTGACGCCGGGCAGGTAAGACCGGATATCCGCCACCGCCCGCCCCGTCACGATCGCCGTGGCACCGCCGGTCGCCCGGCCCAGCCGCGCCAGCAGATCGGGCAGACCACCGGGCACGTCGATCGCGTCTGGCGTGGGGGCCAGATCGACAAGCACGCCGTCGAAATCCAGGAACACCGCCGCCCGGGACGGCGCCGGGGCGTGGGCAAGCGGGTGCTGGGCGAACTGGTCCATGGTGAAAGATCCTATTCAAAACTACGGGCCAACGACAGCGCCGCCACCCCGGTTCCCAACATTTTTTGCCTGCTAGACGCAACCGGATGCGGGGTGGATGCGTTGACAGGGAAGGCCAGTTACAGCCTGCAAAACCGACACGCCCGAAGGATACGACCCATGAGCTCTTCCAAATCCCGCGATCAGATCTGGGACGAATGGCGCGATCTCGTGAACATGAGCCCGCCAGAGCTGGAAAACTGGCTTGATACCGATGACAGCAAATCGGTCGGAGATACCGGCGACAGCACATCGACCGGGCGGAAATCCGGTGCCAGGATCGTCGAGATCAAACGCACCCGGAAAGACGACCTGAGCGACGATCAATGGGATCACATGGCAACCGTCGTGGGCTACATCAAGCGCCATTGCACCCAGGGCGGCCCCGACACCGATGTCGAACACAGCAAATGGCGCTTTTCGCTGATGAATTGGGGCCATGACCCGCTGAAAGAC
Source organism: Pseudomonadota bacterium (assembly GCA_039820585.1). GTDB lineage: Bacteria > Pseudomonadota > Alphaproteobacteria > Rhodobacterales > Rhodobacteraceae > JBCBGF01. The sequence goes on from JBCBPV010000017.1 coordinate 42,072, forward strand.
GATGGATGCCGAAAGGCGAGCTGACCGTGACACATCATGCCAGTCCACAGCCCATGGTGTTCCTGCCCGGCCTGTTCGAGCCCGCGTGCATCTGGTCCCCCATGCGGCGGCGACTGGGGCGCCGGGCGGAGAATACGCTGTCGCTGCAGCTTCCCGGCCACACCCCCGGCGACACCGAAGCAGACGTGGCGGCCGCATTGCAGTCGGGCGCGTGGTTCGATGACATGGCGGCCAGGCTGCGCCGCGCCTTCGGGTCGCGCCCGGCGGTGATTGTCGGGCATTCCACCGGCGGCATGATCGGTCTGGCGCTGGCGCGCCGCCACCCCGATGTCGTCCACAGCATCGTTCTTGTCGGCGGTCTGACCAGCGGCCACCGCGACCGAAAGCTGGATCTGCGCGCCGCGCTGGTGTCGAACCCTCTGGTGGGCCGATCAGCGTTTCTGGCGCTTTGGCGCTCATGGCTATCAACCCCGACACTGTTTCGCCTGGGCGTTCTGTCTGCTGCTGCAGGGCGCGCCGACCTGCCAAACGCCGGCGCCTGGCGCAATCACCTGTTGGCGTGCGACCCAATGGCGATCCTGGCCTGCACGCACTGGGTGCTGCGCGCCGATCTCAAGACCGCACTGGCCCATATCGACAAACCCATACTGGCCTTCATCGGCCGCTCCGACCCGATTGTGCCCGCGGCCCACCAACTGCGCGTTCTGCGCGCGACCCCCAATGCGCAGGGCCACCTGATGGCGGGTGGTCATCTGCTCTTCATCGAAAACCCCGAGCATCTTGAACGCGGGCTGCGCGCCTGGCTGGCCCAGGCAGAGCCGCCGCCAACCCACAAACAGGAGACTGCAGACACATGCCCCAGGTCGTCGAAGACACCCGGTTTCAACCCCTCCCCCGTCCGGAAACACCCCAGGGAGATCCCCGCAAGGTCGGCGTCGAAATTGAGTTCGGTGGCCTGACCGAAGAAGTGACAGCCACCCTTGCAGCGCGCCACCTTGGCGGGCGGATCGTGCGCGATGGCCCACATTGCGTAACCGTGAAAGACACCAGCATCGGCACCGTCAAGATCGTGCTCGATACCGCCTTGCGCAAGCACGGCGGCAATCCCCTTGTCGATGCCGGGCTGGACGCCGCGCGCGGTCTGATCCCCATCGAAATCGTGACGGAACCGCTGGATCATCGTGGTCTCATGCGCCTCGATGCGTTCCGCGAGGCGCTGCGCCAGGCGCACGCGACCGGTACCGATGACGGCGCGCTATTGGGCTTCGGCGTGCACTTCAATGTCGAGGTGATCGCGACCGACCACCCTTATACGCAGAACACGGTCCTGGCCTTTGCGCTGATCGAGGATTGGCTGCGCCAGCTGATGCCCATCGACATGACCCGGCGCTTGATGCCCTTCGTGAACCCCTGGCCCCGCGCCTTCCTGCAGGGCCTGGTCGAGGCGGGCCCCTCGCCTGATTTCGAAACCGTGCGCACGCTTTACGCCACCCATTGCAACAGCCGCAATCACGCGCTCGACCTGTTGCCGATCTACAAGCATGCCGATCCCGCAACCTTCGACACGTTGTTTCCCAAACAGACCAATACCAAGGGCCGGCCCGCCTTTCACTACCGCCTGCCGGATTGCCGGATCGAGGATCACACCTGGTCGCTTGCGAAGGAATGGCAACGCTGGTGGATCGTCGAGATGCTGGCCGACACACCCGATATGCTGGCGGTCCTGTGCACTGCCTTCGCCAAGCGTGACCCAAGCCTGCTTGATGACCGGTCCGCCTGGGCGGATGAGGTGGGCGAACGCTTGGATCCCACCCGCCAATGGTTGACGTTGTAAACCGGACCTGTTGCTCACAACCGGGTGCAGAGCACGCTAAGCGGCGGTTTTCAGATCGGCCTGTGCATCGCGGATGATCGACCACGACGAATGCAGAAACAGCCCGGCAATACCCAAAGCAACGATCAGGTCGGGCCACGCGCTGCCAAGCCACGCAACCAGACCCGCCGCAACGACAACCGCCGCATTGCCGATGGCGTCGTTGCGGGAAAACAGCCATACCGCGCGCATGTTCGCATCACCTTTGCGGAACCGCATCAGCGGCAAAACGGCCAGAACATTGACCACCAGCGCGATGATGCCAAACAACCCCATCAGGCCGGCATCCGGCATGGTCTGGGTGAACGCCCTCCACAGCGTCGACACCAACACACCAAGGCCAAGGACGCCAAGAAACACGCCCTGGATCAGGGCGGATCGCGCGCGCCACATCAGACCCCAGCCAATGGCAAGAAGGCCAAGAAACGTGATGAGGCCATCACCAATGAAATCCAGCGCATCGGCCTTGAGCGCCTGTGACCCGGCAAGAAATCCGCCGGCCATCTCGATCAGGCCATAGCCGACATTCAGGATCACGACGATCCAAAGCGCGCTCCGATAGGCCGGATCCTGATGCGCTGCACCGCCCTGCGGATCCCCCGCACCGTCGATGCGATCGAAGCCATAGCCCGTCGTTGCGACAGCCTGTTCGATGTCGGGCAATGACGCCTCGGCTACCTCCAGTGTCATGATATGCGTGGCGGCGGATACCTTCACCGCGTCTGGTGCGATCCCGGCGGTCTGGGCCGCGCGCTCTATCTGCGCGGCATCCTTGGCGCAATCCATTCCGGTCACCCGGTACCGGACCTGCGTGCGATCAGAGGTGTGCATGTCGCTCATGGGCGAACGCTAGCGCCGGCGCTCTGGCGAAACAACTCAAGAGCCGCCAGGCTGTGAACCCACCTTTCACGAACGATCCGCGATCTCCTGTTCCAGCTTCTCCAATGAGTATGGCGGGATCTTCGCAAGCTCCAGAACAATGCTTTGCTCGCCCCGGCTGACATGGCGGATCTTGTCGAAGGCAAAGCTCAGCAATTCACCTCGGTCGGTCCGGGCCGTCAGGGTCATGCAGTCGAACGATGCCGGGTTCACAACGATGGTATCAAGATGCCCCAACAGCCCTGTCTCATCAAAAACCGGCAAACCGTGCAGGTTCTCAAACCAGTGCCATGTCGGTGACACACTGTCGACAGCAGGCCGCTCTGCGCGGTCGTTGCCCGTCATTGCGTTGATCAGCGCCCCGGCCATCGTTGGCGCAACCGTATACCCGAAAGGCCCGATCACCACAGGGGGCATCGTCGTCAGATCAATCGGCCCCTCGGGCGCAGAGGTGTCAAGACGCTGGGCCCGGTCAAGATCGTCATCGGTCAGCCCCAGAACCAGCGCACCATCCTCTACGGCGATCCGGTCGCGCGCCACAATCGCCAACGCGCGGCCCCGCGATACACCCAGTTCAACGAGCGCGTACAGGACCGCATTCGTCTTGGTATCAATCAGCACATCAATACATGTGCCGATCTCCTCACGCGCGCCGCGCCTGCGGGCGGTGCGTCCGATCATCTCTGTGATTTTCATGGGTCTCCCTCCTGTTAAACCTCTCGATGTGGTGACTGCGCTCAAACGGGACAACACAGTGCACGCACATGCGCGGCACCTCTGCGCCGGGGGCAGCCGCGATGCTCTCGGGCAGGGGCGATGGTTGCGGCACGTCCTGAACGGTCGCCCATAGCGCCGCTTTATGGGGCGCAAACTGCAGCAGTCGGATATCGGGATCATCGGGACCAAGCGGAAAGGATTGCTCCATCGCCGGGGCCCACAGCATTTCGATTGCATGCCGGTCACCGCCGGGCGCGATATGCCCCTGCAAACTTGTGAAAAACCCCGTTCCAAGCGACATGAAGGTGACATCAGCCGATTGACCCCGCCCCACCGCCTTGGCCAACGCCGCGCCGCGCCGGGTCAGGTAGGACAGCTGCGCTTTGTCCGCGTCGACATGGTGGATCATCGGCTCGGCTGCCAGATCGCTGCCTGACACCGACAGCATCGACACCTTGCCAAGCGCCAACTCGCGAAACAGGTCGCTATGCGCCGATTCAGTGGTCGCTGTTGTCGGCATGACCATTCTCTTTGTTGCCCAAGATCCCCTCGACCGTGTCATCCGCAATTGGTTTCGACGTGCCGTATTTTGCCTCGATCAACTGCAACAGCTGGCGGCGGCCCTCTGGCGTCCTTTCCAGTTCGTCCGCCGACAGATCGGGGTGGTCTGCACGCAGTCGGTCCCGCAAGTCGGGCCAGTACTTCTGTATATCGTCCCAGGTCATCGCGCCCCTCGGCTGTCATACGTGATGGAAGAAAACGGCTGTCTGCGCCGGAAGTTCCCGCCGATATGAAAAAACATCGCCCCTGCGGAACCAGAGCATCCGACCACGCGTTAGCCACAGTCCTATCCATTTTCAGGAGGCCTACCCGTGTTATCCGGACCCAAAACCACAGACCAACGCCTGACAGACGCCGCCGACCTTGCCGCCAAGGCCGCACGGCTTGTCTCGAACAATACAGGCGATGCCAGCGGACCGCAGAAATCCCAGCTGGAACACATCACGGCCCTCGCGATTTCGGCCGAGCAGGCAACTGCCTCACCGGAAATGCTGGGCGATCTTGCGAACGCCACCGAAGAGCTCGCGCATGAAATCCGAAAACTCGCGATAAGCGAAGAGGCGGATCTGGAAAAAGCGCCCGCCGCCCGCACCGTCCGGGTATTGTCTTCGGGGCTGACGTTGATGGCCACGTCCGTGCGCGGACTGGCCGGGGCAAGCGACTACGATGACTATCGCGGCAAGCTGGCCGAAATCAACGACCCGCCAGACGCATGATCGTCACGCGTCCCGCGGCGTTTCGCCCGTCGCGTCGTCGGGTTCTGCGTCCGACTGATCCTCCCGCTCCTTCAGTTGCTGCAACAGCGACGTGAACCGATCGGGCAAAGGCTCTTGCGCCAACGCATCGAAGGCGCGTTTCAGATTGCTGTCTATCTGCTCATCGACAGCCTTTTTTCGTCCTTTGGGCATAACAGCCTTTCGTCGTCGGCACGCAATTTTATCACACAACAGTGGAACCGTAACACCCCAAAGCGCGTTTGGTTCCATCGATCACCAATTTTTTCAGGGGCGCCCCATGACCAACACCAATTCACAGATCACCAACGACATTGGCGACAACCTGCCATATCTGCGCCGCTATGCCCGCGCGCTGACTGGCAGCCGCGAAACCGGCGACTTTTATGCCGTCGCCACACTTGAGGCGATCCTGGCCGATACCAGCACCTACGACACAACACTTGCGCCCGATGTTGCGCTGTTTCGCACCTTTCATCTGATCTGGGCGTCGAGCGGCACGCCCGTCGATACAGCTGGCACGGCCGATGACACGGGCCTCGCCGCGCGGGCCCATGCCCACCTCGCCCAGCTGACCTCCAACACCCGCGAGGCGTTGTTGCTGCACACGATCGAGGATTTCTCGAACGAAGCGGTGGGCCAGATCATGGGCATATCCGCCGATGAGGCAGCGGACCTGATTTCCATCGCCTACCGCGAGATGGCGCAGTTCAACACCGGCAACATCTTGATCATCGAAGATGAACCGATCATCGCGATGGATCTGGAAACCATCGCCGCCGAAATGGGCCACCGCGTCACCGGCATCGCCCGGACCGAAGCAGACGCCGTGCGGCTGGCGGCCGCCGAGCCGTTCGACCTGATCCTGTCGGACATCGCGCTGGCCGATGGCACCAATGGCATCGACGCCACACAGCGGGTACTGGCCGCCCATGGGGCGCGTCCGGTGATCTTCATCACCGCGTTCCCCGAACGGTTGCTGACCGGCGAGGGTCTGGAACCGGCCTTCCTGATCTCGAAACCCTATAACGAGGATCAGGTCAGGTCGGCCATCAGCCAGGCGATGTTCTTTTGCTCGACCGAAACGCTGTCCGCCTAGGTCGGATGCAGCGGGCGCTACTCGGTCGGCGCACCCCCGGCGTCGCGGATGGTCGCCTGGAAGTTCCCGTCCAGCGTAACGGCGGCGTCCGCGTCGATGACGACATCTGCGGTCGGATCCGGCGTCAGCGTGGCGACGATGTTGCCCGCAATCGCCAGGTCTTCGCCCTCGGCCTGAAACGCCGTCAGCGAAAGATCGATGTTTTCGCTCGTCGCAACCAGCGTACCGTCGCCCCGTTGCAGCTCGATCCGCACGTCCTGCGCCCGGGCCTCGATAGCGCCCGCCTGCACATCCATCTCGATGGTCAGCGTGCCCGGCCCCCCTTCTCCCAGCGCCTCTGGCGTGCCGACAAGGCGAATATCCGTGCCAGCGGCATCCTCGCTCCACCCGCTGGTCGGCCCGTCCCCGGCACTGGCGACGACCCATCGCGCCGGATCGAGATCCAGCGTCCCGGTAATTGATCCGGTGCCGTCCTGCGCGGCAACGGGCGTGGCGGTCAGGCAAAGGGCGAAAGCGGGGGCGAGGTGTTTCATGGTACGGCTCCGGTGTTAGCAATGTTCGCAGTTACAACGCGGCGGGTGCGGCGCGTGTTCCCATGCAATACGACCGCCGCTGCCGATCATGCCTGATTGGCACAGGGCGCGCTTTGGCCGAGAGTATCGGCCCACCCCTGACCAAAGGCGCGGTGCAGAAGGAACGGACGCAGAAGGTGGCGTTCAGCGCGAGAACGCAGCGGTGCCGAAGGTAAAGTAAGTCCAGAACCTAAGGGGTGTGTTGGCGGCTTTGCGGAATAAGGCCGCCTTGCCCACCTGCGGGTATTGCCGACCCGGCATTTCCCCGCGTCAGCGGCACCCTGGCAACTGCGTGTTGCGGTGTCAGGGTCATCCGAACACCAACCCTCCGTCAACAATCAGGTTCTGGCCAGTCACGGCGCGCGCCCAGGGACTTGCGAAAAAAAAAACAGCATCCGCAGCCTCCTCAGGTGTCGTCACGGACCGAAGGGGCGTTACGCCCGCGATGTAGTCAAAGACCTCCGGGGGCGTCGAAGCGCTTGCGTCGGTGGTTCGGAGCAGACCACCAGACACCATGTTGACAGTGATGCCTTTCGGCCCCAGCTCCGCCGCCATGGTGCGCATAAGGGCAAGCAAAGCACCCTTTGCAGACGTATAGTCGTGATAGGGCACGACAGGGTTCTGAAAAAGGTTCGTCCCAATCATCACGACCCGCCCAAAGCCCGCGTCTGCCATCGCCGGCGTCGTCGCCTGAATGACATTGAGCGCCCCCAGATTTGCGGTGCTGTATTGCGACAACATTTCTGCGGCGCTCAGTGTTTCAATGGTAGAGCGCGCATCCCCATTGAAACTGTAGTCAGCCAAAGCGTTATGAACCACGGTCGTGATGGGGCCCACCTGCTCTTCGGCCTGTGTGACCATCCGTTTTACTGCGTCCGCCTCTTGTACATCGGCTTGCAAGGCAACGGCGCGATCCCCCAATTTTGCCGCAAGTGCGTCGGCAGCGGCCTTGCTCTTGCGATAGTTGATCACCACGCGCGCGCCTTCCCGCGCAAACGCGCTCGCGATTGCGGCACCCAAACCTCGGCCTGCCCCTGTAACCAAGACGGTCTGTTCGCTGAGCGCTTTGCTCATGTTCTGTCCTTCCAAAGATCGTAGAAATGGTGGATGGGTCCGTGACCTTGGCCGACTGTCAGCAGATCCGCGGCAGCAATCGCGCCCGAGACGTACCGCTTTGCCGCAGCAATGGCCTCTGGTGGCGTCAGATCCCTGGCAAGCTGCGCCGCAATTGCCGAAGACAGGCTACAGCCGGTGCCATGCGTATTCCTGGTGGCCCTGCGCGCACCCTCAAACCAGCAGAGCTTCTCTCCATCCCACAGAACATCGGGGCTTTCGTCGCCATCAAGATGCCCGCCTTTCAACAACGTGACCCGTGGGCCCAGATCCGCAAGGTCGCGCGCATGAACAGCCATCTCGTCGCGGTTGGTGGCTTCCCGCCGATTGAGCAAACGTGCGGCTTCCGGCAGGTTCGGTGTCAACACCGTCGCCAAAGGCACCAGGGACACGCGCAAGGCGTCCATGGCATCTTCGTGCAGCAACGGCGCGCCACCTTTGGCCACCATCACCGGGTCAAGCACGATTGGGATATCTTGGTGGTCCGACAGAGCCTCGGCGACCGCGACCGCGATTTCTGCGGTCGCGATCATGCCGACCTTAACCGCATCGATGCGGATGTCGGCGAAAACGGCGGCGATCTGTGCCTTGACGAAAGACGGCGCGACGAATTCGACACCGCTCACGCCTTGGGTATTCTGCGCCGTCAGAGCGGTGATTGCCGCCAATCCATAGACCTCATTGGCAGCAAAAGCCTTTAGGTCAGCTTGGACACCAGCACCCCCAGAGGGGTCGGAACCGGCAATGGTCAAAACGTTCCTGATCATGGCAATGTCTCCGCTGATTTGTCCAAGGCATGTCTGAGGTCTCTGGCCGCGCGTTCCGGATCGGGGTGACCACAAATTGCGGAAACCACCGCGATCCCGTCGCATCCGGTCGTGAGAACAGCGGCCGCATGCTCTCGTTTCAATCCGCCGATGGCCACGGCCGGCACCTGCGCCAGACCCGCCATCTCTGCCAAACCACACAGGCCAATCGTTGGCTTGTGATCCGGTTTGGTCCCCGTTCGAAAAACGGTCCCAAGGCCAAGGTAGTCAACGGGTTCCGCCCTCGCGGACATAACGTGGTCCGGCGTTTCGCAAGACAGGCCGATGATCTTGTCACGTCCCAAACGCTGGCGCGCGACAGATGGGGTAACGTCCTCTTGGCCGATGTGCACACCATCGACGTCAGCGGCCACCGCTGCCTCAAGATCGTCGTTGACGACCAGCGGAATGCCAGTTCCCGCCAAGACGCCCTTCAGCGCATGAGCGGCCTCAACGCGGCGTCGGGTCGAGGCGTCTTTGTCGCGCAACTGCACAAAGCTGACGCCACCGCGAACCGCCGCCGCAACGGTTTCAAGCAACGCAGGGCCGGGGCAAAGGCCAGGGTCCGTCACCAGATACAGCCGAAGGCACTCTGCGTTCAGGTCCATCTTACACGCATCTCATCGAGATCGCCGGGTTGGAGCGCGTACAGAGCATCCAGAAACGCCACCGAGAAGCCGCCAGGCCCTGACGTTTCGGCGCCAGCCCGCGCACCTGCTTCCGCAAAGTGCACAAAAGCCGCGACGGCTGCGTCGAAACTGGTGGCAACGGCGGCATAAGCACCGACCAAAGCTGTCAGCGAACACCCCAAAGCCGTCACTTTGGGCATAAGATCCGATCCCCCGGTGATGCTGGCGCTCCGTTTGCCGTCGGTGATGAAATCCACAGGGCCCGACACCGCCACGACGCAGTCATGGCTCAAAGCAAGGGCGTGGGCCGAGCTTTGTGCGTCACGCACGCTATCGCCGCTGTCGGCACCTTTGCCAGACCCCGCTTCGCCTGAAAGCGCGATGATTTCCGATGCATTTCCCCGGACAATCGCGGGTTTCAGCGCGAGAAGATCACGCGCTGCCTGCGCACGATATGGCGTTGCAAAATGCGCGACGGGGTCGAGCACCCAGGGCACCTTGGCCGCGTTTGCCGCAACAGCGGCGGCCTTCATGCTGTCGAGCCATGGGGCAGACAGCGTGCCGATATTGACCGTAAGCGCACCTGCGATCGGGGTAAAATCCGCAACCTCTTCCGGCGCGTGGATCATGGCCGGCGACGCGCCCGCAGCCAACACCACGTTTGCCGCGACGTTCATGGCGACGTAGTTTGTTATGCAGTGAACAAGCGGCGATCGGTTTCGCAACGCTTCCAGGGCTGCATTGGCTTCCATGCGATCTTTCCTTTTGGCTTCAAACGGAAAGACGCGACAAACCGACCAGGTTTGATGGTGCCTCCCTCCGCCGGCATTACCCGGTTCAGGTTCAAAGGGTGCATCTCAGCCTCTCGGCGCCCCTGACAGACGCAAGAAGTATCGAAATCGGCAGTGGGGTCAATGCTTCGGGCTGAATTGGTGGGCGCCACGCCGCATCTGGTGCCATGAACTCCAAGCAAGTGTTGAAGCGTCGCGCAGCATCATCGCCCGGGCGCAAACACCCCCCCCACAAAAAAGCCCCGCCGGCTCTGCAAAACCGGCGGGGCGACCCCCTTCCCATGCATTGGGGACGGGACACAGGAAAGGGGAAACCTCAGGGCGTGTTAGCCGTCGGCGCCGTCGTCCGCTGGCACGGCCACGAACTGATAGCTGCCGTTGCGATAAATCCGGAACAGCGCCGGGCGCCCGGTCTCTTCGGCCTCTTGCAACGCCGCCTGAATCACCGCGACAGCGTCGACCGGGGTGCCCCCCGCCTCGACGATCACGTCGCCACGGCCCAGACCGGCGCGCGCGGCGGCGCTGTCTGCCGCGACCTCCAGCACGGCAAGGCCGCTGACGTCCGAAGGCACGCCCAGTTGCGCGCGCAACTCCGGCGACAGATCGGCCACCGTGGCGCCCAGACGCGGCTCGCTCTCGTCACTTTCGGGGCCGGGCTGCGCGGCCTCGACCAGGCCACCGGGCTGGCGCCCGATCGTAACGGCGATCTCCCGCCGCGCTCCGTCGCGCCATACCGTCAGCCTGGTGGCCTCGCCAATCGGCTGATCGGCCACCGCAAACACCAGATCGCGCGGATCGGTGATGTCGGTGCCATCCACCGACAAAACCACATCGCCCGCTTGCACGCCCGCTTCGTCGGCGGGGCCACCCACCGTCACCTCGTTGATCAGCGCACCTTGCTTGTCCGGCACATTCAGCGCCTCGGCAATATCCTCCGACACCGGCTGGATCTGCACACCCAGCCAACCACGGGCCACCTGCCCGTCATCTTTCAGATCCTCGACAATGCGCGCGGCCACATGTGCGGGAACCGCGAAACCGATCCCGACATTGCCGCCGCTGGGCGAAAAGATCGCAGTGTTCACGCCGATCACGCGGCCATCTGCATCGAACAGCGGACCACCCGAATTGCCGCTGTTGATCGCGGCATCGGTCTGGATGAAATCGTCGTAAGGCCCGGAATTGATGTTGCGCGACTGCGCCGACACGATCCCGGCCGTGACCGTACCGCCCAGCCCGAACGGATTGCCGATGGCCACGACCCATTCGCCGATCTCCAGGTCCCGCGACGCGCCCCATTCCACGAACGGCATGTCCGACACCTCGCGCACCTTGAGAAGCGCGATATCGGTGGCGGGATCGGTGCCCACCAGATCGGCGGCCATCTGGCGATCGCCGTCAATCACGACCTTGATGTCATTCGCCCCGGCGATGACGTGGTTATTCGTCACCACGAACCCGTCGTCAGAGATGAAGAACCCCGATCCCAGCGCCTGCCGTGGCCCGGGGGGCGGGCCGCCCGGTGCGGGGCGACCAAAGAAATCCTCGAACCCCGGCGGCAATTGCGGGCGCGGGCCCTGCCCCGGCGCGGGGGCGGCACCTGTGGCGAGGATACCCACGACCGCGGGCAGCTTGGCCTGAACCATTGCCGAAAAATCCTGTGGTGCCGCGAACTGGCCGTCCTGCGCGGTGGCAGGGCCGGCCAGCATGCCAGCGGCGGCAACGGCCACGGCGGCGGCGACAAGGCGCGGGTGTTTGGAATACGTCATGCGGTGCTCCTTCTGCGTCCGGTCACGCGCGCCATGGCGACGCGCGGTCGTTCTGTCAGTGCAACGATGACAACGCCGATTGGTTCCCGCAAAACCATGCGCCCGGTTGCGATGGGAACCAAAGGCCGCCGGTCCGCGTTGAACGGCAATCCATCTGAAGGAGCGATGACATGGTTGAGATTTATGGCATTGGCGGGTTCATCCTGCTTGTTCTGAATATTTGGGCGATCGTCAGCATCGTGGGGTCGTCGGCCTCGACCGGCGGCAAGGTGCTTTGGGTTCTGCTGATCCTGCTGCTGCCGCTTCTGGGCTTCCTCATCTGGCTGATCGCCGGACCGCGCGGCGCACGGACGGCAACCTGACGCGCCCGGGCCCCGGATGGGCCTGCGCTACTATCCCGATACAAACCCCGGCTGCGCCCGCAAACGGCGCGGCCGGGGATTTACGTATGTCGCCCCCGACGGCACCCGCATCACCGACACCGGGGAGGTGGACCGGCTCAGGGCCATGGCCGTGCCGCCCGCCTATGAAGATGTCTGGATGTCGCCCCATGCCAATGGCCACCTGCAGGCATCGGGGCGCGATGATGCCGGGCGCAAGCAGTACCTTTATCATCCCGACTGGGCGGCAGAGCGTGCGGCCCGCAAGTTCGACCGGCTTGCCCCGTTCGGCCGCGCGTTGCCCACGATCCGCCGCTGGATCGCCGCCCGGTTGCAAGGCGAGGCGGGTACGTTCGACACCGCGGTCGCGGCCGTGCTGGCGTTGCTCGACCGCGCATCGCTGCGCGTGGGCACGCCCGATTACGCCGCGCAGAACGGCACCCATGGCGCAACCACGCTGTTGCCGCGGCATGTCAGGCTGGACGACGGCGGGCTGATCCTGCGGTTCCCCGGCAAAGGCGGCAGCATTGTCGAGACCACGCTTCAGGGCACCCGACTGGCCGCCGTGCTGGACGATTGCCGCGATCTGCCCGGCGCGGACCTGATCACCTACAAAGACGGCTCCATCGTGCGGTCCGAACACCTGCGCGAGGTTCTGGGCGATCTGGTGGGCGAGGATGCCACGCCCAAGACCTTTCGCACCTGGAACGGCACCCACGCCGCCTTTTGCGCCGCCGCTCGCAAACCCACC
>JBCBPV010000018.1:0-53666 GCA_039820585.1 Pseudomonadota bacterium
GATTTCATGCCGTCCGCCGCCGCTGCGTAGACCCGCCGCCCAGTGGGAACCGACCCGGTGAGAGACACCTTGGCGACCCGGTCGTCGCCCACCAGAGCGGCACCAACGTCGCCCCGGCCTTGCACCACGTTGAAAACCCCGGAGGGCAGGCCCGCCTCGGTCAGAACTTCCGCGAGCTTCAGGGCGGAGAGCGGGGTTTCCTCCGAAGGCTTGAAGACCATTGTGTTGCCGCAGGCCAGTGCGGGCGCGGCTTTCCAGCAGGCGATCTGAATGGGGTAGTTCCAGGCGCCTATGCCTACGCAAACACCCAGTGGTTCGCGCCGGGTATAGGCCCAGTCAGCCCCAAGCGTGATGTGGTCGCCGGTGAGGTCGGCGGCGAGGCTGCCGAAGTATTCGAGCGCCTCGGCCCCGCTCAGCGCATCGGCGACCAGCGTTTCCTGCAACGGTTTGCCGGTGTCGCGGGTTTCAAGGACGGACAGGGCTTGGTTTTGGCTGCGGATAATCTCGGCGGCGCGACGCAGGATGCGGCCGCGTTCGACACCCGGCATGGTGGCCCAATCGGCCCGGGCCCGGTCAGCAGCGGTGAGCGCGGCATCAACCACGGCGGGGGTCGCGGCATGCAGTTTCGCAATAACGTCTCCGGTGGCCGGGTAGCTGGTGGTCAGGTCCGCGCCGTCCGAATCCTCGTGATAGCGGCCGTTCACATGGTGGCTGGCGGTGGGTTGTGCGATCAGGGTCATGGATGCCTCCGGCGGGAATATTTGTGCCAAGATGAAGGGGTCATTCGCCCCTCGGGAAACGCTGACGTTCTTCAAGGACGTTCAGGTCCATGTGGTTGCGCATGTAGCGTTCCGAGGCGCGTTGCAGGGGCTGATAGTCCCAGGGGAAGTAGCCTCCTTGGCGGAGTGCGTCGTAGACCACGAGGCGACGGGCCTGGCTGGCGCGGACATCGGCGTCGAAGCCTGCGAGGTCCCAACGAGCCCCCGATTTGGCGCGTAAGGTGGTCAGGGTGCCCTGGTGTTTGGGATCGGTGGCGAGGTTGGTTCGTTCATGCGGGTCGGCGTCGAGGTCGAAGAGCTGGTCGGGGTCGGCGGTGCAGCGGGTGTATTTCCATTTGCCATAGCGGAGAGCGACGAGCGGAGTGATGGAGGCTTCGGCGGCGTATTCCATGGCCACCGGGGCAGTGCGCTCGGTGCCGGTGGCCGTGGGGACCAGGCTTTCGCCGTCGGTCCAGGGCATGACCTCGTTCATCGAGACGCCTGCGAGGTCGCAGAGCGTGGGGCAGATATCTAAGGTGGAGACCGGGGCGGTGATGGTTTGGGGTTCAAGCCCGGGCGCTGCAATCATCAGGGGCACGCGGGCGGAGCCTTCATAGAAGCTCATCTTGAACCACAGGCCGCGCTCGCCCAGCATGTCGCCGTGGTCCGAGACAAAGAGGATGATGGCTTCTTGGTGGGTGGTCTCCAGCGCCTCCATCACCTCACCGATCTTGTCGTCGAGGTAGCTCAGATTGGCGAAATAGGCGCGGCGGGCGTGGGCGATGTGGTTGTCGGTGATCGTGAAGCTGCGCCAGTCGTTGGCATCGAAGATGCGTTGCGCGTGGGGGTCGTGGTCGGCGTAATCGAGGGCCGGCACGGCTGGTGCGAGGTGGGCACAGTTTTCGTAAAGATCCCAGTATTTGCGCCGGGCGACGTATGGGTCATGCGGGTGGGTGAAGCTGATGGTCAGGCACCAAGGGCGGTCGCCGCCACGGGCGAGGTCGTAGACCTTGGCGCGGGCGTGGTGGGCGACCTCGTCGTCATATTCGAGCTGGTTGGTGATCTCGGCCACACCGGCGCCTGTCACCGATCCCATGTTGTGATACCACCAGTCGATCCGCTCGCCCGGTTTGCGATAATCTGGAGTCCAGCCGAAATCGGCGGGGTAGACATCGGTTGTCAGACGCTCTTCAAACCCGTGCAACTGGTCGGGGCCTACGAAATGCATCTTGCCCGACAGGCACGTGTGATATCCCGCCCGGCGCAGGTGGTGGGCGAAGGTGGGGATGTCGCTGCGGAACTCGGCGGCGTTGTCATAGACGCCGGTGCGCGAGGGCAGTTGGCCCGACATGAAGCCTGCACGACCGGGCGCGCAGAGCGGCGAGGCGGTGTAGGTATTGGCGAAGCGCACCGAACGCTCGGCCAGCCGGCGCAGGTTGGGCGTGTGCAACCAATCGGTGGGGCCATCGGGGAAAAGCGTGCCGTTCAGCTGGTCGACCATGAAGATCAGGATGTTGGGCGCGGTCATGGGTGTAGCTCCGCCAGACGGTCCGCCAGGGCCAGCGCGGTGTCGCGGGCGTGATCGGCGCCATCACCCAGGGCCGCGCGCAGGTAGAGCCCGTCGATAAGGGCGGCCAGCGTTTCGGCCGCGGCCTCTGGATGGTCGTTCATCGGGCGAAAGGCGTGGGTCAGATTGGACCGAAGGCGGGCTTGGTAGATCTCCAAGAGCCGGCGCGCACCCGCATCCTCGTGGGCGCGGGCATAGAACCGCATCCAGGCGCAGATGACCGGCTGATCGAAGCAGGACGGGGCGAAGCTGGCAGTGACGATGGCCTGCAACCGCTGCCGCGGACCCTTGGCGGTGCGGAGCGCGGCCCGCACCTCGGCGCCGAACTCGCGGAGGATTTCCCGCATGGCCGCCAGAAAAATCTGATCCTTGCCGCCGAAATAGTGATGCGCCAGCGCGCTGGACACGCCAGCGCGCCGCGCAATCTGGCTGACCGTGACGTCGAGCGTGCCTGCCGCCCCGATCTCATGGATCGTTGCTTTTACAAGCGCGTCGCGTCGGATAGGTTCCATTCCAAGCTTGGGCATCGGACGTCTGTTCCCGGTGTCTCGAACCTCGCTATCGGGTTTTTAATTGACTCGTCAATCAACAAAAAACAGGGAGACCTCAATCATGATGAAAACAACGATTTCCGCACTGGCTCTGAGCGTGGCTGCTGGGGCCGCGTTTGCCGATTGCGAAACGATCACATTCTCGGACGTTGGCTGGACCGACATCACCGCGACAACCGCCGCCACGACCGTGGTGCTGGAGGCGCTGGGCTATGACACCGACATCAAGGTGCTGAGTGTGCCGGTCACCTACACCTCGATGGCCAATGGCGATATCGATGTGTTCCTGGGCAACTGGATGCCCACTATGGAGGCAGACATTGCGCCCTACCGCGAGGCTGGCACCGTGGACACGGTGCGCGCGAACCTTGAAGGTGCGAAGTACACGCTGGCGGTGAACAAGGTGGCGGCGGATCTGGGGATCACCAGCTTTGACACCATCGCCAGCCAGATGGACGCGCTGGAGGGCAAGATCTACGGCATCGAGCCGGGCAACGATGGGAACCGGCTGATCATGGACATGATCGCGGATGGGGCCTTTGGTCTTGACGGGTTCGAAGTGGTCGAAAGCTCGGAACAAGGCATGCTGGCGCAGGTCGCCCGCGCAGATCGCCGGGGCGAGCCGGTGGTGTTTCTGGGGTGGGAACCGCATCCGATGAACGCCAATTTCGAGCTGACCTATCTGGAAGGTGGCGATGACTGGTTCGGGCCGAACCTTGGTGGAGCAACGGTGTTTACCAATACCACTGCCGGATTCGTGGAAGAATGCGCAAACGTGGGCGCCTTGCTGCAAAACCTGGAGTTCACGCTGGCCATGGAGAATGAGATCATGGGCGCGATCCTGGATGATGGGGAAGACCCGGCGGATGCGGCGACTGCTTGGCTGCAGGCCAATCCGGGGACGCTTGATGGCTGGCTTGCGGGTGTGACCACCAAGGACGGTGGCGATGCCATGGCGGCGGTGAAGGGGGCGTTGGGGCTGTAAGTATCAAGCCCCTTGGCATCCTGGCCGGTTGGTCAGGGTGTCGATCCCTCCCTCAAGAAAGGCCTCGCGCATTATGAACTGGCTCACCGACACAAAAATCCCGGTCGGGCGCACCGCCGCGGACATCTTTGACTGGCTGCAGATCAACGGCGCGTGGTTCTTCGACGGGCTGTCAGATGCGATGGAGGCGTTGATTGATGCGATCCTGTGGGTGCTGCAGACGCCGCACCCCCTGGTTATCATCGCGGTGTTCGTGGGCCTGACCTGGGTGCTGCAGCGGTCGTGGAAGACCTGCCTGCTGGTGGCGCTGGGGTTTTTGTTCATCCTCAACCAGGACTACTGGGAAGAGACGACTGAAAGCCTGACGCTGGTGCTGTCAGCCTGCGTCGTCTGTATGGGCATCGGGGTGCCCATTGGCATTGCAGCGGCGCACAGGCCGAGGCTTTATCGCGCGATGCGGCCGGTGCTTGACCTTATGCAGACTCTGCCGACTTTTGTGTACCTGATCCCGGCGATCGTGTTCTTTGGCATCGGAATGGTGCCGGGGCTGATTGCTACAGTGATCTTCGTTCTGCCTGCGCCGATTCGGCTGACGCATCTCGGCGTGACGTCGACGCCCAAACCGCTGCTAGAGGCTGCGCAGGCCTTTGGGGCAACGCCGTCGCAGACTTTGTGGAAGGTCGAACTACCCTATGCCTTCCCGCAGATCATGGCCGGGCTGAATCAGACGATCATGCTGTCGCTGTCGATGGTGGTGATCGCGGCGCTGGTGGGGGCCGATGGGCTGGGGGTGCCGGTGGTACGGGCGCTCAATCAGGTGAACACATCGCTTGGATTTGAGAGCGGGTTCATCATTGTGGTTGTGGCCATCATGCTTGACCGGATGCTGCGGGTCGACCGGGGATGAGCGCGGTTGTTTTCGACAACGTGTCAATCGTTTTCGGCGACAAACCGCAGGACGCGCTGCCCCTGATGGATGCTGGCCAGGAACGGGCGGAAATCCAACAAGATACCGGTCAGGTGCTGGGCGTGCACAATTGCTCGCTGGAGGTCGCAGAGGGCGAGATCCTGGTGCTCATGGGTCTGTCGGGCTCGGGCAAATCCACGCTTCTGCGCGCGGTCAACGGGCTGAACCCGGTCGCGCGGGGCGAGGTGCGGGTGCATGATGGATCAGGCATGATCTCGGTCACCCACGCGTCGAAGACCACGCTGCGGGATCTGCGGTTGAGCCGGATCGCAATGGTGTTCCAGCAGTTCGGCCTGCTGCCGTGGCGGACGGTGCGCGACAATGTCGGGCTGGGGTTGGAGCTTGGGCGGATGAGCCGTGAGGCGCGGCTGACCAAGGTGGATGAGCAGCTGTCGCTGGTGGGTCTGGCCGACTGGTCGGATCGCAAGGTGGGCGAGCTATCGGGCGGGATGCAGCAGCGCGTGGGGCTGGCCCGCGCATTTGCCACCGAGGCACCGATCCTGTTGATGGATGAGCCCTTTTCAGCGCTGGACCCGCTGATCCGCAACCGGCTGCAGGATGAGTTGCTGGACCTTCAGCAGCGCCTCAAGCGGACGATCATCTTCGTCAGTCATGACTTGGACGAGGCGTTCAAAATCGGCAACCGGATCGCAATTATGGAGGGCGGGCGGATCGTGCAATGCGGCACACCGCGCGAGATCTTCTCGGATCCCGCGAATGCCTATGTCGCGGATTTTGTGTCCGAGATGAACCCCCTGGGCGTGCTGTGTGCACAGGACGTGATGGTGCCCGTCAGCGCCCCGCCAGAGCGGACGGTAGCGCCAGATACGGAAATCCAGGATGTGATGGAGATTGTCCGCCAGACCGGTCGCCCGGTGGGTGTTGAGCGTGGTGGGGCGGTTGTGGGCGAAATCACGAAGGCTAGCGTGCTGACCAAGCTGTTGGATCCCCGGGGCAAGGCCACGGGCTAGACGCCATTAAACCTTGGTCGCATGGGTCACAGGCGTCACTTCGGCCCGCTTCAGCGTGTACTCGCGCCAGGCAATAAAACTGACCGCGGCCATCACAATCGTGCCCCCGATCACCACCCAGATATCAATCGCCTCGGCAAAGAAGACCGCCCCCGCAAGCACGCCCCAGACCAACTGTAAGAACGTCACCGGCTGGGTCACCGCAACCGGGGCCGCCTCAAACGCGCGGGTCATGGTATAGTGGCCGGCGGTGGCGAAGCACGCCACGAGGAACAGCCATCCGATGTCGGCCCATGTGGGCGGCACCCAAACCGCCCATGCAAGAGGTGCCAAACCGATGGTGACGGTCACCGACAGCATTCCCACCACCACGATGGGGCGCACCTCACCCGACATCAGCTTGGCCAAGAGATATGATGCGCCCAGAAAAATTGCCGTGAAGACCATTGCCAGATGCCCCGGCCCAAGCTCCCGAAAGCCCGGGCGCAGGATGATAATCGCGCCCGCGAAGGCCACGCAGATCGCGATGATCCGGCGGGTGGCGAGCCGTTCCCCCAGAAACAGCGCAGCGCCGAGGGTCACGTAGATTGGGTTGACGTAGTTCATCGCCACAACCTCGGCGATGGTGATCTGGGTCATCGCGTAGAACCATAGCGTGACCCCCACCGTATGCGCCGCGCCGCGCGCACTGAACAGCCAAAGCTGGCGTTTGGTCATCTGCGCCTCGATCATCGGGCGGATCATCGGGATCAGGAAGACAAGGCCCAAGAGGTACCGCAAGAACGCAGATTGCGCAGCGGGCAGCGTGCTGCCCACGTGTTTGACGATGATCGTGAGCGCTACAAAGCACAGGCCCGTGACAAGCATCCACAGGATCCCGGCAACGGGGCGGTTTGCGGCGGAAGGCATGGGCGCGAGATGACCTTAAAGTGCAGGCACCTTCAAGTGAGAACCAGCTTCAAGGCGATGGACCACATCACGACACCAATGATCACATCCAGCACCCGCCACGCCATGGGCCGGGCAAAGAGCGGGGCGAGCAGGCGCGCGCCATAGCCCAGCGCAAAGAAGAACACGAAGCTCGACGTGGCCGCGCCGGTCCCAAAGGCCAGCCGCGCCCCGCCGTATTGCGTCGAAACCGAGCCAAGCAGCACCACGGTGTCGAGATAGACATGCGGGTTCAGAAAGGTCAGCGCCAAAAGGCTGACCAGTGTGGCACGCAGCGACCCTGCCTTGGTTGTGGCCGCGGCCAGCGCCTCGACCTGCGTGGCCGCGCGCCAAAAGCTCATGGCGCCGTAGACCGCCAGGAATGCCGCCCCGCCCCAGGTCATCAGGGGAGCAATCCAGGGCGCGGTGCTGACGATCCAGCCGAAACCCGTCACGCCTACCGCGATCAGCAGCGTATCTGACAGCGCGCAGGTCAGGCAGACCGCAAACACATGCTCGCGCCGGATCCCCTGGCGCAGGACAAAGGCATTCTGCGCGCCGATGGCGAGGATCAGGCTGAGGCCCAGGGCAAATCCGGCGGAAAAGGCGAGTGTCATGCGGAATAGTCCTTGTGTGGTCGCGGATTTGACAGGCTCGGTCCCGGGATGCAAATTCATAACTCTTACACTGCATTAGGACAGCTTATGTTCTCCACCACGCAGCTTCACGCCCTCGCTGCCGTCCTGCGCACCGGCAGTTTCGAGGCGGCGGCCCATGATCTGAGCCTTACCCAATCGGCGATCTCGCAACGCATCCGCGCGTTGGAGGATCAGGCAGGTGCGGTGCTGATCGTGCGCGAAACGCCCTGCCGCGCGACCGAGACGGGCCAGCGCCTTTACCGCCACTATGAAGAGATCGCGCTCTTGGATCGCCAGCTCGCCCGCGATCTGGGCGACCGGCATGGTCCGCGCACGGCGCTGCGTATCGCGGTCAACGCCGACAGCCTCGCCACCTGGATCCTGCCCGCCCTGGTGGCGACCGACGATTTCCTCTTTGAGGTTGAGATTGTGGACCAAGACCACTCCGCCAACCTGCTTCGCGAAGGTAAAGTGATCGCCGCCATCACCGGACATCCCGGCCCAGTGCAGGGATGCGATACCCTACCCCTTGGCAAGCTGCGCTATCTTGCGGTCGCCACGCCGGAGTTTGCGGCGAGGTGGTTCCCGGACGGGCTGACGCCTGCGGCGCTGTCAGAGGCCCCTGCCCTTGTTTTCAGCGAAAAGGACCGGCTGCAAACGGACTGGGCCGCCGAGCTTACCGGTCGTCGCGTGCGCCTGCCCGCGCATCTCTTGCCCTCGTCCACTGCTTTTGTAGAGGCCGCCTTGCTCGGGCTTGGCTGGGGCATGAACCCCGAAGCCTTGGTAGCCGACCATGTCGCGGCGGGTCGCCTGGTCACGCTCGCGCCCAAAGCTCCGCTCGATACCGCGCTCTACTGGATATCCGCGCGCGTCGGTCGCGGCGCGCTCGCCGATCTGAACCGCGCAATCCGTGAGGCCGCTCGGGCGGCCCTGCGCCCCGCCTGACCGGCCTAGAGTGGCCAAACCACGAGGATCGCCGGAATCGAGACTGCAACCACCAGGATCTCGAGCGGCAGACCCATTCGCCAATAGTCGCCGAACCCATACCCACCGGGGCCCAGGATGAGGGTGTTATTCTTATGCCCAATCGGCGTCAGAAACGCACAGGACGCCGCCACCGCGACCGCCATCAGGAACGGATCTGGGTTCACCCCCAAAGTCTGCGCCATCTGGATGCCCACAGGTGCGGCCACAATTGCCGTCGCCGTGTTGTTCAACACATCCGACAAGGTCATCGTTACCACCATCAACGCGGTCAGCACCGCCCAGGCCGGCCACCCGTCGGTCAGCCCAACCAACGCCCCGGCAATCAGCTGCGTCCCCCCCGAAGCATCCAGCGCAGCACCCAGCGGGATCATCGAGCCCAAAAGCACGACGACCGGCCACTCGATGTGGGTGTACAGCTCTTGCAACGGCAGGATCTTGGTCAGCACATAGGCAACCACAACGATCCCCAGCGCGATCGGCAGATAGATCAGGCCCAGCGCTGCCGCAGCTACAGCCCCGGCAAAGATCGCAATCGCGAGCCAGACCTTCTGATACTCGGTCACCGCCAAACCACGCTCGGCAAGGGGCAGGCCGCCCAGCCATTCCACCACATCACCCGCGGACTCGCGCGGGGCGAGCAGCAACAAGATGTCCCCCGGCTGGATCACCGTCTTGCGCACCTGGCTGGTGATCCGCCGACCACGCCGGGCAATTCCCATAAGAACCGTCCGCTGGCGCCACGCCAGCCCCACCGCCTGCGCGGTCTTGCCCGAAATGCGCGCGGTCTCAGGCACCACAATTTCAACCAGCGTCAGCCCGTCGCCCGCGGCATCCAGCTGATCTTTGCGCGTTGTCTCGGCGAAATCCAAAGACAGCGCGGCCCGAAACTCATCCAGCGCCTCTGGCTTGGCCTCCAGCACCAGCGCATCGCCCGCAGTAAGCCGCGCATTGCGCGCCGTCCCGAACCGGCGCTTGCCATCGCGCACCAGCCCCAGGATGGCGACATCATTCTTTTCGGCCACTTCATAGAGGTCTTCCACCCGCTGCCCGATCAGCTTGGAGCCCTCGGGCACCGTCAGTTCGGCAATGTATTGTGCGATCTCCGCCAAAGGATCACCGCCCGCATCCGCGCCCCCCACATCCGGGATCAGACGCCAGCCGATCAGCGCGACGAATGCCAGCCCCGCCAACGCCGTCACCCCGCCCACGGGGGCGAAGTCGAACATGCGAAAGGCCTCGCCCAGTTGGTCTTCACGAATGGTGGCGATGATGATGTTGGGCGGCGTTCCGATCAGCGTGACCATCCCGCCCAGGATCGTGGCAAACGACAAGGGCATCAGCGACAGCCCGGGTATCCGCCCCGCTTTGCGTGCGGTCTGTACATCCACCGGCATCAGCAGGGCCAGTGCAGCGACGTTGTTCATGAACGCCGACAAGACACCACCGACACCCCCCATGATCGCGATATGGGTGCCCAAGCTGCGCGTGCTGTCGACCAGGGTGCGCGTGATCAAGAACACGGCGCCTGATCGGACCAGCCCGGCAGAGACCACCAGTACCAGCGCCACCACCAGCGTCGCGGGGTGCCCAAACCCCGCAAAAGCATCGTTCGCGGGCACAACGCCCACCACAACCCCGATCAACAGCGCAGAAAAGGCCACGATGTCATAGCGAAACCGACCCCACAGCATCATGCCAAAGACGATCGCAAAAAGTGCGAAGAGAATGGCCTGATCTGTGGTCATATGCCTGCTTTCTGTCGCACGTCGTGCGCGCGCCATAATGACAGAGCGGGCCCCACCCTCAACCCCGAACACCAAATCCGCCTTCGGCGAGAGTATTTGGACCAAGATGAAGGCGGATGGCATTCATCTTGGCAAAATTACTCACAGTCCCGCCGCGTGCTGTCAGACGCCCATGCCCGCATGGTGTTGCCCACAGGCCGCCGGCTTCGTATAGACCGCTGACATCTGAGTTTCTGCTTCGGAGGGGACCATGGCCGGCCATTCAAAATGGGCAAACATCCAGCATCGCAAAGGGCGCCAGGACGCCGCGCGGTCGAAGCTGTTTTCCAAACTGTCCAAGGAAATCACCGTCGCCGCCAAAATGGGTGACCCCGATCCCGATAAGAACCCTCGGCTGCGGCTTGCCGTGAAAGAAGCCAAGTCAAACTCTGTCCCCAAAGACGTAATCGAACGCGCGATCAAGAAATCGCAGGCAGGCGATGGCGAGGAATATGAAGAGATCCGGTATGAGGGTTATGGCCCCGGCGGCGTGGCTGTGATCGTCGAGGCGATGACCGACAACCGCAACCGCACCGCCTCTACCGTACGCTCGACCTTTGGCAAACATGGCGGCAACCTGGGCGAGACCGGGTCTGTAAGCTTTATGTTCGAGCGGAAGGGTGAGATCACCTATCCCGCCGATGTGGGTGATGAAGATACGGTGATGATGGCGGCGATCGAAGCGGGCGCCGAGGATGTGGAAAGCGCGGATGACGGGCATATCGTTTATTGCGCCGATACCGATCTGAACGAGGTGTCGACCGCACTGGAAGCGGAATTGGGCGAAAGCGACAGCACCAAGCTGATCTGGAAACCCACGACGACGACCGAGCTGGATCTGGACGGCGCGCAGAAGTTGATGCGGCTGATCGAAGTGCTTGAAGACGACGACGACATCCAGCGCGTGACCGCCAATTTCGAAGTCTCGGACGAGGTGCTAGAGGCCCTCTAAAGCGGCCAGATCAGCGGGATCATGGCAGAGGCGAGGATACCTACGCTCAGGTTCAGCGGGATGCCAACCTTCATGAAATCGGTGAATTTGTAGCCCCCCGGCCCATATACCAGCATGTTGGTCTGATAGCCAATCGGGGTCGCAAAGCTGGCTGATGCGGCCACCATCACAGCCACCACGAGGGGGCGCGGGTCGATGCCCAGCGCACTTGCCAGCCCGATGGCAATCGGGGTGACCACGACGGCCACAGCGTTGTTTGACACGAGTTCCGTCAGGACCGAGGTCAACAGGTACACTGCCCAGATGATCAGGAATGGCGGCAAGCTCGTCAGTGCAGGCGCGATGGCTTCAACAATCAAGGCCACGGCACCGGATGCCTCGAGCGCGGCACCGACCGCCAGCATCGCAAAGATCAGCGACAGCAGCCGCCCGTCGACGAAGCCGAACGCCTCGTCGGCGTCGATGCAGCGGGTGATCAGCACCAGCGCCACGGCGAACACCGCAAGCGCCAGGATCGGCGCGACGTCGAATGCCGCCAAGAGAACAATCGCCAAGAGCGCGCCGATGGCGATGGGCACATGACGGCGGCGATAGGCCCGGGCGGAGGGTTGGGCAACGTCGACCAGCTCCATGTCCTGAGCGAGACGGCGAATGTCTGCTGGCGCGCCCTCTAGCAGCAGGGTATCGCCAACGCGCACGATCAGATCGTCGAGCTGGCGGCCGATGTTCTGATTGCTGCGGTGCACCGCCAGCGGATAGACGCCGTAGCGCCGCCGCAATCGCAGCGATCCCAGCGAGCGTCCGACCATCTTGGCGCCTGGCGTGATCAGCACCTCAACTGTGGTGGTCTGCACCTGGCTAAGTTTCTCGACCATGCGCAGGGCTTTGTTCTGTTGCAGACCCAGCAATTCGGTCATGGCGGTGCGCAAGACCACGCGGTCGCCGGCTTCCAGCGTTACACCATCGAGGTTACGCCGAAGCGAGGCATCGCCGCGCAGCACATCGATCAGGCGCACCCCGTCGCGGCGGAAGAGGTCGATCCGGGTGACCTCTTCGCCAATAAGCGGGCTGTCTTCGGGGACCGCGACCTCGGTGAAGAATTTCATCTTGGCGCGGGCAGACAGCAGGTCGGCCATGCTGTCGCGTTCGGGGAGCAGTTTGGGCGCAATGAAACGCAGGTAGATCATGCCCCATGCGACCAAAACCACGGCCAACGGCGTGACCTCAAAGATCGTAAACGCGGCCAGACCATTGGCGCGTGCGACCCCATCGACGAGGAGGTTTGTGGATGTCCCGATAAGCGTCAGCGTGCCGCCAAGGATCGCAGCGTAGCTGAGCGGGATCAGAAGTTTTGAGGCGGGGCGACCCAAACGGCGGGCGAGTTGCACGAAAACCGGGATCATCACCACCACCACGGGCGTGTTTGACACAATGGCCGAAGCCACGACCACAAACCCCATGAGCGCGCCGATGGCCAGGATCGGGCGGGTGGCGGCCTGCGCCTCGGCCTTGGCTGTAAACCAATCGAGCGCTCCGGTGCGCACGAGTGCGCCCATAACGATGAACATCGCGGCAATCGTCCACGGCGCGGGGTTTGACAGCACGTCAAGGGCTGCCTCATAGGGCAAAACCCCCAGCGCCAGCATCAGCGCGGCGCCGCCGATGGCAATCACCTCGGCCGGGTAGCGTTCGCGCACGAACATCACGAACATCAGCGCCACGACCCCCAGCGTCACAAAGGCGCCGGTCATCGGTCCGAATGAAATCAATGTCATAGACGTGCCGTCTTGCCCGGGTCAGCGGGTATCATCGCCCGTCGCAGGTGCTGGGGCAAGCGAGGTGTCGCGGCGGGGCTGAACCAGAAACATTCCCACAAACATCAGGGCCATTGCCGCCCAAACCCAGCCGGAATAGCTTTCGTCCAGGAATATCATGGCCCAAAGCACGCCAAAGCCAGTCACCAGGTAGCTGACCTGCACCGCAAAAACTGGCCCTGTGCGGCCCACCATCCAGACATAGCCGGTATAGGCACCCGCATGCAGCACAGCCGATGCCACAATCGCCAGATCTGGCGCGCCCCAGGGACCGCGCGGGTCGATGAACGACCCCGTTAGCACAGCAAAGGGGAAGGCAATCACCGCGCCCACAATGGACGCGCCGCAAAGCGCTTGCACCGGATCGAGGCCGGCGATGCCCCAGCGGGCCACGTAGTTGCCCTCGAACGCGTAGAACAGCGGGGCGATCAGGGCGAGCGGGACAAACAGGATCATCGCGGGGTTCGGCAGGCTCGCCTCGGGGAGGACGATCAAAAAAACACCCGCCAGCCCGCACACCAGCCCCAGAAGACGGCGGAAGCTGAAGTGATCCACGGCCAGCAAGAGCGCGATGGGAAAGGCAAAGAGCGGGACCATCGACAGCAGGATCGACACCAGCCCTGAAGGCAAATGGCGGATCGCCTCATATGATGCGGTGTTGGGCAAGATCGTCCCGATGAGGGCCAGAACCGCGTACACCCGCAGGTGATCGCGCCCCCAGGGCAAACCCTGGCCCCGCAGGCCGTTCACAGTAAGCAAAATGACTGCGCCGATCATCAGTTGTGAGAACACCAGCCCCGGCGCGCGGTACCCTTCGCTGACCGCGATCTTGCCGAGGGGCTGTGTCGCGCCCCACATCGCCCCGAACAGGGCCAGAAGACCGACCAGAAAAGCGAACTCGCCAATCCGGGTCATGGCGCCGCCGGTGGCAAAAGTCCCCCTTGCCGCACCGCCACAGCGCGGGTGGCCGCGCCGGTCCGATCGTCGGTCTCAACAAAGAAGCCCGCGATGCTACCCGCCCCGGTCGCCGGCTGAAACCGGCCCTTCGGCATGCCTGTTATGAACCGGCGCATCGGCTCATCCTTCTGCATTCCGATGACGGAATTATAGTCGCCGCACATGCCTGCGTCGGTCAGGTAGGCGGTGCCGCCGGGCAGGATCATCGCATCCGCCGTGGGAACATGGGTGTGGCTGCCCACCACGATGCTTGCGCGCCCGTCGCAGAAATGGCCCATCGCCATCTTTTCAGAGGTGGCCTCGCAATGCATGTCGATCAGGCTGGCATGCACCTGTCCACCGCGGGGGAAGCTTTTGAGGATCGGTTCGATGGCGGAGAACGGATCATCGAACGGGCGCTTCATGAACACTTGACCCAGGATTTGCGCCACCAATACGCGTTGCCCGCCCTTGGCCTCGAACACGCGCGCGCCCTTTCCCGGCGCTTCCTTGGCAAAGTTTATTGGACGCAGGATGCGCGGCTCGGTGGCGATGACCTGCATCATGTCCTTTTGATCGAACGCATGATCGCCCAGCGTCACGACGTCGGCGCCCGCCTCAAACAGCGCGGCGGCATGCGGGCCCGACAACCCGTGGCCCGAGGTCGCGTTTTCGCCGTTCACCACCACGAAATCGAGCGCCCAAGCGTCGCGCAGGCGCGGCAGTTGCTCGGCCATAGCCGTCCGCCCTGCCCGTCCCATCACATCGCCAAGATAGAGAAGTTTCATGGCCCAAGCCGTAGGGCGCGGACGGCGCAAGGGCAAGCGGCTTCGCGCCTACGGCCCGTCGAAGGTTTGCACGCCAGCGTCGGTTACAATGGCATCCAGCCGCTGGTCCGTGGTCTCACGCGGCAGCGTTTCAGCCTTTTGCGCGGCATAGCCAAAGCCGATCGCTGTGACCGCGCCCGACGCGCGCAACTGCGCCAGCGTGCGGTCATAGAAACCGCCGCCATAGCCCAGGCGATACCCGTCCTCGTCAAAGGCCACCAGTGGGACGATCAGCACCCTCGGCACAACCTCTGGCCCAACTTCCGGCACCATGGCGCCAAATGCCCCCTCGACCATTGGTGTCTCGGCAGTCCATTTCCGAAATGTCAGCGGCAGGCCTTTGCCAACGATGACCGGGACCCCCACATCCCCGTGCCAGGTGGACATCACCGGCAGCGGATCAACCTCGGACAGGATCGGCATGTAGCCCGACAGCGCCGCGCCGGGCCACTGCGCCAGATAAGCGCCGAGACGCGCCTGAGCCGCCGCATCCAACCCGGTCCTGTGTACTGCCTTTCGCCGCGCAAACGCGGCCTTGCGCGCCGCCACTTTGGCCGCGGCCAGGCTCACAGCAGGACGACCACCGCAAGTCCGAGGAAGGCAAAGAAGCCCACCACGTCGGTCACAGTCGTCACAAACGCGCCAGAGGCCAGTGCGGGGTCGACGCCCAGACGCTCCAGCACCACGGGAATCCCGATACCGGCCAGACCGGCGACCACAAGGTTCACCACCATCGCCACGCCGATCACCACGCCCAGCATCGGCATCCCGAACCAAACAACCCCCACAATCCCCATCACCACCGCAAAGATCAGCCCGTTGGCCAGCCCCACCAGCGTCTCACGCCGGATCACGCGCCAGACGTTTTCGCCGGTAAGGTCCTTGGTCGCGATGGCGCGCACCGCGACGGTCAAGCTTTGCGTGCCAGCGTTTCCGCCCATCGAGGCGACGATCGGCATCAACACAGCCAAGGCGACGATCTGCGCAATGGCAGCATCGAACTGCGCGATCACCAGCGAGGCCAGGATCGCCGTCACAAGGTTCACCGCCAGCCACGGAAAACGTCGCTTCGTCGTGTCGACCCAACTGTCCGACAACCGCCCCTCGCCCACCCCGGCGAGGCGCAAGATGTCTTCTTCATGCTCTTCATCCAGAACCGCCATCGCGTCATCAATGGTGATGACACCGGCCAGGCGCCCTGCCTCGTCCACCACGGGGGCCGAGATCAAATGGTATTGGTTGAACGCATAGGCCACCTCGCCCTCATCCTGGCTGATGGGCACCGTGCGGAACGAAGGCTCCAGAATATCCGCCAGCGCCACCTCGCGCCGCGATCCCATCAGCTTGCCCAGCGTCACATAGCCGGTCGGCTTGTGCCGCGGATCGACGAGGATCACGTGATAGAATTGCTCTGGCAGATCATCGTTGGCGCGCAGGAAGTCGATCGTGTTGCCGACATTCCAGTGTTCGGGCGCGGTCACGACCTCGCGCTGCATCAGACGACCGGCGGAATACTCGGGATACCGCAGCGCCTGTTCAACCGCGACGCGATCCGCGTCGTCCAGCGCATCCAGAAGCGCTTCTTGCTGCGGCGCTTCGAGGTCTTCGATCAGGTCAACGACATCATCGCTTTCCAGATCCCGCACCGCCTCACCCAAGGCTTCTTGCGGAAGGAAGGCAATCACCTCTTCGCGCAGGCTTTCATCAAGCTCTGACAGAACCTCGCCATCCACCACATCGGACGCAAGAAGCATGATTTCGCGCCGCTCGCCCGTTGGCACCTGCTCCAACAGGTCTGCGATATCGGCCGCGTGCAGGGGATCCAGCAGATCGCGCAGTCGCGCCTGATCGCCGGTTGCCACGGCCAGGTGCACGGCGCCCACAACCTCATTGCTGAGGGCATAGTCATGCTCGGGCGGGGTGTCGGCGATGTCTGCGGTGTCGGCCATGGTTCAATCCCGGGGTGGATTTGGCGCGACCATAGGCGAAGGACCTTACGGAAAACAGAGGGCCAGACGCAATTTACCGCACTTCTGCAACGCCCTAGGGTGGCGCGAAGCGAAAGGTGCGCGATGTCCGGGGTAACCCTTCTTACAGGCCAGGTTCTGCAGTTCGACGCCAACCCGTTCGAGGCCGGGCCAGACGCGGCCCGCCACAACGCCCATGGCGCGGTTGCGATAGCCGATGGGCGGATCCTGGGCGCCGGGCCGGTCGACGCGGTGCGCGCAGCGCATCCCGGCGCGGATGAGGTGGCCTACGGTGACGCGCTGATCCTGCCGGGGTTCGTGGATGCGCATGCGCATTATCCCCAGACCGCAATCATCGCGAGCTGGGGCATGCGGCTGATCGACTGGCTGAACACGTATACCTTCCCCGAAGAAATGCGATTTGGAGACCTGGACTATGCTGCGGAAATATCCGCGCGCTATCTCGACCTAGTGTTGGCCAACGGCACCACGACGGTCGCCAGCTATTGCACGATCCACCCTGCCAGCGTGACGGCGCTGTTTGAGGCGGCTGACGCCCGCGGAATGCGGATGGCCGCCGGTAAAACCTGCATGGACCGAAACGCGCCCGAGGGCCTGCGCGATACCGCGCAATCGGCCTATGACGACAGCAAAACCTTGCTGGAGCACTGGCACGGGCGCGGACGGGCGGAATACGTCATCACCCCCCGCTTTTCGCCCACATCTACGCCAGAGCAGCTGTCTGCGCTTGGCAGCCTGTGGGCCGAGCATCCCGCGTGCCTGATGCAAACGCACCTGAGCGAGCAGGTGGATGAAATCAACTGGGTGCGCGCGTTGTTCCCAGACGCACGCGACTACCTCGACACCTATGAGGCGCACGGGCTGCTAGGCGCGCGCGGCCTTTATGGGCATGCTATCCACCTGACCGACCGCGAGCGGGCGCGCCTGCGTGAGGTGGATGCGACGCTGATTCACTGCCCGACATCGAATACCTTCATCGGGTCGGGCCTGTTTGACATGGACGGCCTGACCGCCGCCGGCCAGCGCGTGGGTCTGGCCACCGATACCGGCGGCGGATCGTCGTTTTCGATGTTGCGCACGATGGCTGTGGCCTATGAGGTGGCGCAGCTTCGGGGACGCGCGCTGCACCCGGCCGAGTTGTTGTGGCTGGCCACTGAAGGATCGGCGCGGGCGTTGCACATGGCGGACCGGGTGGGGACGCTGGCGGCGGGCTCAGAGGCCGATTTGGTAGTGCTTGATCTGGGCTCTACCCCCGCAATCGCGCAGGCTTCGGCCCGGGCCAACACCCTTTGGGAAGCAGTATTTCCCACGATCATGATGGGGGATGACCGCGCCGTGCGTGCTGTATGGGTGGACGGAAAAGAGGTGGTGCGAGAGACCTAGGCCCCGGTCATCAGCCTTTTCACCAAACCATCGGCCCGCTCTACCAGCGCGCGCACATCCAGGGTCGTCAACTGACCGTCCCGCACCACCTGCCGCCCTTCGACGAATAGGTCTCGCACCCGCTGGGGGCCCGCCAAAAGTAGCGCAAGCTCGTCCCAACTGCCTGAAGCGTCTATCCCCGACACATCCCAGATAGCCAGATCCGCACGATAGCCCGGCGCGATCTGGCCCACATCCGTCCGCCCCAGCACCTCGGCGCCACCCCTCGTCGCCGTCTCAAGCGCTTCCCGCGCACTCATCGCGTTGGCGCCATGGACCACGCGCTGAAGCAGCATCGCCATCCGCGCCTCGGCCATCAGGTTGCCCGCGTCGTTCGAGGCTGATCCATCGACGCCCAGCCCCACTGGCACGCCCGCATCCCGCATTTCGCGCAGCGGCGCGATACCCGAGCCGAGCCTGCAATTGGAACAGGGGCAATGGGCAACACCAGTACGTGATTGCGCAAACAAATCAATCTCGTACACATCGAGTTTCACGCAATGCGCATGCCACACATCCGGGCCCGTCCAGCCCAAGTCTTCCGCATATTGCCCAGGGCGGCAGCCGAATTGTGCCTGAGAATAAGCAATATCCTCGTCATTTTCGGCCAGGTGGGTGTGCATCCGCACGCCTTTATCGCGCGTCAAAAGAGCCGCATCACGCATCAACCCGCGGCTGACAGAGAACGGTGAACACGGGGCCACGCCCACTTGTACCATCGCGCCAGGGGCGGGGTCGTGGAAGGCGTCGATCACCCGAATCGTGTCGTTCAGAATATCTGCCTCACACTCCACCAGGCTGTCGGGCGGCAGGCCACCGGCACTTTCGCCAATACTCATGGACCCGCGCGTGGGGTGGAAGCGCAGCCCCACCTCGCCCGCCGCGGCAATCGTGTCGTCCAGGCGGGCACCGTTGGGGTACAGGTAAAGGTGATCGGCGCTGAGCGTGCATCCCGAGAGGGCAAGCTCGGCCAACCCGAGCTGCGTCGAGACAAACATTTCTTCCGGTCCAAACCGCGCCCAGATCGGGTAGAGCGTCTTCAACCAGCCAAACAGCAGCGCGTCCTGGGCGGCAGGCACAGCGCGGGTGAGCGACTGGTAGAGGTGGTGATGGGTGTTGATCAGGCCGGGCGTCACGATCGCGCCCTGGGCACACACGATCTGTGCATTCGGCGCGGTGAGATCAGGGCCGATATCGGCGATCACACCGTCTTGGAGCAGGATATCCGCGCCCATCAGTTCCCGGCGGCTTGCATCCATTGTCTGGATAGCATCCGCATTTTTTATCAACGTCGTGGCCGGAGACATTAAACTGAATTAGAAGGAGTGGATCAAAAGCTCAAGCGCCGCGGCATGCACATCCGCATTTGCCGCCGCGATGACACGCCCACCCGCATGGGCCGGGCCACCCGCCCAATCCGTTACCACCCCGCCTGCGGCCTCGATCACCGCGATGGGGGCGCAGATGTCGTAGGGATAAAGCCCTGCCTCGATCACCAGATCGATCTGGCCCGCAGCGACCAGCGCATAAGCGTAGCAGTCCATGCCGAAGCGCGTCAGCTTCACTTGGCTTGCCACCCGCTCAAAGCCTGCGCGCTCGTTCGGTGTGCCAACCTCTGGGAAAGTCGTGAACAGGACCGCCTCGCTAAGCGCCGCCGTCTTGCGCGAGCGGAGGGCTTTGGGACCAAACGGCCCGTTCATCTGCGCCTGTCCCAGTCCACCGACAAACCGTTCGCCGATATAGGGCTGGTCAATCACCCCAAGGATCGGGCCGTCCGCATCGCTGAGTGCGATCAACGTGCCCCAGGTCGGTGTCCCCGCGATGTAGCCGCGTGTGCCATCGATTGGATCTAGGATCCAGGTGAACCCGGACGTTCCGGGCGTTTCCTCGAACTCTTCGCCGACGATCGCATCGTTTGGGCGTTCGCGCCCAATAATCTCACGCATCACCTGCTCTGCGGCGCGGTCAGCGACAGTTACGGGATCAAAGGTCGTGCCCTTACTTTCAAGGCCTTGGTTGGCTTCGCGAAAGTATCGAAGGGTCTTATGACGTGCAGCGTCTGCCAAGAGGCCTGCGACACGGTGCAAATCGTCTGCTGTCGTTGAGGGAACCGGGCGCATCATGGCCCGGCCCTAAGCACGCCCCAAGGGCGCGTCAAGCCCGAAGGCTAGCCCGCATCGCTTAGCGCACGCGCCAGGTCGAACAGGCGACGGCGCTGCGCCTCTGGGATGGCGTAGTATGAGCGCACAAGCTCAAGCGCTTCTTTATCGGCCATCAAATCGGTGGGAACAGCGGACACGTTTCCATCCGCGTTCACATCTTCAGACAGGCCTTCGAAAAAAAACGACACCGGCACGCCCAACACGTCGGCGATATCCCAAAGACGGGACGCGCTGACGCGGTTCATGCCGGTTTCATATTTCTGGATTTGCTGGAACTTGATTCCAACCTTCTCGGCGAGCTGTTGCTGGGTCATACCGACCATCCACCGACGGTGGCGCACGCGCTTGCCGACATGGACGTCGACGGGATGTTTCATGACAACTATTGCCTCCGCACTCTATTTATACGTGTATCCGCGATCTCGCGTAGGTTGCACAACCTATCCTTTTGGCCATGCGTGTAGCCCTTTCGGGCAAAGCGATGCAACGATGTAGAGGCTGGCCAGAGTGATGGCGCATTCGATGCAATTACCATAGCGCGAAACCCTACAAAATGTTCGCGCTGAGCGTGTTTCGCACATTCCCGCATCAATTGCAAAGGAATACCCCTTTTTCGTGAACAATCGTTATGTGACAACGTCACGGAACCCAAGGAGGTCCGCACGGGGAAATTCAGTGAAAGCGTTTCAAATCGCATCGAACAGTCGGAGTCCCGCCCCCGTCGATATCCCAGTGCCAGAGGTCAAAGCGGGCGAGGTGCGGCTGCGCGTGCGCGCCTGTGGCCTGAACTTTGCCGATCTGCTTTTAGTTAAAGGGACATACCAGGATCAGCCAGAGCCGCCTTTTACCCTTGGCATGGAAATCGCGGGAGAAGTTGAGGCGTTGGGCGAAGATGTTGACGGCCTGGCCATAGGCGAAAGGGTTGCGGCGTTCACGGGCCATGGCGGGCTGGCCGAGTATGCCGTGGCCCCGGCGAACCGGTGCGTCCCTTTGCCGAATGCAATGACATTTGACCAAGCGGCGGCGTTTCAGATCGCCTATGGCACGAGCCATCTGGCCTTGGACTACAAGGCCCATCTGAAATCCGGTGAGACGCTTCTGGTCCTTGGCGCAGCAGGCGGGGTTGGCCTGACCGCGGTGGAACTGGGCAAACGTATGGGCGCCAGGGTCATCGCCTGCGCACGCGGTGCAGATAAACTTCGCGTGGCGCAAGAGGCGGGCGCAGACCACCTGATCGACAGCGATACCGATGACCTAAAGGCCGCGGTAAAAGAGCTTGGCGGCGCGGATGTGGTCTATGATCCGGTCGGTGGGGACCTGTTTCGCGCTGCGCTTAGCGCCACACGGCCTGATGGGCGCATTCTCCTGATCGGGTTCGCCAGCGGCACCGTGCCCGAGATCAAACCGAATCATCTGCTGGTAAAGAACGTCACGGTGATCGGCTTCTGGTGGGGTGGATACCTGAACTTTGCACCCGATAGCCTGACCGACAGCCTGCGCACCCTGTTTGCCTGGTTCGACGAGGGCGGCCTGCGCCCCCACATTAGCCATACCCTGCCCCTAAACCGTGCAGCAGAAGGGCTAGAGCTACTCCGCAGCCGTCAGGCGACGGGGAAAGTCGTTGTTACGCCGTAAGTTGCAGCAGAAGGCGTGAGTGATCATATCGACAAGTGCGTCCTGAGGTGCGCCGGCGAATGAGCGCTCGACATAAAGGTTGATCTGTTTGCTGGCCAAATCCGGCAGCGCGCCGTCATGTGAGACGAACTCCATCTGTTGGGGCAGCGTCGTGTCGATCAGGGCCGTCACCGCCAGATCGGCGCTGACCGTGGCTTCGACCGCGCGCGTGCTGTCGGTGTCGATGGCCATTTCCCAGGGGATGCCCGTCGCATCCATGGCACGCTGAACGCTGCCCCGGAACCGGCAGTTTTGTTCAAACGCCAGGCGCAGCGGTCTGCGCCGCCACGCCGACCCACCCGGTGCGCCGACCCATTTCAGCGGCAATTCCACCAGCGTGATCCCGCCCGCATCGACCGAATCCTCGGTCCCCAGAACAACCTGACACTCACCGCGGGCAAACATCTCTCGCAGCTTTGCCGTATAGCTCGACACCAGATTAACCCGCATCCGCGGGAATTCGGCGCTGAAGCGCTGCAAAACCTGCGGGATCGCGGGATACACGATATCATGGGGCACGCCCAACGTGATCTCACCCACATAGGCGCATTCCGTCATCTTGGCATAAACCTCATCATTGAGGTCCAGCATCCGCCGCGCATAGCTTAGCAATTGCTCTCCCGCGGTTGTCAGCTCTAGCGTGCGCCCGGTGCGTGCAAACAGCGACATGCCCAACGCCTCTTCCAGCCGCTTCAACTGCATCGAGACCGCCGATTGCGTGAGGTTGAGAAACCCTGCGGCGCGGGTGACGCCCCCGGTTTCTGCAATGGCAACGAAAGAGCGAAGCGCGGTGAGGTCGAGGTTTCGGGGCATATCAACTTTCGTGATGGATTATGTCAAAATCATTCGTTTCACAAATGAACCACATCGGCGCATATAAATCAACATCACTGATCTGAACCATCGAATAGATCACCAAATCGAAAGGATAAGAAGATGTTTGCACTGTCACGCGCCTTTTCCACGCACCACGCACGCCGGGCCAGCCTTCTGACCCGCATGGTCGATGCCGAGGCAATGTCGCGGCAACGCCGGGCCTTGTCGCAGCTTGATCCGCACCTGCGCCGGGACATCGGCCTGTCCGATGGTGAGATCGAGAGCGAACTGCGCCGCACCCTGTGGGATGTCCCGGCCAACTGGCGCCGGTAAACCGAAACCCGACAGAAACAGTTACCGATAGCCTCGATATCCCTTGAAATCGTGCCCGCCCTTGCCAATATCTACGCGCAAGGGCGGGTTCCGTTGTGGGCTCGCCTCCTGAGTTCCTTTTTTGGAGGCTAAACATGGCTGACTATCAGACGGTTCGGACCCAGGGTGTCGCCCAGCCGACCGCCGCGATTGATGAGGGCCTTCGCGCCCATATGAGCAAGGTGTACGGCACCATGTCGGTGGGCATGCTGGTCACCGCCGGTGTGTCCTGGGCTGTGGGCACTAGCCCAGTGTTGCTAAGCATCTTCCGTGATCCCGTGACACTTTCGCCCAACATCCTGGGCTGGATCGCGATGTTTGCGCCGCTGATCATGGTGTTCGCCTTCGGTGCCGCCATCAACCGCCTGAGCGCGGCAGGTGCACAGACCTTCTTCTATGTCTTCGCCGCCGTGATGGGCCTGTCGATTGCGTGGATCTTCGCGGCCTTTACTGGTCTGTCGATCGCGCAGACGTTCCTTGTGACGTCGATCGCCTTCGCGTCGCTCAGTCTTTGGGGCTACACGACGAAGAAAGACATCTCAGGCTGGGGAGCGTTCCTGATCATGGGCGTTGTCGGCCTGATCGTGGCATCGATCATCAACATCTTCCTGGGCTCACCCGCGATTGCTTTTGCGGTGTCGATCATCGGCCTGGTGATCTTCGCGGCACTGACCGCCTATGACACGCAGCGGATCAAGAACGAATACGTGCAGCACTCGCACGCGATGGATCAAGAGTGGCTGGATAAAAGCGCCATCATGGGCGCCCTCAGCCTCTACATCAACTTCATCAACATGTTCATGTTCCTGCTTCAGTTCCTGGGTAACCGCGAGTGACCTGACACCCATCTGACGACAAACCGGAGGGGCCAGTGGAAACGCTGGCCCTTTTTCGTGCCGGTTTGTTTCTCTTTTATCCACAGGATCGACGCCATTCGGCAAAAATATGGCCCAAACGTCCCATTTCGCGCCCTTCCGCTTGTGGTTGCGGGGCGCGGGGCGGTACTGTGCGTTTGGTGCTGTAATCGGCGCGTGGCGTGGGGCCATCACTTCCAAGACTAAGATGCCCTGACCGTCCCGCCGGCTTTGGATCGACCGGGTGGATTAGCCTTTAATCTGGCTTCGGTCGAAGTGTGTGGGGGCATGACAAAAAAGCTGCCGACCGCCGCGGGTGAGCGCGCGGAAGTTCAAGATGCTCTTGGAGCAATAAGCTGGGACAAACGCATGGCCGATGCGCGGGCTCGGCGTGCCAAAATCCTTGCGGCCAAAGGACCGCAGCAACCGGTCGCCAATGACCGGGCGGGCCCGCCGCTTGCCGATAACACGCCAGAGGGTGACCCAGCGCTGACGGATGCGCCGCCCGAATGGATGACCGACGGCCTGCGTGCCCGGGATACATCGCCCGTTATCGCGCCAGCCGTTCCTCACGCGCCCGAGCCACAGCCAAAGCGGTTTGAGGAGGAAGACCCCTTCGCCGCACCGCGCCGCGCGCGCCGGGTGGCGATCATAGGTTACGTCGCCGGCGCCTTCGCGTTTGGCATCATTGCAGGCCTTGGCATGCTGATGATCGCCCGGATGCAAGAGCCGGGGGCAACCGTTGCCAGCCTGTCGCCGCAGCCCGTGGTCGAAGCGCCCACGTTGCCTGCTGCCATTGCTGTCGGCGAAAGCAACGCTGCACCGCAATCCGATGCGGGCCAGCCCGGTGTTTCAGCCATAACGCCAACCCTTGGCACACCGACAGCGGTAGAATCCGCGGCTTTGGGTGAGATTGGCGATACCGCTTTGCCACCTGCCGACGCGGGGCTATCCGCAGTCGCACCAGAAACCGAAGCACAGATCCCCGCGCTGACAGCGGCGCTGGCGGCCTCGATCCCGCAACTGGCCCCGTCCGCTGCCGATGGCGTGCCTGTCGCCCTGCTTGCCAGTCGTTCTGCCCTGCCTGCAGATGCGCTGTTTCCGCAAGCGCTCGCCGCGCCGTCCCTGCCCGTCTCGCTGCCGCAGGAGTATGTGACCGCGCCGCCATCGCGTGACGTTTGGGCGCCACGGGGCCTTGCCCTCGCGCTCGAACGCGAGTTCCAAGTGATCCTGACCGCCACCGCCGCCATGTCCGAAAACCGATTCAACGGCTATGTCGAAGCGGCCGAGGCGACCGGCCTGCCCCTTGCCGCATCGCAGCGCGTGGGCTTTGCGATCACCCGCGATCAGGTCCGTTTCTTCCATGCTGACGACATTACCGCCGCTGGCACACTCGCCGATGCGCTGAGTGCCGAGTTGCGGGATTTCACCGGGTTCAGCCCCAAGCCGCCCGCCGGAACGCTTGAGGTGTACCTGTCCAACAGCACCGATGCGCCGCCAGTGATCGATTCGCCCACAGCCGAGATCGACCGCCTGCGCGACCGGTTGCTCAACAGTCTACAGCGGGGCGACCACCTGTGAGGCCCGTGTTCCGAGTGACGAGGTTCTGTCATGCCTAATCCACGTCTGGTTGCCGTCATCACGGCGCTGGCCTTCCTGACCGGCAACTCTGCCGCCCATGCGTCTTTCTCGCTGGACGACCTGTTGGAGATTGAGCGCCTGGTGATGAGCAAGGATTGCGGGGCGCTGCGCGTCTACCTTGAGGTGAACCCCGCGCTCATGGATGGCAGTGACCCGCTGGCCCGCGAGCTGCGCAATTTCGTGACCGAAGTGGATTCGGGCGCACTGATCCAGTGCCTGTCCGCGCCGACCGAGGATATTGCCGCGCGCGATGCCGACTTGGCGGAAAGCCTGACGTCGATCTACTGATCGACGTGGCGGTCGCGATGCCAGAATGACCCGCCCCCGCATTTCATACGTGATTGAGCCCCGGTTTCCCGGCGGCACATCGTCGGCGGTGGCACAGGAGCTTGCCGTCGCCGCAACGTTGGGCGAGGTGCGGGTGCATGCCGTATCGTCGGCAATGTTCCCGGGGCGCGAGGTTGCGCCTATTCTGGAAAAGGCGCTGGATCGTCTTGGCCTGTCCTTGATCTGGGATAGCCCGCAGATCGCAGGCGACCTGGTCATCCTGCACAACCCCGCCTTCCTGAAGTTCGATACGGCCTTTGCCGCCCGGATCGTCGCCAAGCATCTGGTGGTGGTGACACACGAAAACCTGCTGCGCCCCGGTGGCGCAGAGGGGTTTGATGTGCGCCAATGCCTGAACCTCATCGACGGCGCGTCGCTGGCGTTGCAGAAGTCACTGGCCCCAATTTCCGCGCATAACCGTGCCACTGTGATGGACTGGCTAACACAAAACCCTGACATGCGCTGGTCGGTCCTGCCGCAGACATGGCACAACATCTGTGATTTCGACCTCAAGCCTCCCACCGACACCCCGCGCGACCGGCGTGGGCGGCATTCGCGCCCGGGGTTTGAGAAGTTTCCGTCGCTCGATGTGCTCGACATCTGCTTTCCAGCCTCCGCTGAGGCCAATGTGCTCCTTGGCGCAGA
Organism: Pseudomonadota bacterium; assembly: GCA_039820585.1. Lineage (GTDB taxonomy): Bacteria > Pseudomonadota > Alphaproteobacteria > Rhodobacterales > Rhodobacteraceae > JBCBGF01. The sequence continues at coordinate 26,566 of JBCBPV010000018.1, forward strand.
CATGTTGATGCCCGACGGGTCAAATAGGCCGCACTGGACGATGTTTCCGTTTCAGGGCGTTGATGTCGAACGCTATTTCGAGATGATCGACTTCATGGTCTATTTCACCGGTCCCACTTGGCAAGAAAGCTTTGGCCGCGTCCTGGCAGAGGGCGTTGCAGCGGGCAAGATCGTGATCTCTGACCCGCAAACCGCCGAGACCTTTGGCGGCGCGGTGATCGGCGCCGCGCCCGGCGATGTGGACCAGATCATCGAAGGCTATGTCGCCGACCCCGCACGCTACGCTGCCGACGTGATCCGCGCCCAGGACAGCCTGCAGCGTTTTGCCCCCGACGCCTTTCACGACATGATGGCCAGCACCCTTTGGATGGAAGCCCGGGGGGCCGCATGATCCTGATCGATGCGGGGCGGCGCGATGCCCGGGCCTATGACGCGCGGCTGATGTTTGCCACGCAACTGGCCGCCCATGGCTATGACGTTGGGATTGATGACACGACCCTGCCAGAGACGCGCGAGCGCACGCAGATCTACGACGCCGCCCCATTTCTAGTATCGGTCGCAGATGTGGAGATTTCGGGCGTTCTGATCATCGGTGCCGAAGATATTGCCGATGACACGATCACAACTCTGCGCGGCTATACGATGGCCGAGGGCGCTGTGCTGGCCGCGGTCGGCCGCTTTGCCTCACACCAATCGCAACTGGGCACCCAGTCACGCCTGGCCTACGCGTTGGGGCGCGAACCGGTGGTGGTGGATCTGACCCAGGCCCAGCCCGCACCTTTGTCTGTGTCAGCCATGTCCCCGCTTCTGGCCTCTGACCCCAGCACCCCACCTGTGTCAGACGCCTTGCCGCGTCTGTTCATGTACCTGCCGTCTGAGACGCTGGAAGACCCGCAAACCCTGCCCTTGCTGGCAGCGGTCAGCAACATGGCCGGGTTCCGGACAAGCGTGATCTGCAGCGGGGCCGACAAAGAGCAAATCAAATCCTCGAAATACACCAGTCTCTCGGTCTTCGCTTATTCCGAGGTCTCGCCGTCAGCACTGGCCGGTCATGCCGATATCGCCGCCTTCTTCGGTCACGGCATCCCGGGGGAGCGGATGGCCGCGCTCGCGCTCGATATGATGGCCTCGGGTAAAGTGGTCGTGGACTGCACCGAAACCGCCGCCTTCGCCGCCACCGGCGCCCCGGCCCTGCGCGGGCCTCAGGTGATCGGCGCCCTGCCCCCCTATCTCGAGCAAACGGTCCTGCCCAACCGAACCGAGATAGCGCGCACCAGCACAACCAGCGCCTGGCTGCGCGATCAGTCGGTCACGCGCCTGGCCGAAACGCTGGGTCTCGAACGGTCCGCAGCGCGCACAACCGCAGACGCAGCCCCACGCGTGGTCTTCGTGCCCACCAACGGAAACGGCCTGGGCCATGCCCAGCGCTGTTCGCAGATTGCCCGCGCCATGGATTCGCCCGGCCGCGCGGCCTTCCTCGCCTTCCCAAGCTGTGTCGAGATGCTGCGCCAGCGTGGCTTTCCCACCGTGCCGCTGGTGTCGGCCAGCCACGAGCACACCGAAGAATTCGGCAATGATGTCGTCAACTACCTGCGCCACCGCCGCACCGTCCTGCCCGGTGATCATCTGGTCTTTGATGGCGGATATGTCTTTGATTCGATCTTTCGCACGGTGATCGAGAAACGGCTGGATGCGACCTGGATCCGCCGGGGTCTGTGGCGCCCCGGGCAGATCGGACAAACCCAACTTGACCGTGAAAAGGTGTTCTCACAGGTGATCGTGCCACAGGAGGCGTTTGCCGAATTGAACACCGACTATACCTTTGGCGACCACATCCACCGTGTGGGCCCCGTTGTCCAAGACGGGGGTGCCGCCGACACTGGCGAGACACGCGCGCAGCTGTCCAAGGCTCTGGAGATCGAGTTCGACGAGTTGGTCGTTACAGCCCTTGGTGGCGGTGTCGCCGCCGACCGCACCCCGCAAATTCAGCGCCTATGTGCCACCCTCGACCGCCGCGAACGATGCCTGCACCTGGTCATCGCCTGGCCGAACGCGCGGATCTCCGCGGGCCTGCAGGGCTGGCAGAACACGCGCGTGGCCACGACACGTGACGCGCTGCGGCTGTGCCGGGCGGCCGATCTGGTGATCTCCGCTGCGGGGTACAATGCCTTCCACGAGGTGCTGTACCACGGTGTCCCGTCGATCCTGATGCCGCAGATCGCGCCTTACATGGACGATCAGGAACGCCGCGCCCGCGCCGCCTCAGACCGCGGGCTTGCGGTCACTGTTCTGCCGCACGAGCTGATGGTGCTCGACCGCGAGGTGCACAGCCTGCTCGATAGTGACCGCGGCAATAAGATGAGGGCCCGCATGGCCGAGACCGAAATGCCAGAGCGTGGCACGCGGGCTGCCGCTCAGCTTATCGAAGGACGGCTCAGATGACGCCAGAGGATGACTGGAAATCCATCATGTCGCGGATTACCCCGTCGGCGCCCGCGGACCTCGACACTCTGATGGGGGCCACCGGAAGTACTGAACCCGTGCCACCGCCGCAGGTCGTCCCGCATCGCGCGCCGTCGACACAGCTATGGTCCAAACGCAAACCCGACAACTCGTACCTTGGCATCCGGGTGACGGCGCCCGCGGAAAACACGCCGCAGCTTGCCGCTCAAATGGCCGCCGCGGCGATGGAGCGGAATGTAATCCCCGTCATCCTATCCCATTGCGAACGCAGCGGGTTTGAGCGCTTTGGCTTTCGAGTCGAAAGGATCCTCGCCGACACGGCAGAGGCCGCTCAGGCCATGGAAGAGGAAGTTGCGCGGTTCTGGGATATGGCGATTGTGATCGATTTGTCTGATGCGGCCCGGCTTGGGTAGCGCTTAAAGCGTTCGCTGCATCCGGATCGTCGGAAAATCAATTCCGGGGCGCAGACCCACCGTGATTTGGCCAAGGGTGTCGAACCCCATCGCATCATAAAATGGTTGCGCCGTGCGCGTCGCCAGACAATCGAGCCGGGTCACCCCGGCGCGCCGCGCCTCGGAAATAACGCCCATCATGATCCGCCGCGCGATGCCGCGCCGCACATGGCGATAATCTGTCACGATATGGCGCACATCGGCCATCTCTGCTTTCTTTATCGACCGGGTCCAACCACCCGCCCCGATGATCTCATCCTCGGGGGTCACGGCGACATAATACGTGCCGCTGCTGATCAAGCTTGGGTTGGCGCGTGAGATGATCGGAATTGCCGTCACCTGCACCGATGGCGGGTAGTCCGCCTTCAACAGCCGTGCATAGCTTTGCGACAAAAGCCGGTCGATGGCCGAGACATCGCTTGCGGTACTTGTTCGAAGAGTGACTACCTGCGTCTGCATGTCGCAACACATAGTCTATTGCGCGGCTACGGGAAGAGCGCAACTGCCTGAAAATGCGCCAGGAACCCTTACGCATAGGATTTCCCACATATTTTTATTTCGAGATATTTCTAATCAACACGAAATAGGGCCGCATCAACGCTGTGATACGGCCCATTTAGCTGTCTGGCAGGCAAGACCTACTTGATCTTGCCTTCCTTGTATTCGACGTGCTTGCGCGCGACGGGATCGTACTTCCGCACGACCATTTTCTCCGTCATCGTCCGCGCGTTTTTCTTGGTCACATAGAAGTGCCCGGTATCAGCGGTCGAGTTCAGGCGGATCTTGATTGTCGTCGGTTTCGCCATCGTTCCATACTCCTCGCGCGGGGCGGCTACCCGCAGGGCCACCCGGAAATCCATGAAGCCCGCGTTTTAACGCCGCCGCGTGGCCTGTCAACAGCGAATCCGCGTCAGGCAAGGCCCATGGACTGATGCACCCGTGCGCGCGTGTCATCGCTGAGACCCAGCGCATTGGCCAGGCCATTGAGGTAATCAACCTCCGACGTGCTATCCACCTTCACCGCCATCAGCGACATGGCATAAACCTGCGCCTTCATCGCGTCACCGGTGTCTGCGGCCAGGGCGTTAGCGTCAATCGGCGCGGCAAGCTCTGCCTCGACAAATGCCTTTTCCTCGGCATCTAGATCGCCAAGATATTCCAGGATGCGATCCCGCTCGCCTTCGTCGATCTCGCCATCGGCCTTCGCGGCCTGGATCATCGCACGGATCATCAGCTTGGCGTTCTCTTCCATGCTGTCGGTGGTGGCAGAGTTGCCGGTCAGCGCATCCATCATGCCGCTGGCCTGCGTGGCCCCAGCCGCAGCCGAGCCACCCAGCGCGGCCATCAGGCCACCCATACCGGCGGCGGCACTGTCATTGGCCTGTCCGGCCATGCCGGTCCACTGTTCGACCATGGATTTCAGTCCATCGGCCCCGCCGGGCACACCCATCTTTTCCATCATTGCACCCATCTGATCGGTCATGCCGGCCATGGCAGGGTTGTCCTGCATCGCCTTTTGCATACCCGCCATGCCACCCATCGTTTTGAACTTGTCATAGCCCTTGGAGGCCGCGAACCCCACGGCCAGCGTGGCAAGTGTTCTCACAAAGCTCATATATTCTATCCCTCTTCCGATAATTCCAAGCTGCCCGAAGATGGTAACAGGTTTCTCCGCCACACAGGCGGGGAATACCGTCGCATGCGCGTCATGGGCTGATTTGCGCGGATGGCCTGTAAGCCGGATTCTGTCGTGGATGACCATTCGTCTAGGCGCACCGTTGCCGATGCGCTCAAGCTGCCAACCCGGACCCTTGGGCCAAAGCCGCCCATCGCGAGGTCCCTATTTGGCATTGCTCCCGGTGGGGCTTGCCGTGCCGGTCCTGTTGCCAGTCCCGCGGTGGGCTCTTACCCCACCGTTTCACCCTTGCCCCGACAAGTCGGGGCGGTCTGATCTCTGTGGCGCTATCCCTCGGGTCTCCCCGGCCGGGCGTTACCCGGCACCGTCGCTTTGTGGAGTCCGGACTTTCCTCTCCCACCCGTCGCCGGGCAGCAGCAGCCATCCAGCCATCCGCGCGAGAGACCACCTACGAGGTCGATGCCCTTTGGTCAACGCCGAAACGGTGGGCGAGATCGGCAGCGAGACTAGCATCAATGTCGTCGACCGGGCCCTCTGCACCGGGACGGAAACGGGATCTGAACGCCGCCAGCACTGCCGCGTCTTCCGCCTCTCGCGGATAGCCAAAACGCACCGCATCCTCAAAGAAGCGCTTGGGTTCCCCGCGCTCTGGCCAAACGGCACGCCCACCCACGGCAAGCCGCCGCCAGTCGAACCGTGGCCCAGGATCCGTTTTCCGTCCCGGCGCCATATCCGAATGCGCAATCACGGCCTCGGGACCCAACCGATGGCGGGCCATCACCCCATCAAGCAACGCCTCCAGCGCCACCATCTGCGCCTCGGGAAACGGCGAGCACCCATCATTGGCCAACTCAATCCCGATCGAGGCAGAGTTCACATCCTCCACCCCACCCCATGCACCCGCGCCCGCGTGCCAGGCCCGCATATCTTCAGCCACCAGTGCGCACAACGCACCGTCTTCCCAAATCAGGTAGTGTGCCGACACCTCGGCCCCAGGATCGCACAGCCGCTCCAGCGCGGCCTGCGCACTCTCCATCGCCGTGTAATGCAGCACGATCAGTGAAACCGCCGCCCCGCCGCGCCGCTTGCCAAAATTCGGCGAGGGATGGCTCAGCGCGCCCATATATTCATCTTGGCAAAAATACTCCCGCCTGAGGCGGCCCTGCCCTGCAGGCCCTGCCTCACCGCCCGGAATTGCCGGCCGTGCGCGCGGCCCGGAATGGCGTTGGGTCCCAATTGCAGGCAAAGCCGTCGCCATCGGGATCCATTCCACGGCGATCCCGCTCGGGTCCGCCATCGGCCAGAAACGCCTCTTGCGCCAGATCGGCTGAAGCAAAGCGCCCGCAAGCTCGCACGAACCGGTTTTCAGCGTTCACAGAGGATCGGCGATAAACCTGCTGACCCAGCGCGTGGGTGGTGGTCAGGGCAAACTCAACGATATTGGGGCGCCCGGACCCGCTCCGCTCTGGCAGGGCCGTGGGCTGAATGACCGTATATGCCTCACGCTGCCTGGCAATGCGCTCGGCATCGCTCTCAATCGTTTCCCGCTCGGCCACCGCATCGAAATCCTGTTCGTCGGAAATGCGCGCGGTATCCACCGGGGCACGAGGGGCGCCCATGTCGTCCAGAGCCGCACCATCCAGCGCTGCCACGTCTTCCCCGGACACCACAGGTCCACCTGGCAGGCCGGGTTGGCCCTGCAACGCCGCATCCCGTCGCGCGCGTTCGGTTGTCAGATCGGTAAACCCCGGCCCGGCGCTATTGGGCACGGGCGGCGAGCAGGCCACCAGGGCCATCACCAAGGGGAGTGAAATCAACGTACGGGTCATCTGCCAGCCTCGTGTTTTAACGGTGATTACCACCATTTCCCGGGCTTGGAAACAAAGCCAGCGGCGGACTCTAGCGCATAGGCGGTGTTGAGAAGATCGCCCTCTTCCCACGGGCGACCGATCAGCTGCAGCCCCAGCGGCAGACCTTGCCCGTCCAAACCGGCGGGCACCGCGATACCGGGCAGTCCGGCTAGGTTCACTGTCACCGTGAACACATCGTTTAGATACATCTGAACTGGATCGGCATCGGTCATCTCGCCGAGCCCGAAAGCTGCCGATGGCGTGGCTGGCGTCAGGATCGCATCGACACCGCGCGCAAAAACCTCGTCAAAGTCGCGCTTGATCAGTGCGCGCACCTTCCGCGCGCGGTTGTAATAGGCATCATAAAAGCCCGCAGACAGCACATAAGTCCCCACCATGACGCGCCGCTTCACCTCGGCGCCGAACCCCTCGGCCCGGGTCTTTTCATACATCTCGGTCACGCCATCGCCCTGGCTCAGCTTGGCGCGATGACCGTAGCGCACGCCGTCATAGCGGGCGAGGTTTGACGACGCCTCAGCCGGTGCGATCACGTAGTAGGCGGGAAGCGCGTATTTCGTATGCGGCAAAGAGATATCGACGATCTTGGCGCCTGCCTCTTCCAGCATCCGGCGCCCATCGGCCCAAAGCGCCTCAATCTCACCCGGCATCCCGTCCATGCGGTATTCCTTGGGGATACCGATGGTCTTACCCTTGATATCGCCGGTCAGCATGGCTTCGAAATCCGGCACGGCCAGATCAGCGCTGGTCGAATCCTTGGCATCATGCCCGGCCATCGCCTGCAGCATGATTGCGGCATCGCGCACCGATTTGGTCATTGGCCCCGCCTGATCGAGGGACGAGGCAAAGGCCACAATCCCCCAGCGCGAACAGCGCCCATAGGTGGGCTTCAGACCCGTGATGCCCACAAACGCCGCAGGCTGGCGGATCGAGCCGCCGGTATCTGTCCCCGTGGCCGCAATGCACAGATCCGCCGCAACCGCGCTGGCTGACCCACCCGATGATCCGCCGGGCGTGAGATCCGTGTCATCGTTGCCCCGCCTCCAAGGGTTCACCACGTTTCCATAAACGCTGGTCTCATTGGAAGAGCCCATGGCGAACTCATCCATGTTCAACTTGCCCAGCATGACCGCGCCCGCGTCCCACAGGTTTTGTGTCACCGTGCTCTCGTACTCAGGCTTGAACCCTTCCAGGATGCCTGATCCCGCCTGGCTGGCCACACCTTTGGTGCAAAACAGATCCTTAATACCCAGCGGCACGCCACACATCGCAGGCGCCGCACCACCCGCAATCCGCGCATCTGCGGCCTTCGCCTGATCGCGCGCCATCTCAGAGGTGTTGTGGACGAAGGCATTCAACACGCCTGCGCCCTCAATCGCGCCAAGGCAGGCTTCGGTCAGTTCAACAGAGGTAAAGTCGCCCGCGCGCAATCCATCGCGCGCCTCTGCAATTGTCAGGGCGTTCAGATCAGCCATTATTCCACCACCTTCGGCACGGCAAAAAAGCCCTCACGCGCGTCAGGCGCGTTTGACAGCACCTTGTCGACCTGGTCGCCTTCGGTCACCACATCCTCGCGTCGCTTCAGGCGCATTGGCGTGACGCTGGTCATCGGATCCACGTCGTCGACATCCACCTCACCAAGTTGCTCGATGAAGCCCAGGATCGTGTTGAATTCGCCGGCCAGCGCGGGCAGGTCTTCCTCTTCCACCTTGATCCGCGCCAGTTTCGCAACCCGGCGCGCGGTGTCGATATCGATGGACATGAAACGCCTCTCAGATCTCGTTCGTTGATGCGTTTAGACCGGGGCCGGGCGGGTCGCAAGCATGTGGCGGCGGTACACTTCGATCATCCAACCCAGCATGACCCCATTGAGGATATGCCACCAGAAATGCGTGCCGATGGGGATCGCGTTGCACAACGGCTCGTCAATGGATCGCAGGATTAGCGAGACCAGCAATATCCCGGTGCCAATGGCCAACCCGCGCGCAGTCTGTGGATGCTGGTGGCGCAATACCCACGCGTAGGCGCCGATCAGCAGCGGCACAGGCCAATACCCCGCCGAGATCTGGAAGAACGGCAGCGACTGAAAGAGCGGCACGGTGATCAACGCGTACGGGATGAACGCCGCCGTGCCCAATAGCGCCCCCCAGAGCGGCCAGCGCATATAGTGATAGTTGGCGATGAAAAGATAGGTCAGGATGAACAGCGCGATGGGCGTGGTGTCGGCAATTGCCGCCCAGACCTGCGCATGGGTGTGAAATAGATACGACCCGGTCCCAATCAGCGCCAGGATCACGCAAAGCGCGCGGCCAAGCGGCATGCCTTTCGTCCGCCCCCACATTATAAGCGCTGCAATCAGGAAGGCGGCGTTGGTGACCGCATTGATCGGTTCGGCCCAATAGGACGGGTCTGTGCGTTCGCAGTAGCCGTCGATATAGCGTGTCCATTCCATCGTGACGCAGCCGCCCCTGCTGATATGCTTTGCCACAGCTATCTAGGGAGGATCGCATGAAAATCATATGGCTGGGCCACGCCGGGTTCCGGATTGAGATCGAAGATCAGGTGTTGCTCGTTGATCCGTGGCTAACCGGGAACCCGATGTTTCCCGAAGAGCGCCGGGATGAGGCTGTGTTGGGCGCAACGCATATCCTGCTGACCCATGGGCATGGCGATCATACCGGCGATGCGCTTGGCTTGGCGGATCAGCTGGGTGTTCCGCTTGTCGGGATCTACGACCTGATGAGCTTTTGGGAGGCCAAGCACGGGGTCGCGACTGTTGGCTTTAACAAGGGCGGGACCGTGATGCTGGGCGATGTGGCGGTGTCGATGGTAGCGGCCACGCATTCGTCGTCCTTGGGTGGTGAGGATGGGCCGATCTATTCGGGAGCTGAGGCGGGGTACATGATACGTGGCGAAGGGCATACAATCTACGTGACGGGGGACACCGATATCATGGCGGACATGGCCTGGATGGGCGAACGCTATGCCCCCGATATCGGGATCCTTTGCGCGGGCGGGCATTTCACGATGGATATGGAGGCAGCGGCCTGGGCGGCCAGGAAGTACTTCAACTTCTCAACTGTAGTTCCTTGCCACTATAAGACATTCCCGTTGCTTGCCCAGGATGCGAAGCCACTGAAGGCTGGGCTGCCGGGCGTGAACGTCATCGAGCCGGAAGTGTTGGTGGCGATTGAGATCTGACGTTACGATTCTTCAAGGAAAAACGTTCTTATCGGCGCGAGGCGAAGAAGTCTTTGAGCAGCTTCGCCGACGCATCCGCCCCAATCCCGTCAATCACCTCTGGCACATGGTGGGACTGGGGATGGGCAAAAACCCGCGGCCCCTGCCCCACTCCGCCTGACTTGGGATCGGGCGCGCCGTAGATCAGCCGCGCGATCCGCGCTTGCGAAATGGCCGAGGCGCACATCGGACAGGGCTCTAGCGTGACGTAGAGCGCGCAGCCCATCAGCCGCGGACTGCCCAGCGCGGCACTGGCCGCCCGGATCACCAGGATTTCGGCATGGGCGGTGGGATCGCACAATTCCAGCGTCCTGTTGCCAGCTCGGGCGATCACCTCGCCATTGGGCGCCACAATAACGGCCCCGACCGGCACCTCACCGCGGGCACCCGCCGCCCGCGCTTCGTCCAGCGCCGTTTCCATATGTGCCGCAAACGCCATAGGCGCAGCCTTGCCGCGTTCGGCCCCCGGGCTCAACCCGCTTTCCCTCTCCCCGCCGCCGGGGTAAGCGGGGACATGACGCAAAGCCCACCCCCCGGAGACCGCATTGCCAAGGTGCTCGCCCGGGCCGGCGTCGCCTCGCGCCGCGAAGCCGAGCGCATGATCGAGGCGGGGCGTGTGGCGGTGAATGGCAAAGACATCGCGTCGCCTGCCTTGAATGTCACCGCACAGGACAAGATCACTGTCGACGGCCAACCCATTGCAGAGGCCGAAGATCCCCGGCTGTGGCTCTACTATAAGCCCGTGGGCCTGGTGACGACGGAGCGAGATGAGAAAGACCGGCCCACCGTCTTCGCCGCGCTGCCTGAAGAGATGCCGCGCGTGGTGTCGGTGGGGCGCTTGGATATCGCGTCCGAGGGCCTGCTGCTTCTGACAAACGATGGCGAGATCAAGCGCCGGCTGGAATTGCCCTCCACCGGCTGGCTTCGGAAATATCGCGTGCGGGTAAACGGCCGTCCCGAGGACGCCACGTTTGAGCCCCTGCGTAAAGGGCTGACGGCCGACGGCACGAAGTTTCAGCCGATGACAGTCACGCTTGACCGCCAACAGGGCGCGAATGCCTGGGTGACCGTGTCCCTGCGCGAGGGCAAGAACCGTGAGATCCGCCGTGCGATGGAAGCGGTGGGCCTGAGCGTCAACCGTTTGATCCGGATAAGCTATGGCCCGTTCCGCCTGGGGGATCTGAAACCCGGCGCTGTCGAAGAAGTGCGCCCGCGCGTTGTGCGCGACCAGTTGGGGTTGGGCAAAAAACGCACCGTGCAGCGCGCAACGGGGAAAAAGCGTGCGCGCTAGCCCTTGTTTGCCCGCACGCTGTCTGGCTAGGGTACGGGTGAGAGGGCACACGCGGCCACACGGCAGCAGTCGTGGCAATAAACCGTTACAGTCCCTATATATGGACACTCTGAGCTTTGGGTGGCGCGAATGCAAAGGCTGGTTTTGGCGATTATCGTTCTGGCGGTTCTGGTGGCCGTCCTCGCGGTTGCCCTGGCCGGTGTGCGTGCGATCACGGCGCCGAAAGAAGCTGAGGGCGCGCGCAAAGAGGACAGCCTGCCAAAGGTCGCGTTTCTGATGCTCGCCGGTTTGATGGTCTATGCGGCCACCACGGGCCTCGACTGATGGCGCAGCGCTACGGCGGGAAATACAGCCCTGAAGGCGCCGCGAATGCGCGCGAGGCGCAGACGACCGGCGCCCCCTTGCGCGGCAGACGTCCGCGCCGGGCCGGTGCGCGGCTGAACTTTCTGTTTATCGTCCCGTTCATTTTCGTCGTCGTGGGCTTCACGCGTGAGCCCCTGGGCCTCGCGACGCATCTGGCCGCCTTCGGGTTGCTGATCGCCGCGGCGTATATGACCCGCGAAGGATTGAAGGCGGAAGAAGCCTATGATGCCCGCAAAGTCGCCAAACGCCCCGCCATCCCGCGCAAGCTGTTTGGCAGTCTTCTGACCGGCGCGGGCCTGTTTTTAGCGGGATACCTGCCCGAGGGCACTTTGGTCACGCCAGCGATCTTTGCCGTTTTGGGTACTGTCCTGCACGCCATCGCCTTTGGCGCTGACCCGCGAAAGGACAAGGGCGCCGAAGGGGTCGACAGTTTTCAGGCCGACCGCGTAGCCCGCGTTGTGGACGAGGCCGAAACTCATCTGGCCGCCATGCAGGACGCGATCTTGCGCGCGGGCGATCGCAAGCTTGAAGGCCGGGTAGACCGCTTTGTCGCGACCGCGCGCGAGATGTGCCGCCGTGTGGAAGAGGATCCGCGCGATTTGACCGGGGTGCGCAAGTATCTGGGCGTCTATTTGCTTGGTGCGCGCGACGCGACGGTGAAGTTCGCGGACCTCTACGCCCACAATCGCAATGCCGAAGCGCGCAGCGATTACGAGGCGTTGCTTGATGACCTCGAACAAAGCTTTGCCGCGCGCACCGACCGGATGCTGATCGACGACAAGTCCGATCTGGATGTCGAAATCGATGTGCTGCGGGAACGTCTGGCACGCGAAGGCGTGCGGACCGAACAGGAATTATGACCAGGGAGTTAACGAATGGCATCTGACAGCGTGCGCCAGAAGGCGGCAGAAGACCTCGCGATGGTGGAAGAGGTGTCGAAAACGATACTGCCTGAACCGTCCACTGATATCGTGCCCTACAAGGCCGCCGAGGCCCCTGTGGCCGCCGAGATCGAGAAGCGCATCAGCGAGTTGGACATGGCCAACACCCAGTCCATCGTGATGTTCGGATCCTCAGCCCAGGCTGAGCTCCAGGAAATCAGCCAATCGATGCTGCAGGACGTCCAGAACAAGGATGTGGGCCCGGCCGGTGACAGCCTGCGTGAGATCGTCACGACCATCCGCGGCTTCTCTGTAAGCGAGTTGGACGTGCGCCGCAAACGGTCCTGGTGGGAATGGCTGACGGGTAAAGCGGCCCCCATGGCGAACTTTGTTGCCCGATTCGAAACAGTTCAGAACCAGATCGACAAGATCACCGACAACTTGCTGGGCCATGAACACAAGCTCTTGAAGGACATCAAGTCGCTTGACCTGTTGTATGACCGGACGCTCAACTTTTATGATGAGCTCGCGCTGTACATTGCCGCTGGTGAAGAGAAGCTGGAACAACTCGACAACGTCGAAATTCCTGCAAAAGAACAAGAGGTTGCGGACGCTCCCGAAGAACAGGGTGTCATGAAGGCGCAAGAACTGCGTGACCTGCGTTCGGCCCGCGACGACCTTGAACGTCGCGTCCATGACCTGAAGCTCACGCGGCAAGTCACAATGCAATCCCTGCCCTCGATCCGGCTGGTGCAAGAGAACGACAAGAGCCTTGTTACCAAGATCAACTCGACCCTGGTGAACACTGTGCCACTCTGGGAAACCCAATTGGCCCAATCGGTTACGATCCAACGCTCAAGTGAAGCCGCCAAGGCCGTGCGCGAAGCCAACGACCTGACGAATGAGCTCTTGACAGCCAATGCAAAGAACTTGCGCGAGGCCAACAAGATCGTGCGCGAGGAAATGGAACGCGGCGTGTTCGATATTGAGGCAGTTAAGCAGGCAAACGCCGAATTGATTGCAACGATTGAGGAAAGCCTTGCTATCGCCGACGCCGGCAAGGCAAAACGGGCTGCGGCTGAAGAGGATCTTCGGACGATGGAGACCGAATTGAAGAACACGCTGGCTTCTGCCAAGGCACGCGGCACGGGAACCGGCGAAAATGTCGGAACGGCCGTTTCGGCCAGCTGACGATCGGGGGACGAGAACGTATGCGGCTTGGAGCCATTGCACTGGCGGTTATCGCTGGCTGTGCCACCCTTGGGTGCCAGTCTACGGTGAACGCCCCCGCCGTGACCACCGCTGCTCGCGTATCGCCCCCGCTTGTCCCCCCGGTCAAATCGGAGGTTTCGCAAGAACTGGAAGCCTACTACTCCAGAGTTCAGTCCAATTTGTTGTCGCAAGGCCTGTTGCGCGTCGATGGTGGCGGGCCGGATACGCCCTTCACCGCCGACATGCTGGCCAACAACTTCATGCGGATCGCTCTGTTCGAAGAATACGCCAAGATCGGCGGCCAGATGGTGGCAAAACAAACGCCCAGCTATTTACACCGTTGGGAACAGCCCGTGCGCCTGAAGATCGAGTTTGGGCCATCAGTTCCGCAACAGATCCGCACCACAGACCACACGCGGGTGAAGCGCCTGGTGTCGCGGCTTGGGCGGGCGACCGGCCATCCGGTGAGCGAAGTGGCTGAGGATGCGAATTTCCACGTCTTCGTGGTGAACGAGAATGAGCGTCACGGCCTGAAATCGCGGATCCGCCAGATCGTTCCGGGGATCAGCGATGCCGCGGTGATGAAGGTCACGCGGATGCCGCGCTCGCACTATTGCATAGCGTTTGCGTGGGACCCCGACGATAGCGGAACGTACCGCGAAGCTGTGGCCATCATCCGTGCTGAACACCCCGACCTCATGCGCCTGTCCTGCCTGCATGAAGAAATCGCGCAGGGCTTTGGCCTGTCAAACGACAGCCCTAAGGCGCGGCCTTCGGTATTCAACGATGATGAAGAGTTCGGGCTGCTGACGCATCACGACGAATTGCTTCTGAAGATGCTGTACGACGACCGCCTGAAACCCGGCATGACGCCGGACGAGGCCGCACCGATCGTGCAGACCCTGGCCCGCGAACTGGTGGGCGGCGCGGGCTGACAATGTGCGCCGGGCCCGTTTTTTCGGGTAATCTCAGATGATCGTAGCACTGGCCGCCCTGCCCCTGGCCGTCGTCCTAATCGCGATGACCGTCCTGCACAGACCTGCTGCCCAGGCCGGTCTCGTCGGGCTGGTGTTGGCGCTACTTCTCGCTGTGACCACGTTTGATCTGGGTGCTGCCGCGCCTGCCGGTCTTGCCGCGGCATCCCTCGGCACGGCGGCAGAGGCCTTGTTCTCCACCGGCACGATCCTGTGGATCATCCTGCCCGCACTGGCGCTGTATGAATATCAAGAACGCTGCGGCGCGCTGGCCCGGATCCGCAACGCGCTGGTTGGTCTGACCGAGAACCGGCGGCTGCAGGCGATCCTGATCGCGTGGTTCTTCAGCCTGTTCATCGAAGGTGCGGCCGGGTTCGGCGCGCCTGTTGCACTGGCCGCCCCGTTGCTTGTCGGAATGGGCTACCCCCCGATCCGCGCCGTCGCTCTGGCGCTTCTGGGCCATGCCGCTGGCGTGGCGTTCGGCGCAGTGGGCACCCCGACACTGGCGCAGGTGGAGTTGTCATCGCTCGACCCCCGCGCGCTTGCCGGCACCGTTGCCATGATGCAGGCCCTGGCAGGGCCGGTCCTTCTGCTGGCTATGGTACGGCTGGCGGGGGACGGGCCGCTGACGCGGACCGACCTGGGGTGGTCGCTGGTTGCGTGGGTGTGCCTTGTGGTGCCGTCAGTGGGCTTTGCCTGGCTGGCCGGGCCGGAACTGCCCAGCCTTGGCGGCGCTTTGGTGGGCGCGGTGGCCTTTGTCGCGATCGTGCGTCGGCGCGACGCTCGCGCGATGCCCGATATGTCCGGGCTTATCCGCGACCTCTCGCCTTACCTGTTGATCCTGGCCCTCGTCCTGATGACCCGACTGGTACCACAGGTGCAAGAGGCGCTGCGCGCACCCGCCATCACCTGGTCGCTGCCCGATGCGTTCTCTGGCCGGTTTGAGCCGCTATACCACCCCGGTACGCTTCTGTTCCTGGGCCTCGGCCTGGCAGCCACCTTCACAGGACGCCTGACCTATCTGGCCCAAGCCATGGGCCCCGCTTTGGCGCGGTTGTTCCCCGTGGCGCTGGCGCTTCTGGCGATGCTGACGCTCAGCCGGGTGATGGTGCATTCCGGCATGATCGACACGCTGGCCGGGGGCGCGGCCACCACCGGCGCTTACTGGCCGCTGGTGGCGCCGGCCATTGGCATCCTCGGCACCTTCATCACAGGCTCCGCCACGACCTCAAACATCCTGTTCACCGAGTTCCAGATCACCGCCGCCACCACCTTGTCGCTTCCTCCGCTGGCGCTGGCCGCCGCGCAGGGGTTCGGGTCGGCCATCGGCAACATCGTGGCCCCGCACAACATCATCGCAGGCAGTGCGACGGTGGGCCTGGTGGGCCGCGAAGGGGCAGTGTTGCGCCATACCGGGTTGATCTGCCTAATCTGTGCCGCCATTGGGGGCACTTTGGCGCTGACGCTTGCCGCGCTCACCTAGCCTTCGCCACGACGCACCGCTATAACCGCGACGAAAGACACAGTTTGCGAGGACCCTACAGACCATGGGCATTTTCGATTTTCTGAGCGGTGAGTTCATCGACGTAATCCACTGGACCGACGACACCCGCGACACAATGGTCTGGCGGTTCGAACGCCATGGGCATGAGATCAAGTATGGCGCGAAACTGACCGTGCGCGAAGGCCAGGCGGCGGTGTTTGTGCATGAGGGGCAGCTCGCTGACACGTTCACCCCCGGTCTTTACTTCCTTGAGACCAACAACATGCCGATCATGACGACGCTGCAGCACTGGGATCACGGCTTCAAATCGCCCTTCAAGTCCGAAATCTACTTTGTCGCCACCACCCGCTTCACCAACCTCAAATGGGGTACCAAGAACCCGGTTATCCTGCGCGACCCCGAGTTCGGCCCCACCCGCATCCGGGCCTTTGGCACCTACACTGTGCGCGTGACCGATCCCGCCAGGTTCCTCGTGGAAATCGTGGGCACCGATGGTGAGTTCACGATGGACGAGATCAGCTTTCAGATCCGCAACATCATCGTGCAGGAGTTCAGCCGCACCATCGCGCAATCGGGCATCCCGGTGCTCGACATGGCGGCGAACACCGCCGATCTGGGCAAGCTGGTCGCCGCTGCGATCAGCCCGGTGTTGGAACAATATGGGCTGTCGCTGCCCGAGCTATACGTCGAAAACATCTCGCTGCCGCCCGCGGTCGAGGATGCACTGGACAAGCGAACGTCGATGGGCGTCGTCGGCGATCTGGGCAAGTTCACGCAATACGCGGCTGCCGAAGCGCTGGCGCATCCTGAAAGCGCGGCCTCTGGCGGGATGGCGGCTGGCATGGGCGCCGGCATGGGGATGGCGATGGGCGCACAAATGGCACAGGCCGGACCCTGGGGCGCTGCCCCTGCGGCTGTGCCGCCACCTCCACCACCGGTTGAGCATATCTGGCACATCGCCGAAGGCGGCGAGACCAAAGGCCCCTTCTCAAAGGCCGATATGGGCCGTAAGGCGACGGCAGGCGAACTGACGCGCGAGACCTATGTCTGGACGGCTGGGCAGGATGGGTGGATGCGTGCGGAGGATGTGGCGGAACTGGCCCAGCTGTTCACCGTGCTACCGCCACCCCCGCCCGGGGCCTGAGCCGATGCCCCGCGCCGCAGCACTGGCTGCCGCGCTGTTGGTGGCTGCGCCGGTCGGCGCCATGCTGCTTGAGGCGCATTATGCGGCAATGTCGCCACCGGTCGAGCGCATGGATTGGCACCTGCACGACCCCTCGCGGATCGTGCAGGTCCACGGCGGGGGGCAGCGTGTGGCAGTCACAGGCAAGGCGCAGGAAGACGGCTATGCCTGCGGATTGGAAACATGGGTGCGCAGCGATCCGACCGCTGCGTGGCTGCCCGAGACCTGCCTTTTCATCGAAAAACCTGCATGGATTGCAGACGAACTGCCCGACAACGGCGGCGCGTTCTGGGCGCCGGATTTGCTGGACGCGGAAACGATGGTCTACAGCGTCTCTGCTGGGTTCGAAGCCCCAGGCTCCTGTGTGGGGTTGGCACGCCTGCAAGACGGGGTTTGGCGTGATGCGGGGGCACCGCTGACCTGTTTGCCGCCAGATTTCCAATCGGATGCCGAAATCAGCGCCATTGATCCGAGCGTCTTTCGTGACGACGACGGGAGGGTGTACCTCGTCACCGGCGGCGGTCTGATCCACGCAACCGAGCTTGATCCCGACACACTGGCACCGCTGACCGGCGACTGGTTCACCCCCGACCACCCAGGCTGGTCCAGCCTGGCCCGCGGACCGATGCCGGACGGCGACGATCACGAGTGGGTGGAAGCCGCGATGCTGCACCGGCACGGAGACGCCTATTACCTGTTTGTCAATTGGGGCGGCTGCTGCGCGGGTGTCGCATCGACCTACAGCGTCCATGTGGGACGGTCCGACAGCCCCCTAGGCCCCTTTCTTGACAAATCAGGTCGCGATCTGCTTGCGGGCGGCGGTACGCTGCTGCTGGACAGCGATGGCGCGCAAATCGGCCCCGGCCATGCCGCGATCTGGAGCGATGCCTCTGGTAAGGACTGGCTGAGCTTTCACTACTACGATGCCCACCGCGACGGCCTGCCCTGGATCGGCGAGCACGCGATCGACTGGTCCTCTGGCTGGCCCGAGGTGATGGAATGAGCGAGTTTGACCTACATCCCGCCACCCCGACCGAAGAGTTCGGCTTTCCCTGCAACACCTGCGGGTCAGACCTGCGCTATGCCCCTGGCACCGGGCGGTTGCATTGCGACCATTGCGGTAACGAAGAAGACATCGCCGAGGTCGGCCCCTGGTCTGGTGCGATCGCAGAGCTGGATCTGCGCGACGCGCTGAACAACGCACTGCCCCGGGCAGAGATCGAGGAAACGCGCGTTCTCACCTGCCCAAATTGCGCGGCCCAGGTGGAATACCGCGAAGAGGTGCATGCCAAGGAATGTCCGTTCTGCGCGACGCCCGTGGTGACAGACACCGGCACGCATCGGCATATAAAGCCCAAAGGCGTGTTGCCCTTCGCGCTCACGGAAAACGAAGCGCGCGATGCGATGACCGACTGGCTGGGATCGCTGTGGTTCGCACCCAACGGCCTGACGCAATACGCGCGCAAAGGCCGGCGGTTGCAGGGGATCTATGTGCCCTACTGGACCTTCGATGCCGATACCCGATCGAGCTATAGCGGCGCGCGCGGCACCGTGCGGCGCACCGGATCAGGCAAGAACCGGCGCACCAAGACGACCTGGCGTAATGTCAGCGGGCGCGTAGCGCGGTTTTTCGACGACGTACTGATCCTTGCCTCCGCGTCGCTGCCGCGCCGCTTCACCGACGCGCTGGAGCCCTGGGATCTGAGCGCGCTGGAACCCTACCAACCCGCCTATCTCGCAGGCTTCCGGGCGGAGGGGTATCAGCTGGAATTGCGTGACGCGTTCGATCAGGCGCGGGTCCGTATGGACGCGGTCATCCGGCGGGACATAAAGTTTGATATCGGCGGCGACCGACAGCGTATTTTCGACGTACAGACGCAAGTGTCGGACGTCACGTTCAAGCACGTGCTTTTGCCTGTCTGGATGGCCGCCTATCGCTATCGCGGCCAAAGCTACCGCTTTGTGGTCAATGGCCGGACCGGCCGTGTGCGGGGCGAAAGGCCCTGGTCGGCCTGGAAAATCGCAATCGCCGTCGTCGTCGTGGCGATCCTTGCGGCAACAGCGGGATACCTCGCCGCGCTGGCGGAACAGGGGTAGGCGCAACGCGCTGATGGCTCGACACCCGGACACCAGCGTGTTTGATACGCGCCCACGGCTTGCGTCAACAGCGGGCATCACAGGGGACAGACGGCGATGATCCTATGCTGCGGCGAGGCTTTGATCGACATGCTTCCACGCGAAACTGGCGTGGGCGAACCTGCATTCGCCCCTTACCCCGGCGGCGCGGTCTTCAATACTGCCATCGCGCTTGGCCGGCTGGACACGGCTTCCGGTTTTTTCAGCGGCCTGTCGACGGACCTGTTCGGGGAGATGCTGGAAAGGGCGCTGGCGGCCTCAAAAGTCGATGCCAGCCTGGCCGCTCGCAGCGCCCGCCCCACCACGCTGGCCTTTGTACGGCTTGTGGATGGCCAGGCCACTTATGCTTTCTACGACGAGAATACGGCGGGCCGGATGCTAGACCCTGACGATTTGCCCGTGATCCCGGACACCGTCAGCGCGATGTTCTTTGGCGGCATTTCCCTGATGGTCGAGCCTTGCGCGTCTGCCTATCACGCGCTGATGGAGCGGAACGCCGGGGCGCGAGCCACGATGATTGACCCCAATATCCGCCCCTCCTTCATTGCCGATCCCGACCGATACCGCGCGCGGATCGAGGCGATGGTGGCCGCCGCCGATATCGTCAAGATTTCTGACGAAGACATGGCCTGGTTGATGGGCGATGGTGATATCGAGGCGCAGGCGCAGGCGTTGCTGACCAAAGGACCGTCCCTGATCTGCCTCACAAAGGGCGGCGAGGGCGCCGTCGGCCTGACCGCGCGTGACCGAATTGTCGTCCCGGCGCAGCGGGTCGCGGTGGTGGACACTGTGGGCGCGGGCGACACCTTCAATGCAGGCGTTTTGGCGGCGTTGCACCAGCGGGGCGTGCTGACAAAGGCCGGGGTTGCCGCGCTCAGCGCCGAGGATGTGACCGCCGCATTGACGCTAGGCGCGCAGGTCGCGGCCATCACCGTCTCGCGCGCGGGCGCCAACCCACCCTGGGCGCACGAACTGTGACATGCGCTGCGTAATCCAGCGGGTCAGCGAGGCGTCTGTATCCGTCAGTGGCGCCGTGATTGGAGAGATCGGGCCGGGCCTGATGATCCTTGTCTGCGCGATCGCGGGCGATGACGCGGCTTCGGCAGAAAAGTTGG
Organism: Pseudomonadota bacterium; assembly: GCA_039820585.1. Taxonomy (GTDB): domain Bacteria; phylum Pseudomonadota; class Alphaproteobacteria; order Rhodobacterales; family Rhodobacteraceae; genus JBCBGF01. The sequence goes on from JBCBPV010000018.1 coordinate 46,884, forward strand.
CCGTCAAGATCGCCAAACTGCGCATCTTCCGCGATGAGGAGGGCCGGATGAACCGCTCGGTCTGCGACGTGGGCGGCAGTGCGTTGGTGGTCAGCCAGTTCACACTTGCAGCAGACACCTCACGTGGGAACCGGCCCGGCTTTTCCAGCGCTGCCAGCCCCGAAGACGGCGAACGCCTGTACCTGCACTTCGCCGCGGCGTTGCAAAATGCGGGCGTGCCAGTCGCCACCGGACGCTTTGGTGCGGATATGGCGGTACGGCTGACCAATGACGGGCCGGTGACGATCTGGTTGGACAGTGCATACCCGGCTTAGCGATGCTCAAAATTGTATCACAAAATTGGTGGCAAACGGCGTTCACATCAACCAACCTTATGCTACACTTATCGTGATTGGTCCTGTTCCCTAGAAAGTTTCCCCTATTCAATGACCGCCACCCGCCCACCGTTCGCCTCCGCTAAGCCGACAAGACGGGGGCAATAGTGGCAGTCCGGCGGTTCTCTCATTTCATTAACGGGGCAGACGCCCCGCCTGCCGGCGGTCGCTACCTGGCTAGCGAAGATCCCGCCACCGGCCAACCCTGGGCCGAGATAGCGCAGGGCAACGCTGCGGATGCTGGCGCGGCAATACAGTCGGCACATGCCGCCTTCGCCGAGCGTGGGTGGGGTGCGTTGCCGGGGGCAGAGCGGGCGGCCATGCTCACGACCCTCGCCGATCTGCTTGAGGCGCGTTGGGAAGAACTCGTCGAGGCAGAGATCCGCGACAACGGCAAACGCATCGTCGAAGTGCGCGCGCAGTTTTCAGGTTTGCATAGTTGGTTCCGCCCATTTGCAAAGGCCGCCGCCACGCTTGAAGACCAAACTATGTCTCCAACCTTGCCGGGCGTTACTTGCACCTCTCGCAAGGTGCCCTTCGGTGTCGTCGTGGCCATCACGCCCTGGAACTCTCCGCTTATGATCGCAGCCTGGAAACTGGCGCCGGCCTTGGCCGCCGGGAATACGGTGGTCGTCAAACCCTCAGAGCTGGCCTCAGCCTCTACAATTCTCTTCGCCAGGATCGCCGCCGAAGTCTTGCCACCGGGCGTCCTGAATGTCGTAACGGGGTTCGGCCATGAAGTGGGCGAAGCGCTGGTCCGCCACCCGCTGGCCCGCAAGGTCAGTTTTACGGGCTCTGAGATCGGCGGGTCCAAAGTGGCCGGGGCCGCAGCCTCAGGCGCCCTTCCCGTGACGCTAGAGCTTGGCGGCAAGTCCCCGCAAGTGGTGTTTGCCGACGCCGATTTGACTGCGACGCTGAACGGGATCGCTGCCGGGATCTTCGCCTCCAATGGGCAAAGCTGCGTGGCAGGGTCGCGCTTGATCGTGCAGCGGGCGGTCCATGAAGAGGTGGTGAGTGCGCTGGTCGCTACCGCCAAACGCCTGCAACCCGGCGACCCTATGGACCCCGCCACCCAGATCGCGCCCTTGGCCAACGCACCCCATCGCGACAAGGTGATGGGCATGATCGAAACCGCGAAGGCCGAAGGGGCGACCTGCGTGGCTGGCGGCACGCGGATGTTACAGACCGAACGTCCAGATGCCTGCTATGTCGCGCCCACGATCTTCACCGGTGTCACGCCCGACATGACGCTCTGGCAGCGCGAGGTGTTTGGCCCGGTACTGGCCGTCACCGCGTTCGATAGCGAGGACGAGGCCGCCACCCTCGCCAACGCCTCGGACTACGGGTTGGCCGCGGGCGTCTGGACGACCGATCCCGCCAAGGGCCAGCGCATGGCCGACCGGATCGACGCCGGCACCGTCTATATCAACCACTATCGCAGCGTGGACCCGGCCGTGCCCATCGGCGGCATGAAGAAATCCGGCTATGGCCGCGAACTGGGCCCCGACGCCCTTGCCGATTATCAGCAGACCAAGGCGATCTGGGTCGGCACGGCCCCCATGCCCGACCCGTTCCCGCCCGCAGACCGGAGACCCACATGACCCATCCCATCGACATCCCCGAAGGCCGGTTTCGCGGCCATGACCAGCAATCGGTCTGGTCGGAGACCCCCGATCCGGAACTGAGCGAGGTCGGCCCCGGCACCCCCTGCGGCGAATACCTGCGTCGCTACTGGATGCCGGTGGCGATGACCAACCAGGTGGGTGATCTGCCCTACCGCCTGCGGGTGCTGGGCGAGGACCTGATCCTGTTTCGCGAGACCGGGCAAGGCAAGCTGGGGCTGACGCATCTGCATTGCTGCCACCGCAACATGTCGCTGGAGTTCGGGATCATCGAAGATGGTGGGATCCGCTGTTCCTATCACGGGTGGAAATACGGGCTGGACGGGACGATCCTGGAAACGCCGTGTGAGCCGCCTGCCAGCCAGGTCAAGGAACGTACCTGCCTGGGTGCCTATCCGGTGATCGAGTTCAAGGGGCTGGCCTTTGCCTATATGGGCCCGAGCGACACGATGCCCGCCTTCCCCTTCATGGACACGTTCGAGGATGAGGCAGAGGATATGCTGCCCTACCTGATCGAGAGCCCGTGCAACTGGCTGCAAGTGATGGAAAACGCGTGGGATCCGTTCCACACCGTCTATCTGCACACCAAGGCCGTGCGCAGCCAGTTCATCGACGCCTTCGCCGAGATGCCGATGATCGAGTTCTTCGAGCGGCCTTATGGCGATTTCTACACCAACACGCGGCGCGTCGGCGATATCGTGTGGCTGCGGATCCACGACAAGATGCTGCCCTCGTTCACGCAAAACGGCGGGCATTTTCCTTCGACCGATGACAGCCTGTATTTTGGCCGCAACGGGCTATCGCGCTGGGTGGTGCCAAACGATGACACGCACACCACGGTGATCGCATGGCGCCATTTCCGTACGGGTGACGACCCGCGAGGGCTGACCAACCGGGATGAGGTGGGCTTCGGGACCACCGATTTCTACGGTCAGGGCCCCGACCGCAGCTATGAACAGCGCCAGCGCGACCCCGGCGACTATGACGCGTGGGTCAGCCAGGGGCCGAAAAACATCCACGCGCGCGAAAATCTGGCCTTTTCGGATCGGGGGGTGGCCAAAGTGCGGCGTAAGCTACGGGCGGCGATCCGCGATGTGGCGACGGGCAATCCTGCGCCGCAACCCGCCGATCTGTACCCCACGCCGATCCCCACCTTCGGGGGCGACACGATGCTGCGCATCCCGGTTCAGGAGGGGCGCGAAGACGGGGCCGTGCTGAAAGAGATCGCGCATAAGGTGGCCGAGATCTACATCTCTGCCGATCACCTCACCGGAGCGGCGCGGCGCGACAAGATCGTGGCGGATCTTAAGGCCTATGAGGCGTCCTGGGCATGAGCCGTGTTCCGATCAACCCGGGCCGCGTGGAGTGGTCAGGCGAAAACCCCGGCATCTACCTCAAGACCACGCCCGACGGCGAGTATTCCGCGCTGGCCGTGTTCTTTCGGGTCGTCCTATCTCCCCATGGACGCGGTCACGCAGCGGTGGTCCTGGGCGCGCCCGACCAAGCCTTGGGGTGGCCGGATGCGCCCAATTTCATCATCACCGACAACCAGCGCATGATGCGGTGGATCATCGATGGCTGGCTGTCGAAGTTTCCCACCTTCGCGGGCAAGGCCGGGCTGGACGGGATGACATGGATCGATTGCGACAGCGTGGTGAAGGCGCCTACCGACCTTAGGACACGCTACGCCGAGACACTTCGTGGGCCGGGCATGACGCTGGAGATGATCTGGGAGACACTGGGCCCGCCGCTGCCGGTGGAAGTGGGCAAGGACATGAGCGCGACCAGGAAGCATGAGATGTATTCGGTCTTCCAAGAGGCGCAATCGGCCGCGATCCGGATCAACGGCACCGCCCTGCCCGGCGCCGTGCAGTCGCGTCAGTTCTTCGGCCGCACCATGAGCACCGCGTTCCTGGCGTTCTCGGAAACCTGGGTCACCCCGGTAGAGGACATCACCGATGCCGATTGAACCCCCCGTCACCCCCGGCCAGGTCGACTGGACCGGCGAGAACCCCGGCATCCTGCTCAAGCACCCCGATGGCAGCAACGCGGCGATGGCGCTGTTTTTCCGCATCGCGTGGTCGCCTGTGGGTCAGGGGCAGGCCTTGCTTTTATACGGCACACCCGATTTGGCGGAAGGCACGGCGGAGGCGCCGAACATTTTGCTGAGCGATAATGAGGCTTTGGGGGAATTCCTGCGCGATAATTTTGTGGCCCGGCTGGCGGGGTTTTCCCAGATCCCGCCATTTGAGGGGTTGGCGCACAAACGCCTTAGGTCCGTGCGGACGAGCGGCGATCCGATGCGCACGCGGTATACTGAGACCGTCGTGGCCGATGGGCTGACGGTTGAGCTGGTGTGGGAGGGGTTGGAGCCCCCCAAAGCATTGGAACTGCCGCCGGAGATGACGGGTACCAAGGCGCATACGATGTTCTCGCTTCTGGTGCCCGCGCGCGAGGCCGCGATCCTGGTGAATGGTTGGCCACTTGCGGGGACGGTTGGTACCCGGGTGCAGGCGGGGTTCGAGACGACGACCGCGTTCCTTTACTTCTCCGAGACGTGGGTGTTCCCGCCAGAGCCCGCATGACCGATCTTCATCCGGCAGACAGGCTGGCCTTCGACCGCACTGTGGTGACGGAACCCGTATGGAACGGTTTCGACACCGCCGCGCGGGCGGTCGGGTTGGCCAAAAACGTGCTGCTGCATGCCGGGCCACCGTTTGTGAGTGTGGGCCACGTCACCACGCCCATCCTGAATTCGGCCTGTGTGGCGGCAGTGTATGAGGGTCTTGCGACGGATTTCGACCGGGCCGAGGCGATGATCCGCGCGGGCGAGATCGTATTGAAACCCGCACAGGACCACGGCGTCGTGGTGCCACTGGCCGCGGTGATCAGCGCCTCGATGCCGCTGCACGCTGTTTATGACGCCTATCGCGGGCAGGTGCGCGTCTATGCGCCGATCAATGGGGGCGGACGGCCCTCACTGCGGCTTGGCCTGCGATCCTGGGCGGTCCTAGACCACATTCGCTGGTTGAACACGACCTTTTGCGATGTGCTGCAGGCCGGGATTGGCGAAGGGATTGATCTGGTGCCCCTCGCTGCGCGCGGTCTGGCCGGGGGCGACGATTGCCATGGGCGCACGGTGGTGGCCGGGAAGGCGCTGGCTGACGAGATCGACGCGCGCACCGTGGGAGGTATTCAGGACGCGGATGCCCGCGCATTTCTGCACGCCTCGCCCAGCCTGTTTCTGAACCTCTGGATGGCGGGAACCAAGTGCTTGATGCGCCTTGCCGAAGGGATCGACGGCGCGAGCCTTGTAACGGCGGCTGGCGGCAATGGGCGCGATCTGGGGTTGCAAATCGCGGGGTTGCCGGGTCAGTGGTTCACCGCGTCTGCGACGCCGCCGGTGGGCCGGTTCGATGTGGACGTGCCTCAGGAGCGCGCGCTTGGTGCCATTGGTGACAGTGCGGTGGTCGAAGGCTACGGGCTGGGCGCCATGGCGATCCACTTGTCGCCTGCGCAGATGGACGGGCTAGGCGCGTTCCTGCCTGCGGATATGGCAGTGCGGCGTGCGGCGTTTCCCGTTGGGCGGCACCCGGTGTTCGGGGCGCTTGATCTGCGGTTGGGTTTGGCCGCTCGGCACATGACGACGGCCCAACGCGGCGCGGTCATCGGCCTTGGGATTATCGACGCGGACGGAACGGATGGTCGGTTGGGCGGCGGCATCTACGACATGCCGGCCACGCTGGCCGAGCAAGCCATAGCAGCGTTGGAAACCGCCTAAACACCCACCTCGCGCAAGGGCGCGGCGAACAACTCCGCGACATCTGGGTATGCCGCCAAAACCTCTGCACCTCCCGGCACGCGGTCTGGGTGGAGCCTGCCTTTGTCCCATACCGCGACACCGTCCAGTTCCACCGTGGCGTCCAACACGTTCCACGAGATCTCGCCCGGCGCGTAGGCCCCGCAAGTATGGAAATGCAAAAGGCGCGGGTTGCCGAACGCGGACCCGCTCCACTTCATCATGTTGTCGCTTGCAGGCCCCGGGTGGGAACACCCCGGATGCAGCCCCGCGTGCCAGGAATGCACAAAATCGCGGTCCACCCCGTAGCGCCCAGCCACAAAGTCATAATGCGCGTTCGCCCGCGCGACATCGGCGTCGCTGCCTTCAAACCCGGTCAAACGGCCCTCGCGCACTAGGGCCGCGACCGGCCCCTCGAAGAAACAAGAAAACGGCTCATAATACATCGACCCCGTGCCGGTTAGAAACCCGCACAGCGCCACCCGGCCGGAAAACCCTGCCGCCGGGATGGGGCGCACCACCGACATCGGGAAGCGGCTGATGCTGACATCCTCCAGACTGGTCGGACTGGGGGAGACCGTGCCCTCGACATCCGTGCCCGCCGGGCAGGTGATGCGGAAATGGCGAGCGGCCAGGCTTGCATCGTCGATACAGGACTTCAGCGCGAGGAACGCTGCGTAAGGCGCCATGCCGAAGGGTGAGGCGAGCGACCAGGCGTTCAGCGCATAACAGATTACCGCGCGGGTCCCATCCGGCATGCTCTTGAAGCGCAACTGATCGCCCAGCCGGGCCAGAAACACTGTCAGATCGGCTGCAGCCATCTGGGCATGGAGATCCGGTTGAACTTCGGTGGCTTCCGGCTCAAACGCGATTTCGACCTGCTGGACCCTCAGCCCAAGCGCGCCTGCCGCTTCCACCACACGTTCGACGATGACCGTGCCGTAAAACTCTTCCCCCGCGGGTTCGTGGACGATCAGAACCCTTTCAC
>JBCBPV010000019.1:0-52692 GCA_039820585.1 Pseudomonadota bacterium
CCGCCTGGTCGAAGGCATCGTGGATCACCTGCAACGTCCAGTCGCCGGTCCAGGGCGCGGCCGATGCGGTGTTGTAATCGGGTTTCAGGATCATGTCGGGCTCGGTAAAGCCCTCTTCGCCCGCGGCCTCGCCCCAATCGCCGGTGATCGTCTGGTAGAAGATCGAGTTCGGAAGGAAGAACCGTTTCTGCGTGGCGAACTTGCGCGCGGGCATCGCCTTGCCTCGGGCGATGCCAGGCAGATCGCCGATGATACACTCCACCTCATCCAGCGTGCGACCGTCGAGATAGCGCTGCGCCGCCTCGGGGCATTTTGTCAGCCAATCAGCCATGGTGTGCCCTTCGGAAGAAATCGCCAATCTCTTGGGCCAGCCGGTAGCGGCCATCGGGCCCCCCCATTCGGGCCTTTGCGGCCTCAAGCTTATCATCGATGCCCATGGTGGGCCCGCGCGCGTCGATCAGCACGCGGATCGCGTCGTCGTCGTATTCGGGATGGGCTTGAACCGTCAGCGCGCGGTCGCCGTAGGCCAGCGCCGCGTGCCTGCAAAAGTCGTTCGTGGCCAGCACCTCGGCCCCATCGGGCAGTTCGGTCACCTGATCCTGATGCCACGCGTTCAGCCGCACGGTTTCCCCGCCCCAGTCGTAATCGGTGGGGCCGACCGACCAGCCGCCTGCGAATTTCTCGACCGTGCCGCCCAGGGCCTGGGCCAGGATCTGGTGGCCGAAACAGATGCCCACGATGGGCACCTCGGCTGCGTAGGCGCGGCGCAGGAAGTCCTCCAGCCGCGGGATCCAGGGCAGATCGTCATAGGCGCCGTGCTTGGATCCGGTGATCAGCCAGCCGTCGCAATCGTAGACGGTGTTCGGGAAGATGCCGTCGATCACATCGAAGGTCGCAAAGGTCAGACCCTGACCCTGCAGAAACAGCGCGAAGTAGTCCGAATAATCGCCCACGGCCTTACGCATGGCCGGGGCGGCATGGCCGGTTTGCAGGATACCGATCTGCATGAAACACCAAGGATAATTGACGGTCCGGGCACGCTATCTGCTTGCGATGGGGCCGTCAAATTCGGGCGACAGACCCCCCACCCTAACCCTCTCCCCCGAGGGGAGAGGGAACAGGTCGCCATAGATTGCAACTCTATCTCTCTGAGTGAAACAGTATCCCCTCTCCCCCTGGGGGAGAGGGCTAGGGTGAGGGGCCGTCTATCTCACAAACTGTGGCCGATACCGAACCCGGCTCCGCCGTTCCTGCGGCACATGGCGGTTCAGCCGCCGATTCAGCAACCCGAAGCAGCCGATAATCACCAGCGTCAGCAAGATGAAATACCCCGCCACAATCGGATAGGCGACGAACGGGTTGAACGTCTTGTCGGCAAAGAAATTCGCGTAGTACAGCGCATCGCCGCGCTGCTGCCATGCCGGAAACCCCGAAAAGAACACCAGCGTGGTGGCGTGGAACAAAAAGATCGCCTCATTGGTATAGGCGGGCCATGCCAGCCGCAGCATCGTGGGCCAGGTCACGCGGCGGAACTTGGTCCACCCCGACAAGCCATAGGCATCTGCCGCCTCCAGATCGCCCCGGGGCACGGATCGCAGGGCGCCATAGAAAATCTCCCCCGAATAGGCGGCGGTGTTGAGGAACAATACGATCAGCGCGCCCAGCCAGGCCGAGGTGAAGGCATCGAAGAACGGGTATTGGCTTTTGAGGCTGAGAAACAGGAAGTAGGCAAAGAAGAATTGGATGAAGAGGGGTGAGCCCCGGAAGATCAGCACGAACCACTCTGCCAGCTTGCGCAGGGCCCATGTGTCAGACGCTTTGCCCAGCGCCACGGCGGTGGCCGCAAAGAAGCCGAAGAACATTGCCAGCACGCCGAAATAGATGTTCCACAGCATGCCTGAGCCGATCAGCGTGAAGTGTTGGCACAGCGTATACCCCTCGCGCGGCAACAAGCGCTCGCCAATCCCGATGGAACGCAGGCCGTAATCCGCAATGGTTTCCCAACAGCTCATGCGGCCGACCTTTGCCGTTCGCCGCCCATGGTCGCCTGTCCGTGGCTGAGCCGCTGCATCAGGCGCTCCAGCACGATCTCGCTCAGCTTGGTGAAGCCCAGGTAGAACACCAGAAGCGCCAGAAAATACCACATCCGCCAGTCGCCATGGGGATAGTCGGTGAACCGGGGCAGGGCGGTGCCGCCCAGCTCACGCGCCCAATAGACGATGTCTTCGACGCCAAGAAGGAACAACAAGGGCGTGGCCTTGATCAGGATCATCCACAGGTTCGACAGGCCGGGAAGGGCGAAGACCCACATCTGCGGCACCAGGATGCGCCAGAACGTCTGGCGCTGGGTCATGCCATAGGCCTCTGCCGTTTCCAGCTGCGCCCGCGGCACCGCCCGCATTGCGCCGTAAAGGACGTTGGCGGTGAACGCGCCATAGACGATGGCGAAGGTCAGCACCGCAAGGGAGAACCCGTAGACCTCATGCACCCATTGGGGTGAGGTTGAGAGCGGCAGTTTTGCCGCGGTGCAGACGATGAAATCGTTGCCCTGGCGGATCGGTTCGCTCCAATCGGGGCATTTCACGCGGTGGCGCAGGTATTCGAACGCCTGATCCAGTGCGATGACGAAGAACAGGAAAAACGCGATATCCGGCACGCCGCGGACGATGGCGATGTACGCCTTGCCCAGCCATGCCAGCGGCGGAAACGACGACCGCGCGGCAATCGCGCCCCCGAAGCCGAACATCAGCGCGGCGGGGGCCGTGATTGCTAGCAACAAAAGCACGGTGCCGAAGGACACGTACATCAAGGAATGCTTGCCGGTGGTCAGGTAGCAGGCGAACCACTGAAAGGTGCCCAGCACCGAGGGGTCTTCGCAAAACGAAAAGATGGTCCGTCACCTTTCCCAAAAGGATACGGGGCGCGATCTGGACCGCGCCCCGCAAAGGTTAAATCACTCGAATTGCGAGCTGACTTCCCATTTCGCGATCATCGCGTTCAAGCTGCCATCGTCTTTCATCGACTGGATGGCCGCGTCGAACTTGGCCTTCAACTCCCCATCGGTTTCCCGGATGCCCATGCCGACACCGTTGCCAAGCGCCACCTCGGGGCCGACGAACATCAACTCGCCATCGGCTTCCACAATCGGGGCTAGGAAGGATTTGTCGGCCAGCACCGCGTCCGCCTCACCCTTTTTGACAGCGGCGATTGTCTCATCCGGCGTCGCGAACTCCACCAATGTGGCCCCGCCTTCAGCAACAAAGCCCGCCTGGATCGTGCCGGTCTGCGCCGCAACCACGCCGCCTTCGACATCTGCGTCTTCTGACATCGCCACATAGGCCGACGGGTCGGCGGGCGTATAGTTTGTGGTGAAGTCGATCACTTCGTCCCGCTCATCGGTGATCGACATGCCTGCGATGATCACATCGTAGTTGCCAGAGACCAGGTTGGGGATGATCGAATCCCATTCGTTCGTGACCCACTCACAGGTGAGTTCCGCGCGGGCGCACAACTCATCGCCCAGCTCTTTTTCAAAGCCGTCGACTTCGCCATCGTCATTGAGAAAGTTCCACGGAGGGTAAGCGCCCTCCGTGCCCATGCGGACCACGTCTTGCGCAAATGCGCCGCCAGCGGTGATCGCCAGAACAGCAGCGGAAAGGATCAGTTTTTTCATGTGTTTACTCCCTAGGCACACAGGATTTCAGGCCGGTGCAGTCGCAGACAGAAACTGCCGCAGCCGGTCGGTTTTGGGGCTGCCGAACACCTGGTCCGGCGGCCCTTCTTCTTCGATACGGCCCTGATGCAGGAAAACGATGTGATCAGACACATCGGCCGCAAGCCGCATATCGTGCGTCACAAGAAGCATGGTCCGCCCCTCGCGCGCGAGATCTTTGATAACCCGCACCACCTCTTGCTCCAACTCGGGGTCCAGCGCCGAGGTGGGTTCATCGAACAAAAGCGCGCGCGGTTCCATGCAAAGCGCGCGCGCAATGGCGGCGCGTTGTTGTTGCCCGCCCGACAGCTGGGCGGGATAGACATCGCATTTGTCGCCAATCCCCACCTTGGCCAGATAGGTGCGCGCGGCATCTTCCACCTCGCCCTTGTCGCGCCCCATCACCGTTACCGGTGCTTCCATCACATTTTGTAGGATGGTCATATGCGCCCAAAGGTTGAATTGCTGGAAAACCATCGACAAATTTGTGCGGATCCGCGTCACCTGCGCTTTGTCCGCTGGTTGCCGCCGGTGTCCGCTGCCGCGCCACTTGATTGGCTCACCCTCGAACAAAATCTCACCATCTTGGCTGTCTTCCAGCAAGTTCGCACAGCGCAAAAGCGTTGACTTGCCCGATCCCGAAGACCCGATCAGCGACACCACATGCCCCTTGGACGCGGTCATGCCGACGCCCTTCAGAACCTCCAACGCCCCATAGCTTTTATGCAGGTCGCGGATTTCAATTACCGGTGCCGTCGTTTGACTCACCTTATCCCCAACGGTTTGCCCCGAGGGCGGAGTAAGGCGCGAAATTAAGCATTTGGCAAGGTTTTGGAGGCGTTTGCCGCTGCGGGAGGCAGGGTTTTGCGTGTTATTTTGGCGGTTCTGGAATGGGTTGGGCCAGATACGCCCCGCGCGGGATCTGTATCAGCCCCTGTAGCCCAGTCGCATCGCGGGCCGCGGGGGACAGCGCTGCGATGGCTTGGGCCACCGCCTTTACCAGCGCCCCTGCGGGCCCGCCCCGTGCGGTGATCAGCGGAAGGCCCGGCGTTGGCAGGGTGCGGGCGACAACCTTTAGACGGTTGGCCACATCGTCCCACCGCGTGATCATGCGCCAGGTGACGGCGTCGATATAGGCGATGTCAGCCAGGCCGCCTACCACTGCTTCGGCCGAGGCAATATGCGCCCCGGTTTGCAGATATCCCGCAAACGAAGCGCCCGCATGGTCCACCGCGGCAGCCCAGCCCGATTGCGACAATCCCTCGTTGTAAGCAAGACGCAGGAGCGAAGGGTCCACGCCCCGCGGATCATCGCCCCGCATCACGGCAACGCTATTGTAGTACCCCGGTGGGCACCCCTCGAGCGCATAGTCCGGCGTGCCCACCAGCGTAGCCGTTTCTGCCAGCCGCGCCCGGAACGGAAGGCCACAGGTCTGCGACAGCACAAGATCAGGCGACGTCCAGTGATCCCACGGATCACCTCCTGGCGTCAGGTGATCAGGCAGGGGCCCGTCATAGGCCGCCCGAATCCCGTCCCACAAATCCGCGTAGTGGCCCCGCGTCTGGGGCCTGTCATACATCGGAAAGCTTGCGATCATCCCCGTGCGGCTTCGACCCGCTTGCGCGCAAGGTTTGAATCGCGGTCGTTCACGCCCAGAAGGTTCGCGACCAGCCTTAAAAGCGCGTCTTCTTCGTGGTCGCGCACGCCGTCGGCCAGCACCACATCCCACATCGCCTCGATCACACCTTCGCGGTCCTCATACGGCACCGCGTCCTTGATCGCGCGGGTGAAGCGCACGGTATCGGGCGCCTCGGCTTCCAGCGCCTCGCCATCCCGGCGCAGCGCCGTGGCCTCAAACGGTGACAGGTCATAGCGTTTGGCCATCAACCGGTCGATCCGCCGCGCCTCTTCCTCGGCGTATTCGCCATCAGAGCGGGCGATGCGCACCAACAGCGCAGTGAGCGCCAGTCGGGCATCTGCGTCTGCCAACGGTTCGGGGTCAGGCTGGGTGAGGCGGTTTAGGAAATCTGCGAACATGTAGGGGATATATGCCGCACCGCGCCCGGCGGAAACCCGTCAGGCGGATTTAGCAGGCGCCGCCCGTTTTTGGCAGATCGCGCCAGGCTAAGGGGCCCAGCGCGATCGCACTATGGAACTACGTACACAAACGCCGGTGTGCTGCAGCGTTCGCCACGGCCCCCTTAGGCCAAGGCAACGCGGCGAATGTCGGACAACAATTCTCCGACTTGTGACAGTTCTGAGAAGCCCGCCCGTTAATCAATGCGCCCGGGATGCGATGGGTCGTATGAATTTGAAGACAATAAGCGGAGAATTGCCGCAACCCGCTGAAATGTGGCGTGATTGTCTTGTCTGGCGCAACAATGGGTGGGCAGATTTGCCCGCGTTTCGCCACACGGGGTTGCCACATTCTAGTGGTTTGCAAACCGGCAACAATTTGTTTTCGGGGCGTTCACCTGAAAGTCGCGTGTAAATCGGGTGTGATCAACCAACCAATCGCCAGATCATGGTCGAAAATCAGGTCATCAATCGCGATTCCCGCCGGGTCTTCATTGGTGATCGTGATCCCCGCAATATCGGGTTCTTCGCCTTCGCGGACAAAGCCATAGGCCTTGCGTCCCCAGCCCAGCGTGACAGTCATCTCGGCGATCAGCCGGGCATCGCGGGCGAAGAATTGCACCGTCATCTGCCCCGGCGTGCCAGGCCGGTCGCGCGGCTGCGGCTCGGCCGCGACGCGAAAGCCAAGCGCGAACTGATCGCGGTCAAACAAGACCGCGACCGATCCTTCGCCCTCGGCGTCGATGGCGGGATAGCCCGGCGGGGCCAACCCCTGCAACTGGTTCGACAACTGGTAGATCAGCGCAATTGACAGGTTTTGCCCATCCGCCCCCGACGCAAGCGCCAGCGGTGTATCGGGCACCAATCCCACCCGGTCGAACCCGTTTTCCTGCCAAAGCTGCTGGCCTAAAAACCTCTCCCCCATCGCGGCGCCTTCGACCCGCTGCACCCCGTCGATCTGCACGCCGGGGGAAAGGCGACGGGGGAAGTCCTCGAAATCCACCCGTGTGACCAGGCGAGATTCGAGATCAGAGTAGGGGACAAGGGTGACCGGTTCCGCCTGAGCGGCAAGGGTAAGGGCGAGGAGGGCGAGAAAGGCGCGCATCGCCAAAGCTTATCGCCGGAATGCCCAACCGCGAAGATTGAATTTTGGGCAGCCTAAGTGCGGAAGGATCACACCAACCGCGACACCTCCTTCGCCGCCCGCACGAAATCCGCAAACAGCGGGTGCGGTGCGAAGGGTTTGGACTTCAGCTCCGGATGGAACTGTACCCCGATGAACCACGGGTGATCGGCCACCTCCACGATTTCGGGCAGCCGCCCGTCCGGGGACATCCCCGAAAAGGTCAGCCCCTCTTTTTCCAACTGTTTGCGGTACTTGATGTCCACCTCATAGCGATGCCGATGCCGTTCCTCGATCACCGTATCGCCATAGACCTCGGCCACTTTCGACCCTTCCGCCAAATTCGCGGTATAGGCCCCCAGGCGCATGGTCCCGCCCTTGTCGTCATCGACCTTGCGCGCCACCGTGTGGTTGCCCTGCACCCACTCTTTCAGATGGTAAACCACCGGCTCGAACCGTTTCTTGCCGGCCTCGTGGTCGAACTCTTCCGACCCCGCAGTCTCCAGCCCCGCCAGATTGCGCGCGGCCTCGATCACCGCCATCTGCATGCCCAGACAGATGCCCAAATAAGGGATCTTCTTCTCGCGCGCGAACTCTGCCGCCTTGATCTTGCCCTCTGTGCCCCGCTCACCAAACCCGCCGGGCACGAGGATCGCGTGGAAGTCTTCCAGATAGGGCGACGCATCCTCACGCTCGAAAATCTCGGCATCGATCCACTCGGCGTTCACCCGAACGCGGTTGGCCATGCCGCCATGGGTCAGCGCCTCGGCGATGGATTTGTAGGCGTCTTCGAGCTGCGTGTACTTGCCAACGATCGCAACGCGCACCTCGCCCTCGGCGTTGAAGATCCGGTCCTGGACGTCTTCCCAGCGCGTCAGATTCGGCTTCGGCGCGGGCGAGATGCGGAAGGCGTCCAGCACCGCCTGATCCAGCCCCTCGCGGTGATAGGCCAAGGGCGCCTCGTAGATCGACTTCAGGTCCGGGGCCGCGATCACATCTTCTTTGCGGACGTTACAGAACAGCGCAATCTTCTCACGCTCCTTCTCGGGGATCGGCTTGTCGGACCGGCAAACCAGCACATCCGGCGCAATCCCGATAGAGCGGAGTTCCTTGACAGAGTGCTGGGTGGGTTTCGTCTTCAACTCGCCCGAGGCCGCGATCCACGGCAACAGCGTGAGGTGCATGAAGATGCATTCGCCCCGCGGCTTGTCCTGCGCGAACTGGCGGATCGCCTCGAAGAACGGCAGGCCCTCGATGTCGCCCACGGTGCCGCCGATCTCGCACAGCATGAAATCAACCTCATCCTCGCCGATATGCAGGAAGTCCTTGATCTCATTAGTGACATGCGGGATCACCTGGATCGTTTTGCCAAGGTAGTCGCCGCGGCGTTCCTTTTCCAGCACGGTCGAATAGATCCGGCCCGACGATACGCTGTCTGACCCACGTGCATGGACGCCGGTGAACCGCTCATAATGCCCAAGGTCCAGATCTGTTTCGGCCCCGTCGTCGGTGACGAAGACCTCGCCATGCTCAAACGGGCTCATCGTGCCGGGATCGACATTGAGATAGGGATCAAGCTTGCGCAGCCGGACGGAGTATCCGCGCGCCTGCAACAGCGCGCCCAAGGCAGCCGAGGCCAGCCCCTTGCCAAGCGAGGAAACCACACCGCCGGTGATGAAAACGTAACGTGCCATGGCGCTTGGAAACCCCGCGAAAGCTGTTGGTGGACACTCAAAGAAGGCGTGTTGGCCAACCGATCCCACGGGACTTGAGCCATAAGAGATTCGCGGGCCCCCGGCAAGGGGCAGGCCGCAAGATGCTGTGGACTAGGGGGACAGGCCCCCTGAACCTTGTGCGGGCTACTCCACCGGTGGCGGAGCGGTCAGCCCGCCCTCGGCCGTCGGCGGCAACAGATCGCCCGCGGGTGGCAGCACCGGATCAGCCCCGCCCGACGGCGCCTCGATCCCTAGCCGGTCGATCACGGATGTATCGGCAGAGTTCTGGGCGGCAATGATCGTCAGCGTGATCGAGGTGACAGTGAAGGCCACGCCAAACACCCATGTCAACTTGCCCAGCGCCGTCACCGGCGCGCGCGACGACACGCCGCCACCGCCACCACCCATGCCGAGACCGCCCCCTTCAGAGCGCTGCAGCAGCACCACGCCAATCAGGCACAGCGCGAGGATCAGGTGGACGATGAGAACGACGTTTTCCATGGGGGCAAAGGCCAAGCGATTGACGATTTGAAGTATCTAAGGGGGCAGGCCCCCGGGCGCAAGCGGTTGTTGCGGGGTGCCGCCGCCGGCACCCCTTCGCCCAGATCATGTGCGGACCACCCCCAACCGTTGACCTGTACCCGGCAGATCATATCATCAGGTTCGGAGATGAGCGAAGAATGGCCCATGACATCTGACACACCTCCCCGCATCTGGACGGTCGGTCATCCGGCAGCGCCCTACATCTGGGCGGCAGCGCTCGCGCTGCTCGTGCTCGGCATCGCCATGATCGATGGTCCGCCTCTGGCCGCCGAGGTCTGGCAACGCGCGCTCTTTGTGGCCGCGGGCACGCTCCTGTGGGAAGACATGCTGACGCTGACCAGGATCCGCCCGGGCAAACGCACGCCCTCCGATCCCCTGACCTGGTTCCAAGTCTACGCCATGGGCGGCTATTGGGGCAGCTTCATGGTGATCGCGACATGGGACACGGGCCAGGTCCTGACGACACAACTGGCGATCTGGGGCGCGGCGGGCCTGTTCTTCGGATCGATCATGGCCTTTACCGGAAAAACCGAACCCGCATTGCCAGACCAGGACCGCTACGACCTGAGCAATTTCGATGACCCCGCAAGCTTTGAGCGCAAGTGGGTCCTTGTCTGGCCGGTCTTCGCGCTGGTCCTGATCGCCTCACTCGCAGCCTTTCCGCCGGACGGCGGCTGGAGCACCGGGTATGTCTTCTTCACGATGCTTCTGACGATGACACTCGCCACCCCGCGCGTCATCGCAACCGCTTATCCCCTCGCTATCTTCCTGCGCCCGCGCACCATCGGGCTTGCCCTGCTTGTCGCGGCGCTTCTGCTTTTCTGAACCCGCCACTCTTTGGTCCACAAATATCCCGGGGGAGGCGCACAGCGCCGGGGGCAGCGCCCCCTACTCGTCGATATCGTCCACATCCGTCTGCCCGGTCAGGCGGCGCCGCACGATGCTCCACGACAGCCCGATCCCCAGGACCAGCGACAGCGCCAGAAGCGCCAGCCACACGGTCACCGTGGGATTGTCCAGCGTCAGCACCTCGTAGTCGATCAGCACCCAGATCAGCGCGCCGAAGATCGCCGCGACCAGCAGCATCCCGAACACCCCGATCGACCGGAACGTCGCGCGCAGATAGATGACATAACCTGCAAACAGAACCAGCCCCGCCAGCACCACCAGCGGCATCTGATCGTTGAAATTCAGGGTCGCCCAGCGGACATAGTTCAGCTCGGTGGGGTTGAACGTCACCGCAAGAAGCATGAAGGCAATCAACCAGCGCAGCACAAATCCCATGACGACCTCTCCTTCTCGCGCGGATCATTGGCGCGTGCGCGCGCCCCTGTCCACCCCACCAAATCGCGCCTTTCGCAAGGGTGGCAACGCCGCTATACCGGCGCGGGTTTTGACGGCGGGAGGGAACGCAGATGGCCAATGTCGTGGTGGTCGGCGCCCAGTGGGGCGACGAGGGCAAGGGCAAGATCGTCGACTGGCTGAGCGAGCGGGCCCATGTCATCGCGCGCTTTCAGGGCGGGCACAACGCGGGTCACACACTGGTCATCGACGGGGCGGTCTACAAGTTGCACGCGCTGCCCTCTGGCGTGGTGCGTGGCGGCAAGCTGAGCGTCATCGGCAATGGCGTAGTGCTCGACCCGTGGCATCTGGTGGATGAGATCGAGACCGTGCGGGCGCAAGGTGTGGTGATCAGCCCCGAGACGTTGCTGATCGCTGAAAACACGCCGCTCATTCTGCCCATTCACGGCGAGCTGGACCGCGCGCGCGAGGCGCAGAATTCGGTCGCCAAGATCGGCACGACGGGCCGTGGGATCGGCCCGGCCTATGAAGACAAGGTGGGCCGCCGCTCGGTCCGCGTGGCCGATCTTGCCGACGCGGCAACACTGGAGGCGCGGGTGGCGCGGCTTTTGGTGCATCACGATGCGCTGCGGCGCGGGCTTGGCTTGCCAGAGGTGGATCGTGAAGAGCTGGTGGCCGCGTTGAAAGAGATCGCGCCAAAGATCCTGCCCTACGCCGCGCCGGTCTGGAAGGAACTGAACGACCGCCGCCGTGCGGGTCAGCGGATCCTGTTCGAGGGGGCGCAGGGTGCGTTGCTCGACGTTGATTTCGGGACCTATCCTTTCGTTACCTCGTCTAATGTGATTGCGGGCCAGGCCGCGACAGGCACAGGGATCGGCCCAGGGTCCATCGACTTCGTGCTGGGGATCGTCAAGGCCTACACGACCCGCGTCGGCGAAGGCCCATTCCCGACCGAGTTGTTCGACGAGGACGGTCAAAGATTGGGCGAGCGGGGCCATGAGTTTGGCACCACCACCGGCCGCAAGCGCCGCTGCGGATGGTTCGACGCTGTGCTGGTGCGCCAGACCTGTGCGACGAGCGGCGTCAACGGGATCGCGCTGACCAAGCTCGACGTGCTGGACGGGATGGACGAGCTCAAGATCTGCACGGGCTATGAACTGGACGGCGAAGTGCTCGACTACCTGCCCACCGCCGCCGACAAACAGGCGCGGGTCACGCCGGTCTATGAGACCATCAAAGGGTGGAGCGACAGCACCGCAGGCGCGCGCAGCTGGGCCGATCTGCCCGGCGAGGCCGTGAAATACGTCCGCCGGATCGAAGAGTTGATCCAGTGCCCGGTGGCCCTACTTTCCACATCACCCGAAAGGGATGATACGATCCTGGTAACCGACCCGTTTGAGGACTGATGGCCCTGAGTTACAAAGCCCGCCGCCGCTGGTCTCTGGTGATCCTGCTTGTGGGATTGCCGGTCTACATCGTGGCGGCTGTGACAATCATGAACTGGCTGGGACGTCCGCCCTTGTGGGTTGAGCTGGGCGTCTATGTCGGTTTGGGGATCCTGTGGGCGCTGCCGTTCAAGGCGGTGTTCAAGGGGGTTGGCCAAGCGGATCCGGACAAGGTGGAGTAGGGGGCCAAAGCCCAAAACTCCGCGCCGTCCCCCGCCGCAGGTCCCCAATGCGTCTCACACTCTCTGTCGCAAACCGGCCGCAAGGCCTTAAAAGATAACTGGCGGCGCCGCCGAAGCGGAAAGCCGTCGGGGTCTCTCCCGAAAGTCCTATCTGCGCATCCCGCGCCACAGCGCGATGACGGACCGCCCCTTTTGCGCTGTAGCGCATCGCCGGCCGGTCTCCTGGTCGTCCTGAGGCCTCGGCGAGGGGTTTACCCACCCCTCGCGAACCGGCGGTAAACGCAGCGTGCGCTACCCCTTCTGGCCAAACATCACCTTCTGCGCCGCAAGCTCTTCTTCGCGGCTCTTGGGGCGGTTGCGGTGCGCATCGCCCACCGCAAAGCCCGCCACCACCGCCGGACGCGCGCCCACGGTCTCTAGCCAGCGGGCGAAGTGCGGCTTGTCGTCGAGCACCTGCTGCTGACCTTCCCAACCCTTGCACCAGCCCCAAAGCGCCATATCCGCAATCGAGTAGAAATCGCCCGCGACAAACTCATTTTCGGCCAGCCGGTCATTCAGCACCCGGTAGAGCCGCCCGACCTCGTTGCGGTAGCGGTCTTGCGCATAGGGCAGGACCTGCGGCGGCTCCATCGTGGGGGCGTATTTGAGGAAATGGTGCGCCTGACCCGCCATCGGGCCCACGCCGCCCATCTGCCACATCAACCATTCGTCCACGGCCACCCGCTGACGCTCGGTCCCGCCATAGAACTGGCCGGTCTTGCGGGCGAGGTATTGCAGGATCGCACCAGATTCGAAGATCGAGATCGGGGCGCCATCGGGCCCCTCGGGGTCGGTGATCGCGGGCATCCGGTTGTTTGGCGCAATTTTCAGGAAATCGGGTTCGAACTGATCGCCCTTGCCGATGTCGATATAGTGAACCGTGTAGGGCAGGCCCATTTCCTCAAGCGCGATAGAGATTTTCCAGCCGTTGGGCGTGGGCCAATAATACAGGTCGATGGGGGCAGACATGGGTCATCCTCGGTTTGGTTACCCGCCTATGATGACGCACTCCGCGACAGGGGCAAGGGGGGCAACACGCGCGGGATCAGGCGTGGCAGGCGCAAGGGCGCAGCCTCAGGCAGCGCCCGCAGGCACATCCGCTCGCGCAAGATCGCCGTGTACAGAGCGAACAGGCCCGGGCGCAGATATCCCGACCAGTGACAAAAGCGGCGTGCGGGCGGGGGGATCTGGAAGCCCAGTGATTTCAGCGTGTTGCGGGTCGCGTCCTCGTCAATCCGCAGATCGCGCCAGCCCAAGGGCGCATCGGTCAGGCCGGTCCCAATCGCCGTGTCAAAGCGCGTGGGCGGTTGCAAGAGACGCTCAAACATCAGGTCAAATAGGTCGTTCTCGCGGCTGATCACATTCACGATCTCCGCGGTGCGGCCGGCGGGTGTGTCCAGCGCTTGCCGCGCCGTGGCGCGGAACTCTGCCCCTGACAGAAGGATCATGCGCCCGATATCGCCCGCATCAAGCGGGTGAAGTGCGGCCAGCGCGACACGCGCGCCCAGGCTGTGGGCGAAGATATCGACCGGGCCGGGGTGCTGGCGACGGATGCCGGCGATGACCTGGCCCAACACCGCGCCCGCCCGATGCGCGGCGGTGGCGGCGTGCCAGATCGTGTCGCGCGCGTGCCAGCCGAACGCAATGCACAACCCCTCGGTGGGTGTGCCGCGTCCAAAGCCCAGATGCCGCGGCCAGGACAGCGTGCGCCCGCCGCGTTTTGGGGTCAGCGAGAACAGCAAATCATGGGGATTGGCCAAGCTGTGCAAGGGCGAATACTTGTAGCCATGGATCATCACCACAACTGGCGCGCCTGGGGATAAGTCGCATAGGGCTGTGGACAACTCGACCAGGCCCGGACCAGTTGCAGCATCGTCTATCGCATTGATCTCAATGACGGGCATCTTGCACCACCACTAGATGTTGTGGGGGTCGTCTAGGGCAGGCATACGACAGCGACATGAAGCACGTGTTACAGCACCGTGACGGTGCTTGACCGTCACATTCCCCCGGCGTAAGGCCATGCCCGTGGCGATTTGTTCACCCGATTGCGGGCCACGTTAAACATGCCGCTAAAGAGGTCAGGGACAGATGGCCCCCGACGCTCGCGACCGGGGGCTTTTTGTTGGAGGCGGCCATGGCCGACGATTGGAACACCCGAACGAAACTTGTGCATTCCGGCACCCGCCGCAGCCAATATGGCGAGGTGTCAGAGGCGATCTTTCTGACTCAAGGGTTCGTCTATGACAGCGCCGAAGCGGCAGAGGCGCGGTTTCTGCAGGCGGGCGAGGACGAGTTTATCTATGCCCGCTACGGCAACCCCACCGTGCGGATGTTCGAAGACCGTATCGCAGCGCTGGAAGGGGCTGAAGACGGGTTTGCCACTGCCAGCGGAATGGCGGCGGTGAACGGGGCCTTGGTGTCGATGCTGAAGGCGGGCGATCACGTCGTCTCGGCACGGGCGCTGTTTGGGTCGTGTCTTTATATTCTCGAAGAGGTGCTGACGCGCTACGGCGTGGAGGTGACGTTTGTGGATGGCACCGATCTGGCGGCGTGGAAGCGGGCGATCCGACCAGATACACGGGCGGTGTTCCTTGAAACCGTATCGAACCCGACGCTGGAAGTGATTGATCTGAAAGCGGTCTCTGAATTGGCACATACAGTCGGCGCGACGGTGATTGTCGACAACGTCTTCGCCACCCCGATCTATTCCCGCGCGTTGGAGATGGGGGCGGATGTGGTCATCTACTCGACCACCAAGCATATCGACGGACAGGGCCGCGCGCTGGGCGGGGTGATCCTCGGGACGCAAGAGTACATTCGCAAAACGGTGGAGCCCTACCTCAAACACACCGGCGGCGCGATGAGCCCGTTCACCGCCTGGATCATGCTGAAGGGCATGGAAACGCTGGACCTGCGCGTGCGGGCGCAGGCGGCAAGTGCCCTGAGCCTGGCGCTGGCGCTCGAGGGCGACAACCGGCTGACCAAGGTGATCTATCCCTGGCTCGCCTCGCATCCCCAGCAAGGCGTGGCGCAGGCGCAGATGGGCGCGGGCGGCACGGTTCTGTCACTGGAGATCGCGGGCGGGCAGGCGGCGGCGTTCCGGTTCCTCAACGCGTTGAAGATCATCACGATTTCCAACAATCTGGGCGATGCCAAAAGCATCATCACCCATCCCGCTACGACCACGCATCAACGGTTGTCGGACGATCAGAAAGATATGCTCGGCATCACGCCGGGGCTGGTGCGCCTGAGCGTTGGGATTGAGGATGCGGGTGATCTGTTGGCCGATATCCGGCATGCCCTGGACGCGGTGTGACACCGACCCTGCGCCGATATCGCGCGACGGATGCCACCGCCTTGGGCCGGATCCTCTATCGCGCTGTCCAGGAAGGGGCCGCCGCGGCCTATGACGCGGTGGAACGGGCGGCCTGGGCCCCGCGCGCACCGGATGGCGCGGAATGGGCGCTGCGGCTGGCGGGGCAGGTGACGCTGGTTGCTGATATCGGCGGAAAGCCCTGCGGGTTCATGACGATGGCGACCGAGACGGGATATATCGACCTGGCCTTTGTCGCGCCTGAGGTTATGGGGCAAGGCGTGGGCCATGCCCTGTATCGCGAGATCGAGGCGGTGGCGCGGGATGCCGGTTGCCCGCAAGTGTGTACCCACGCAAGCCGTGTCGCGCGGCCATTCTTTGAGCGGCAGGGCTGGACCGTGTTGCACCAGGAAGAGGTGGCGCGGGGCGGTGTGATGCTGGCGCGGTTCGAGATGAAAAAGGTGCTCGGATGCGCGCCGGGGGCCACATCGCCCGCGGCAAACGCCTCTCTGTGATTGACAAACCCCCGCTTTGGCCTCATGTGGCTCACACGTCACCGCTTTGCCGCGTGAGCAGGCGAAGAGATCTTCGCCACGGGCAGTGACGACCCAGTTTCCCACATCACGTAAGGGGGGACGCCGCCCTAGGTGGCCTTCGGCGCAATTCGGTGCCGCAGGCGACGCCACGGGCGCACCCCGTCCCAGCGATCGCAGACGCGGTCGCAGGTCATTCCGAGCCGCGGGTTCGGATAAGGAACGATATGACTTTCAATGAACTCGGGCTTGATGCCCCCATGGTCGAGCGCCTCAAGGCGCTTGGCCTGACCCAGCCGACGCCGATCCAGGCCAAGGCGATCCCCCACGCGCTTACCGGGCGCGACGTTCTGGGCATTGCCCAGACCGGCACGGGCAAGACGGCGGCTTTTGGTCTGCCGCTGGTCACGGCGCTGTCGAAAACCGGCGAACGCCCCGAACCGCGCTGCGCGCGCGGTCTGGTCCTGGCACCGACGCGCGAGCTGGCCTCGCAGATCGTGAACACGCTCGAAGGCCTGACCGGGCATTTGCGCATCACGCTGGTGGTGGGCGGCAAGTCCATCAATGCGCAATCGGCACGGCTGAAACGCGGCACCGATATCCTGGTGGCGACACCGGGCCGTCTGATCGACTTGATCGACCGGCGCGCCGTTGATCTGGGCCAAACGCGGTTTCTGGTGCTGGATGAGGCGGACCAGATGCTGGATATCGGCTTTGTCCACGCGCTGCGCCGGATTGCGCCCTTGTTGAACAAAGACCGGCAGACGATGTTGTTCTCGGCCACGATGCCAAAGGAAATGGCAGCGCTGTCCAAAGACTACCTCACCGATGCGGTGCGGGTTGAGGTTTCGCCGCCGGGCAAGGTTGCCGACAAGGTCAGCCATTCGGTGCATTTCGTTGCCAAGGAAGACAAGCAGGCGCTGCTGATTGACCTGCTGGACGGGCACCGAAGTGACCGCGCGCTTGTGTTTTCCCGCACCAAGCACGGGGCCGAGCGGTTGATGAAACAGCTTGACCGCGCAGGCTTTGCCGCCGCGTCGATCCACGGCAACAAAAGCCAGGGCCAGCGCGACCGCGCGTTGGGCGCGTTTCGTGACGGGACGGTGCGGGTCTTGGTGGCCACCGATGTGGCCGCGCGCGGCATCGACATTCCGGGTGTCGGCCACGTCTACAACTACGATCTGCCCAATGTGCCAGAGAACTACGTCCACCGGATCGGACGCACGGCGCGGGCTGGCAAGGCAGGGCGGGCGATTGCGTTTTGCGCGGCTGATGAGATGGGGCAGCTCAAGGCGATTGAAAAGGTGCTGGGCACGCGGGTGCGCGTCGAAGGCGGCACGCCCTGGGGCCCATCGCCCGCCGACAAGCCCAAGGCACCCGCGAAACGGCGCGCCCGCCGGCGTCCCCGGCGGCGTGGGGCCAACAAGCTGGCCGCGTGATATAAATTGCGGCCACTGCCCACCTGCGACCTTATCTCCGAGATCTGTTCCATGTCTTTGATCCTTCGCCATTTTGCCCTGGCCGCTGTTCTTGTAGCCCCCGTTGCCGCCCATGCCGACCTGCGGGTCAGCTTTATCGAAGGCGCGCCGAAGGACCGGTTCGTGATCGTCAATGACGGGGACTGTGCGCTGGCTGCGGCGTCGGTGCTTGTGGATCTGTCCACCTCCGCCGCCGGGCTGGTGTTCGACGTGACCGGTGCGGGCGCGGGCGTTCAGGTCTTTCAGCCCTTTGAGATCACCGAAGGCGCGACCGCCCTGCGCAGCGTGCCCGAGGTGCGCGATGGTCAGACCGAGGTGCAGCTTGATCTGCTGGGGCTGGATGCGGGGCAGGCGGTGGCGTTCACCATCGATGTCGATGACACGCTGGGCCAGCGTGCGATCACCGTCTCGCGGGCCGAGATCGAAGGGGCCACCGTGACGTTGATGCAAGGTGATGCCGCGCAAACAGCGGCGTTTACGACCGAGGCGCAGGCCGTCCTGCCGCTTGAGGTTTGTGCGCCGCGGGCCTGAGCGCGGGCGTCTTCCCTCTGGGCCCGCGCTGGGGTAGGGCAGGGCCATGCGACCGTTCCTGATCTTGCAATTGCGCCCGGAAGCCGAGGCCTCGGATGGGGAATTTGCGGCCTTTCTTGCAAAGGGTAACCTGCCGCCCGAGCGCGCCCACCGCGTGCGATTGGAGCAAGAGAGTTTGCCCGCCAATCTGTCGCTGTCCGACTATGCAGGCGTGATCGTGGGCGGTGGCCCCGGCTGTATCAGCGACGCGCCCGGCACCAAACCCGCCGACGAGGCGCGGATCGAGGCCGAGATCTTGTCGCTGATGCCCGAGATCACAGACCGCGACGTGCCGTTCATGGGCTGCTGCTATGGGATCAGCATTCTTGCCCATCATCTTGGCGCACCCGTCAGCAAGGCCCGCTGGGGCGAGCCGGTGGGGCCGGTGGACTGCACCGTCACCGACGACGGCGCAAAAGACCCGCTCCTGGCGGATCTGCCAAGGGCGTTTCCCGCGCTCGTGGGCCACAAAGAGGCGACGCAAGAGCTGCCCGATGGCTGCGTGCACCTGATCGCATCTGAGACCTGCCCCTATCAGATGATCCGCTATGGGCAGAACGTCTATGCCACGCAGTTCCACCCAGAGGCCGACGGCGCCGTGTTTGCCGACCGCATTCGCATCTATCGCGACCGGGGGTATTTTGATCCCGCCGATGCCGCTGCTCTGACCGAGCAATCTCTTGCCGCCCATGTCGATCAGCCGGAGCGGATATTGCGGAACTTTGTTGAAATATATGGATAATATGATGTTTGATCGAGTGTCTGACGTCCTGCTCCGCTGCTTCAAATTCTGATCCAAACCGCCCCTCCCTACGTAGATTATTTGTAACCAAAATCTGGACAAACGGTCGCAGCACCCCATCTGTAGCGCCCGGACGACAGGGCGGAGGGGCCTGAGCAATGAACATCCATTCCACCACGATCGAACGTGAACTGACCCGCGACGATGCCGAGCGCGCGCTGGCGACCTTGCGCGCCTGGGCGGGCACAGCGGCCCCTGAAGAGGTGGCCACGCTGGACCCTGCGATTTCCCGGGTTCTGCCCGGTCCATCCGACAACGGCTATCCGGTCCTGACGCGCAGCTATCCCACCGAATTTCGCGTGGACGACGCCTATCGCGCGGGCCTGCCCGATCTGCAGAACGGGCCAGAAAGCCTGATCAAGGGTGCACACCGCCAGATCCAGCACGTGGGAATTTCTAACTTTCGCCTGCCCTTGCGCTACCGTGCCCGCGCGGGCGGGTATGAGCGCTTGGAAACCTCGGTGACCGGCACTGTCAGCCTTGAGGCCGACAAGAAGGGCATCAACATGAGCCGCATCATGCGCAGCTTCTATCGCCATGCCGAGAACACCGTGTCCTTTGGCGTGATCGAAGCGGCGCTGGATGATTACAAGCTGGACCTGGGCAGCCTGGATGCGCGCATCCAGATGCGGCTGAGCTATCCGCTGAAGGTGGACAGCCTGCGCTCTGGCCTGTCGGGATACCAGTATTACGACATCACTCTGGAATTGATTGAACAGGCGGGTGTGCGGCGCAAGATCATGCATCTTGACTACGTCTACTCCTCGACCTGCCCGTGTTCGCTTGAGCTGTCGGAACATGCCCGCCAGACGCGCGGGCAACTGGCCACACCGCATTCGCAGCGCTCGGTCGCGCGGATCTCTGTCGTGCTGGATGAAACCGCCGGGCGTTTGTGGTTCGAGGATCTGATCGAGATGGCCCGCGCCGCGGTGGCCACCGAGACGCAAGTGATGGTCAAGCGCGAGGATGAGCAGGCGTTTGCAGAACTGAACGCCGCCAACCCGATCTTTGTCGAAGACGCCGCGCGTCTGTTCGCCGAACAATTGCAAAAAGACACGCGCATCGGTGATTTCCGGGTGGCGGCCAGCCATCAGGAAAGCCTGCACAGCCATGACGCGGTCAGCATCCTCACCGAGGGCGAGACGTTCGTGCAAGCCAGCGTCGATCCGCGGTTCTTCCAGACACTGTTCCATACGGGATAAGTGCCCCGGCTTGACAGCCGGGGACCCAGCGTCCAACGGTTTTGGTCATGATCGACTTGCGCCCTGTGGGATATGTCGTCGGCCTGTTGGTGGCCGCGCTGGGGGCGACGATGGTCGTGCCCTTGTTCATCGACGTGGTCGCGGAAAACGGCCATTGGACCGCCTTTCTAGAGGCTTCGATCATTACCACGCTGACCGGCGGGTTACTGGCGCTGGCCTGTGCCAATGGCGTGACCGATCGGCTGAGCATCCAGCAGACGTTTCTTCTGACCACGGGCGTGTGGTTCATGCTGCCGGTGTTCGGGGCCTTGCCCTTCGCACTGGGCGCGACCGAGGCACGGTTCGTTGATGCGTTTTTTGAGGCGATGTCGGGCCTGACCACGACGGGGTCCACGGTGTTTTCGGACCTTGAGACGTTGCCGCATGGCCTGTTGTTCTGGCGTGGGATGCTGCAATGGTTTGGCGGAATCGGGATCATCGTTGTGGCGATGGTATTCCTGCCCGAGCTTCGGATTGGGGGGATGCAGATCTTCCGGTCGGAAGGCTTCGATACGTTCGGGAAAATCCTGCCCCGCGCGACAGAGATCTCGTCGCGCATCTCGGTCATCTACTTCACACTGACCTTCACCTGCGCGATGGCGTATGCGATTGCGGGGATGAACTCGTTCGATGCGGTCACCCACGCGATGACGACGGTGGCGACCGGCGGGTTCTCCAACTACGATGCCTCGTTCGCGACCTTCGGACCGGGGGTGGAATACGTGGCAGTGGTGTTCATGCTGCTTGCTGCGCTGCCCTTCGTTCGCTTCGTGCAATTGGTTGCGGGCTCCGCCCAGCCGCTGTTTCAGGACAGTCAGATCCGCACCTTCTTCGGCATCGTTCTGGCGCTTGTGGCGATTGTCACGCTGTGGCTGTGGCTCTTGGCGGGCACACCCAGCGAGGCGGCGTTTCGCAAAGCGCTGTTCAACGTGACCTCGATTGTCACGGGCACGGGCTATGCCAGCACGAACTACATGGTCTGGGGTGCGTTTCCGGTGGTGCTGATCTTCTTTGCCGGGCTGATCGGGGGATGTGCGGGCTCGACCTCCTGCTCGATCAAGGTGTTCCGCTATCAGCTGCTCTTTTCATCCATCAAGGCGCAGATACGGCGCATTCACTCGCCCAACGGGGTGTTTGCCCCACGCTATGCCGGCCGCCCGGTGAGCGAGGATGTGTTGTCCTCGGTGATGGCGTTCTTCGTGCTGTTTATCGTGTCTCTGGGCCTGTTGTCGGTGGCGCTGGGGGCGACGGGACTGGATTTCATCACCTCCGTGAGCGGCGCGGCGGCGGCACTGGCCAATATCGGGCCGGGGCTGGGGGATCAGATCGGACCTGCGGGGAATTTTGGTGGGTTGAATGACACAGCGAAGTGGCTGCTGATCGCAGGTATGCTGATCGGGCGGCTGGAGCTGATGGCGGTTTATGCGCTGCTGACCGTGACGTTCTGGCGGACAAGCTGAGGGGGGATTACTCCCAACACTGCACCAACGCGGTCGCATCCGCCGCCAGTACCGCCAGATCCTCTGGCGCCAGCGGCCCCGCCCCGAAGGCTGCCGCCTCGGCGGGCACTCCGTTCTCGGCCAAAAACGGTGCTAGGGCGCTCGCATCCGCGCTCAAATGCACATCCGCTGGCAGGCTGCGCGCGCCAGCACCAGGTGCGGGCAAAAGAATACCCAGCATCTCACCGGCCTGGTTCAGCACCGGCCCGCCTGCGTCGCCGGGTTGCACGGCGATGGACAACCGATCCACACGGGTGTCGCCATCCAGCCCCCTCACGTCTTCCAGCGTTCCGTAGGTCACCGTCGGCGCGCCCAGAAGCCCGCCATAGGAATAGCCCGCGACCGCAACCTCGGATTTCAGCCGTGCGGTGCCGCCCGACAGTTGCACCGTGCCGATGGGTGACAGGGGCCCCACCGGGCGCAGCAGCGCAACACCCAGCGTGTCGTCCATGGCCGCGACCGTCGCCTCCATCTCATCGCCCACGGTGATCCTGCCACAACTTGCCAGACCTGCCGCAGCGGTCAGAACGCCGCCGCCCGCGCCGATGAACGCCCCGCTTTGGCTAAGCTTTGGTGACCGGATTTGCAGGCCAGACACCAGATCGGGCCGCTGATCCTGCGTCAGGCCCATGTCATCGGGGAGGACAGCGCCGGGGATCGACGTGAAGCTGGCCGCCATCGCGCCCATGGCCAGCACGCGGCGCTCACGGTCGTCAGCAGGCCAGGACACGATGTAGCCCTTCAGCGTCTCATCGCTGAGCGTGACGGTCGCAAACCCATAGCTTCGGCGGTTTTCGCCTTCGATTGTAAATCCGCGCCGGTTGAGGCCGCGACGGCCTTCGGGGGGCAGCACTTCCAGGGTCTGCAAGATCTCGTAAAGCGCGGCCATCGACCCGGAATCGCCCGCTTGCGAGATCAACTGGATCGACACGCCACTGTCATCCGTCGCCTCGTAATGGGCAAACGGCGCCTCGTAACGGTCGAACGCCACAAGGGCGGTTGGCAGTTCCACCTCGATCCCTGCGTCCATATCCGTCACCAGCCGCAGGCCCAGGCTTTCGCGCGCCTCGCGGAACGCGCCAAGCAGGGTCGCGCGCTGGCCAGTGGTCAGAACGCCCGTGGGTTCAAACCCCTCAGCGGCTTGCCACGCCGCCATGGACCGGCGGGTGCCGGGGCCAAACAACCCATCGATTGTACTGGTGTAGAACCCCGCCCATTCAAGGGCTTGCTGGATTTCAAAGCGATCCTCAGGCGGCAACCCGCGTTCGGTCGCGCGGGCCTGTGCCGGCGTTTCATCCGCGACTTGGGGCAAGGGCGCGGGCGTGGCGGGCACGGCGACGGAGCTGACCGGCCCGTCCGGCCAGAATTGCTCACCGAACCCCTGGCCATCGGCCACGAAGCTGTCTGGCGGGATCGCGTTGAGCGCGCGCAATCGCGCAAGCTCTCCCTCCGCCTGAAACGGGGTATAGGGCCCAAGCGTGATCGCAAACCAGCCCGAACTCAGACGATAGCCCGTGACGTTGTCGACCTGGTTGTCATAGGCCCGCGCCCGTTCCAGCGCCTGGCCCAGCGTTGGCCGTGCCTCGATCTGGACCCAGGCCTGGTCCTGCGCGGTGGCAGGTGTGATCCACCCCAACACAACGACCCCGATAACCGCGAAAAGCGCCCGCACCTTGCCCTGCATTCAGCCCCCTGAAGCTTTGTTTTGCTGGTCTTAATCCTAGCCCGCGCCCTTTGCACGCCAATAACCCGCGGCTTCATTGACCCCCGGCGGCCTGTTGCCTATTGAGAACGCGCTTTCACGGGGCGCTAACCGCAGGCGAGTGTGCAGTCATGGTCGATAAACCCACCTGTTTTCAGGACATCATCCTGCGGCTTCAGACCTATTGGGCGGCCAAGGGGTGCGCGGTGCTGCAACCCTATGACATGGAAGTGGGCGCGGGCACGTTTCACCCCGCCACGACCCTGCGCTCACTGGGCACCGCGCCCTGGGCCGCGGCCTATGTTCAGCCCTCGCGCCGACCAACCGATGGGCGCTACGGTGAGAACCCCAACAGGTTGCAGCACTACTATCAGTACCAGGTGCTGATCAAACCCTCGCCGCCCGACCTGCAAGAGCTGTATCTGGGCTCGCTTCAGGCCATTGGAATCGACATGGCCCTGCATGATATCCGCTTTGTCGAGGATGATTGGGAAAGCCCGACGCTGGGCGCCTGGGGCCTGGGCTGGGAAGTGTGGTGCGATGGCATGGAGGTCAGCCAGTACACTTATTTCCAGCAGGTGGGCGGGCACGATTGTCGGCCCGTGTCGGGCGAGCTGACCTATGGGTTGGAGCGGTTGGCGATGTATGTGCTGGGCGTGGATCACGTGATGGAGATGCCGTTCAACGATCCGCAATCGCCTATTGCGCTGACCTATGGTGATGTATTCCGTCAGACCGAAGAGGAATACAGCCGCTGGAATTTCGACGTGGCCGAGACAGAGGTTCTGTTGCGCCATTTCGAGGATGCCGAAGCCGAGTGTGAGCGCATTCTGGGGCATGAGGCAGAAGATCCCAAGACTGGCAAGCGTATCATCATGGCCCACCCCGCTTATGACCAGTGCATCAAGGCCAGCCACCTGTTTAACCTGCTCGATGCCCGCGGCGTGATCTCGGTCACGGAACGCCAGGCCTATATCGGGCGGGTGCGGGCGCTGGCCAAGAAATGCGCCGATGCCTTCGTGCAGACCGACGCCGGGGGGGCGGCGGCGTGAGCGATGCCGCGAGCCTCGAACTTGAAAAGCTGAAGCGCCGCCATGACCGGAACATGCGCGTCGCCCATGCGCATGGCCTGCTCGATGGGATTGCATCGATGCTGCGTCGAGGCGACATCGCGGTGGACTGCGGGGCAAATGTCGGTGAGGTGACCGGGGTCTTGGCCGCGACCGGCGCGCATGTGCATTGCTTTGAGCCCGACCCCTTTGCCTTCGGGAAACTGTCGAAGCGGTTCGGCGGGGCTGAAAACGTCACGCTGCACCAGGCCGCGGTTGGGCTGTCGGCGGGCCAGATCACCCTGATGCGCGCCGCGAACTTCGACGACAACCCGCGCGGCGGGTCGGTCAAAAGCACGGTTATCTCCGGCGGGCGCGGGATTGATGAAGGGGAAGCGGCCGGCATTGCCGTCGATCTGGTGGATTTTCCCGCCTTCCTGCGCGGTTTGATCGATGCTCATGGCGAAATCGCGTTCCTCAAGATGGATATCGAAGGGGCAGAACTCGACATCCTGGAAGAGATGGAGCGGCAGTGCCTGTTTGACCCCATCCGCCTGACCGTGGCCGAAACGCATGAGCGCAAGTTCAAGGCGCTACGCCCCCGGTTCCGCGCGCTGAAAGAGCGGGTGGGCGCGGCGTTTCCCCCCACCAAGGTCAACCTCGATTGGATCTGAGCGGATGAACGGCAAGCTTATCGGGATCTTCCTGATCGCCGCCGGGGCGATTGGCGGGGCGGCGATGTATTGGCTGCAGGTATATGCGTTTTACGAACGGTTGGATGACGTGGCTCTGGTCATGACCGAGGGCGGCGTGGCGCAACCGTTGGACGTGTCCAACCTGCAGGCGATTGATGCCACCAGCTCCCCCATCCGGTTCCGCGCGTGTTTCGATATCGCGGGCGCGGTGGCGGGCGATGTTTATGCGGACGCCGTGCCCCTCAACGCGCCGGGCTGGTTCGATTGCTTCGATGCCGAGGCGATTGGCGACGCGCTTGCCAGTGGCACGGCGCAGGCGTATCTCGGCCAGTTCAATGTCATCTACGGGATCGACCGCGTGATTGCGGTGTTCCCCGATGGTCGGGCGTTTGCCTGGCACCAGATCAATGCCTGCGGGGAGGAAGTGTTCGACGGCAACCCCCCGCCCGACGGGTGCCCGCCCGTGCCGGAAGGAACCGAGTGATGCCCGATCTTTTGATCGAACTGTTCTCTGAAGAAATCCCCGCGCGGATGCAGGCCAAGGCCGCAAGCGATCTGCAGCGGTTGATGACAGATGGTCTGGTCGAGGCCGGGCTGACCTATGCCAGCGCGGGCGCGTTTTCCACACCGCGGCGTCTGGCGTTGACCGTTGAGGGGCTGACGGCCGAAAGCCCCACGGTGCGCGAGGAACGCAAAGGCCCCCGCACCGATGCGCCTGAGAAGGCGCTGGAGGGGTTCTTGCGCGCGACCGGTCTGAGCATGGATCAGTTGGAGAAGCGCGCCGACAAGAAGGGCGAGGTGTTCTTTGCCATGATCGAAAAGCCTGGGCGCTCAGCGGCCGAGATCGTGGCCGAGGTGCTGGAAGCGACCGTGCGGAATTTCCCCTGGCCCAAGTCGATGCGCTGGGGCGCGGGATCCTTGCGTTGGGTACGGCCCTTGCAGACGATCCTGTGCATCCTGTCCGATGAGGCGGGGGCCGAAGTCGTGCCGGTGGACATCGACGGTATCGCTGCGGGCGATACTACGGCGGGGCACCGGTTCCTTGCCCCTGCGCCGTTCCCGGTGACATCGTTTGAGGACTACGCGGCCAAGCTGAAGCGTGCGCATGTTGTGTTGTCGGCGGAAGAACGGGCAGAGCATATCTGGGCCGATGCGACCTCGACGGCGTTTGCGCAAGGGCTGGAAGTTGTTGAGGATAAGGGCCTTCTGGCCGAGGTGGCCGGGCTGGTGGAATGGCCCGTGGTGCTGATGGGCGAGATCGGGGCCGATTTCCTGGACCTGCCGCCAGAGGTGTTGCGGACCTCGATGAAAGAACATCAGAAGTTCTTTTCGGTGCGCAATCCGAAGACCGAACGGATCGAGAAATTCGTGACCGTGGCCAACACCGAAGCGGCGGATAACGGGGCGACGATCCTGTCAGGCAACCAAAAGGTGCTGTCGGCGCGGCTGGCGGATGCGAAGTTCTTTTGGGAGAATGATTTGCGCGTGGCGGAGGCTGAGAAGATGCAGCCTTGGCTGGACCAGCTTGGCAACGTGACGTTCCATGCAAAGCTCGGCTCGCAGGCCGACCGGATCGACCGGATTGCGGCACTCGCGCGGGAGATTGCGCCGGTGGTCGGCGCGGACCCCGACGTGGCCGAACAGGCGGCGCGGGTGGCCAAGGCCGATCTGTCGTCCGAGATGGTCTATGAGTTCCCGGAATTGCAGGGGGTCATGGGCGGGTATTACGCCAAGGCCGCTGGGATGGGCAATGAGATCGCGGCGGTGGCGCACGAGCATTACCAGCCGCTGGGGCCTTCGGACGATGTGCCGTCCGCGCCGGTGTCGGTGGCGGTGGTTTTGGCCGACAAGATCGACACGCTGACGGGGTTCTGGGCGATCGATGAAAAACCCACCGGGTCGAAGGACCCCTTTGCGCTGCGCCGGGCGGCGTTGGGGGTCATTCGGTTGGTTCTTGAGAATGATCTGCGGTTTAGCTTAATGGACATCGTGACCGCGCACCTCAGTTGCGTACGCGCGTCCATCTCGCGGGCCAAGGAAGCCGACTTTAATAGGGTCGCTAAAGACGCGAGGAAGAAAGGCTTTGGTGCTACCGGTGTACTTGGCGGTGGCGCTGTTGGCCTCAAAAAGTGGAACGGCAGAAGCGTCGATTCCCACGCGCTCGAACTACTTCCTTTCTTCCACGACCGCCTCAAAGTCTACCTGCGCGATCGGGGCATCCGCCATGACGTCATCGACGCCTGCCTCGCGATGCCCGGCAACGACGACCTGGCCCTCCTCGTCAAACGCGCCACGGCGCTGCAGGCGACGCTGGCCACCGATGACGGCGAGAACCTGATCCAGGGCTTCCGGCGGGCCAATAACATCCTGACCCAGGCGGAAGAGAAGGATGGCGTTGAATACTCCTTCGGCGCCGATCCGAAATTTGCCGAGGACCCTGCGGAGAAAGCGCTGTTCACCGCGCTCGACACCGCCGATGCAGCGATCACCCCGGCGATGGAGGCGCAGGATTTTCAGGCGGCGATGCACGCCATGGCCGCCCTGCGCGGGCCTATTGACGCGTTCTTCGAGGCGGTGCAGGTCAATGCGGACAGCGAAATCCTCCGCCGCAATCGCTTGAACCTTCTCCACCGCATTCGCGACACCTGTGGCGCCGTCGCGGATTTGACACGGCTGGCCGAGTGATGCTGCGACGCGACATCGCCGCGCTTGTCAAGTGAACCTGACACCTTATTCTGCGGCGTAAGGAGCGTGCCGCAGTGCAGAAACACATTGATATCCCAGACTTTGTTGAGATCACGCCAAGCGCGCCGATCTCGGCTGGGCTGCATGGCGGTCGGGCAAAGTGCCTGCAACGGCTGATCCGGCTGGATATGCCCCTGCCGCGCACCGTGGCGCTGTCGTTTCCAGCGGTGAGAGAGCTGGCATCGGGACAACTGCCTGATCTGAAAGATCTTTTGGAGACATTTGGCCCGAAACCCCTGATCTCGGTCCGACCGTCCAGCCAAGATCCCGACTGGGGCGGGCCGGGCGCGATCCTGAATATCGGGATGAACGACGCGCGCCATGCCGAATTGACCCAGACCATGGGCCATGATGCCGCCGACGCGCTCTATCGCCGGTTCATTCAGTCCTACGCCGCCCATGTTGCCCGGCTGGACCCCGACGTGTTCGACGAAGATGAAAGCGACAGCGATCTGGCAGGCTTGCTCGCAGCCTATGAGGATGAGGCGGATGAGCCCTTCCCCCAGGACATCGAACGCCAGCTTGCCGATGTGCTGCAATCCATGGCGCGGGCATGGGAAGGCACCACGGCCCGGCTGTTGCGCCAGGCCCGTGGCGCGCCACCTGATGCGGGGCTGGGCCTTGTGGTGCAGGACATGGCGCTGGGCGTGGGCCGGGCTGAAAGCGGATCGGGCGTGATCCAGTTCGTCGATGCGACCACCGGTGCGCCACAGATAACCGGACGCTACCTGAGCCAAAGCCAGGGCCGCGATGCGGTGCGGCAGGTGGAGGGTGCGATTTACCTCACCCGCGATCCGCGCGGGCCGTCGCTGGAAGAGCTGTGCCCCGAGATTTTTGAAGCGCTGAAAGAATACGGCGCGCTGTGCCGGTTGCGGCTGAAGGAAGAGATGGAGATTGAGTTCACCATCCAGGCCGGTGTGCTCAGCATCCTGGATGCGGTGCGCGTGCCCCGTGGGGCGCGGGCCGAGGTGCAGATCGCCGTGGCGCTGGCCGAAGACGGAATCATCCCGCCCGAAGACGCGGTGCTGCGGGTCGAACCCCAGGCGCTGCCCGAACTGCTGCACCGCCAGGTCGACCCGCGCGGGCGGCGCGACACGTTCGCCCAGGGCATCGCTGCCAGCCCGGGTGCTGCGACGGGGCGGATCGTCTTCACCGCGCGCGCGGCACAGTCGAGCGCGGCCCGCGATGAGCCGTGCATCCTGGTGCGCCGCGAAACCTCGCCCGAGGATATTCGTGGCATGCATGCCAGCGTCGGTGTGCTGACCGAACGGGGCGGTGTGACCAGCCATGCGGCCGTGATCGCGCGGGGGCTGGGCCTGCCCTGCGTCGTTGGCGCATCTGGGATGCGGCTGGACCGCCGGGAACGGACACTGACCGCCGATGACGGGCGCGTGTTCTGCGAAGGCGATGTCATCACCATCGACGGCACCGCCGGGCAGGCGCTGTCCGGCGCCGCGCCGCTTTTGGAACCTGCGCTTGATGACGCGTTCCAGACCCTGCTGGGCTGGGCCGACGAAGTGCGCGATATCGGCGTGCGCGCCAATGCCGACACCCCCGCCGAGGCGCGGGTTGCGCAGGCGTTCAAGGCCGAAGGCATCGGGCTGTGCCGGACAGAGCACATGTTCTTCCACGAAGACCGCCTGACCGTGATGCGCGAGATGATCTTTGCCGAAGGGTCGGAAAATCGCGCAGCGGTGATTGAGCGGTTGCTGCCGATGCAGCGGGCCGATTTCACCGACCTGTTCGAGATCATGCAGGGCAAGCCGGTCTGCATTCGTCTGCTCGACCCGCCGCTGCATGAGTTTTTGCCCCATGGCGGCGAGGGCCTGCGCGAACTGGCCGATGCGCTGGACCTATCGGTTGCGACCGTGACGCGCCGGGTTGAGGCGCTGAGCGAGTTCAACCCGATGCTGGGCATGCGCGGCGTACGCCTGGGCATCGCGATCCCCGAGATCTACGACATGCAGGCCCGCGCGATCTTTGAGGCCACGGTGGCGGCCAGCCGATCGGGCGCACCGGTGGTGCCCGAGGTGATGATCCCGCTCGTGTCGGCCAAGCGCGAGGTGGAACTGGTCAAGACCCGCGTCGATGCCGTCGCCGCGGCAGTGAAAGCCGAGTTGCAGACAGAGTTCGACTATCGCCTTGGCGTGATGGTCGAGACGCCGCGCGCGGCGCTGCGTGCCGATGAGATTGCGGCGAATGCGGCGTTCCTGAGTTTTGGCACCAATGACCTGACCCAGATGGCCTATGGGCTGTCGCGCGATGATGCGGGGCGGTTCATGCGGTCCTACGTGAACCAGGGCGTGTTCGAAGAAGACCCGTTTCACCGGCTGGATGTGGACGGGGTGGGCGAGTTGCTGACCATGGGGGCCGAACGCGGTCGCAAAGGCCGCCCGGACATCGTTTTGTCGGTCTGCGGCGAACATGGCGGCGATCCCGATTCTATCGCTTTTTGCCGGGCCGTGGGCTTTAACTATGTTTCGTGCTCACCGTTTCGCGTTCCGGTCGCCCGGCTGGCCGCGGCGCACCTTGCTATCCGGCTGGACGGGCACCGCCTGTAACGTGTTGATGCGACGGTGGCATTCGTTGCCGCCCACACCGAATCCAATGTCTCAACAGACGCGCCTTACCCCCTGTATCGGCGAAGTTTTGCCGGTTCGGTTGGACGCAACAGTGAATCCATTCTAAACGGCGTCAGTCTGCTGTCAGTGTTTGTTCACGACGTTTCGCCTTGGGGGGCAAAATGCCAAGAAGACCAGTTTACTGGGCTGCGATATTCATTTTTTACGCGATGTTCGGCGGCGTGGCTCAGGCCGACGTTGTCATGAGTTCGTCGAACAATCCCGATGTCTTGTTTCAAGAACAGATCCGGGACGTTCTGAAAGTGGAACATGAAGCGTTCCGCGCAATGTCTTCGCGCCAGGTGAAACGCCTGTCGGTAACGCCGCGTGGCGGCGCGCGCGGTGGCGGCGGGTCGATTGATGTGCAGCGGTTTGATCCCGATTTCCTCGCAGGCCTCCCCAAGCCCAGTGGCAATGAGGCGTGGCGGTGCCTGTCTGAGGCGCTTTACTTCGAAGCGCGGGGCGAGACAACCAAGGGCATCTTCGCGGTGGCCGAGGTGATCCTGAACCGTGTCGACAGCGCGCGTTATCCCGACACCGTATGCGACGTGATCTACCAAGGCACCGGGGCGCTGCATCGCTGTCAGTTTTCCTATGCCTGCGACGGGCGCAAGGAAGTCATCGGCGAACCGCGCGCGTATGAGCGTGTGGGCAAGATCGCAGCGCTTATGCTGGATGAGGATGCGCCGCGCAGCCTGACCGGTGGCGCCACGCATTATCACACGAAATCGGTGAATCCGCGCTGGGCCAAGGTTTATCCACGGACGGTGACCATTGGCTATCACCATTTCTATCGCCAGGATTATCAGGTCGCGCGGCGCTGACGTCGCGTTCTTGACCCGCGGCGCCGGTTGCGGTGTCGCGCCCGCGTGCCGACATTCCTAGGGCTTGAGAGACCTCTCTTCAGGAGCCTGCCATGGCCCAGCCCATTTCCCTTGCCTTCGATCACCCCGAACACCGTGCCAGCGCCATGGCGCCCGATGGGGTGCGTGACCGGATTTCCCTGCGCGACCATGTGGTGGAGGTAGAGATCGGGGCGTTTCAGCCTGAACGCGGTCGGACCCAGCGGGTGAGTTTCAACGTCGTCGTCGAAGTTCGCCCGCAGGGTGAGATCGCTGACGATGTGGACCGCATCCTCAGCTATGACCGGATCACCGAGGCGATTGCCGCAGAACTGGCGGTGGAGCGGCTGAACCTTTTGGAGACTTTGGCAGAGCGCGTGGCCGATCGGGTGCTGGCCGAGCCACAGGCGCTGCGCTGCTTCGTGCGGATCGAAAAGCTGGACCTGGGGCCCGGGGCCTTGGGGGTGGAAATCGTGCGGGATGCGGTGCCGGACGGGCACGATCTGGCAGTGGCTGCGGAGTTCGCGCCTGCGCCCGTGCTGGTGTTTTTATCCAATGAGGCCCTGGCCTCTCCCCGGCTGAGCGGTTGGATTGACGGGATCGCCGCGGCGGGGCTGCCGGCGATCTTTTGTGTGGGCCTGCCGGCGGGTGAACGGGTGCAGACCGGCCACGCACCCACGCAGCGACGGGTGGACCTGTTGGCGATCGAACAAAACGCCTGGGCGCTGGCGGCGCGAGACTCGCGTTGTGTCGTGGTGG
The DNA here is from genome assembly GCA_039820585.1 of Pseudomonadota bacterium. Taxonomy (GTDB): domain Bacteria; phylum Pseudomonadota; class Alphaproteobacteria; order Rhodobacterales; family Rhodobacteraceae; genus JBCBGF01. Next base: position 31,990 of record JBCBPV010000019.1, read on the forward strand.
ACAGCCGGACAGAGCTGGACTGGGCGCGGGGCAGGCGGCGGATCAGCGTCTGGGCGCCGTCGAAGATGATCCTGGATGCGACGGACAAACCCGAGGGGCTGGATGCGCGGGATCTGGCCCTATGGCTGGCAGACCACATGGAGGCATCGCAGGTTGTTATGGTGGGCACGGATGCGCCCGGTGCCTTGCCCTTGGATACAAAGGCGCTGGTCTAGGTGTCCGGTGTTTACTATCGGCCGCTGGTGCAGATCGGGGATGCGCGGCCTTCGGGTGCCCTGCGGATTGCCGGGGGCTGGGGCTGGGCGGCACATGTGGAGCGGATGGAACGGGATCGCGGCGGGGCGGTTGTGCCGGTGGCGGACCTGCCACCGGATGTGCGCGCCCGGCTCGGCGCACCGCGCGAGGCCATTGCAGGGTTGGCGATGGATCGGCCACGGCTCATGGGCATTCTGAACGTCACGCCGGACAGCTTTTCCGATGGCGGGCTCTATGCGGCGCCCGATGTGGCGGCGCGGCAGGGGGCGGCGCTGGTGGCGGGCGGGGCGGATATTCTGGATATCGGTGGCGAAAGCACGCGGCCCGGGGCCGAAACGGTGCCTGAGGATGTGGAAATTCAGCGTGTGGAGCCTGTTATCGCCGCGCTGCATCAAGGGTTACCGACGCCCATCTCCATCGACACGCGCAAGGCTGCGGTGGCGGAAGCTGCCTTTGAGGCCGGGGCCGCGATGCTGAACGACGTGGCCGCGCTCAGCTTTGATGCGCAGCTGGCAAGCGTGGCGGCGGCGCGGGGTGTGCCGGTGTGCTTGATGCATGCGCAGGGCGATCCAAAGACCATGCAAGCCAGCCCGCGCTATGCCGATGTGTTACTGGACGTGTACGACTTTCTGGAGGCACGGATCGCAGTCGCAGTGGCCGCTGGGATCGACCGTGCGCGCATTTTGGTCGACCCCGGCATTGGGTTCGGTAAGACGCTTGCGCACAATCTCGCGCTCTTGCGCGGGCTCAGCCTGTTCCACGGTCTAGGCTGTCCGATCCTGATCGGGGCCTCCCGCAAACGCTTCATCGGCACGCTGTCGGGGGCCGAGGCGCCTGATGCGCGCATGCCCGGATCGGTGGCCGTGGCGCTGGCCGCCGTGGCCCAGGGTGTTCAGATCGTGCGGGTTCATGATATACACGCAACCAAACAAGCGCTGACGCTATGGACGGCAGCCACCGGGCAAAGTTGAGTTGTGGGTTTTTGGGTGTGTGAAACAGAGGCAAGAGGCAAATGGCACGAACGCTTTTCGGCACTGACGGGGTGCGCGGCACCGCAAACACCTATCCCATGACCGCTGACATGGCGCTGCGCCTCGGTGCGGCGGCTGGGCGGTATTTCCGGCGCGATGGATCCTCGGCCCACCGGGTTGTGATCGGCAAGGACACGCGGCTGTCTGGCTATATGTTCGAGAACGCGTTGACGGCGGGGTTTACGTCCACCGGCATGAACGTGCTGCTGCTGGGTCCGGTGCCGACGCCTGCGGTGGGGTTGCTTACCCATTCGATGCGGGCGGATGTGGGCGTGATGATCTCGGCCAGCCACAACCCGCACACGGATAACGGGATCAAGTTCTTCGGTCCGGATGGCTTCAAGCTGTCCGATGAGGTCGAGGCCGAGATCGAGGGCATTCTGGGCGGTCAGGTTGAGCCAGCCGCTGCTGGCAATATCGGACGCGCGCGGCGGATTGATGATGGCCTCTATCGCTATATCGAGCGGGTGAAATCGACCTTTCCGTCTGATCTGCGCCTCGACGGCCTGAAGGTGGTGATCGATTGCGCACATGGGGCGGCCTACAAGGCCGCGCCCGAGGTGCTGTGGGAGCTGGGCGCCGATGTGGTGGCGATCGGGGTCAAGCCCGATGGCACGAATATCAACAAGGGCTGCGGGTCGACCGATACCTCTGCCGCCGCCGCAGCAGTTCGGGCGCATGGTGCGGATGTGGGCATTTGTCTGGATGGCGATGCCGACCGGGTGATGGTTCTGGATGAAACCGGCACGCTGGCCGATGGCGATCAGATCATGGCCCTTCTGGCCGGCCGCTGGTCCATAGATCAACGCCTGGCCCATGCCACCTTGGTGGCGACCGTGATGTCGAACCTCGGGCTGGAACGGCACCTGGCAGGGCAGGGTATCACGTTGCACCGCACCGGCGTGGGCGACCGCTACGTCGTCGAGGCGATGCGCAAGGGCGGCTACAACATGGGCGGCGAACAGTCGGGCCATATCGTGATGACCGATTACACGACGACAGGTGACGGGTTGATCGCTGGGCTTCAGTTTCTGCGTGAGATGGTGCAGACTGGCCAACCGGCGAGCGCTCTGGCCCAGACGTTTGCGCCGGTCCCCCAGATGCTGAAGAACGTCCGCTATGCGTCGGGGTCTGACCCCCTGGGCGCAGACACGGTGCGCCGCGCGATTGAGGATGCCGAGGCGCGGCTGACCGGAACCGGGCGGCTGCTCATCCGGAAATCAGGCACAGAGCCGCTGATCCGTGTCATGGCCGAGTGCGAGGATGAGGCGCTTCTGGGTCAAGTCGTGGCCGGGATCGTGGCCGAGGTTGAGGCGGCGGTTTAGAGCGTTCGCGGCATGTTCGGAAGCGCCTTGCGCTGTCTATCGCCTGCGGCGCAACCGCAAAAGGCGATGGCCGTTTTGGGCTGAGCCTGAAACGCTCTAGCTGTCCGGCACAGACAACAACCACCACTGATTGGCACGCGCGACCAGCACCGCCCCTTCATTCACCCGATCCTCAATGGCCCCCAGCTCTTGCGCCGGGCAGGCGATCAGCGTTGCGCTGTCGTCGAGGAATTCGCGGGACGTGTCATTCTCGCCCACCACCTGACAGACATCGCGCGGGCCGGGGAAGGCGCGTACCGCGATCAGGCCGGACTCTTCTGGGGGTGAGAACATCGCAGACGTATCGCGCGACGGGTCGATCCCGCCCGTGGGCGCGCCACAGGCCGCCAGTAGGCCAAGGGCTGCGGCAGAGATGCAAAGGGGTTTCATCATCGGGTGCTCTCCTCGTGTTTATCGGTGTTTTCACTAACTCGTCGGATGTTAGACGGATTGGCAAGCCGAATTCTTGGGCGCGTAGCTTAATTTCCCTCGGTTTTGCGCCGGAACAGCCCCGCGCGCAGGCTGCGCCATTGGCTCAGACCGATCCCTGCGAGGATCAGCGCGAGCGCGAAGAACAACTGTCCGGGAAGGTCTTCGCCCAAAAGGGCGATACCAAAGATCACGGACCAGATCGGGACCATGTAGCTGACAAGGCTCATGAATATCGACCCAGCCGTGGTGATGACACGCACGCGAACTAAGGCGGCCAAGCCGGTGGGAAAGAGCGCGAGGTAGAGAAGCGCGGCTGTTGCGGTCAGCGTTGGCCCTTGGGGCCAGCCGTCGGCGACGATTGCGATGGGCAACAAGATCACACTGGCAAATAGAAGGGTTCCGGCAGCAAACGCGATGGGCGGCATTTTCGGCGCGCGGCGGGTAAGGACCGAACTGATCCCGTAACACGCCGCTGCGCCGAGGCAGGCCAAGCGGCCCAGCCCGGTCAGGTCGCCGCCACCCTCGAACGCGCCGGGGCCGATCAGGATGGCCAGTCCGACAAAACCCAGCGCAACGCCCGCGATGCGTTTGGGGCCGATGCCTTCCTCGGGCGAGAAGAGGTAGACCAGCGGCAGGACCAGTAGCGGCACCGCGCCCATGGCGACGCCCGCAAAGGCCGACGGGATGTGTTGCAGCCCCCATGCGAGCAACACGAAAGGCAGGGCCGCGCTGGTGATGCCGGTGGCGGTGACGGCGGCCCAGCCCTTGCGACCGGGGATCGTGCTGAGCGGTTGGCCCATGATCCTGCCCGCCGCCAAGAGTGCGAGGCCGCCCAACGTCGTGCGCATCGCGGCCACGGTCCAGGGGCCATAGCCCTCGAGCGCGAGCGAGATGCTCATGAACGCGGTGCCCCAGACGATGCCAAGGGACAGGATCAAAAGCCAGTTCACCAGGCCGGGATGTTCGGGGGTGGGCGTCATGCCCCGCATTGACCCCGGCGCGAAGGTGGGGTCAAGCGCGAAGCGGCTGGTCACTAAGAAGCAACTGCGGACCAGCCGTTGGAGCATAGGGCCAGCGGCCCGATGTAGCGACAGCGCACGGTCGCCCCATCGGGAAGGCGGTATGTCTCGACCAGACCGAAGGACACAGACGTGCCGGTCAGGCGGACCGCATGATCGGACTGGGGTGATGCGACCGCAGCGGCGATTGCGACGCTCTCGTCGTCCTTGGTGAGCACATGTGCGCCCGGCCCGAACTTCGCGAGCGCCATGGCAGAGCCTGCGCCCTCAAGGATCAACCCGATCCCAAGGGCGCCGACAAGGAACCAGATGAGCTTGCGGCTCTTTGGGTCCATGGTGCGCAGCGCCGAGCGAGCGCCTAGTTCTTGGCCTTGTCGACCATGCGGCCCGCCGAAATCCACGGCATCATGCCGCGCAGCGTCTCACCCACTTCTTCGATCTGGTGCGCGTCGTTGTTGCGGCGCGTGGACTTGAAGAAGGGCTGGCCCACCTGGTTCTCGGTCATGAAATCCCGCACGAAAGCGCCCGACTGGATGTCGCCCAGGATCGCCTTCATCCGCGCCTTTGTCTCATCATAGGGCAGCACACGGGGCCCCGAGACGTATTCACCGTACTCGGCAGTGTTCGAGATCGAGTAATTCATGTTGGCGATGCCGCCTTCATAGATCAGGTCGACGATCAGCTTCACCTCGTGCAGACACTCGAAATAGGCCATCTCGGGGGCATAGCCCGCCTCAACCAGCGTCTCGAATCCGCAGCGGATCAATTCCACCAGACCACCGCAAAGCACGGCCTGTTCACCGAAGAGGTCGGTCTCGCATTCTTCCTTGAAGTTGGTCTCGATGATGCCCGAACGCCCGCCACCGATGGCCGAGCAATAGGAGAGGCCGATCTCCAGCGCGCGACCGCTCGCGTCATTGTCGACCGCCACAAGGCAGGGCACGCCGCCGCCTTTGGTGTATTCGCCGCGCACGGTGTGGCCGGGGCCCTTGGGGGCCATCATGATGACGTCGACACCGGGCTTGGGCTCGATCAGGCCGAAATGGACGTTGAGACCGTGGGCAAAGGCAATGGCGGCGCCGTCACGCAGGTTGTCATGGACGTATTTCTTGTAGGTCTCTGCCTGCAATTCGTCGGGCATCGTGAACATCATCAGATCGCACCAGGCCGCGGCCTCGGCGATCCCCATGACGGTCAGGCCTTCCCCTTCGGCCTTGGCGGTGCTGGCAGACCCGTCGCGCAGGGCAACGACAAGGTTCTTGGCGCCGCTGTCGCGCAGGTTCAGCGCATGGGCATGACCCTGGCTGCCATAGCCAAGGATGGCGACCTTCTTGTCCTTGATGAGATTGATGTCGCAGTCGCGATCGTAATAGACGCGCATGGGTGGGATCCTTCCTGAGTGGTGTTTTTTGTGGGGACAGACCATAGATGCGTTGGCATGGTATCTGTCTCTAAATTTGATCATTATACGTCAAATGTGCAAAACTCATTCGTGATACACCACAAAACGTAGAAATCATGCTCGACGACACCGATCGCCGCCTCCTGCGCCAGATGATGGCGACCCCCGATGCCGGGGTATCTGACCTGGCCGAACGGGCCGGGCTGTCCCCCGCTGCGGCCTCGCGCCGGTTCGACAAGCTGCGGGGTGCCGGGATCATCCGCGGGGTGCATGCGGTGATCGACTGGCGGGCGCTGGGCTATGCGGTGGAGGTGTCGCTGCGCATCACGCTGGACAAAACGGTGCCGCAGGCGTTCGACCAGTTCCTGGCCGCCGCGCGGGACATTCCAGAAGCGGTGGAGATCCAGACCTTTCTGGGCCGGGTCGACGTGCGCGTTTCCGTCATCGCCCGCGATATGAGCCATTATCAGGAAATCTACCGCGACCGCATCCTGACCTTGCCGCACATCACCGACATCGAGGCGCTGATGCAAGTGGCAACGGTCAAGTCCGACGAAGCACTGCCGATATGACCGCGCTTGATGACACCGACCGCCGGATCCTGCGGGCGCTGGTGGAGGATGCCACGCAATCGGCCGGCGCCGTGGGCCGCGCCCTTGGCCTGTCGCAACCGGCAACCTGGCGGCGGATCAAGCGGTTGGAGGAGGCGGGCGTGCTGACGGGCCGCCGGGTCGATCTCGATCTGGAGAAGGCGGGCTTCGGGGTGACCGTGTTCCTGGGCGTGAAACTCGCCACAAAGGGCCGGGTCAGCCTAGAGGATTTTGAGCGCGCTGTCGCCGCGATCCCAGAGGTTCAGGCAGTGCATCACGTGCTTGGGCTCTATGATTATCGCCTACGCGTCGTGGCCCGCGATCTCAGCGATTTTGAGCGGGTGCTGCGGCGCCGGATCATGACGTTGCCGGGGGTGGGGAATGTCGAAGCGAATGTGCTTCTAAGCGAAGAACGGCGCCCGGGGCCGATCGGGTAGATGCCTCCGGCGGGGATATTTCCGGACCAAAGAAAAGCTGTCTTTGGTCCTGAAACATCCCGGGGTCGCCACGGATGCGCCACGGGTCCAAGTGACAATGGCGACGGGCAGCGCCCCGGCGCTCTCAACCGGGGCCGAGGCCCGCTTGCATGACCGCGCGGCGGACCGGGGTGATGTCATAGACAGCTTTGAGGCCTCGGGTCCGCAGCGCTTGGATCGCGGCCGTGTCCGAGCGGCAGATGCGATTGAAGAGGTCGATCACAGCGGCGCGGGCTTTGATGTCGCGGGTGCGGTTTTTCTCGTAGGCCGAGAGAATGTTGCCCGCCCCGATCTCCCCAGGCGCTGCAGTGGCGATCTGCAGAAGCGCCGCGATGTCGTTGAGCGATGTGTTGAGACCCTGCGCGCCGATGGGCGGCAGAACGTGGGCGGCTTCGGCGGTGATGGCGACGCGCTGAGCGGCAAGACGGGTCGCGCGTTGGGTGATGACCGGCCACATGCGGCGGGGGCTGGCCAGCGTCAGGTGGCCGAGGAGGGCGGTGGAACGCGCGGTCATCTCGGCCTCGAACTTCGGGGGGGCCATGGCCATCAACTCAGCCGCGCGGGGGCCGTCGTTCATCCAGACCACGGCCGAGGCCGGTCCGCCCTGGTGGTCGGGCAGGGGGACAAGGGTGAAGGCGCCGCCGGCGTTGTAGATCTCTGTCGAGATATTGCCGTGCGGGTGCGGGTGGGTGACAGAGAAGGCGAGCGCTTTCTGGCCGTAGCGGGTGGTCGTCACGCCGATGCCCGCTGCCTCGCGCAGCGGAGAGGCGCGGCCATCGGCGGCGATGGCGAGTTTCGCGGACAACCGGGTGCCGTCTGTAAGCGTGATCAGCGCGGCGGTTTCGCGTTGCAGGAGACTTTTGAAGCCAACGCCCAGCCGCAGGTCAACACGGTCCAGGCTGGCGATGTGATCGGCCAGGACCTTGCGGGTTAGCCAGTTGGGCAGGTTCCAGCCGAAGGGCAGCTCGCCCAGTTCATCTGCCCGGAACTCGCGGGTGGCGGTGGGCTCTGGCGGCCAGCCGGCGGTGTCGATCACGCGCAGCGCGTCGAGCGGTGTGGCGTGGGGGGCGAGCGTGTCCCAAAGGCCGGCGGTTTCCAGAAGATCGCGGGCAGGTTGGAGATAGGCGGTGGAGCGGAGGTCTGATCCCTCGGCCTCGGCCGTGTCCACCGGCGGGGCGGGGTCGGCGAGGCAGACAGAAAAGCCAGCGCGCCCGAAGGCAGCAGCGGCCACGAGGCCCGCGATACCGCCGCCGGAGATGAAGATATCCACAGGTGTTGTCATGAGTTGGAAGGTAGGCCTGGTGTGGGGGCGCGGAAAGGCGGGTCAGCCCAGCTGCGACAGAAAAGCCGCAAGATCATCGGTGTGGTGGTGGATGTGGTCGGCCTCGTGCCGCTCGGGCGCGACGTGGACGGTGCGCATCCCCATGGCGTGGGGCACCGCAAGGTTGCGGGGATCGTCTTCGAACATCGCGGCCTGATCCGGCGTGATGCCGTCGGCGCTGAACACGCGCTCGAAGGCGGCGCCTTCGGGTTTGGGGCGGAAGCCTGCATGCTCAACCCCGTAAACCGCGTCGAACAGGCCGTCGAGCCCGCGTGCGGCGATGACCCGGCGGGCATAGGGTTCGCTGCCATTGGTGTAGACGATCCGTCGGCCGGGCAGGCGCGCGATGGCTTGTGTCAGCGCGGGGTCGGGTTCCAGGTGATCAAGCGAGATCTCATGCACATGGTGCAGATAGGGGGCGGGGTCGACGCCATGTTCGTCCATCAAGCCCGCCAGCGTCGTCCCGTAGGTGTGCCAATAATGGCGACGAAGATGGTCGGCGCGGGCGTGATCCACCCCAAGCGTGTCCATCACCCATTGGGTCATCCGCACCTCGATCTGGTCGAACAGTCGCGCGGACGGCGGATAAAGCGTGTTGTCCAGGTCGAAGACCCAGGTTCGGACATGTGTGAAGTGTACGGCGACCATGGCGCGGACGGTAGGCCGCGGGCGGCGGCGCGGCAATGCTTGATCCCCATCGGGCGCGGCGCATATGGTCGTCAGACCACGGGGAGAGAGCGATGGACGACGCCGGCGGCGGACAGAAAGATGCGTACCAGTTGATCTTGCACGCGATTGACACGGGCACCTACCGGCCCGGGGACCGCCTGGTGGAGAGCGAACTCGCGGATCGGTTTGGCGTCTCGCGCACCCCGATCCGCGAGGCGTTGCAGCGGTTGGAGACGCAATCCCTGCTTGCGCGGGACGGGCGCAGCCTGATTGTGGCGACGCTCGATCACAACCAGATGGCCGAGCTGTATGTGGTGCGCAGTGAGTTGGAGGGGCTGGCCGCCCGTCTGGCGGCGCGGCATGCGAGCGAGGAAGAGGTGCGCGTGCTGCGGCAGATGGTGGATGAGGATTATGCGCTGGTGGGCGATCCGGCGGCCTTGTCGCGGGCGAACCGGCGGTTTCACAGGCAGGTTCATCTGGCCAGTCACAATCGGTTTCTGGTCCAGCAGCTGGATCTTGTCTATCGCTCGATGGCGTTGATGGCGACGACGTCGCTGGCCGCCGAAGGGCGGGGCAAGGTGGCGTTGGAGGAGCATACGCAGATTGTGGATGCGATTGCGGGGCAGGATGGGGATGCGGCATATGCTGCGTTCAAGGCCCATATCTCACACGCGTTCGAGACGCGGCTGAGGCGCGATGCGGAGACGGCGCAGGGCGGCTAGGTCTGGCCGTGGTCGGTCTTTTCCCAGAAATACGGGCGCAGGATTATCTGGCCGATGCCTTTGTACGCGGCGATCACGGCAAGCGGATAGTAAACCTGCATCGCGGGTAGCCAGGCCCAAAGCCGGCGATGGCGGGGGGCGGATATCGCGAGCAGTTGGCCGGTGAGCGAGACAGCCTCTGACACCAGAAACAGAGCGATCATCGGGATCAAAAGGGCGGTTGCGATCTGTCCGAACAGCGGATGCGGCAGGGCGAAGGGCAGAACCCAGAACGTCCAGAAGAGCGGCGCGCAGAGAAACAGTGTGAGCGTGCCCAGAAACAGCACCTGAAACCCCAGAAACCGCCGCAGGCCCAGGTCGCGGTAGAGCTGCGCGGGGTTGCGCATATGCACTGCGTAGGTCAGCGCGTACCCCTTCAGCCAGCGAGAGCGTTGGCGGATCCATGGGCGGACGCGGGCGGTTGCCTCTTCGGCGGTGGTGGTGTCGATGATCCGGGTTTCGTATCCGTGGCGGGCGAGCCGGATGCCCAGATCGGCGTCTTCGGTGACGTTGTGGGCATCCCAGCGGCCGATCTGTTCCAGGGCGGTCCGGCGCAGGAACAGGGTGGTGCCACCCAGGGGAATGGCAAAGCCAAGCCGGGCCAGGCCGGGCAGGAACACCCGGAACCAGGTGGCGTAGTCGATGGTGAAACAGCGCGTCAGCCAGGTGGCCTTTGCGTTGTAGAAGTCAAGCTTGCCTTGCAGGCAGGCGACCTTGGCGGGGACGTGGGCAAAGGCGGCGGCGACCGTGCGCAGCTGGCCGGGGTCGGGGGCGTCTTCGGCATCGTAGATCCCGATGATCTCGCCCTGGGCAAAGTCGAGCGCGAAGTTCAAAGCGCGCGGCTTGGTGCGGATTGTGCCGGGTGGGACGGTGACGGTGCGCATGCCGGGGCCCAGGTGGCGTGCGCGGAGCGCGGCGTGGGTGCCGCTGTCGGATTGTTCCAGGACAAACAGGATATCCAGGCGCTCGCGTGGGTAGTCGAGCGCACCCAACCGGTCTGTGAGGGCACGGGTGATGTCGGTTTCCCGCAGCAGGGGCACAAGGACCGAGATGTGGGGGAGGTCGCCGTCCGGGGCCGCGCTGCGCGTGCTGGCAAAGTGGCGCGCAAGGCCAGGGCGGGCGCAAAGCTCGGACGCGATGGCGATCAGACGCAAGGCGGTCATGGCGGTGAGCGCGACCAGGGCCCAGACCAGTAGCGCGGCAGCGGCGGTCACCGGGGCGAGTGCTAGTGCAGCAAGGCCTAAAAAAGCCGCGGCCCCCGTGGCGATTGCGATGGGTTTGGTTGCAAGCGACCGGCAACTGGCCTTGGCCGGTGGGGCGGCCTCGGCCGCTTCTGTCAACGCGCGGCCACGGAGATGCAGGATCGAGGCTTCGATCGCGGTTTGGGTGGCGCGGGCCATGATGACAGGGCCGAACGTTTCGGTCAGGTCCGGCAGACGGTCGGCGAAGCGGTCGGGATGGGCTGTTGCGATCACGGTGGCCCCGCCGACGCGGCGCCAGGGGATCAAACCGTGGCGCAGACAGATGCCAGGGCCAAGCTGGTCGATCAGGCGCAGATCAGGCGGCGCGATGACCAGATCGATCTGTTCAGGGGCCGGCGTGGGCCCGCGGTTTGGCGCGGGCGGGACCGGTTTGGCGACCGGGGCCAGCCAAATGTGCTGCCAGCGTTTTTGCGCCGGGGCAATCGGTTGGGGCAGCGACGCATCCCGATTGGCGGGAGGACGCGCAACAACCTTGGCGTGTGGCGTTTGGCGCGGATATGCGGGCGCCACGCGCTGGGTCTTGGGCAGGATCAGGGCAGTCACGGCAGGAAGAGGCCTCTGTGTGCGAGCCCGTTCAGCCTTTACTTTATTGGTTAATGATGTGTTAATCGCCCTGTGTGGCGGTCAACGTGTCACACCCGGGCGTCCATCGCAGCGGCAAAGCGTTGGAACAGATAGTAACTGTCTTGCGGGCCGGGACTCGCCTCTGGGTGGTATTGCACCGAAAAGACCGGACGATCCACAAGGCGGATGCCGCAGTTCGATCCGTCGAACAGCGAAACATGGGTTTCACGGACGTCCGTTGGCAAAGTCTGGCTGTCGACGGTGAAGCCATGGTTCATCGACGTGATCTCTACCTTACCGGTTTCCAGATCCTTGACCGGGTGGTTCGCGCCGTGGTGGCCGTGGTTCATTTTGATCGTGCGCGCGCCCAGGGCCAGGGCCAGCATCTGGTGGCCAAGGCAGATGCCAAAGACCGGGATTTCGGACGTGTCCAGGACCTGGCGGATCATCGGAACAGCATAGGCACCCGTGGCCGCCGGATCGCCGGGCCCGTTTGACAGAAACAGGCCGTCAGGCGACTGGGCCAGCACATCCTCAGCCGTGGCGGTGGCGGGCAGGACGGTCACGTCGCATCCCGCACTCGCCAGACAGCGCAGGATGTTGCGTTTCGCGCCATAGTCGATGGCGACGACCTTGTGCCCCGGATCTGTCCGCTTGGGATACCCTTCGGGCCAGGCCCAGCGCATTTCGTCCCAGCGATAGGATTGCGCGCAGGTGACGTCCTTGGCCAGGTCCAGCCCTTCGAGCCCCGGAAAGGCGCGGGCGGCGGCCACAAGGCGTTCAATGTCAAACTCGCCCTCGGGGTCATGGGCGAGCGCCACATGGGGCGCCCCCTGCTGGCGGATCGCGCGGGTCAACCGGCGGGTGTCGATCCCGCCAATGCCGATCCGGCCGCGGCGGGTCAGCCACGCGGTCAACGGTTCCGCCGCGCGCCAGTTCGAGGGATCGGTGGGATCCCATTTGACGACCATACCCGCAGCGACAGGTTCCGCCGTCTCATCGTCTTCGGGGTTCACGCCCACATTGCCGATATGGGGGAAGGTAAAGGTCACGACCTGGCCCGCATAGGACGGGTCGGTCATAATCTCCTGATAGCCGGTCATCGCGGTGTTGAAACACAACTCTGCCGTCGTTTCACCGGTCGCGCCGAAGCCCTTGCCATAAAACAGCGTGCCATCGGCAAGGGCGAGGCAGGCGGTTGGGTGTGCAGGGGACATGCGCGGACTCCGAGGGGCAAACTGGCGGGAAACTACGGGTGTGGCCGCAGGGCGTCAAGGAAGGCGCGTAAATCACTTATCAAATAAAAACAGTAAGTTAACCGAAGTCACCACGGCTTGTTTCTGAAATTTGCGTTCTATATGGTCAACTTCCGACGTGGTTGAGGGGAACACCAGACCGATGGGCATGCGAAATCGCGTAGGCGACGCGCTGAAGACGGCGATGCGCGCCAAGGATACCGAGCGTCTGTCGACGCTGCGGCTGATCAATGCGGCGATCAAGGATCGTGACATCGCGCTGCGTGGCGAAGGCCGCGAAGATGGGGTGAAGGACGATGAAGTGCTTCAGATCCTGGGCAAAATGGTCAAACAGCGCCAGGAAAGCGCGCGCGCCTATGAAGAGGGCGGGCGGCTGGAGCTGGCAGAAAAAGAGCGCTCGGAAATCGGCGTGATCGAAGAGTTTCTGCCGCGGCAGCTTGACGACGAGGAAATCACCAAGGCCGTGGACGCGGCGATCCGGTCGTCGGGTGCTGAATCGATCCGCGATATGGGCAAGGTCATGGGCACGCTGAAGTCCAAGTTCACCGGCCAGATGGATTTTGGCCGCGTTGGCCCGATGGTGAAGGACCGTCTGGGCTAAAGCAATTCCGGCCATCCCGGAATCATCTATCAATGCCTCTCGCCTTCGGCTCGAACACAAAAGACGATGCTTGTTTCAGACGAAGCCGGAAACGCGCTAAGACGTCTGGCTGCGTGCGCGGGCAAGTGCGGTGTCCAACTCTTCGCGCAGGTCGATGCGTTCTTCGGGGCTGAGAAAGGCCCCAAGCTCGACCTCTCGCCCGTTTCCCTTGAGCGTCAGATAGTTCTCGACCCGGCCCTTGGGGGCCAGATGGGTCGACACCCAATAGGGGTTCGCCTCCCACGTCAGGGGCTTGCGGCGGGGTTGCACATGATCAAGCTGCACCCGGTCGGGCCAAATCGCCAACTCTTCGTGCAGCGACAGATGCTGGCGGTTTTTCATCAGTGCGAACCAGATCGCCCAGATCGCGGCGAGGAAGAACAGCATCAGCACCCATGTGATGGGAGAGCCCAGAAGCGCGATCAGCGGCAGCGACAGCATGGCCGCAGTGATGGCAATGAACGTGGCGAAACCCTTCCCCGTCATCGACTGGTGCGGCCACAGGACGAGACGGGCCATGGGCTGATCCTGACTTGTGATGTCTTGGTGGGTCCAGCGGTAGGGCATCGTCAACGCGGTCATCAGTTGGGTGACCGTAACCATAGCCTGTGACGGGACAGAGAAAAGGGGTCAAAGGGCGGCATCGGGGCGCGGACTGCACCACGCCCCTGGATGCGCGCCTAGGGCTGTGCCCAGCTGAGCATATTGCCGATCCCGTCCAGCCTTTCGGTATCGGGCGCGCTGCGATCCGGCGACCAGCTGCGATCCGAGCCGAGCCATGAGCGGGGATCCAGCTCGATCAACCCGATGATTGTCTCGGCAACCAGTGTGGCGGCGGCGGGGCCAAGGCCCTCGGCAGGTTCAAACGCGCCATTGGCGGCTTCGCGTCCTATGACCTGCGCCTCTGTCAGAAAGTACAGCCAAAGCGGCGTGCCCGATGTCAGCGCGCCGCCGGTGGCTGTATCCACCGCGGCGCTGACCTGGTCGATCTCTGTCTCAGGGCGGCCCACGGCGCGCGCAAAGACCTCACCCGAGGGGAGGAGGAAGCTTTGGCCGCGCAAGAGGTTGCGGGTGGCAAGCGATGTCTCCCCTTCCGAGATGAAGGGCAGGTTCAGAAGCGTGCGGGCAAGCTGGGTGTCCATGCGCTGCGCCCGCTCAACGTTACGGCCGAGATGGGTATCGAAGATTTCGTGCATGTCGACCACGGCCAGCGGATCTGGAATGGGGGTGAAGCCGGGGCCAAGCGTACCACCGAACAGGGCGGCGGGGGATTGGCCTTGTTGGGTCTGGATGCGTTGCGGGACCATGGAATGGCCAAAACGGAACCCCGCGACCGAGAACTCGACCGGGATGAAGGGCTCGGGCGGGCGATAGAACTGGCGGCCCTCGGACAGGATGCGGTTGACCACGCCCGCGCCGCACATGGCGGTCAGGAAATCGTGGACCACGTTCCACTGATAATGCCACGCCGTCTCTTGCCGTGCGGCCTCGTACAGGCTGTGCCCGCTGGGCGCGTTCGGCTGGGCGGCGATCCGGTCGACCAGCTTGTTATGCACCCGGATCATGGCCAGGTGGACCTGGCTGATGATCCGGTTCTCATCATTGCGCGGATCACCGATCAGGGCGACGTCTCCCACGCGGGGCAGGTCATCGGCAGCATGGGGGTGGCCTGGGGTGTTGGCCCCGGTGATCAGTTTGACCCCGGCAAAGGGATTGCCGGGACCAGTTTCAAACAGATGCGGTGAGGCTTCGGGCCCGCTGCCATACAGCGCGTCAAGGTCCAGCGTCGGCGTGCGCACGTTCGGGATCGTGGCGGGCGTGTTGAGGCTTTCAAAGCTGGAGGTGACATCGAAGGTCACGTCGTGGTCGACGAACTGGCCGAAGAACACCATGCCAACCGCCACGCTTTGGGTGCGGTTGTTGCCGGTGCCCCCATCCAGCGGGCCGTTTGGGGCGCCGACGTCGCGCAGGGTGTCGGGATCGGTGTAAAGCGGGGCTTCATCACCGCACAGGCGGCCAAAGCGGTCGCCACGGGTGTGGGTGTGGCCGGGGCGGCAATAGGCGTCGAGGTCTTCAAATACAGTCATTCCGTGATGTGCGGGCATAACAAAGGGTCCTTCAAAAATAAGGTGTCGCTGCAATGTGGACCCCTGCACCTGGAGAATACCGGACGCCGGAGGGCAGGGCGCGGGAGGCCTACACCCGTCCGACCCCGATAGGCGCAGGGGCCCGTCTTACCACCGGAGGGCGGCAAGTCGGCACGCGATCTGGGAGGTCGCGTACACCGGTTGCGTAGCGAAAAGGGGCGGCGTTAACGCGTCAAAAAAAGCCCCCGACCGGAATCGGGGGCTTTTTTGACGGGTCTATGGATGGGGCGTTAATGCCCTGTTGATGCGCGCCTAGTGCGCGGGGCCCTTATCCCACTCTTCTTGCTTGGGGAGCGTCTCGAACGTGTGCTCCGGCGGCGGGGACGGCAGGGTCCATTCCAGGGTGTCGGCGTGTTCGTTCCAATAGTTGTTCTCGGTGACCCGGCGCCCATACATCAGCGTGTAGGCGATGACCCCGATAAAGAACAGGAACGACGCAAAGGCGATGAACGCGCCGATCGACGAGACATAGTTCCAGTAGGCGAACGCCTCTGGATAGTCGATGTAGCGGCGCGGCATCCCCTGACGGCCCAGGAAGTGCTGGGGGAAGAAGGTCAGGTTCGAGCCGATGAACATCGACCAGAAATGCAGCTTGCCCGCCCATTCGGGGTATTGTCGGCCCGACATCTTGCCGAGGTAGAAATAGATCCCGGCGAAGATGCAGAACACCGCCCCCAATGACATCACATAGTGGAAGTGCGCGACGACGTAATAGGTGTCATGGTACGCCCGGTCGATGCCCGCCTGTGACAGCACGATGCCGGTGACACCGCCTAGTGTGAACAGGAACAGGAAGCCGAAGGCCCACAGCATGGGCGTCTTGAACTCAACCGAGCCGCCCCACATCGTGGCGATCCAACTGAAGATCTTCACGCCGGTGGGCACGGCGATCACCATGGTCGCCAGCATGAAGTAGGTCTGCTGCGTCAGCGACATCCCCACCGTGTACATGTGGTGCGCCCAGACAACGAAGCCGAGTGCGCCAATGGCGATCATCGCCCAGACCATCGGCAGGTAGCCGAAGATCGGCTTGCGGCTGAAGGTGGCGATCACGTGGCTGATGATACCGAAGCCGGGGATGATGATGATGTAAACCTCGGGGTGCCCGAAGAACCACAGGATATGCTGGTACAGCACCGGATCACCACCACCGGCGGGATCGAAGAAGGTGGTGCCGAAATTTCGGTCGGTCAGCAGCATTGTGATGGCGCCGGCCAGAACGGGCAGGGCCAGAAGGATCATCCAGGCGGTGACGAAGATCGACCATGAAAACAGCGGCACCTTGAACAGCGTCATGCCAGGCGCGCGCATGTTCAGGAAGGTGGTGATCATGTTGATCGCACCCAGGATCGAGGACGCGCCAGAGACGTGGACCGCGAAGATCGCAAGGTCCATGGACCACCCGCCTTCATTGGTCGACAACGGCGGATAAAGCACCCAACCGACGCCGGACCCCAGTTGGTCATTACCGCCAGGTGACAGGATCGAGGCAACGGCAAGCGATGTACCAGCCACGTACAGCCAGTAGGACAGGTTGTTCAGCCGTGGGAACGCCATATCGGGCGCGCCGATCTGGAGCGGCATGAAGTAGTTGCCGAACCCTCCAAAAAGCGCCGGGATCACCACAAAGAACATCATCAGGATGCCGTGGCCGGTGATCAGCACGTTCCACAGGTGGCCATTGGGCGTACACTCACCCGCGGCGGCGGCCGTCATCCGGGCGCCTTCCATGCACATGTACTGAACGCCGGGCTCCATAAGCTCCATCCGCATGTAGACGGTGAAGGCGACGGCGATGAACCCCACGATACCTGATGTAAACAGGTACAGGATCCCGATATCTTTGTGGTTGGTTGACATAAACCAGCGGGTGAAGAACCCGCGCTCGTCATGCCCCTCGTGCCCGTGAACGGCAGCGTCGGCCATACCATACTCCTGAGTGGCTACCCGGTGGGGCTGCGGTGCAACTCCACGCGTTGTTTTGCATGTGTTCTAGTGAGGATAGATGCAGGCGGCAACACGGCAATCCCGCACAAGGCGGGTAAAAGTGTCTCAGTCTGCGTGACTGGCAGGGTGTGCATCCGCACCCTGATGGCGGGATGACGCATCGCCGGCAAGGCTGGCGGCCAACAAACGCGCTTCGTGGGACTTGAGCGTGCGGAAAGCCTTTTGCGCGTGCCGGATCCGGTCGGTTTCGGAAGCATCCGTTTCGGTCAACGTACCAGCCGCACGCTGTGTCGCGACCCAGGATTGGCCCGGCTGTCCAAGAAACAGGGATTCGACCCATACGCCCGAGGCGTCGAGCACGATGTGGTCGTTGAAAAGAAGGTGTATGTAATCCGCCCCGCCGTCCTGTGGTGCTGGTCGGGCCAGTCCGGCTGCGACCAGGTCCTTGGCTGCGACGAGAACCGGACCGTCAAACAAAAGCTCGGCCAGCGGTGAGTCGATCAGCACGCAATGGTTGGGCGACAGTCGCAATGGGTGGGTGGCTCCGAGCACACCGGGCGGCAATTCGATCGGGGTCAGCGCGGGCAGGGCGGCCAGAACCGCCTGGGGATGCGTCGCGCGACCGATCGCCACCACTGCGTGATACCTGCCATCCTGGCTGCGCACTTGGTCGCCGGGTGCCAAGCGTTCCACCGGTTTGCGACCGTGCAAGGTGACGACAAGCGCGCCCTCAGCGATGCACAGAAAATCGGGCGTTCCGGGGTCCGGTGTAGCCTCAACGAACTCGCCGTCGGAATTGCGGGTAAAACTCGCGCCGTTCGGGGCCGATGAGTCAATGATTTCACCGGGGCCGATCTGAACGGCGTTGGTCGGAAAGCCGCTGGGTGGCGATGGTGGTTGCGCCTGCGTGCCGTATGTCAGGGTGACATAGCTGGGCGGGCCGGTTGTGGTATCAAGCAGGAAGATCGTATCCCACTTGGAGCCTTCGCCGTCCTCCAAAAAGTTCGTGTTGGCGCTGCCACCGGCATCGTAGAACCCCGCGGGCGGTGTTCCGGTATATTCTCCGACGACGGTTGCGGTTTCACCGGGCGCAAGCGTCTCACCGTCCGGGAACGCATAAAGCAGACCGTCTTTCTGAGACCAGATCTCTATCCCATCCAGCGATACGGTGGTGCCGAACCCGTTCTGGATCTCGACATATTCATCGGCCTTGTTGCTGCCGCCATCGCCATCGGTATCGATGGCTTGACCGCCGGCATTGTCGGCCAGGATCTCGGCAATCGCGAGCCCGTTTGCGAGGAAATCGACCATGCTGTCACCGCTCGGTTTGGTGTGTCGCGCTCCGTGTTCCCGGAGCTTTCGTTAACGATACCCAAATCTGCGCGAAGAGGGTAGACCGATCATCCCGTTTCGGTCGTCTTCCGCCGTAGAGCCGTGAGGCGCGGCTGCTCTTTGTGCGCGCTTGCGTGTCTGCGAGGCAATGCAGGGTTTCGGGCTTTGTAGCGCTGTTGACACCCCCACCGACTCCTTCTATATCGCGCGCACTTAGCCCGCCGGCCTCGGCCCGGGCCGTACGATTACAAGATGGAAGTGGTCACGATCCGGCCCCAGGCCCGATCCTCTGGAAACCCACCGCGCCGCGCCCGCGATTGAGGGCGCGCCTGCGGTGTTTCTCGTTTTGCGGACGCGCATTGCGGGGCTGACAGACGAAGCCGGGATGCGCGCGCATCCCAATGATGAGATGAGCACGGGGATAAAACCGGAATGCCAACGATCCAGCAGCTGATCCGCAAACCGCGGCAGCCGAAAGTCAAACGCTCGAAGTCGCTGCACCTGGAGGGTTGCCCCCAGAAGCGCGGTGTCTGCACGCGTGTCTATACGACGACACCGAAGAAGCCGAACTCGGCCATGCGGAAGGTTGCCAAAGTGCGCCTGACCAATGGCTTTGAGGTCATCAGCTACATCCCCGGTGAAAGCCACAACCTGCAGGAACACTCGGTGGTTCTGATCCGCGGTGGCCGGGTGAAAGACCTTCCCGGCGTCCGCTATCACATCCTGCGTGGTGTTCTGGATACCCAGGGCGTCAAAGACCGTAAGCAGCGCCGTTCGAAATACGGCGCCAAGCGTCCGAAGTAAGAGGAAGATCAGATGTCCCGCCGTCACGCCGCCGAGAAACGCGAAGTCCTGCCCGACGCCAAATATGGCGACCGGGTTCTGACGAAGTTCATGAACAACCTGATGGTCGACGGCAAGAAATCCGTCGCAGAGCGCATCGTCTACAACGCGTTCGACCGGGTAGAAGCCAAGCTGAAGAAATCACCTGTTGAGGTGTTCCATGAGAGCCTCGACAACATCAAACCATCGGTTGAGGTCCGCTCGCGCCGTGTGGGTGGTGCGACCTATCAGGTGCCTGTCGAAGTGCGCCCCGAGCGTCGTGAAGCATTGGCCATCCGCTGGCTGATCAACGCCTGCCGCGCCCGCAACGAAAACACCATGGAAGAGCGTTTGGCCGGTGAGCTGACCGATGCCGTCAACGGCCGCGGCTCGGCCGTGAAAAAGCGCGAAGACACCCACAAGATGGCCGACGCCAACAAAGCGTTCAGCCACTACCGCTGGTAAACCATTCAGCCTGAGGACCAAACGATGGCACGCGAATACCCCCTTGAGCGCTACCGGAACTTCGGGATCATGGCGCATATCGACGCCGGCAAGACCACCTGTTCCGAGCGGATCCTGTATTACACCGGCAAGTCGCACAATATCGGCGAAGTGCACGATGGCGCCGCGACCATGGACTGGATGGAGCAAGAGCAGGAGCGGGGCATCACCATCACTTCGGCTGCAACGACCACCTTCTGGGAGCGCACCGAAGACGGCTCGACCGCCGAGACCGAAAAGCACCGGATGAACATCATCGACACGCCCGGCCACGTCGACTTCACGATTGAGGTTGAGCGCTCGCTGGCCGTTCTGGACGGCGCGATTGCCGTGCTGGACGCCAACGCCGGTGTCGAGCCGCAGACCGAAACGGTGTGGCGTCAGGCCGACCGCTACAAGGTGCCGCGCATCGTCTTCGTCAACAAGATGGACAAGATCGGCGCCGACTTCTTCAACTGCGTGCACATGATCCAGGATCGCACGGGCGCCACGCCCGCCCCGATCCAGATCCCGATCGGCGCCGAGACCGAGCTGGAAGGCATCATCGACCTCGTCACCATGGAAGAGTGGGTCTGGGCCGGCGAAGACCTGGGCGCATCGTGGGAAAAGCGCCCCATCCGCGACAGCCTGAAGGCGACGGCGGACGAATGGCGCAACAAGCTCATCGAGACCGCGGTCGAGATGGATGACGACGCGATGATGGAGTATCTGGAAGGCAATGAGCCTGACGTGCCGACCCTGCGGTCGCTGATCCGCAAGGGCACGCTGGAGATCAAGTTCATCCCCGTGCTCTGTGGGTCCGCCTTCAAGAACAAGGGGGTCCAGCCCCTGCTCAATGCCGTGATCGACTATCTGCCCAGCCCGCTGGACGTGGTCGATTACATGGGCTTCAAGCCGGGCGACGAGACG
>JBCBPV010000020.1:0-51896 GCA_039820585.1 Pseudomonadota bacterium
AGCTCTTTCAACCGCGATCCGCGCCCCCCCGCCAGCACGAAGGCCATTGACCTGTTGGCCAAGCGCCGTGAGTTTGCTTTTTGCATCAGATCCTCCCCTTCCCCCGCTATCCCCTGTCACACCGAAATATGACGGTGGAAAGCGGCGGCAACGTGACAGTGGCCGAGGCCGGTTGTCCGTTCCAACCGCCCTCTTCGGCCGTGGTCGTTCCAAGGTTGCCCTCATTGCTGCCGCCATAGATGGCCGCATCGGTGTTCAGCACCTCGCGCCACGTCCCTGGCCGCGACAACCCGACCCGCCAGTCGGTACGCTCCGCCGGAGTGAAATTGCACAGGACGGCGATATCGGTGTCACCGTCGCCGCCTTTTCGGAGCCAGGCAAAGACCGACGCATCCGCCGCGCCGCCATCGATCCACTGGAACCCATCGCCTTCACAGTCTTTGACATGCAGTGCCGGTTCAGCCCGGTAGAGCGTGTTGAGATCGCGGATGAGACGTTGCAGCCCGGAGTGGGCAGCGTCTTCCAACGCGCCCCAATCAAGCTGCGCATCATGGTTCCATTCGTGGTACTGGCCGAACTCTTGCCCCATGAACAAAAGCTTCTTGCCGGGGTGCCCCCACATGAAACCGTAATACGCGCGCAGGTTCGCAAACTTCTGCCACCGGTCGCCGGGCATCCGCGAGAGCATGGTGCCTTTGCCGTGCACCACCTCATCATGGCTGATCGGCAGGATGAAGTTCTCCGAAAAGGCATAGTGCAGACCGAAAGTCATCTGGTCGTGGTGGTGTTTGCGATAAATCGGGTCTTTTGACATGTAGCTGAGCGTGTCATTCATCCAGCCCATGTTCCACTTGTAGCCAAAGCCAAGGCCCCCATCGCTGACCGGGGTGGAGACACCGGGATAGGCGGTGCTTTCTTCGGCGACGGTCATGACGCCCTCGACCTCGCCATAGACGGTGGTGTTCATCCGCTGCAGCATGGCAATCGCTTCAAGGTTCTCGCGCCCGCCATACTTGTTGGGGATCCATTCGCCAGCCTTGCGCGAGTAGTCGCGGTAGAGCATCGAGGCCACTGCATCCACGCGCAAACCGTCAATGTGGAACTCTTCGGCCCAGTAGAGCGCGTTTGAGACCAGGTAGTTGGCCACCTCGGCCCGCCCATAGTTGAAGATCAGCGTTTTCCAGTCCTGGTGATAGCCTTCCTTCGGGTCGGCATGTTCGTAAAGCGCCGTACCATCGAACAGGCCCAGACCGTGGGCATCTGCCGGGAAATGCCCCGGCACCCAGTCGAGCAACACGCCGATCCCCTTCTGGTGGGCGGCATCCACCAGATCGCGGAACTCATGCGGGGGACCGTGGCGGATGGTGGGGGCGAAAAGGCCCACGGGTTGATAGCCCCAGGAGCCGTCGAAGGGAAACTCGCTGACCGGCATCAGCTCGATATGGGTGAAGCCCATGTCAGCGACGTAATCAATCAACTCGCTCGCAGCCTCGCGATAGGAGAGAGGACGGTTCCCGTCATCCCCGCGCCGGCGCCATGACCCCAGGTGAACCTCGTAGATTGAGATTGGGGCGGTGCGGGCATTGCGGCCCGCGCGTGCGGCCATCCAGTCGGCGTCGCGCCAGCCATAGCCCGCGATGTCGCGGACGACACTGGCCGTTGCGGGCGGGTGTTCGGACCCAAAGCCCACAGGATCGGCCTTCAACGGCTGCACCTCGCCCGTCGGGCCAGTGATCTGGAACTTGTAGGGCGCGCCCTCACCGACGCCAGGGATAAAGATTTCCCACACGCCGGTGGCCCCACGCCGCCGCATGCCGTGGCGCCGCCCGTCCCAATGGTTGAACGGGCCCACCACCGCGACGCGCTGTGCATTCGGTGCCCAGACGGCGAAATGGGTGCCGGGCGTATCTTCATGGGTCAGGACATGGGCGCCCAACGCCTGCCACAGGCGCTGATGCGTGCCCTCGCCAAGCAAGTATTCGTCCAACTCACCAAGGACCGGCGGAAAGCCGTAAGGGTCTTGGTAGGCCCACGTACCCTCACCTGCCGATCCCTGCAGTGTATAGCGTCCCTTTGGCACAGCGCCTGCAAACACCCCCGGCGCATCGGGCACGGGATCAAGGGGATGGTCCGTCCCATCCACCCGTGCGGCCATCGCCTCTGCCCCGGGATCGAAGGCAATGACACATGGCTGACCCGCCCGCGCATGTCGCCCCAGAACGGCGAAGGGATCATCGTGTACACCCGCCACGATCCGGGCCGCATCATCGGGTGAGATCATCTCATCAATGGTGGGCGGGTTGGATGTGCGCGACATGGGGGCAGGCTAGCGGGGTTTCCCGCTAGCGCAAGGCATTCACTCTGCCGCAAGCTCGCGCATGGGTTGGGCGATCTCGGCATGCCAGATGTCGTTCATGTAACCCCGGATCGTCCGATCAGACGAGAACCACCCAGACCGCGCCGTGTTCAACGCGGCCATGCGGGCCCATTCCATCGGCTCGGCAAAGGCGGCGTCCACTTCGCGCTGGGCGCGCCAGTAATCCGAGAAATCCGATGAGACAAGGAAATAATCGGGACCAGAGATGTTGTCGGCAATCCCGGCAAACAGCCCCGGCGTATCAGGGGCAAACGTGTCATCGCGCAGTGTCTGCACCGCGCGCGCCAACCGTGGATCTGCCGCAATCGCCTTGGCGGCATGGCCAGCAACCGTACGGCGGGCCACCACCTCTTCAGCTGTCATGCCGAAGAGGAAGAAGTTATCGGCCCCCACGTGATCGCGGATCTCGACATTTGCCCCATCGAGCGTGCCCACCGTCAACGCCCCGTTCAGCGCGAACTTCATGTTGCCCGTGCCCGACGCCTCTTTGCCCGAGGTCGAGATCTGTTCAGACAGGTCTGACGCCGGGATCAGGCGTTCGGCCAGAGTGACGTTGTAGTTCGGGGCAAAGATCACCTTCAGGTAGGGCGAGGTCACCGGATCGGCGTTCAGCCGCGCGGCGACCGAGTTGATCAGGTGAATGATTTCCTTGGCAAACACATAGCCCGGTGCCGCCTTACCCGCGAAGATCTTGATCCGCGGGGTCCAACCATGGGTGGGGTTGTCGCGGATTTCCTGCCAATGCGCGATGGCTTCCAGGATGTTCAGGTGCTGGCGCTTGTATTCGTGCATGCGCTTGATTTGCACATCGAAGATGGCACGCGGATCGGCGGAGAACCCATGCTCCGCCGACAGCCAGGCCGCTAGCTCTGCCTTGTTGGTGGTCTTGATCTCGGCGTAGCGTTCGAGGAAGGCGGCATCGGCGATGTGCGGCTCCAACTCGGCCAGCCGTTCGGCATCGCCCACCCAATCGGGCCCGATGGCTTCGGAAATCAGCGCCGCCAGACGCGGGTTGCAGCCCAGAAGCCAGCGCCGCGGCGTCACGCCATTGGTCTGGTTCACGATCCGCTCGGGGTGCAGGCGGTGCAGGTCCTCGAACACCGTTTGCTTCATCAACTCGGTGTGCAGCGCCGACACGCCGTTCACCCGGTGGGCCATGATGAACGACAACTCGCCCATCTTGACCTGGCCGGCTTCGCGCACGGATACGTTGCGCGATGGGTACTGTTTCGCATGCGCCCCGTCGATCATCTCAATGATCTGGACGTGGCGCGGCAGAAGCCCCGCCATCAGGGGTTCGGGCCAGCGCTCCAACGCTTCGGGCAGAAGGGTGTGGTTGGTATAGCTCAGACAGCGCCGCGCTGTTTCCATCGAGTCCTCGAACGACATGCCGTTTTCATCCAGAAGCAAACGCACAAGTTCCGGCCCGGCAATCGCGGGATGCGTGTCGTTCAACTGGATCGCAACCTTGGTCGGCAGGTGCCGCAGATCGGCATCGGTGCTTTTGAAGCGGCGGATGATGTCCTTCAGCGACGCGGCGGTGAAGAAGTATTCCTGCTTCAGCCGCAGCGCCTTGCCGCCATCGGTGGTGTCGTCGGGGTAAAGCACCCGGCTGATCGTGCGGGCCAATGCCTCGGGCTCGGCCGCGGCGGTGTAGTCGCCCTGATTGAAACGGTCGAGGTCGAACAGCTGCGTTGGCTGCGCCGCCCACAGGCGCAGGGTGTTGGCCCAGCGTCCCTGCCAGCCTACGATGGGTGTGTCATGCGCCTCTGCCACCACGGCCTCGGTCGGGCGCCAGATGCCACGGGCGCCTTTGACATGGACATGCCCACCAAAGCCGATCTCAAACGCGGCTTCCGGGCGGACGAATTCCCAAGCGTTGATCTGGCGCAGCCAATCCTCGGGCTCTTCCACCTGGCGTCCGGCTTCAAAGCGCTGGCGGAACAGGCCGTGTTCATAGCGGATGCCATAGCCATAGGCCGGGCAGCCCAGGGTCGACAGGCTTTCCATAAAGCACGCGGCCAGACGACCCAGGCCACCATTGCCCAGCGCGGCATCAGGTTCATTGCCCACGACACCCTTGAACGGCAGGCCAAGATCCTCAATCGCCCGGTTTGCCACATCGGTCAGCCCAAGGTTCGAGATCGCGTCTTCCAAAAGTCTGCCGATCAAAAACTCCATCGACAGGTAATAGACGCGCTTTTCCCCCCCATCATATGTGGCCCGGGTCGAGGCGAACCAGCGATCCACGATGCAGTCGCGCACCGCAAGGGTCATGGCCACACGCCAGTCATAGGTGCTGGCGTGATCGGCATCCTTGCCGATGGCATACTTTAGATGATGCAGAACGCGTGCACGAAACTCATCAGTTGTCATGGGATATCCGTTGGCAAGGTGCGGGTCGCAGGGGGCCCGGATGTCGGGGGAAGTGTGCCATTCAGCGCCTCTGATGTCACACGCGAAGTGTTGCGGAAACGGCGTTTGTCCACCGTTGGGTCTTGGCCGCCCGAATTTCAGGCGACATTTGTGGCTCAAAGCGGCGTTCGAGAGCCCAATTGGCGGCGAAACCGGCCTGATCGGGGTAAACGCCCGCCCGCATACCGGCAAGCCAAGCCGCGCCGAGGGCCGTGGTCTCCAACACCTCGGGCCGGTCCACGGGGGCGCCTAGGATGTCGGACAGAAACTGCATCGTCCAATCGCTGGCCGTCATCCCGCCATCAACGCGCAGGACATTGTCGTCGGACGCGCCTGGCCAATCGGCTTTCATCGCCTCCAACAGGTCGCGGGTCTGATAGCCGACGCTTTCAAGCGCAGCGCGCGCGAACTCTGCGGGGCCCGAGTTGCGGGTCAGGCCATAGATCGCACCACGGCATTCAGCGTTCCAATAGGGCGCGCCTAGACCCGTGAAGGCCGGTACCAATACAACGCCCTGTTCGGGATCGGCGGTTTCGGCCAAGCCTTGGGTCTCAGACGCCTCACGAATGATCTTCAGCCCATCGCGCAGCCATTGCACCACAGCGCCCGCGATGAAGATCGAGCCTTCCAGCGCGTATGTGCGTTCGCCATCCAACTGATAGGCAATCGTCGTGAGCAGGCGGTTCGACGAGGCAACAGGCGACGTCCCGGTGTTGAGCAGCGCAAAGCACCCGGTCCCATAGGTCGATTTCAGCATCCCCGGCGCAAAACAGGCCTGACCCACCGTGGCCGCTTGCTGATCGCCCGCAACGCCAAGGATCGGGATCTCGCGCCCGAACAGATCGGCCCGCGCCGTGCCAAAATTCGAAGCGCAGTCACGCACGTCTGGCAGCAGCGACATTGGCACGCCCAACAGTCTGCAGACGTCTTCGTCCCATACGCCTTTGTGGATGTTGAACAACAGCGTGCGCGCGGCATTCGTGGCATCGGTCACATGCGCCTTACCGCCGGTCATGCGCCAGATCAGGTAGGTGTCGACCGTGCCGAACAGCAATTCCCCCGCCTCAGCCCGGGCGCGCGCGCCGTCGACCGTGTCAAGGATATAGGCCAGCTTCGTTCCCGAGAAATACGGATCCAGCAATAGGCCCGTCCGCTCTGTCACCATCGCCTCATGCCCGGCGTCCCGCAGTTCGGCGCAACGCGACGCAGTGCGCCGGTCTTGCCAGACGATGGCGTTGTGAACCGGCTTGCCCGTGGCCTTGTCCCAAACAAGCGTCGTTTCGCGTTGGTTGGTGATGCCGATGGCCGCAATGTCTTCGGCGCCGATGCCGGCGCGTTCGATCACCTCGCGGCACGTGCCCGCAACCGTCGACCACAGATCCGAGGGATCATGTTCGACCCATCCCGAGGCGGGAAAGTGCTGCGGAAACTCTTCCTGCGCGACGGCGGCGATTCGCATTTCCGCGTCGAACAGCATCGCCCGACTGGACGTGGTGCCCTGGTCGATGGCCAGCACATAGGTCATGGTCTTCCCCCGTTCTTTTGTGCCGCACGTTTTTTCGGGTTTGGTCGGTTCTGTCCAGCCCGGTCACAATGTGCGCGGCACTAATTCAAAGTGCCAGCGCAGCGAAAGACAGGTCCGGTTTCAGCGCACCGGTGTTCACGAAGCGTTATCAACCAAGGGGATGGCAAGCGACTGTGCCGATCGTGCAACTGCAGCAAAGTCCGGGTTTTGGTGCTGACCCGCGGGATCAGTTTTGTGTTACGGTGCCCAAGGTGTTGATCCAGTGCCCCGTGTCGGATGCCATTCGCGCAGCCACGTTATCAGTGAAAACATCAACTCCTACCGGATTTCTGCGCCTTTGGCGTGGGTATGGTTCCTCCCTGACTGGACAGGCCGCACTTCGGTGCGGTCTTTTTTTGTCAAATCGGTTCGATAAGCTCCGGCCCGCTGGCGCGGTTGGAGTTCACTGCCGGATCGACCCGGTGGAAGTGCAACGCGCCGTCCGGCAACGCCGTCATCAGCCGCGCCGCGCCCTTGCCCGCCTCACCCAGCCAAAGCGGCCAGTCCCCAGGCTCCAGGATCACGGGCATCCGGTGGTGGATTGCCGACATCGAATTGTTCGCCGCCGTGGTGACGATCGCGCAAGTGGTGTGGCTTTGATCGTCGCGGGACCAGTCCTGCCACACCCCGGCAAAAGCCAGCGGGAGGCCATCGGTACGGTGGATGTACCAGGGCAGGCGCTTGCCCTCGTCATCTTTGGTCCATTCGTAAAAACCCGTCGCAATGATGATGCACCGCCGGTCCCGGCAGGCCGCGCGAAAGGCGGGCTTTTCAGCAATCGTCTCGGACCGCGCATTGATCAGAAGCGGGCCATCATTCGGCGCCTTGTACCAATGGGGCAGAAAACCCCAGCGCAGAGCGACAAGGCGGCGCTGTTCACCGCCGACGATTGTATGCACAGAATTTGTTGGGCAAACGTTGTAGTTGGGCACCGGCGGCAGATCGTTGGCAGGCACCGCCTCGAACAGTTGCGCCATCGCGTCGGGCGGCAGGGTTATGGCGAAACGTCCGCACATGGGCAGCGGCGGGCGCCCGATGGACGCCCGCCGAACTGACTTACTGCTGTGTGATGCGACCGTCCGTGTAAGGCTGGTACGCCTCACCCGACGCTGCCATATAGTCGGCCACCACAAGTTCCAGCCCGGGGCCGAAGTCATAGGCGTTCATGCCTTCTACAAACATCCGGTACCCGTCACCGCCGTTGCGCATGTAGTCATTGGTCACGACACCATAGGTCGCTGCGGGATCAATCGGGGCAAAACCGTCGCCCTCAGCGACCATCACCTCGACAATCCGGCTGCCCGGCTCTGCCGCGGAATCCCAGACATACTTCATGCCGGCGACCTGCGGGAAACGCCCTGCGCCCTCTTCCACCTGGCTGACACCGTTTTCCAGCGCGTCAATGATCATCTGACCGGTCGCCTCGAACGTGGCCAGCGTGTTCTGGAACGGCAGAACGGTCAGGATCTCACCCATGGTGACCTCGCCCGCGTCAATCGACGCGCGCAGGCCGCCGCCGTTCTGGATCGCAATGGTGATGCCCTGATCGGCCACGCGGTCGAGCATCGCATCGGCCACCAGATTGCCCATTGCGCACTCCACCGCACGGCAGCTGCCGCGTTCACCGTCAATCGCCTCGGCGGTATCGGCCACAACAGTGTTCTTCAGTTCTTCAATTGGGCCCGCCAGCTCGGCCACGCGCGCGACGATGCCTGCGTCTTCCTCAACCGATGCGTCGAGAAGAAGCGTGTCGCCGCCGGCATATAACAGGGTGCCGTCGTCAGCGAAGGTCAGCTCCAGATGGCCCACATACTTGGAATAGGCATAGGCCTGGGCGACGGGCACCAGCGTGCCATCGGCCTGGCTGACCCAGGTGGGATAGGGGCCGTCACGGTCGGGATCGGACGCGCTGAGATAGGTGTGCGAGTGGCCGCCGATGATGGCGTCAATCCCGCTGACAGCCTCTGCAATGGCGATGTCGCCGGGCAGGCCCACGTGGTTCAGCGCGATGATCTTGGTCACACCTTCGGCGGTCAGCGTCTCAACATCTGCGGTCAGCGCCTCAATCTCATCCTGGAAAATGACGTTTGGGCCGGGCGACGATGTCTCAACAGTGTCGGTGGCGAGCGCCGAGATGATGCCGATCTTTTCGCCACCGACCTCAAGCACGACATGGTTGTCGACGAGGCCGTTCAGCAGGTTTGATTGCGAAAGATCCAGGTTGCCCGAGATTACCGGAAACTCGACCGCGTTGACGAACTCGGCCAGCTTTTCGGGGCCATCATCAAACTCATGGTTGCCCACGGCCATGGCGTCGAACCCGATGACATTCATGAACTCCGCTTCCACGGCACCTTTGTAGGTGGTGTACATCATCGAGCCCTGGAATTGATCGCCTGCGTCCAGAACAATCACGTTCTCGCCCGCGGCGGTCAGCGCATCGCGCAATTCGTTGATCTTGGTCGCGACGCGGGCAACGCCGCCGAAGCATTCGCCTGCCTCGTTGTCTTCCGCCGCGCAGGTGGAATCGAAGCGGTTGATCGGCTCAATCCGGCTGTGCAGATCGTTGATGTGCAAAACATGCAGCGTGTATTCGGCGGACGCGGCACCGGCCGAAACGGCAAGAACAGCCGCCGAGGTCATCAAGCGTGCAAGCATGGTGTGAATTCTCCCCTGGTGTGTTTTGTGACAGTTATATGACGCCACCGTGCCGGAGTGGCGCGGGAGTGTCAAAGCCTCGCGCGGGCGTAAGGTGGCGGGGAAGTGTGACATGCATTTGAAATGGGCACTTGACGCCTCTGGCAGCGCGCGCCATCCCGCATCCATGCTGATTTACAAGATACTGCGCGCGCCGGAATGGCAGGTGTTGATGGAGGCCGGTGTGACCACCGGGGCACCGGTCGACGTGGCCGATGGGTACATCCATTTCTCAACTGCCGAACAGGCCGGGGAAACGGTTGCAAAGCATTTTGCCGGGGAAACCGGATTGTATCTGGCAGCGGTGGACGCAGCACCACTGGGTGAGGCGTTGAAATGGGAGCCGTCGCGCGGCGGGGCGCTGTTTCCGCATCTTTACCGTCGGCTGCGGCTGGCCGATCTGGTCTGGGTTCGTCGGTTTGAAGGGGACGCGCTGCCCGAGGGCGTTGAATGAGCCTGGTGGAAGCGCTGGGCCTTCAGGTCCTGCGCCGGATCGACCCCGAGCGGGCCCATGCGCTGGCTTTGCGGGGGTTGAACACCGGACTGCTGCCCCTTCCCGGCCCTGTCACGTCTAAGCGGCTGGCAACAGAAGTGGCTGCTCTCGCACTACCAAACCCGGTGGGTCTGGCCGCAGGGTTCGACAAAAACGCCGAGGCGCTGGCCCCGCTTATGCGCGCGGGGTTCGGATTTCTTGAGGTCGGCGCCGCAACACCCCGCGCCCAACCCGGCAACCCGCGCCCACGGCTGTTTCGACTGGCCGAGGATCGAGCCGCGATCAATCGGTTTGGGTTCAACAATGACGGGGCCGGGGAAATCGCAAACCGCTTGTCGGCGCGGCCCAAGGGCATTCCTGTCGGGCTGAACCTGGGCGCCAACAAGGACAGCGACGACCGGGCCGCCGATTTCGCCCGGGTGCTAGAGGTTTGCGGGCCGCATGTGGATTTTGCCACGGTCAACGTGTCGTCTCCCAACACCGAACGGTTGCGCGATTTGCAGGGCAAGGACGCGCTTGCCGCGTTGTTGGAGGGCGTGTTCGCGGCGCGCGATGCTCTGCCCCGGCGCGTACCTGTCTTCCTGAAGATCGCGCCTGACTTCGATGAGGCGGGCCTGCGCGACATTGCCGATCTTGCGCTGGACACCGGGATCGACGCGGTCATCGCCACGAACACGACGCTGTCACGCGATGGCCTGCGCAGCCGACATGCCGACGAGACGGGCGGGCTCTCGGGCGCGCCATTGTTTGATCGCTCCACCCGTGTTTTGGCGATGCTGTCGACGATGACCGAGGGCCGCGTGCCCCTGATCGGTGTGGGCGGGATCAGCACGGGGGCAGAGGCCTATGCCAAGATCCGTGCGGGGGCGTCGGCGGTGCAGCTTTATACCGCCATGGTCTATGGCGGGGTGTCGCTGGCCGCTGAGATTGCGCGCGATCTGGATGATCTTCTGGCGGGCGATGGATTTAAGACGGTTGCCGATGCTGTGGGCACCGGACGGCAGGACTGGCTCTAACGATCTGCCGCCGCCTCCAACGCCGGATAGCGTAGGCCCAGGGTGATCCCGCGCGCGGCAAACGAGATCAGTAGCGCCAGCCACAGCCCGTGGTTGCCAAAGGGCGGGATCAGAACCACCAGCGCCAGCGCATAGATCACCGCTGACAGGGCCATCATGTTGCGCATATCGCGCGTGCGGGTTGCCCCGATGAAGATGCCATCGAACATCCACG
Organism: Pseudomonadota bacterium; assembly: GCA_039820585.1. GTDB lineage: Bacteria > Pseudomonadota > Alphaproteobacteria > Rhodobacterales > Rhodobacteraceae > JBCBGF01. The sequence goes on from JBCBPV010000020.1 coordinate 10,777, forward strand.
CCGCCACGCCGATGAACGGGGCCAGCACCATGTAGATCAGGTATGATCGCGCTTCTGCCCGCACGTCCGGGGCGGTGGTCATGATGTCGATCGACATGGCCCCGAACAGCGCGAACAAAGCAGCCAACGCCGTTACCGTGATCAGCCCCCAAAGCCCCGTCAACTGCGATGCGCGCCGCAGGGCCGCCCGCCGCCGCGCCCCCATCGCCCGCCCCACCAGGGTTTCGGCGGCGAAGGCAAAACCGTCCATGGCGTAGGCGGTGACATAAAGAAATTGCAGCAGGATCTGGTTGGCGGCCAGCTGCACATCGCCAAAATCCGACCCCAGAAACAGAAACGACATGAAGATCACTTGCAGCAGAACCGACCGGATCAGGATATCGGTGTTCACCGACGCCATGTTGCGCAGCCGCGCGCCATCGAAGACCCGCGGCCAGTCCAGCCAGTGCGGGCGCGCCACGGCGTCGCGGCAACACCAGAGGCCCAGCGCGAGCCCCGACCATTCGGCAATCAACGTGGCCGTGGCCACCCCTTCGACGCCCCAGCCCAGGCCAAGGACGAACCAGAAGCTCAGCACGATATTCAGCCCGTTCATCGCGACCTGGATCAGCAGGACTGCGCGCGTCCGCTCTGCCGCGATCAGCCAGCCCGTGATACCGTAAAGCGCAATGGCGGCAGGCGCGGACAGCACGCGGATGGCCATGTAATCGCGGGCGAGGGATTCAACTTCGGCGCTGGCGGGGGCGATCAGGAAGGCCAGCGCGAAGACAGGGATCTGAAAGAGGATGAAAAACATCCCCGCCGCCGCCCCAATCATCAATGCGCGGGTCAGCAGCGCATCTGCTTCGGCCCGGTCGCCCGCGCCCAAGGCCTGACTGGTCAAGCCGACCGTACCCATGCGCAAGAACCCGAAGATCCAGTATATCCCGGTGAGGATAATCGCGCCGATCCCAACGGCACCGATAGGTGCAGCCTCCCCCAACTGGCCGACGACGCCGGTATCCACGACCCCAAGAATCGGCACCGTGGCATTCGACACTACAATGGGAATAGCGATGTGCAGAACGCGGCGGTGGGTCAGCGGGCCGGGATCGGCCACGTCAACCATCGCGGGTTGGCATCAGGAAGTGCCCGGTCGCCTGGGCAATCAGGCGGTCACGATTGTCCTGCCACGCCTCGACCATGACGCTGGCATAGCGCCGGCCCGACCGTGTGACGCGTGCCCGCGCATAGGCGTCGCGCGGGAGGCCAGACCGCAGATAATCCACCGTGAACCCAATCGTGCGCGGCATCCGCGGCAAAGTGGTGGGATCGAGCGTATCGCTGTCGATGCGCCCGCTTTCAATCTCATCCCAAAGAATTGACCAGCTCAGCTCGATCAGGGCTGACACTTCAAGGAAAGCCGCCGTGACGCCACCATGGATCGCGGGAAGGTAGGGGTTGCCGATCAGCTTGTCGTCGAAGGGCAAGGTCGCGGTCAGCTCATCGCCTCTACGCTCGAACGCAATGCCGAGGTACTGAATGTAGGGAACCCCCTCGACCAGCGCCTTCAGCGCCGCATCGCGCCGGTGTTTGACGACTTGGACGGGTTCGGGGGGCGGGCGGCTCATCGTTTGGTCGCCTGTTCGACCGTGAACGAACCGGCGGCCGAGGCCACCGGGTTTTCATCGTCATCATCCATAGCGACCGCCCGCACAAACGCCACGTTCCGGGTGATGTGATAGCAAGTGGCCCGCGCGCGAATGGTCTGCCCTGGCGTGGCCGCGCGCATATAGTCAATGCGCAGGTCAATCGTCGCCGTGGCCGCGGGAGATTTGGGATGGCTCATCACTGCCGCCCCGCCACAGGTATCCATCAAGGCCGACACCGCCCCGCCATGAAGCACACCGGTCACCGGGTCGCCCACGAACCGCGTGTCATAGGGCATCGTGATCTCGGCCATGCCATCGCCAATCTCGGCCAGGGTCATCCCCAGCGCGTTGCAGTGGGGGATGGCTTCGATAAACTTCCGGGCGATTTCGGCCTTGCGGTCTGACATGGGCTGCTCCGTCTTGCCGCCGTTATCGTGGCGCAAGGCCCGGACCTGCAAGCGCAAACTGTTGTGAGCCCCCATTGCACGAAGTCGGGCGTGTACTTAACCTTAGGTCAACACGAGGTCCTGCGATGTCTGATGAACGGCTGACCTTCAAGGAAATGTGCGCCCGGTTCGATGTCACGCCGCGCACGCTGCGATATTATGAATACATCGAATTGCTGCACCCGGTGAAAGAGGGGCGGTCCCGCTTTTACGGGTCGCGCGATGTGGCGCGGATGACGCTGATCCTGCGGGGGCGGCGGTTTGGCTTTAGCCTCGAAGAGATCCGGCAATGGCTGTTGATGCGCGAAGAAAAAGGTACCGACGAACAGATGAAGGTTTGGGTCGACGCCGCGGATCGGCAGATCAAGGCCCTGACGCAAGAGCGTGATGAGCTGGATCGCACGATCCAAGAACTAAGAGAATTGCGTGATGTCGGACTTTCGGGAAACAATTAACAACCCCTTCCGGACATGTTGAAAGTGACGCGACGTTTCTTTACGTAAACGTCAACTTCACTTGCAAACGCCCCCACGCCTTTGCCATTTCAGCACGGACCGAAGACGACCGAGATGAAACGATGTCCGATGCCCTGATGACCATCCGCGAGATGTGCGAAGCGTTCGATGTGACGCCCCGCACCCTGCGCTTTTACGAATCCAAAGAGCTTTTGTTCCCCGTCCGCGAGGGCCAGAAGCGCCTGTTCACACGCCGCGACCGCGCGCGTCTGAAGCTGATCCTGCGCGGCAAGCGCTTTGGCTTCAGCCTCGAAGATATCCGCCAGCTTCTGGATCTCTACGATGCTGGCGACCAACAACTGACACAGTTCACGCGTACCTACGAGTTGGCCAAAGACCGCCTGACCGACATGGAAAAACAGCGCGAAGAACTGACCGAAGCCATCGAAGACCTCAAGGATCAACTGCGCTGGGGCGCAGAGATGATTGCCTCGCTGAAGGCACCGAAAAAGGCCGCCGAATAACGCAACGCGACAGGGAAACCAGACCATGCCGAGTTACACAGCCCCCACCAAGGACACCCAGTTCATCCTGCAAGAGGTGCTGGACGTCTCTGCCCAGGATATCCCCGGCTATGATGAACTGGACGCCGATTTCACCGCTGCGGTGCTGGAAGAGGCGGGCAAGGTCGCGAGCGAAGTGCTCGCGCCCCTGAACCCGGTAGGCGATGCGCAAGGCTGCACTCTGGAGAACGGCGTGGTGCGCACGCCCGAGGGATTTAAGCACGCCTATGACACTCTGCGCGAAGGCGGCTGGTGCGCGTTGGATGCCGATCCCGAATATGGCGGCCAGGGGATGCCCGCGATCCTGAACCTTGCGACGGGTGAGATGTTTTCGGCAGCCAACATGGCATTTCAGATGTATTTCGGCCTGACCCATGGCGCGATCTCGGCGATCCATGCGCATGGTTCAGATGCGCAGAAGGCCACCTACCTGCCCCATATGATCGAAGGCTCGTGGTCGGGCACCATGAACCTGACCGAGCCGCATTGCGGCACTGATCTGGGCCTGATCCGCACGAAGGCCGAGCCGCAGGATGACGGCAGCTATCATATCACTGGTCAAAAGATCTGGATCTCGGCCGGAGAACACGACCTGAGCGACAACATCGTCCATCTGGTGCTGGCCAAGATCCCCGGTGGGCCTGAGGGCGTGAAGGGCATCTCGTTGTTTATCGTGCCGAAGTTCCTGATAAATGAAGACGGCAGCCTCGGTGATCGCAACACGCTGTCCTGCGGCGGGCTGGAAGAGAAGATGGGCATCCACGGCAACGCCACCTGTGTGATGAACTACGACGGGGCCAAGGGGTTCCTCATCGGCGAGATGCACAAGGGCATGCGCGCGATGTTCACGATGATGAACGAAGCGCGGTTGTTGGTGGGGATGCAGGGCTATGCACAGGCCTCGGTCGCCTATCAGAACGCCTTGGGGTTTGCGCAAGACCGGCTGCAGGGCCGCGATGTCACGGGAGAGAAGAACCCCAATGGCCCCGCCGACCCGATCATCGTGCATCCCGATGTGCGGCGGAATCTGCTGGATCAGAAAAGCTTTGTCGAAGGCGCGCGCGCCTTTGCCCTGTGGGGCGCCACGCTGATCGACCGCTCGCACCGGCAAGACGATGCAAAGGCTGAGGCGCTGATTTCCCTGCTCACTCCGGTGATCAAGGGCTTCCTGACGGACAAGGGCTTTGAGACCACAGTGCTGGCCCAACAGACGTTGGGCGGCTCGGGTTTCACCCGCGAATGGGGTATCGAGCAATACGTCCGCGATGCCCGGATCGCGATGATCTATGAGGGCACGAACGGTATCCAATCGCTTGACCTTGTGGGCCGCAAGCTGGGGCTGAACGGTGGCAAGACGGTGATGGGCTTCTTCGAGATGGTGAAAGCCTTCCTGAAGGAAAATGAAGGGCACGCGGCGCTGAAGGCCGATTTCCTTGACCCGTTGAAGGCCGCGTCAAAGGATCTGCAATCGGCGGGCATGTACTTCATGGCCGAGGGCATGAAGAACCCCAACAATGCGCTGTCGGGCAGCTACGATTTCATGACGATGTTCGGCCATGTTTGCCTTGGCTTCATGTGGGCACGGATGGCGAAATCGGCGCAGGCCGCGCTGGATGCGGGCGCGCAGGACCGGGACTTCTATGAGGCGAAGCTGGCGACCGGGCGGTACTACATGAAGCGTCAACTGCCCGCGACTGGATTGCATCTCGCACGGATTCAGTCTGGCGCGGATCCGGTGATGACACTGGAAGCGGCAAATTTTTAGGGGCACGGCAAGATGCCCAAACGCCTCCGCCTAACCCGCCGCTTTCCTGTCGCCATGACGGAGGACGGCTATCGCCGGCTCAAACGTTTCGCAAAGGAAGCGGGCCTCGACGAAGGCGAGGCGCTGTCGTTTCTGTTCGAAAACTTCGACAGCGTGACCGACCACGACAACCTCACCCACCGCATGCGGCTGTTCAATGCCGAGCTGGAGGCGAGGAAGAAATAAGAAGGGGGAGACCATGACCGCATCCACCTGGATGACCGACGAACACCAGATGCTCGCAGAGATGACGCGCGAGTACATCACCAACGAGTGGGACCCGCGCGCTGAGCGCTGGCGCGAGCAGGGCGAAATGGATCGCGAGATCTGGGGCCAGGCGGGCGCGCTGGGCTTGCTTTTGCCGTCGGTCCCAGAGGAATACGGCGGCGCGGGCGGTGACTTTGGCCATGAGGCCGCGATCCTGATCGAAGCGGGCCGCACCAACCACGCGGCCTTCGGCACCGGCCACGGCATCCATTCGGGCATCGCGGCGCATTATCTTCTGACCTATGGGTCGGAAGACCAAAAGGCGCGCTACCTGCCGAAAATGGCCAAGGGTGAAATGGTGGGTGCATTGGCGATGTCTGAGCCCGCCGCCGGATCGGACGTTCAGGGTATCAAGACCAAGGCCGTGCGCGACGGAAATGCCTATCGGTTGTCGGGGCAGAAGACGTTCATCACCAATGGTCAACACGCGGACCTGATCCTTGTTGCGGCCAAGACCGACCCCAAAGCAGGTGCCAAGGGCACGTCACTGGTGATCGTAGAGACTGAAGCGGCCGAGGGGTTCCAGCGCGGGCGCAACCTCAAGAAAATCGGCCTGCATGCCTCCGACACCTCAGAGCTGTTCTTCGATAACGTGGAAATCCCGCCCGAGAACATTCTTGGCGGCGAAGAAGGCCGCGGGTTTTACCAGATGATGGAACAACTGCCTCAAGAGCGCCTGATCATCGCTTGCGGCGCCGTCGGCGCCATGGAGGGCGGCGTCGCCCGCACCATCGCCTACGCCAAAGAGCGTGAGGCGTTCGGCGCACCCCTGGTCAACCTACAAACGGTGCGCTTCACCCTGGCGGAGGCGAAAACCAAAACCGCCGTTGCCCGCGCGTTCCTTGATGAGTGTATCGCGGACCACTTGCGGGGCGCGTTGACCGTCGAGAAAGCGGCCATGGCCAAGTACTGGCTGACCGATACTCAGGGCGAAGTGCTGGACATGTGCCTGCAACTGCACGGAGGCTATGGCTTCATGGCAGAATACGACATTGCGCAGATGTGGACAGATGCGCGGGTACAACGGATCTATGGCGGCACGAACGAGATCATGAAAGAGCTGATCGGGCGGGCACTGTGATCGGGAACAGGCAGCCAACGACCGGGCCGTCCGCACTGGTGGATGCGTATTTGGAACAAGAAGAAGCAGGGGATCCAGCGCCCCGGGCCAAACGCATGTTCAATCGCCGGGGCGCCTTCTCCTTGTACGGCCATCGGCTCGCCAGCCTGTACCGCACGCTCGAGCCTTTCAAACCTTGGTTAAACGCAGGTTACCGTTTCCCCACCCTTCTTCTTGTTGAAAATACGCTTAGCCACCCGATCTGGCAGGCGCATGACGGCGGGAATGGGCGATGACCATGTATCTCTATTGCTTTGGCGAAAGCGGCAATGCCTACAAGGCGGCGTTGACGCTTGAACTGGCTGGGATTGACTGGGAACCGGTCTACGTGGACTTTTTCAACGGAGAAGCGCGAACGGCGCAGTTTCGCGAGACCATCAACCCGATGGGCGAAGTGCCTGTGCTGATCGACGGCCACGTGCGGCTGACACAATCTGGCGTGATACAGCAATACGTCCTCGATCAGACGGGCAGCGTCTTGGCCGGTAAGCCAGAAGGCAGATACGAAGTTCTCCGCTGGGTGATGTGGGACAATCACAAACTGTCGAGCCAGGCAGGCGTCACGCGGTTTTTGATGAACTTCCTGCCCGAAGAAAAGCGTCCGCAAGAGGCGATTGCCTTTCTGCAGGGGCGACTGAAGGCGGCTTACGCCACACTCAACACCCATCTGGCAGATCGTGACTGGATCGTGGGTGATGCGATCACGGTCGCCGATATCTCGTGCTGCGGGTACCTCTTCTACCCCGAACCCTTCGGGTTTGATCGCACCGACTGGCCCCATATCGACACCTGGCTGACGCGCATTGCCGCGACGCCTGGTTGGAAACACCCCTATGACCTGATGCCCGGCCACCCTTCGGACCGGGCTTGAGAAAGGACACGCTATGACCGACGCCTACATCTACGACGCCGTGCGCACCCCCCGCGGCAAGGGCCGCAAGGATGGCAGCCTGCACGAGGTCACCGCCGCACGGCTGTCCGCGGGCGTCTTGAACGCGCTGAAGGATCGCAACGATCTGAACGGCGGGATCGAAGATGTGATCTGGGGCAATGTCACTCAGGTCGCGGAACAAGGCGGGTGCCTGGCCCGCACCGCGGTGTTGGCCAGCGACCTGGACGAAAGCGTACCGGGCGTTTCGATCAATCGGTTCTGCGCCAGCGGGCTGGAGGCCGTGAACATGGCGGCGAACCAGGTGAAGGGCGGCGCGGGCCAAGCCTATATCGCTGGCGGCGTCGAGATGATGAGCCGAGTGCCCATGGGCATGGACGGCGCAGCCATCGCGGTCGAGCCCGACATCGCAATGAAGACCTATTTCGTGCCGCAGGGTATCTCGGCCGATATCATCGCGACCGAGTACGGCTTCACCCGGGACGATGCAGATGCGCTGGCCGTCGAAAGCCAGAACCGCGCGAAGGCCGCGTGGGACGACAACCGCTTTGCCAAATCGGTGGTGCCGGTCACGGATGTGAATGGCCTGCCGATCCTGGACCATGACGAATACATGCGCCCGGGCACCGATATGCAGGCACTGGGTGCGCTGAACCCGTCGTTCCAGCAGATGGGCGAGGTGATGCCCGGTTTCGACAAGGTCGCGCTGATGAAGTATCCGCATCTCGAGCGGATCAATCACATCCACCATGCGGGGAATTCTTCAGGGATCGTCGATGGTGCCGCCGCTGTGTTGATCGGCACAAAGGCCTTCGGCGAGGCGCATGGCCTGACACCACGCGCGCGGATCAAGGCCAGCGCGAAGATTGGCACCGATCCAACGATCATGCTGACCGGTCCGGTGCCCGTGACCCGGAAGATCCTGGCAGAAACAGGGATGGAGATTGGCGATCTTGATCTCTTTGAAGTGAATGAGGCGTTTGCCGCCGTTGTCATGCGCTTCATGCAAGCATTCGAAGTGGATCCTAGCCTCGTCAACGTCAATGGGGGCTCGATTGCCATGGGCCACCCGTTGGGGGCGACGGGCGCGATGATCCTGGGCACGCTTCTCGATGAGATGGAGAGAAGCGATAAGGAAACCGGTCTGGCCACGTTGTGCATCGGGTCGGGCATGGGCGCAGCGACGATCCTGGAACGAGTGTGATCTGATGCGCCAAAAGCATCAAATACTGCCAAAAACCCGCGAACAATTGCAATTTTCCGGGGCGATGCTACGGTTATCCGAAGCGCGTTCGCTCGATTTTAAGGGCGCGAGGGGACAGGGTACACGGGGGCAGATAGATTCCACACCGTCTGCATGCTCACTTTGCAAAGATGGCCGACTATTTTTCGGCTGGAGATCTCGCAGGGGTTGCTACGTCTTATTCTTGGCCAATGGTTGTCTATCTGGACGGAAAAATCCTGATCGAAATCAATCGCGAAGACAGTATGCGGGCAATCGCGTTGACCCACGATCTGGCGATTGCGCGTGGGGCCTCACGTGTCGAGGCGCGGATCATCGGCTACGATGGGCGGCTGGACGAACGTTTTTCGGTCGACGTGATGTGGGAGTTCTTGCAAGGCTGCGGTCAGCAGGTCGCGACCGGAGAGATCACCTATTTCTGCCGGATCGATCCCGAAGACCGGGTGTGGATCGAGATGCTGGAATACCGGCAGCTGCCATTTCCAGAGCTTGTGTCAGACCTCGCCCGGCCGCGGTACCACCATTAGTATCATGTCCTTGGGGCACGTCTCCCACAGGGGATCGTCGCCATGGGTAAGATCGATATTGAGAATGTTCCCGTGCGCACCGGTTCTGGTTATCCCGCGCCCCATGACGCCGCGATGGCAGGGCGCAGTTCGTTGCGCTTGGGCGATGCCGGTGGTCTGACACAGTTCGGCGCGAACCTTGTGATCCTGGCGCCAGGGGCGTTGTCGTCCTTGCGGCACTGGCATGTGCATGAGGATGAGTTCGTGATGGTTACCCAGGGCACCGTCACCCTGATCCAGGATGCAGGTGCGACCGAAATGCGGGCGGGCGAGTGCGCCGCCTTTCCGGCGGGCGACCGTGATGGACACCACTTCGTCAACCGCTCTGACAGCGAAGCACGCTTCCTCGTCGTGGGCACGCGCGCCGACTGGGAAGAGGCGTTTTATTCCGACATCGACATGCGTGCCGTTCTGACCGGCGGTACTGTTGAATTCACCAGAACGGATGGCAGCCCCCTGCCACGTTCCGACACCGAAAGTGAGGGCTGAGATGGCCGATTTTTCCTATGATTTGTGCAGCGATGGCGTTGCGATCATCACCTGGGACCTGCCTGGCAAATCCATGAACGTCCTCAGCCTTGAGGGTGCCGATCAACTGGGCGCGTTCGTTGAACAGGCCCTCGGCGATGATGCGGTGAAGGGGATCGTTCTGACCTCGGGCAAGGACAGCTTTGCCGCAGGTATGGACCTGAACATTCTGGCGGGCCTGCGCGAAGGGTCGGACAATCCCGCGCAAGGGATCTTCGATTTCATCATGGGCGCCCACGGCATGATGCGCCGGATTGAGCGTGCGGGCATGGACCCAAAGGCGCTGAAGGGTGGCAAGCCGGTGGTGGCCGCACTGCCGGGCACCGCGCTTGGCATCGGTTATGAGCTGGCGCTGTCGTGCCACCGGATCATTGCTGCCGATAACCCAAAAGCGCGGATCGGGTTGCCGGAGATCATGGTGGGCCTCTTCCCTGGCGCGGGCGGAACCACGCGGCTGGTGCGCAAGATGGGCGCAATGGCGGCCAGCCCGCACCTGCTGGAGGGCAAGACGCATGCGCCGGACAAGGCCAAGGCTGCCGGGCTGATTGACGAGGTTGTGCCGCGCGACGACCTGCTGTCCCGCGCGAAGGAATGGGTGCTGAACGCCACCGATGCAGATCTGGTAAAGCCCTGGGATGCGAAAGGGTACAAGATGCCGGGCGGTGCGCCTTATCACCCCGCAGGTTTCATGACCTTCGTGGGCGCCAGCGCAATGGTGCATGGCCGCACGCAGGGCGTCTACCCCGCGGCCAAAGCGCTTCTGAGCGCGGTATATGAAGGCGCATTGGTGCCGTTTGATACCGCGCTGAAGATCGAGGCGCGGTGGTTCACCAAGGTTCTGATGAACCCCTCGTCCTCGGCGATGATCCGGTCACTCTTTGTAAACAAGGGCGCATTGGAGAAAGGCGCAAACCGGCCCGGTGTCGACGATGAGACAGTGAAGAAGGTCGGCGTTTTGGGTGCGGGCATGATGGGGGCCGGTATCTCATACGTCGCCGCCAATGCGGGGATCGAAGTGGTGCTGATCGACCAGGCGCAAGAGGCGGCGGACAAGGGCAAGGCCTATTCCGAGGGGATCCTCGACAAGGGGATCGGTCGCAAGAAGGTGACGCCAGAGAAGAAAGAACAGGTGCTGGGCCGGATCACGGCGACAACGGATTACGCTGCCCTAAAGGGCTGCGATTTGATCGTTGAGGCGGTTTTCGAAGATCCAGGCATCAAGGCCGAAGTCACCCAAAAGGTCGAAGCTGCGGTGGGCGCGGACTGCATCTTTGCCACCAACACCTCGACCCTGCCGATCAGCGATTTGGCAAAGGCCAGCGCTCGACCGCAACAGTTCATTGGCATCCACTTTTTCTCGCCCGTCGACAAGATGATGCTGGTCGAAATCATTCGCGGCAAGGAAACCGGCGACCGCGCGGTGGCCAAAGCGCTCGACTTCGTGCGGCAGATCCGCAAGACCCCAATCGTGGTCAACGACGCGCGATTCTTCTACGCCAACCGCTGCATCATCCCTTACATCAACGAAGGGATCCGCATGGTCGGCGAAGGGGTTGCGCCTGCGCTGGTGGAGAATGCGGCCAAGTTGGTGGGGATGCCTTTGGGGCCATTGCAACTGGTGGACGAGACCTCCATCGACCTGGGCGTGAAGATCGCCAAGGCCACCCGCGCGGCGATGGGCGATGCCTATCCTGACGGCGCAGTGGACGATGTGCTGTTCTGGATGGCCGATGAAGGCCGGATGGGCAAGAAGGCCAGCGCTGGTTTTTATTCCTACGACGACAAAGGCAAACGCGCCGGGTTGTGGCCCGGAATTGCAGACAAGTTCGGCGGGGCGGGGCGCCCCGATCTGACGGAGGTGCAGCACCGCTTGCTGATGGCGCAAGTGCTGGAGGCGGTGCGCGCATTGGAAGACGGCGTGCTGACCGATATTCGCGAAGGCGATGTGGGGGCGATCCTGGGCTGGGGCTTTGCGCCGTGGTCGGGTGGCCCGTTCTCATGGCTCGACATGATCGGCGCGGCCAAGGCGGTTGAGATCTGTGATACGCTGAACCGCGATCACGGGGCGCGATTTACCGCGCCCGCCCTTTTGCGAGAGATGGCCGACAAGGGTCAGACGTTCTATGGCCGGTTCGCGCCCGAAGCTGTTGCGGCCTGAGCGTCAGGCCACCATAGGCAGCTTGTGGGTGGCCGGATAAGCGCCAGCCTCGGGGATAAGCCCGCCCAGATACCGCTGGGCGGCGAGGTCTGACAGAACCTGCGGTCGCTCGCGCACCGCGGGGCAATAAAGCGTCAGCCCCGCCTCGATCCGGACACGCGCGCCATGTGCAAATACCGGGCGCGTGATTGCAAAGCCATCGACGGGCAGAACGGTTTGGATCGCTCCGTGGCCCACCAGCGACCGGGCGCGGACCTGCGCCATGGCGATACCTTCTGCGCCATCCACGCGCGGGACGGTCAGGCAGACCGGCTGATCGGGCGTCAGGTACACATCACACGATAGACCCAGCGTGCCGCGCGGCACGAGGATGAGGCCCTCTGGATAGACTTGCGCAATCTCGGCCCCATAGCTGCGGCGCATCATGCGCAGCACAGGCAAGGGTCGGCCATCGACACCGCAGACCGGAGCACCTTCAGACAGGTGATCTATGCGCTCTAGGCCCGAGGGCGTCTCAACCCGGGTGTCATCGGCAAAGCCGAAGGGCAGATGCCCCGCGCGGCTTGGCCGTTCGAACATTCCGGTCACAATCGCTTCGCACCCGTTGAATGCGCGGCGGGGGGACATGAACATGGCTGATCTCCCTTTCAGCCGATTGCATTGGTGCCAGCGTTGCCCCCGAGGCACATCACCACCTCGCGCGCCGACTTCGCCGGAATGACGACCCGACTGTGTCCCCAATAAGGCAGAATTTCCGCGACTTGGTCGATTTCTGGTGAAGACTATTATTGCGGCACGTTTCGAAACAAAGGCGTGTTTCCAAGCGGTTATTTGCTTAGAATGCATAGCCAAACCGGGCGATATCCGCCGCCCAGATACGGGCGACACACGCTGCGTCACTGTCCGAATAAAGCGGTCGATAGTCCGGCGGCCGGGGTGAGGCGTTCACGATCTGCAAAGGGCCCAGCGCAAAGCCCAGATGCGCCTCCACCGGTGCCAGGTCTTCTGACAGCGCCTCAATCCGCACATAGTGATCGCACCGCACCCGGCCTGTGGCATCGGTGACATAGGCATCGTACTGGTCGCCCGACAGGGTGGATTGGGTGTTCGGGTGATTCAGAAACTCGGAAAACTCCAGCGTTTTGGCATGGCCGACTGCCGGGTGATCGAAGCTTTGCGTCCGCAGCCAGTGGTAATAGCTGACCAGCCGGTCCCAGGGGTTGCGCACCAGTGTGAAGACGCACATGGCCTCGATCTCAGCCCCTGAGACCACGCCATCGATATCGCTGAGACGCGAATGCTTCCAAAGCCGCCCGGCTGGGTGCAACGCCCTCAGCCGGCCCCGTCGCCGCTGCGCCTTTGGCGTATCGCCGATCAGGATGTCATCGGCCTTTGCCCGCGCCTCCAACGCCAACGACAGAGCCGTGCCGCCAGTCTTGGGGATATGCACAAAGATATAACGCCGCCCGCGCGAGATAATCATGGGCCGCACGCTAGCCGCCTGCCGGGGCGAAGGCTAGCGGCCCCGCAGCGCCAGCACCACGCCCGACCCGATTATCAGCGCGATGCCGAGCCCGGCCCAAAGATCAACTGTTTCCCCCCGCAAGACCCAGGCCCAGGCCGCCACGAAGATCAGCAGCGAGTATTCGAAGACCGCAACAAAAGACGTATCGGCCATTTGGTAGCTACGGGTGATCAATCCAACCGCGATGATCGAACCCACCGCTTGCATCAGCGTCCATCCGAGGAACGCCTGGGTCGGCACCGCCCAGCCGCGCAGGATAAAGCCTGGATCCTCCGTTGCCACCGGAAAGACCGTCAGCACCGCCACACCCAGCGCCCCCCAAACGCCCAGCGCTGCAAAGAACGCTGCCAACAGGGCCGTTGGGCTTTCATCGGCGCACCATGTGCGCGTCGTCACCGCGCCAAGCGCGTAGAAAAAGCCCGCGCAGACCGGGGCCACGGTGGCGAAGGTCACAGCCCCCGCATCCGGGCGCAACACCATCACCACGCCCATGAACCCAACCAGTGCCGCGAATATGCGCACCGGCCCGACGCTTTGGCGCAGGGCAATAGTCGAGATCAGCAGCACAAAAATGGGCGAGGTGAAAAGTCCCGCCACGGCTTCCGAGATCGGCAGGAACGCCAGGGCGCCGAAGTACAGCACCATGGCAAACGAGATGAACAGACTGCGCGCCGCGACGGCCCCCGGGCGCAGGATGCGCAGCGTCCCGACACCCAGCACCGCCAACCCCACGATCAGCGGCAGTGCCATCAGCGAGCGCAGGAAGTGGAACTGCCACAGGCCTGCATCGCGCGCGATGTTGACCACGAAATTGTCGATGAACCCGATAAGCAGCATGGCTGCCAGAATGGAGGCAGCGGCAGCGATGGGATGCGATGTCGACATGCTGGCCTTTTTGGACGTGGTCGAAAGCGCTGTCATCCCAGAAAGACATGCCGTGGCAATTGTCGGACCCCGGCCGCTTGGCTATGCTCACGCCCAAGACATAGGGGCGGGTGAAAGGGGCAGCACGCTGGCATGACGGCGCTGACGGAATATCAGCGGCTCGAAGCGACGGGCATCTGGTACCCCGCGCCCGACGGGCAGCGACGCGATGTGGTGGTGGGCCTTGGCGACGCCTCGCTGACCATCACCGATCACCGCGATGCCGCGCTGGCCCACTGGTCGCTCGCCGCCATCGAACGGGTCAATCCGGGGCGCCATCCCGCGGTCTATGGTCCCGCCGCCGACGCGCCCGAACGCGTTGAGATTGATGACGACACCATGGTCAAAGCCATCGAGAAGGTGCGCCGCGCGGTGGAGCGTACCAGGCCCCATCCCGGACGACTACGATCGCGCCTTGTCGCCATTGCGGTCGCGGGCAGCGTCGCGGCGGCGATCTTTTGGTTGCCTGGGGCGCTAGTGCGCTACACCGCGTCGATCCTGCCCGAGGCCTCGCGCGCGGCATTGGGCCAAAGCCTGCGCGACGACCTGACGCGCGTTTCGGGTGCGCCGTGCAACGCGCCGCTGGGGGCCCAGGCGCTGGGTGCGCTGGGCGACAGGCTGTCGCCCCATGTTTTGCCGCAGCTGAACGTCGTGCCCGGCGGGGTGCGCGAGACGGCGCATCTGCCCGGCGGTATCTTGTTGATGAACCGCGCGATTGTGGAAGACCATGAAAGCCCCGATGTCGTCGCCGGATACCTGCTGGCCGAGACCGAGCGTGCCGTGCAGATGGACCCGGTGTTGGAGCTTTTGCAACACGCAGGGATCGGCGCGGCGCTCAAACTATTGACCACCGGCACCATGCCCGATCAGGTGCTTGCCGCTTATGCCGAACATCTGCTGACCGCCGAACAGGCGCCGCTCGACCTGTTGGCCCTTCTGCCCAGGTTTGCCGCGGCGGGGATCCCCGCCACGCCCTATGCCTACGCGGTCGATATCTCGGGCGAGGCGACCATCACACTGATCGAAGCCGACCCGGTGCCGGTCAGCGCCGCGGCACCCCTGATCTCGGATGACCAGTGGGTGGCGCTGCAGAACATCTGCGGGGGGTAGCGCGCCTACTTGGTGCCGAACATCCTGTCGCCGGCATCACCCAGGCCAGGTACGATATAGCCCAGCTCATTCAGACCCTCATCCAGCGCCGCTGTAACGATGGGCACATCGGGATGTGCCTCTTTCATTCGCGCCACACCTTCGGGCGCGGCCAACAGGCACAGGAACCGGATATCGGTCGCCCCCGCCTGTTTCAGCAGGTCGATCGCCGCGGCAGAGGAATTGCCAGTGGCCAGCATCGGATCAACGGCGATCACCAAACGCTCATCCAGCTCGGTCGGGACTTTGAAATAGTACTGCACCGGCTTTAAAGTCGCCTCATCCCGGTAGAGCCCGACAAAGCCCACCCGTGCCGAAGGGATCAGTTCCAGCATCCCATCAAGTAGCCCGTTGCCCGCCCGCAAGATCGACACCAGCGCCAGCTTTCGCCCTTCCAAGCTGGGGCTGTCCATCTGGGTCAGCGGTGTGGTGATCGTCTTCGTCGTCATCGGCAGTTCGCGTGTCACCTCGTAAGCCAGAAGCTGGCTGATCTCGCGCAACAGCTGGCGGAACACGGCAGTCGACGTTTCCACATCGCGCATCAGCGTCAGTTTGTGCTGTACCAGAGGGTGCGAGACGATGGTGAGGTGGTCTTTCATGGGGTCTCCAGGGTTTTGAGGATGCGGGCGCGGGTGTCGTCGTCGCAAAAGGCGGCAGAGGCAGATTGGCGGGCGATGTCGGTCAGAATTGCCGCGTCCCAGCCGAAGGCGTCGGACAGCCGGTCGTATTCATGGGCCATCGTGGTGTGGAAGAACGGCGGGTCGTCGGTGGAAATGGTCACGGACACGCCGGCGGCGCGCAAACGCTCGATCGGGTGATCGCGCCAGCCGGGATAGATGCCCAGAGCGATGTTGGAGCCTGGGCAAACCTCTAGCACGATGCCGTCTTCGGCCAGTCGGTCCATCAGGGCGGGATCCTCGCTGGCCCGCACGCCATGACCAATTCGCTCCACCCGCAAAGCATCCAGTGTGTCACGAATGCCCTGCGGTCCGCGCCACTCGCCCGCATGGGCGGTCAGGCGCAGCTTGGCCTCGCGCGCCATATCGAAGGCATATGCGAAATCGCCGGGCTCGCCCACGCTTTCATCCCCCGCGATACCAAAACCGACCAACCAGTCGCCCTGCGTCTCGGCGGCGCAGAGCGCGGTTTCCTTCGCTTTGTCCGGGCCGAAGTGGCGGATGCAGGTGACGATGCCACGCAGGGTAATACCGTCGGACTGCTCAGCCGCTTCAGCGGCTTCGCGGATGGCAGCGAGGTATTCGCGCCACGCGCCCACATCGCGACCGCCGCAAAAGTCGGGCGACAGGAACGTCTCTGAATAGAAAACGCCCGACGCCGCGCTTTCCGCCAGAACAGCGGTGGTCAGGCGGTGGTAGTCTTCGGGTGTCGTCAAAACCGAGGTCGCGGCCTCGTAGACGCGCAGGAATTCGGTGAAATCGGCATAGGCGTAGTGGCCGTCTTCGTCGAATATACGGCTGAGGTCGACGCCTTTCTCGGCCGCGAGCCCCCTGATGAATGCGGGGGGGGCGGCACCTTCTAGGTGCAGATGCAGCTCGACCTTGGGCATGTCCCGCACGCTCACAAAAAGCTCCTTCCCGGGCCTTGGGACGGGACACCCAGGTGGGCCGCGATGCTGGCGCCCACATCGGCAAACCCCACCTGCCCTACGGCGCGCGCGCCCACCCCCGCGGCCACCACTGGCACGCGTTCTCGGGTGTGATCGGTGCCGGTCCAGGTTGGATCATTGCCGTGATCGGCGGTAAAAAGCATAAGGTCGCCATCGCGCAAACCGTCCAGAAGCCGGGGCACCTGGGCATCAAACCACTCCAGCGCACGGGCGTAGCCTGCCACGTCGCGTCGGTGGCCAAACTTGCTGTCGAACTCCACAAAATTGGCGAAGGTCAGGCTGCCGTCCGAAGCGGTTTTGGTGTAGTCTCGCAGATGCTTCATCAGATCGAGGTCCGCCCCTTTGCGCACCTCATCAATCCCGCGCATCGAAAAGATGTCGCCGATCTTGCCCACCGCCTGCACCCCGCGCCCGGCCCCCTGCACCCAGTCGGTCAGGGTCGGGCTTGGCGGGTCGATGGCGTAGTCATGGCGGTTGCCCGTCCGCTCAAACGCGCCGGGTGCGCCAACGAATGGCCGCGCAATGACGCGGCCCATTTTCATTGCGTGAAGCTTGGGCGCAACCGCCTCGCACAGCGCGAGCAACCGCTCTAGGCCGAAGTGCTCTTCATGCGCGGCAATCTGGAACACGCTGTCAGCCGAGGTGTAGCAGATCGGCCAGCCAGTCTCGATATGCCGTGCGCCTTCGTCGTCAATGATAACCGTGCCAGAGGCGTGGCGGTTGCCAAGTATGCCGTCAGTACCCGCCTTGGCACAGACCTCGGCCACCACGTCCGCAGGAAAGGCGGGATCGGCATCGGGGAAATAGTGCCAGTCCCAAGGCACCGGGACGCCCGCCAGTTCCCAATGACCCGATGGCGTGTCCTTGCCGCGCGAGACCTCTGTCGCAGCGCCCCACAGGCCCCGCGGGGTTGCGCCAAGGCCGGAGGCTGTCGTTCCGCTTGCCAGTTGAAGGGCCGCGCCAAGGCCAAGCGCATCAAGGTTCGGCATGTGTAATGGACCGCTGCGCCCGTCATCCGCCCCGCCCGCCTCGCAGGTCTGGGCGATATGCAAGAGTGTGTTTGCCCCGGTATCAGGCGTGTCGCCGTTGAAGAACGTGGCCGCATCCGGCGCGCCGCCGACACCCACCGAGTCCATCACCACCAGAAACGCACGCGCCATCAGGGAACCAACTTTCGAATCAAATCGGGCACATTCGCCCTGTCACCCAAGACATAAGCCGCCAGCACAGCCTGCGCCGCCGCCTCTGCCGCGCTGTCATCGGCGGCGTGAACCACGGCCAGCGCGTCACCCTGTTCCAGCGTGTCACCCAGCGCCCGCGTCTGGGACAAACCGACGGACGGATCAATCCTGTCGGTCTGCACCAATCGGCCCCCGCCCAGATGCACCACCGCCTCGCCCAATGCGCGGCCATCTATGGCGGTCACGACGCCAGCGGCTGGCGCAGGCACCGCGCGTTGTACCGGGGCCGCCGGAAGCTTCGCCTGCCACGTCTCCAGAAATTCCGGGGGCCCGCCCAATGCGGCCACCATTTTGCCAAAGCGCTCCGCCGCGGAACCGTCGGCAAGGATATCGCGCATGCGCGTTTCCCCATTCGCGGCGGTACACATCCCGGCCAGCTCAAGCACCGCCGCACCAAGCGCCACCGTCAGGTCCACGAGCCGCGCGTATTGCGGTTGCGCTTGGCCGGTCAGAATTTCCATCACCACCGCCACTTCCAGCGCATTGCCCAAAGCAGGGGCAAGCGGTTGATCCATATCTGTGATCAGCGCCGCCGTCTTGCACCCCGCGCCATTGGCCGTCTCGACCAGGCTTTGGGCCAGCGCCTCTGCCGCGCCCATCGTCGCCATGAACGCACCGGAGCCGACTTTGACATCCAGGATCAAAGACCCCAAGCCCGCCGCAAGCTTCTTCGACAGGATCGACGCGGTGATCAGGTCCAGGCTTTCCACTGTCGAGGTTACGTCGCGCACCGCATAAAGCCGCTTATCCGCCGGGGCCATATCCGCCGAGGCGGCGACAATGGCACAGCCGATATCCCCCACCATCGCGCGGAATATCGCTTCATCCACTTCTGTCGACAGTCCCGGGATCGCTTCCATCTTATCAAGCGTGCCGCCAGTGTGGCCCAGGCCACGGCCCGAGATCATCGGGTTATACGCCCCGCAGGCCGCCAGCATCGGCGACAACAAAAGCGACACGCAATCCCCCAGCCCCCCGGTCGAATGCTTGTCCACCACCGGGCCGGGCAGATCCCACTCCAGACGATCCCCGCTGTCGCGCATCGCGAGCGTCAGGGCCACTCGTTCCTCGGCGCTGATCCCGTTCAGGAGAACGCCCATGGCAAAGGCCCCTGCTTGGGCATCGCTCACAGAACCAGAGGCCAGGCCTTCAGCGAACCAGCGCAAACCATCTGCCGACAAACCCTGACGCTCGCGCAGCGCATACAGGATCGAGCGCGCGTCCACTGGGCTCAGCCGCCATCCATGTGGCCCGCTCCGAACGCGCCGGGCAACAGGTCGGCAACCGTCACGGTGCGGGTCTTGCCATCGGTGGTGGCCATGGTGACCGCCACATCGCCCACGGCAAACTCGGCCAGTTTCTGGCGACACCCACCGCAGGGGGGAACGGGATCGGGGCTGTCGGCGATCACGGCAACTTCGGCGATCTGCGTCTCGCCCGCCGCGACCATGGCCGCAATCGCGCCCGCTTCGGCGCAGGTGCCTTCGGGATAGGCCACATTTTCCACGTTGCAGCCCACAAAAACGGCACCTGATGGGGTGCGTAGCGCAGCCCCGACCTGGAACCCTGAATATGGCGCATGCGCGTTCAGACGCACGGCTTTGGCAGCCTTGATCAGCGACATGGGCCCACCTCCGTCGCACCACTTTGCGCCGCCGCCGCGACCGTTGGCAAGGGCCTAGGCCCCGATCTGGTCCACCAGCGCGGCCAGGGCCTGACGCTCGGCCCCGGTCCATTGCGCGCGGCGGGATTTGAACAATGTGGCCTGGCTTTTCAGGATCACCCCGTCGCTGAGGGGTTTGAGGTGATTGGCCCGCAACGTCTCCCCTGTCGAGGTGATGTCGGCAATTGCCTCAGCCGTGAGGTTGCGCACGGTGCCCTCGGTCGCGCCCTGGCTGTCCACCAGCCGGTAATCCGCCACGCCCTCGGCCTGCAGGAACTCGCGCACCAGGCGGTGATACTTGGTTGCGATCCGCAGGCGTTGGCCATGGGTCTGGCGACAGGCGGCGGCGACAGCATCAAGGTCGTGCATCGTGTCGACATCCACCCAGAACCGCGGCACTGCGATCACCAGATCGGCGTGACCGAAGCCCAAAGCCTTAATCTCCAACACCTGCGTTTCCCAGGCGGCCAGCCGGTCGCGCACCACATCGGTGCCAGTGACACCCAGATGGATCCGCCCAGCCCCCAGTTCACGCGGGATCTCGCCTGCGGACAGAAGCACAATTTCCAACCCGTCGATCCCGGCATGGGCCTTGTACTCGCGCCCGTCCCCGCTGGGGCGCATTTCCACCCCCCGGTCGGTGAACCAGGCAAAGGTCTTGTCCATCAGCCGCCCCTTGGACGGCAGGCCGATCTTCAGGGTCATGGCGCGCCCCCCAGTTCGGCGATCAGGCCAGGCCGGATGACCCCACCAACCGCGGCGGGCGCGCTGTCGCCGCCCAGCGCACGGGTCAAAGCGTCGTAGCGCCCGCCAGTGGCCACCGGTGGCAGATCTGGCCGCCCCTCGGCATAGAAGCCGAAAACAAAGCCGTCGTAATACTCCATCGACGTGCGGCCATAGCTTGCCTCAAACCCCAGCGCATCGGGCTCGATCCCGCGGGACGCCAGCGCCCCCAGCCGCGCATCAAACCGGGTGACCGCATCACGGATCGTGGCCATGTCCACGGCGAGATCGCGGATATGCGACAGCGCGTTGGTCGAGGTTTCCTTGATCGCCAGAAGCGTTGTGATCAGCTCCACCTGGCCTGCGGGGATCGGCGGGGTCTCCGCTTCTTCCGCCAGCCGGGCGAGGCGCGCGGACACGTCTGCCCGGCTGCGCAGGCCGATCTCGGGCGCATCGTCACAAAGCTCCAATGCGCGTTTGGGCACAGGCTTGGCGAACCGATCGAGAAGCGCGCGGAACCGGCGAGGGCGCCAGAGGTGGCGCATGAGCGCAGCCTTCCGCAAATCCGTCGTCTGTAGCCCCGCTACCGCACCGCGCAACAGGCCAATGTCACCCGTCGCAGCGGTCAGGCCAGCAGGCTTCAGCGCGGCGCTGAACAGGGCAAACACTTCGGCATCCGCGGCGGCCGTATCGGTGGCACCGAAATCCTCAAACCCGATCTGGGTGTATTCCGAAGGGCGGTCGCTATCATCGGTTTGCTGCCGAAAAACCTGCCCCGCATAGCGATACCGTGCCGCGCCCTGCCCCGAGGCGAGATGTGCCTGCACCACCGGCACCGTGAAATCGGGGCGCAACATCAACTCCCCCTGCACGAGGTCCTGAGTGACAAAGGCCCGGGCGCGAATGTCTTCGCCGTAAAGATCGAGAAGCACATCGGCCGGTTGCAGAATGCCCGTCTCAAACCAGTCGGCCCCCGCGTTCTGAAACGCGACCAGCAGATCGTCGGTCGCGCTGTCCCAACGCGTTTGGGTCATGGCTCTTGGCTCAGAAGCTTTCGGATCGCGGGCACGATCTGGTCACGCGGGCATTCGAATTGGGCGGGCTGGGATTTCCATTCCTCCAGGCTGGCGCTTTCGGCGATCTTGGCGCCGAGGATCAGGTCCTTGACCTGCACGACTGCGCGGGCCTTTTCATCTTCGCCCTCGATGATCGCCACGGGGCTGGCGCGGCGGTCTGCGTATTTCAGCTGGTTGCCGAAGTTCTTGGGGTTGCCCAGATAGACTTCGGCTCGGATCCCGGCGGCGCGCAGTTCCGCCGCGATGGCCTGATAGTCCGCCATCCGCTGGCGATCCATGACGGTGACGACGACCGGCCCTTGCCCCGTTTCACCCATACGCCCCTTGGCGTGCAGGGCGGCGAGCAAGCGGTCGACACCGATGGAGATACCTGTCGCGGGGACGATTTGCCCGGTGAAGCGCTTCACGAGATCGTCGTAACGCCCGCCGCCCGCAACCGAGCCAAATTGGCGCGGGCGGCCCTTTTCGTCGGTGATCTCGAAGGTGAGTTCGGCCTCGAAGACCGGACCGGTGTAGTAGCCGAGGCCCCGTACGACCGAGGGGTCGATGACGATACGGTCGGGGCCGTAGCCCTGGGCAGCGCACAGCGCGGCGATCCGCTCCAATTCGTCACATCCGTGAACCCCGGTGGGCGAAGCGTCCGTCAGCGCCCGTAGACGCGACAAGACGACTTCCGGCCCGGCCACAAGATCAGCCGCGCCGGGAAAATCCGTGGCTTCCTCGACCAGCCTGGCTGCTCCGTCACCGTGCCCCGAGGCGCCCGCGCCGATGAATGCCATTATGGCTTCGGTCTGTTCGGCGCCGAGCCCTGCCCCTTCCGTGTAATCTCCGCTTTCATCCTTGCGACCCGCCCCCAAAAGCGCCCGCACACCATCAGGGCCCAGCCGATCCAGCTTGTCGATTGCGCGCAGGACAATCCCTCGCGCAGCGGCATGTTCTTCGGTGTCGGGCAGGCCCGCGACCTCCATCACCCCATTCAGCACCTTCCGGTTATTCACCCGGATGATGTAGTCGCCGCGCGGAATGCCCACCGCCTCCAGCGTTTCGGCCAGCATCGCGCAGACCTCGGCATCGGCGGCCACATTGGCCGTGCCGACCGTATCCGCATCACACTGGTAAAACTGCCGAAAGCGCCCCGGCCCCGGCTTTTCATTCCGCCAGACCGGCCCCATTGCATAACGCCGATAGGGCGTTGGCAAGTCGTTGCGGTGTTGTGCGTAAACCCGAGCCAGTGGCGCCGTCAAATCGTACCGCAACGCCAGCCAGTCTTCATCTTCTTGCCAGGCAAACACACCCTCATTCGGGCGGTCCACATCGGGCAGGAACTTGCCCAGCGCCTCAACCGTTTCCACGGCCGAGGACTCCAGCGGTTCAAATCCGTACAGGCGATAGACCCGGGCAATCTTCTCCAACATGGCCTGCCGCTCGACCACTTCAGGCCCAAAGTAATCGCGAAACCCCTTGGGCGTTTCCGCCTTGGGGCGCGGTGTCTTTTTCTGCTTGGCCATGCGCGAAGTCTTTCCCGTCAGCGTCGCGGCGCGGTCTAGCCCAGCGGACCTAGAGGGGCAAGGCGGTGGCGTATTTGATCTCGCGCAGGGAAAAGCTGGAGGTGACGGAGCGGACGTGAGGGTTGCGCAAAAGGGCTGTCGTCATGAAGCGCTCATAGGCTTCCACGTCGCTCACCCGAATTTTGACGATGTAATCGGCGAGGCCGGACACCGCGTGGCATTCCAGGATTTCGGGATGGGTTGAGACAATACGCGAAAACTCGGCCACGGCGTCCTCGCTGTGATCTTCAAGAGAGACCGAAGCGAAAACGCAGAGCTTCGCCCCTGCCTTGGCCGGATCGAGCAGGGTCACGCGCCCCCGGATCAGGCCCGAGCCTTCAAACTCCTGCAATTTGCGCCAGACAGTGGACTGGGCCATGCCGACGCGAGCGCCCAGCTCGGCGAGTGACAGGCTTGCATCGTGCTGAATCTCTCGCAGAAGGATGCAATCTTGATCAGATAGTTTCGCAATTTCTCGCATCGTGGATGAATTTCTCAAAAATCCGGTCAGAACGCAATCCTTTGAACGCCTTTTCCTGCACGCCTCAGGCAAACTCTTTCAAAAGGAGGATGCCCGATGACCTACGCTTCCAAGCTGCCCGACGCCAATGGCCGCTTCACCTACACCCCCGAAGAACACGCCGTCTGGGATGAGCTGTTCGACCGCCAGATGGCCTATCTGCAGGGCAAGGCCACGCCCGCCTTCTTTGACGGTGTCAAGACGCTGGGCCTGACACGGACACAGGTGCCCCAGATCGCGGATGTCGATGCGCGGCTGGGCCAGATCACCGGCGCAGGCGTGGAAGGTGTGCCCGCGATCATTCCGCCCGCGCAGTTCTTCGAACTTTTGTCCCGCCGCCGGTTCCCGGTCGCCACCTTCCTGCGGAGCCGCGAAGACATGGACTACATCGAAGAGCCCGACATCTTTCACGAGGTCTTTGGTCACTGCCCGCTTCTGACCAACCCCGCCTATTGCGACTTCGTTGAACGCTTCGGGCAAACGGCGGTCAGCCTTGGAAAGGGCTATTCCTGGCGTCTGTTCCGCCTGTTCTGGTTCACGGTCGAGTTCGGGATGATCGAGACACCGCAGGGCATACGCGCCTATGGGGCTGGCATCGTGTCGTCGCCATCCGAGGCGGCCCATGCCTGTGGCGGTGTGGCCGAGGTGCGGCCTTTTGATTTGATGAAAGTTCTGCGCACGCCCTACCGGATCGACATCGTGCAGCCCGTCTATTTCGTGATCGACAGCTTCGACCAATTGGTCCGCGCGCTCGACACCGACCTGGGCGCGGCGATTGACCGCGCGAAAGAGCTAGGCGATCTGCCCGCCCGGTTCGACGCCGCTGCCTGAGCCTCGCCTTGGCCGAAAGCGCGTGTTAGGGCGGCGCCATGACCGAGAACAGCACAGCTCTGGAAGAACAGATCGCCCACCTGACCCGCACGGTGGACGAGCTGTCCGATATCGTTGCCGGTCAATCGGCCGAGATCGACCGGTTGACCCATCGAGTGCGCATGTTGATGGAACGTGAGGCGGAGCGTGAGCTGGACGCAGGCGGCACTGCCCCCATGGCCGATCAGAAACCGCCGCACTGGTAGCGTTCAAACCTCTTCCACCGTCATCACCCCGGGCAGGGATTTCAGCGCGCCCTTGATCTGTGGCGTCACCGGGAAATCATCGCCCAGCGCCACATCGACCTCACCCGGCAGATCCGGCGCCATCAGGCACAGCTGGATCGGGCCGCGCCCCGCCATCCCGCTTTCGCCCTTGGCGCGCTCAAGCAGGGTGGCAACCGATGTAACAGCCGCGCTGTCGTCGATGAACACCCGCAGGCTGGTCTGACCACCGCGCGCGACGGTCTGGTCGGGATCGGTGGCCGAGCGCGCCAGCAGTTTAAGCTGTTCGGCTTCCATCGTCGCCTCAACACCGAGGATCACGTTACGCCCGGGCTCCAACAGGTCGCGGGCGGCCTCCAGCGTGTCGGAGAAGACGGTGACCTCATAGAGCCCCGAGGGATCCGACAGTTGCACAAAGGCGAACCGGTTGCCCCGCGCCGATTTGCGTTCCTGCCGCGCAGACACCGACCCCGCCATTTTGACGGCGGATGCACCGGTGCGCGCAACCTCTTGTTCCACCTCTTGCAACGTCTTGATGCCCTGCCGCTTGAGCGAGGGCATGTAGTCGTCCAGAGGATGCCCCGACAGGTAGAAACCGATGCCCTGATGTTCCTCGGTCAGCCGTTCATTCGGCAACCAGTCATCCACCGGGGCCAGGCGCGGTTCTGGCAGGTCATCCCCCGCCTCACCGAACAGCGATACCTGCGCCGAGCCGCGTTGTTCATGGATCGCCGCCGAATAAGCAGTCAGCGCATCGAGCGAGTTGAACACCCGCCTCCGGTTCGGGTCGAGCTGATCGAACGCGCCCGCGCGGGCGAGCATCTCCAACGGTCGCTTGCCGATCCGCTTGAGATCCACACGCCGCGCCACGTCGAAGAGCGTTGCAAACGGCTTGTCCCCCCGCCCTTCGACCACCAGACGCATCGCTTCAACCCCGACGTTCTTCAACGCGCCCAGCGCATAGACGAGCTTGCCATCCGCCACGCTGAACCGGGCCTGGGACCGGTTCACGCAGGGTGGCACCACCTCGATCTCAAGGTTGCGGCGCACCTCTTCGGCATAGACCGCCAGCTTGTCGGTCAGGTGAAGATCGCAGTTCATCACACCGGCCATAAACTCAACCGGGTGGTTCGCCTTCAGCCAGGCCGTTTGATAGCTGACCACCGCATAGGCCGCCGCATGCGATTTGTTGAACCCGTAGTTGGCGAACTTATCGAGAAGGTTCCAGACCTCGGTCGCCTTGTCGGCATCGACACCGTTCTCTGCCGCGCCTTTCAGGAACTTGGGCTTTTCGGCATCCATTGCTTCCTGGATCTTTTTGCCCATCGCGCGGCGGAGCAGGTCAGCGCCGCCAAGGCTATACCCCGCCATTTCCTGCGCGATCTGCATCACCTGTTCCTGGTAAACGATGATCCCTTGCGTCTCATCCAGGATGTGGTCGATAGAAGGATGCAGTGTCTCGCGCTCGCTCAGCCCGTTCTTCACTTCGCAAAACTTCGGGATGTTCTCCATCGGGCCCGGGCGATAGAGCGCGACCAGCGCGATAATGTCCTCGATACAGTCGGGCTTCATGCGCCGCAGCGCGTCCATCATGCCCGAGCTTTCCACCTGGAACACCGCGACCGTCTGGGCGCGCGAATACAGCTCATAGGTCGGGCCATCATCCAAGGGGATCGCGTTGATATCGATCTCGACCCCGCGCGCTTTCAGCAATTCCAGCGCGTTCTGGATCACCGTCAGGGTCTTCAGGCCAAGGAAATCGAATTTCACCAGCCCGGCCTGTTCCACCCATTTCATGTTGAACTGTGTCGCGGGCATGTCCGAGCGCGGGTCCTGATAAAGCGGCACCAGCTCATCCAGCGCCCGGTCGCCAATCACCACACCTGCGGCATGGGTCGAGGCATTGCGCAACAGCCCCTCAACCTGCATCCCGTATTTGAGCAGGCGATCCACGACCTCTTCCGCCTTCGCCTCAGCCCGCAGCCGCTCTTCCTGCGCCAGCGCCTGTTCGATGGACACAGGCTTGACCCCCTCCACAGGGATCATCTTCGACAAGCGGTCCACCTGCCCATAAGGCATCTGCAAAACGCGCCCAACATCGCGCACCGCGGCTTTTGATAGAAGCGCACCAAAGGTGATAATCTGCCCCACCCGGTCGCGCCCGTATTTCTGTTGCACGTAGGCGATCACCTCTTCCCGGCGATCCATGCAGAAGTCGATGTCGAAGTCGGGCATCGACACACGTTCGGGGTTGAGGAACCGCTCGAACAACAGCGAGTACCGCAACGGATCCAGGTCGGTGATCGTCAAAGCATAGGCCACCAGGCTCCCCGCGCCCGAGCCACGCCCCGGCCCCACGGGGATATCATTGACCTTGGCCCATTTGATGAAATCAGCCACGATCAGGAAGTAGCCGGGAAAGCCCATACCCTCGATGATGCCCAACTCGAATTCCAGCCGTTCCTCGTATTCCGAGACCTCGGCCGCATGCGGGATCACCGCCAACCGCTCTTTCAGCCCCTCCCGCGCCTGCTGACGCAACTCCTCCACCTCGTTCTCGGCAAAGCGGGGCAGGATCGGATCATGGCGGCTGACCGCAAAGGCGCAGCGACGCGCGATCTCAACCGTGTTCTCCAACGCCTCGGGCAGGTCGGCGAAGAGGGCGGCCATTTCTGCCGGTGTCTTAAAATAATGCTGCGGGGTCAGCTTGCGGCGCGGCTCCTGCTGATCGACATAGGCACCGTCCGCGATGCAGATCAGCGCGTCATGCGCCTCGTACATATCGGCCTTTGGGAAATAGACGTCGTTGGTGGCGACCAGCGGCAGGTCCATGGCATAGGCCATCTCGACATGCCCGCGTTCCACCGCGCGTTCCGCATCCGCCAGCGCGCCGTCCTCACCAGGGTGGCGCTGCAGCTCGATATACAGCCGGTCGGCGTAGATATCGGCGAGGCGCTTCAGCAAAGCCTCGGCCTGCGCCCGCCGGCCATCGGCAAGTTGGCGCCCTACTGGACCACCCGGACCACCGGTGAGACAGATCAGCCCCGCGCCATGCTCCGCCAGATCGTCAAGCGTCACAAACGGTAGATCGCGGTCTTCGGACAGATAGAGCCGCGAGTTCAGCTTCATCAGGTTGCCATACCCCTCTGCCGTCTGCGCCAGCAGGACGATAGCGGCGGGATCGCGCGGCCTATCGCCCGGTGCGGGCGTGTCATAACGAAGGTCCAATTGGCAGCCAACGATGGGCTGAACCCCGGCACCCATGGCCGAGACGGAAAACTCAAGCGCCGCGAACATGTTGTTCGTGTCGGTCAGCGCAACCGCGGGCATGCCCGCATCCCGGCAAAGCCCCGGCAGCTTTTTCAGCCGCACGGCGCCTTCGAGAAGCGAGTATTCGGAATGGAGGCGAAGGTGGATGAATCGGGGATCAGTGGTCATGGGCGGGACGCTAATCGAACGCCATGGGGAATGGAATCGGCAAGCCGCCTGCTTTGCGGGAAATTTGCCTTTGCTCTAAACTTCGGCAGATGTTGCTTTTTCGCGCAATTATTGAAGATGTTTCGCCGCCTTTGCGCGGGCCAAGGCTTGCAATGCCCCCGCACCCGCGCTTTCCTCCCACGCAGGGGAGCGCGTTGACTTTCCGCCGCATCGGGTCGACGCAATTGCGGTTTAACGCCAAACAGAAAGCGGTCTCGGACAACCTCGATGGCTGATATCTCGTTTCTTCTCAACGGAGAGACCGTGCATGTCACGGACGCAACGCCGACAGAAACGGTGCTGGATTGGCTGCGCGACACGCGGGTGCTGACGGGCACGAAAGAAGGCTGTAACGAAGGCGATTGCGGGGCCTGCACGGTGATGGTTACGGATCAAGGCGGGGCGCGGGCGCTGAATGCCTGCATCCTGTTTCTACCGCAGCTGCATGGCAAAGCGGTGCGCACTGTCGAGGGCGTCGCGGCCCCCGACGGCACCTTGCATCCTGTGCAAGAGGCGATGGTGGCCCACCACGGGTCGCAATGCGGCTTCTGCACGCCGGGGTTCGTCGTCTCGATGGCCACGGCGCATCTGAATGGGCGCACCGATCACGACGATCAGCTGGCGGGCAACCTCTGCCGGTGCACGGGATACGCGCCGATCATCCGCGCGGCGAAGGCAGCAGAAGGCGCCGACGTACCGGTGTGGATGCGGGACCCAGCCCCGGCGGTTGAGACGCCTTCTGACGAAAGCTGCTTCCTGCCCCAAAGCACCGATGCGCTGGCAGCCTGGTATGTCGATCACCCCGACGGCACGCTGATTGCCGGGGCAACGGATGTGGGGCTTTGGGTGACGAAGGCGCTGCAGGACCTAGCGCCTGTGGCGTTTCTGCACGGGGTTGAGGACATGCGCCGGATTGAGATCGGCGCGGCGGAGATCACGGTTGGTGCGGCTGTCACCATGGCCGAACTGATGCCGGTGCTGGCCGATCACTATCCCGCCTATGCAGAGCTGGCCCGCCGCTATGGCTCTGAACAGGTGCGGCAGGCGGCGACTATCGGGGGCAATGTCGCCAACGGCTCACCCATCGGGGACAATCCGCCAGCATTGATTGCGCTAGGCGCCACGCTGCGCCTCCGCAAAGGGAACACGCGGCGTGAGATGCCGATCGAGGAGTTCTTTCTCGACTACGGCAAACAGGATCGCGCGTCGGGTGAGTTTGTTGAATCGATCATCATTCCACGCCGGGCGGATCGGCTGAAATGCTACAAACTGTCGAAACGCTTTGATCAGGATATTTCGGCGGTCTGTGGGTGCTTCTATGTGGCGGTCGATGGCGGCACGGTGACTGAGGCACGGATTGCCTTTGGCGGCTTGGCGGGCATCCCGAAACGCGCGGCCCATGTCGAAGCCACGCTCATTGGACAGCCGTGGTCAGAGGCAACCATCCGCACGGCCCAGGCGCGCTTCGCGGACGACTTCACACCGCTAAGCGACATGCGCGCCTCTGCCGCCTACCGGCTCGAAACGGCGACCGCGATGCTGATGCGCTACTTCCTGGAAGATCAGGGCGCGGCCACCGATGTGCTGCGGGTGTCGGCGTGAGCGTCGCCAAACCCCTGCCCCACGACGCCGCGCCGCTGCATGTGACAGGCCAGGCGCGCTATGTCGATGACATCCCCGTGCCGTCCAACGCGCTGCATCTCGCCTTCGGAATGGCCGAGGTGGCGCATGGAAAGATCACATCGCTGGACCTCGACGCTGTGCGGGCGGCACCAGGTGTGGTTGCGGTCCTCACCGCCGAGGATCTGCCCCACGAGAATGATGTCTCGCCGTCGATCCATGATGAGCCGCTTCTGGCGAAAGGCACCGTGCACTATATTGGCCAGCCAATCTTTGTGGTCGCCGCCACATCCCACCTCGCCGCGCGAAAAGCGGTGCGGAAGGCACGGGTTGAGATCGCTCCGCGCCCTGCGATCCTGACCATAGATGAGGCGATGGCCGCGAACAGCCGGTTCGAAGACGGTCCACGCGTCTACACCAAAGGCGATGCGGACGCAGCCATCGAAGCCGCCGCGCAGGTGATCGCGGGCCAGTTCGAGATCGGCGGGCAGGAACACTTTTATCTCGAAGGGCAATCGGCGCTGGCCCTGCCGCAGGAAGGGGGCGACATGATCGTCCATTCCTCATCGCAGCACCCCACCGAGATCCAGCACAAGGTCGCCGATGCCTTGGGCCGCCCGATGAACGCGGTTCGCGTTGAGGTGCGGCGCATGGGCGGGGGCTTTGGCGGCAAGGAAAGCCAGGGTAACGCGTTGGCCGTGGCCTGCGCGATTGTGGCCGATGCGACGGGGCGCCCTGCCAAGATGCGTTACGACCGCGATGATGATTTCGTCATCACCGGCAAGCGCCATGATTTCCGCATCGAATACCGCGCAGGCGTGGATACGGACGGTCGAATCGAAGGGATCGCATTTCGGCAGCTCTGCCGCTGCGGCTGGGCGCAGGATCTGTCGCTGCCTGTGGCAGACCGGGCGATGCTGCATGCCGACAACTCCTATCACCTGCCCCATGTGCGGATTGAGAGCCACCGCTTGAAAACCAACACCCAAAGCGCCACGGCGTTCCGCGGCTTTGGCGGGCCGCAAGGTATGGTGGGGATTGAGCGGGTGATGGACCACATCGCCCACGCTTTGGGGCGCGATCCGTTGGACGTGCGGCGGGTGAACTATTACCGGTCTGCGGCCGATGCCTCCGGCGGGGGTGTTTCTGCCAAGATGAAACCGCAGACGACGCCCTATCACATGGCGGTCGAAGACTTCATTCTGCATGAGATGACCGACCGGCTGGTGGACACGTCAGATTTCGCAGCGCGGGCGCAAGCGGTGGCGGCGTGGAACGCCGAGAACCCGGTTCTGAAGAAGGGCATCGCCATGACGCCGGTGAAGTTCGGTATCAGCTTTACGCTAACCCATCTGAACCAGGCGGGCGCGTTGGTGCATGTGTATCAGGACGGCTCGATCCACATGAACCATGGCGGGACCGAGATGGGCCAGGGCCTGTTTCAGAAAGTGGCGCAGGTGGCCGCGGACCGGTTCGGGGTGGATGTGGGGCGGGTGAAGATCACCGCGACCGATACCGGCAAG
This sequence comes from Pseudomonadota bacterium, assembly GCA_039820585.1. Lineage (GTDB taxonomy): Bacteria > Pseudomonadota > Alphaproteobacteria > Rhodobacterales > Rhodobacteraceae > JBCBGF01. Next base: position 42,156 of record JBCBPV010000020.1, read on the forward strand.
GTGCCCAACACCTCGGCCACGGCGGCCTCGTCTGGGTCTGACCTGAACGGGATGGCGGTGAAGGCGGCGTGCGACACGATCCGCGACCGGCTGGCCGACTTTTTGGCGGAGCGGTACCAGACCGATGCCGCATCGGTGCGCTTTGCCGAGGGACAGGTGCATGTGGGCGCCGAGGCGATGCCGTTCGAGATGGCTATCAAGGACGCCTACATGAACCGGATCAGCCTATCGGCAACCGGATTCTACAAGACGCCCAAGATCGTCTGGGACCGGATCAAAGGCGAAGGGCGCCCGTTTTTCTACTTTGCCTATGGCGCGGCGGCGACCGAGGTGGTGATTGATACGCTGACCGGTGAGAACCGGATCTTGCGGGCCGATATCCTGCATGATTGCGGGGCGTCGCTGAACCCGGCCCTCGACATTGGCCAGATCGAAGGCGGCTATGTGCAGGGCGCGGGCTGGTTGACCACCGAGGAACTGGTTTGGGACGAAACGGGCCGTCTGCGCACCCATGCTCCGTCTACCTACAAGATACCGGCCTGTTCGGATCGGCCCGATGTGTTCAACGTGGCGCTGTGGGATGGGGCTAACCGGGAGGAGACCATCTATCGCTCCAAGGCGGTGGGGGAGCCGCCCTTGATGCTGGGTATTTCAGCGTTTTCCGCACTGGCGCAGGCGGTGTCTGCCTGTGGGCCGCACTTCCCCGATCTGCAGGCCCCGGCCACGGCAGAAGCGGTGCTGGCCGCCGTTCACAAGGCAAGGGGCTCATGAGCTTTGATCCGCAGTCGCTGGCAGCGCTGATTGCGGCGCGTGGTCCGGTCGCACGGGTTGTCGTAGCCAATATCGCGGGATCGGTGCCGCGCGAGGTGGGGACGGCAATGCTGGTCTGGCCCGGCAGGCAAGAAGGCACGATCGGTGGTGGCGCGTTGGAATTTCAGGCGGCGGAGCGGGCAGTGGCGGCGCTGCATGCCCGAGAAGACCGGTTTGACCGCGTACCGCTGGGCCCCGGCGTAAGGCAATGCTGTGGCGGGCGTGTTGATCTGCTAACCGAGGTGTGGACAGCGGAACGGTTGGCCACCGTGGACGACGCGGTGCTTGCCCGCCCTTGCCCGGGGCGCAACGCAACACCGGGGCTGGCAGTCCAGCGGGTGATTTCGCAGGCGCGCGGCCAAGGGGCCGTGGTCAAACCCCACCTGATCGACGGCTGGATGATCGAACCCCTGTCGCAGCCGACCCGACCACTCTGGATCTACGGTGCAGGCCATGTGGGCCGGGCCATCGTTGACGTGCTGGCCCCGGTGCCGGAGATCGCGATCACATGGGTTGATACGGCCTCTGACCGGTTTCCCGACACTGTCGCCGACAAGGTGACCAAGCTGATCGCGGTCAACCCCGCCGACGTAGTCGCCCACGCCCCAGCGGCGGCCGAACATCTGATCCTGACCTATTCCCACGCCTTCGATCTTGAGATCTGTCATCGCCTGCTGGCCCATGGTTTCGCCCACGCGGGCCTCATCGGGTCGCAGACCAAATGGGCCCGGTTTCGCAAACGGCTGGCCGCGCTGGGCCATGGCCCCGACCAGATCGCGCGGATCACCTGCCCCATCGGCGACCCAAACCTTGGCAAACACCCGCAGGCCATTGCAATCGGCGTGGCCGGCGCCGTTTTGCAACAGGGCCAGACCGCGGCAATCACACAAGGAAAAACCGGATGAGCACAGCCCACCTGAGTATCGAGGGGCTGACCAAGGCCTATCCGGGCGTTGTGGCAAATGACGATATCTCTTTCTCCGTCGCACCGGGGGCGGTGCATGCTCTTTTGGGGGAAAACGGTGCGGGGAAATCGACGCTGGTCAAGATGATCTACGGACTGGTGCGGCCGGACACTGGGCAGATGCGGCTGGATGGAAAGCCTTTTGACCCCGCCAGCCCAAATGCCGCGCGGCGGTCCGGGATCGCCATGGTGTTTCAGCATTTCTCGCTGTTTGAGGCGCTGGATGTCGCAGAGAACGTGGCGCTTGGCATGGACAACCCGCCACCACAGCGGGAGCTTGCCCGCCGCATTCGCGAGGTGAGCGAAACCTACGGCCTGCCGCTGGACCCTGCGCGGCTGGTAGGCGATCTGAGCGCCGGAGAACGGCAACGGGTGGAGATCATTCGCTGCCTGCTGCAGGACCCAAAGCTTCTGATCATGGATGAACCCACCAGCGTTCTGACCCCCCAAGAGGTGGAGATCCTGTTCAAGACGCTGCGCAAACTGTCGGCCGAGGGCACCGCGATCCTGTACATCTCGCACAAGCTGGAAGAGATTCGGTCGCTCTGCGATTGGGCCACGATCCTGCGGTTGGGAAAGGTGGTGGCCAGTTGCGATCCCCGGGAAAAGACCGCGCGAGAGCTGGCCGAGATGATGGTGGGGATGGAGCTGAAGACGCCCGACCGCACCGGAACGGCGCGACCTGAGGTTGCATTGGATGTGACGGGTCTGTCGGTGGCCTCATCCTCTCCGTTCGGCACCAGCCTACGCGACATTCATCTCAAGGTTCAAAAGGGCGAGGTGCTGGGCATCGGCGGTGTGGCGGGCAACGGCCAAGAGGATTTGCTGGCCGCCCTGTCGGGCGAGGTTCAGACCACGCCCGATGCGATCAAGTTGGGGAACAAGCGCGTTGGCCATCTGCGCCCCAATGCGCGGCGGGCGCTGGGCATTCTGGCAGCACCTGAGGAACGTCTGGGCCATGCAGCCGCCCCAGATATGAGCCTGACCGAGAACGCTTTGCTCACCGGGGCGATCCGTGAGGGGCTGACGCGCAATGGCTTCTTGAACTGGCCCGCGGCGCAAAGCTTTGCCGAAACGATCATCGCAGAGTTCGATGTGCGCACGCCCGGCGCTGGCCATGCAGCGCGGTCGTTGTCGGGTGGCAACTTACAGAAATTTGTCATCGGGCGCGAGATCCTGCAACGTCCCGAAGTCCTGATCGTGAACCAGCCGACATGGGGCGTAGACGCCGCCGCCGCCGCCGCGATCCGACAAGCGCTGTTGAACCTGGCGATGCAGGGTACCGCGGTGGTGGTGATCAGCCAGGACCTGGATGAGTTGATGGAGATTTCAGACCGGTTTGCTGCCCTGAACGAAGGCCGCCTGACCACGCCGCGGCCCACGAAAGAGCTAACCATCGAAGAGATCGGACTGATGATGGGAGGCGCACACGATATGGACGTGGCCCATATCGACGAGACTATGTCGGAGGTGCCTGCATGATCCGGCTAGAGAAGCGCCCTGAACCTTCGCGGCACTGGGCCTACGCCACGCCGGTACTTGCAGTGATTGCCACGATGATCGCCGGTGGCGCGATGTTCGCGGCTTTGGGCAATGACCCCCTGGTGGCGATCCGCACGATCTTTTGGGATCCGCTCTTTAACGAACAATTCGCGGCCTTTTCACGCCCACAACTGTTGGTCAAAGCCGGGCCGCTGATCCTGATTGCCATCGGTCTGTCATTGGGCTTTCGCGCCGGGATCTGGAACATCGGGGCCGAGGGGCAGTACATCGTGGGCGCGCTTAGTGGGGCGGGAGTGGCGCTTGCGTTCTACCCGCTTGAGGCGTGGTATGTGTTCCCGCTGATGGTGCTGGGCGGGGCCTTGGGTGGCTGGGCCTGGGCGATGATTCCCGGGATCCTGCGGACGCAGTTCAACACCAACGAGATCTTGGTCTCACTTCTTCTGGTCTATGTGGCCGAGCAACTGATGGCGTCCATGGCGCTGGGCCTGATGCGCAACCCCGATGGCGGTGGCTTTCCAGGCAGCCGGAACCTGGGCGATTATCCGGCGGCCTACAATGATGAACTGATCGCGGGCACCGGCATGCACTGGGGCGTCGTGGCGGCGTTCATCGCGGTGATCTTTGCCTACATCCTGCTCAACCGCCACATCATGGGCTTCAACATCCGCCTGACCGGCCAGGCCCCGCGTGCTGCGCGGTTCTCTGGCGTCAAACCCAAGATGCTGATCCTGTTCTGTCTGGGCGTCTCAGGCGCACTGGCGGGACTAGCCGGGCTGTTCGAGGTGGCAGGCCCCGCAGGCCAGGTCACCATCGACTTCAACGTGGGCTATGGTTTCACCGCGATCATCGTGGCCTTTCTTGGCCGGTTGCACCCGGTTGGCATACTGCTGGCCGGGCTACTAATGGCGCTCACCTATATCGGGGGCGAGCTTGCGCAGTTCATGCTGGGCCTGCCCGCCGCTGCGATCCAGGCGTTCCAGGGGATGCTCTTGTTCTTCCTGCTCGCCGGTGACGTGCTGACGAATTATCGCATCCGGGTCGGCCGGACAGAGGTGGCGTGATGGACCTAACGTCGATTGATCCCGTCCTGCTGATTGCGGCGCTGATGGTCGCCGCAACGCCGATTCTGCTGGCCGCGATTGGCGAGCTGGTGGTGGAAAAGGCGGGCGTCCTAAACCTGGGCGTTGAGGGCATGATGATCACCGGCGCGATCTGCGGCTTCGCCGTAGCGGTGGAAACCGGCAACCCGGCACTGGGCTTTCTGGGCGGGGCAGCAGGGGGCGCGGCGCTGTCACTGATCTTTGGCGTCCTGACGCAGTTCCTGCTGTCGAACCAGGTCGCCACCGGCCTTGCGCTCACCCTTTTCGGTCTGGGCATTTCGGCCCTGATCGGACAAAGCTATATTGGGGTCAAACCGCCCTCGACCACCGATCTCGACCTGCCGATCCTGTCCGACTTGCCCGTTATCGGCCCGATCCTGTTCCAGCATGACGCCATGGTGTACGTGTCCATCGGCTTGGTTATCTTTGTCTGGTACCTCTTGAAATACACACGCGTCGGCCTCGTGTTGCGCGCGGTCGGCGAAAACCACGACGCCGCCCATGCGCTGGGCTACAAGGTCGTACGCATCCGACTTGCCGCAATCGCCTTTGGCGGCGGCTGTGCGGGGCTTGGCGGCGCCTACCTCAGCCTCGTGCGCGTACCTCAATGGACCGAAGGGATGACCGCAGGCGCGGGCTGGATCGCACTTGCAATCGTGGTCTTCGCCTCCTGGAAAGCGGGTCGCGTTTTGCTGGGTGCCTATCTTTTCGGCGGGATCACCGTGTTGCAGTTGAACCTGCAAGCGGCGGGCATGAAGATCCCCGTCGAATACTTGTCGATGAGCCCGTATCTGATAACGATCCTGGTGCTGGTTATCATGTCCGCCGACAAAAGCCGCGCCGCGCTCAACGCGCCGGCATCGCTTGGGCGGGCATTCCACGCCTCATCCTGAGGCATCTGTTAATGGCGGGCCGCGAGAGCCCGTATAACCTGGGGAGACTTCCATGAAACTCACATCACTCGTTGCCGGTGCAGCGCTGGCCTTGGGCCTGGCGTCCATGGCAACCGCACAGGACGACCCGCTGAAGGTGGGCTTTGTCTATGTTGGCCCGGTCGGCGACTACGGCTGGTCCTATGAACACAACGAAGGCCGTCTGGCCGTGGAAGAGGCGTTTGGCGACAAGGTCGAAACCACCTTTGTCGAAAGCGTGCCGGAAGGGGCCGACGCCGAACGCGTGATGACGCAGATGGCGCTGTCGGGCCACGACCTGATCTTCACTACGTCGTTTGGGTACATGGATTCGACCATCGCGGTGGCCGAAAAGTTCCCCGATGTGAAGTTCGAACATGCCACCGGCTACAAGCGGTCGGACAACGTGTCGACCTACTCGGCCCGCTTCTACGAAGGCCGTGCGGTGATTGGGCATATCGCCGGCAAGATGACGGAATCGAATGTCGTAGGCTATATCGCGTCCTTCCCGATCCCAGAAGTGATCCGAGGTATCAACTCGGCCTACCTGCACGCCAAGAAGGTGAACCCGGATGTCGAGTTCCGCATCGTCTGGGTCTACACTTGGTTTGATCCCGCCAAGGAGGCCGACGCGGCACAGGCACTGATCGATCAGGGCGCGGACATCCTGATGCAGCACACCGACTCGACCGCGCCGATGACGATTGCCGAGGAAACCGGCATCCTCGCCTTCGGCCAGGCATCCGACATGATCAACTTCGGGCCCACCTCGCAGCTGACCTCGATCATCGACAACTGGGCGCCTTACTACGTGGCGCGCACCCAAGCCGTGATGGATGGCACCTGGGAAAGCACCGATACGTGGGACGGGATTGAGCCTGGAATGGTGGCCTTCGCCGCGATGTCCGACAAGATCCCCGCCGACGTGCGGGCCGAGGCAGAGCAGATGATCGAAGACATCAAATCGGGCGCCTATCACCCGTTCACTGGGCCGATCAACAAGCAGGATGGCTCTGTCTGGCTGGCCGAGGGTGAAGTGGCCGATGACGGCACGCTGGCAGGTATGAACTTCTATATCGAAGGTCTGACGGGCGAGATTCCGAACTGATCTATCGACATGAGACATGGAAAGGCCCGGCCCCTGTGCCGGGCCTTTTCAATTCTGGCCGCCCATGATGGGGTACGCGCATGGCGCGGGTTATGATCATTGGAGGCGGGATATCGGGACTGTCGGCGGCGGCCGCACTGGCACCGCATATGGATGTGACCGTGCTCGAACAGGAAGGGGCGCTGGGCTACCATGCCTCGGGCCGGTCGGCGGCAATGTTTTTTGCGGGCTACGGGAACGCAACGGTCCGCGCACTGAATGCACAGGCCGCATCCGTCCACCAGGACCTGGGCGTTCTGTCGCCGCGCGGTGTGATGGTGGTGGCGACGGCCGAAACCGAAGCGCTGTTTGATGCGGATATGGACGCGACGGCCAAGCACCTCACCGTGGCAGAGGCCTGCACTCGGTTGCCGATCCTGAACCCACGAACGGTGACCAAGGCGGCGTTCATCGAAGATGCGCAGGACATAGATACCGATGCCCTGCTTCAACACTACGCCCGACAGGCCCGCGCGCATGGGGCCTGTGTTGAAACCGGGGCCACCGTCGCTGCCATTGAACCTACGACAACCGGATGGTCCGTGCGGACCGCGACCGGCGATTACCAGGCGGACCTTTTGGTCAACGCTGCTGGCGCCTGGGCTGACGCGGTCGCAAAGCTGGCGGGCATTGCGCCCCTGGATCTTGTCCCCTATCGCCGCTCCATGGCGCGGATGCCTGCACCGGGCGGGCATGATCTGCGCAAGTGGCCAATGCTTCTGGGCGCGGGAGAGCGGTGGTATGCCAAGCCGGACGCCGGGGCTTGGCTTGTCTCCCCGGCCGAGGAAGACGCGACCGAGCCGCACGATGCCTATGCTGACGATATGGTGCTGGCCGAGGGTATAGAGCGGTATCAGGCGCATGTGACCGAACCGGTCACGCGGGTCACATCTAACTGGGCGGGTCTCCGCACCTTCGCACCGGACCGCACGCCGGTGATCGGGCCGGACCCGACGGCGCCATCATTCTTCTGGCTTGCGGGTCAGGGTGGGTATGGGTTTCAGATCGCGCCGGCAATGGCCGCGCTTGCCTCAGCCCTCATCCTTGGGAAAACGCCAGCGCTGGATCCGGCGTGCGTGCACGCCCTCCGGCCCTCGCGGCCCGGATTGCGCTAGACGAATTCCGGGCGATAGTGCTCGGACGCGGGCAGAACGTACTTCTCTGGCACGACAAGCGGCACATCGTCGGCCCGCTTGCGCAGCGTCGCCTCGATATCGGCCTTCACGTCGGGCTCCAGAACGCTGACCGCTTGTTCGGTCGGCACATAGCTTTCCACTGGAAGACCGTTGGCGCAGAAAACCTGATGGTCGTCAAAGACGATGTTGTAATACGTCACGTCGCCCAGGCCACGGTCGAGAAACGCCTCATCGCTGGCCTCGGCCACGTCGCGCGCGGCGATCAGGTAGCTTGCGGTATCGGGCATGTCAGCCAGGCGATAGCCCGGCACCAAAACCTTGTGATCCGGCGCCACCAGCAGGTCACGCTGCGGCATCATCGGCCCGATGGAGCGGGGCTTCAGGCGTACGGGCGCCAGCGATGGGTCAGCGGCAATCTCAGCCTCGGTCACCGTGCGAGTGAAGACCAGCTTCACCGCCTGCAATCCGTTGTCGCGCGTCACGATCAGGTCGCCCTTACGCAGGTTGTCGGCGCGCCGGGCACCGCAGGGGGTGCGCAGCGATGCCGAACCAGTCAGGCCCAGCGCAGGCAACGGCGTCGTCGCCCGGTCGCCAATCTTGCTCATTGCGTTCATCGGATGCTTGTCCCGTGATTGTCCCTGATCACAGCCAATGCGGTAAATGTGGCACGATTTGGGTAAACGAGTGGTCTCATACAGGCGGATCGGCCCTGTGCGGGATGTTGCCAGTCGGCCATACCTTAAGTCACTAATATTACAGAGTGTTACAGGTTTGCACCCATCGCGTGATCAGGCGGCTTACCTAAAATTCTACGTAAAAGACGGGCGCCAAATGGGCTGACTATCGCGTGCAAGTGGTCAGCGCCGTGACGAATCAAGGGATTACCCAGAAACAGTGCAGGGTCCGACGCGGCATTGTTGCGAAACGTGCTCAAATACGACCGAAACGCGTCAAGCGGGCCCAACATCCATCCGAATTTTAGCATTTGTCGGGTCATAAGGGCTGTCTTCCACGACCCGTGCAGGCCAGAGCCGGTCAAACATCTTAACCTTCAACTCCGTCCCCGGCGCCGCACTTTCAGGCGAAACATAGCCCATGCCAATCGACTGCCCGAAATGCACCGAATAGCCGCCCGAGGTTAGGCGCCCCACACGGGCGTCCCCGGCATAAAGCGCCTCACGCCCCCACGGATCCGCATCCTCGGGGCCATCGACCAGCACAGTCACGCATTTGAAGCGCACGCCCGTCTCGACCATCCGGTCCTTGCCGTGGAAGTCTTTGTCCAGATCCACAAACCGGTCCAGCCCGGCCTCCAATGGCGTGCCATCGCGCCCAAGCTCTGTCCCGTAGGCGCGATAGGATTTTTCCTGCCGCAACCAGTTCTGCGCCCGCGCCCCAACAGGCGTGATCCCATGCTTCTCACCCGCCTCCATCAGCCGGTCCCAAAGATAATTCTGCATCTCCATCGGATGATGCAGCTCCCACCCCAACTCACCGGTATAGGCCACGCGCACCGCCATCACCGGGCACATCCCCAGCTCGATCTGGCGCATCGACAGCCAGGGAAAGCGCTTGTTGCTGAGCGCCGTGGCTGGGTCAGCGTCACGGATCAGCTCGGCCAGGACATCGCGCGACTTCGGCCCCGCTATGGCGAAGACGCCGTATTGCGCGGTCACATCTTCCTCGTTGATCCGCCCAAACCGGTCTTCGGTATCGTGGATCGCCTTGTAGAGGTAATCCTCATCATAAGCGTGCAGACCCCCGGCCGACACAAGGTAATACCGATCCTCGCCCTCGCGCACGATGGTGTATTCGGTCCGCGTCGTGCCCGTCGCCGACAGCGCATAGGTCAGGTTGATCCGCCCAACCTTGGGCAGCTTGTTGGTTGTGAACCAATCCAGAAACGCCGTTGCCCCCGGCCCCGTCAGCCGGTGCTTGGCAAAGGCGGTGGCGTCGATCAGGCCCACCCCCTCGCGGACAGCCTTCGCCTCATCGACGGCGTATTGCCACCAACCCCCGCGCCGAAAACTGCGGGCATCGTGGTCGAAGCTGTCGGGCGCATCCAGCGGCCCGTAGTAATTCGGCCGCTCCCACCCGTTCACCAGCCCGAACTGTGCGCCCAGCGCCTTTTGCCGATCGTAGGCGGGGGCGGTGCGCAGGGGCCTGCAGG
>JBCBPV010000021.1:0-48809 GCA_039820585.1 Pseudomonadota bacterium
CGATCGACCAGCCGTGCCGCGACCGAGTGCGGCGCCCACTTCGGCCAACATCGCCATCTGTTCCGGTCCGGTCAGGTCATCCCACGCGGGCACATGCCGAGGGGCGGGGATCAATCCGGCCTCACGGTGCATGCAGATCGGGCAGGTGAGGCGTGGGTTGGTCACACTCGTCCAGATTGATCTTTTCTACTGAGACCATTGGTAAGGATCGCCGCTGGCATGTCCAGGCGCTGGGGCGATGCGGCGCCGACTTGATTTGATATTTCCGGCCTTAATTCCCTTCGGAAAAGTGGGACACAAATCCGAAAAAATCCAATAAACATGGTGAAAGAAAAAAGTCCCACCGCCTCGTAACTTATTGCAATAAAAACAACAGGTTATGCCGCCCCCGGGCACCAGAATCCAGCTTTCAGCAATGAATTCCATTTTTGGTTGTGAGAAAAGTGCTTGTATAACAGTACTTTACAGAGTTTCATCAGCAGCAGCCTTTCTAAACCAGCGCCGTAAGCCAGCAAAAACGTTGTATAACCGTTGTATAGCCCCGCACCTTTCGGTGGAGAAATACAACTCGTACAACGCCAAAGAGGAAAGTGTTGTACGACGAGTCTTCTCACGCCAGATCACAGCCCCATCAACGGCCCGCTTGACTTCAGGATGGACCTGTCGCGGTTTGATGCCGCTCCTTTGATACCATTTATTGCAGCAAGGGAGACAAACTATGAGAACAAAACGCACGGAGGCATTCCGGGCTGATGCGGTGTGGATTGCGCTGACAAGCGGTCTGACAAGGCAGCAGGTGGCGTTAGACTTGGGTGTCGGCCTTTCGACGCTGAACAAATGCGCGACGGCGCATCGTGATACTGATGTGGTGTCGGACAAGGATCTGGATCTTGCGCGCGAGAATGACCGGCTTCGCCGCGAGAACCGCATCCTCAAGGAGGAGAGGGACATCCTAAAAAAGCCACAGCCTTCTTCGCGAGCCAGAAGTCATGAGGTTCAGGTTCATCGAAGAGCATGGCTCCGACTTCCCAAACACTCGTCTTTGCCAGGTTCTGGGTGTCATTGTACGTGGGCTGCGCGCACATCGCAGCCGCCCGGCCAGACAAAGGCAGCGAACGGATATGGTTGTTCTGGCGCACATCAAAGAACAATCTCGTCTCAGCCTGGGCAGCTACGCTCGCCCAAGGATGACCGAGGAGTTGAAGGAAATCGGTCTGAACGTCGGACACCGCCATGTCGGGCGGCTGATGCGATAGAACGGCGTCGGCGTCGAACGGTCAAAGAAATACAAGGTCACCACCGACAGCAACCACGCCTTCAACATCGCGCCGAACCTGCTGAATCGGGACTTCTTTGCGGAGCAGCCGAACAAGAAATGGGCGGGAGACATCAGCTGCGTCTGGACATGCGAAGGCTGGTTATATCTGGCGCTCGCCATTGTCCTAGGACCAATGGCGGACAAGAGCACGCTCCTCGACCTGCACTCCAGGCGGGTTATCGGCTGGGCGGTGAGCAACCGGATGAAGCGGGATCTGGCGACCCGGGCCTTGAAGATGGCTGTCGCGCTCAGGAAACCGTCCAAAAGCTGCATCCATCATACGGATCGCGGGTCGCAATATTGTTCCCACGACTGCCAGAAAATCCTGCGCCAGAATGGCGTCAAGGTGTCCATGAGCGGCAAAGGCAATTGTTACGACAATGCCGCCGTCGAGGCCTTCTTCAAAACGATCAAGGCAGAGCTGCTCTGGCGAAGCTCTAAGCATACGCGGCGAGACGCAGAGCTGGCCATCTTCCAATACATCAACGGCTTCTACAATCCACGCCGACGCCACTCAGCCTTCGGCTGGAAAAGCCAGGTCGCCTTCGAACGGAAAATGGCCTAAACGAGCACTTGGGGGGGCATACAAACGCGACAGGTCCATGTCTTTGACGACCTTCCCACCGTGGCTCTTTCGTGTTCCGGGTTGCTGTCTCATCTCCACTCTTTGGTGGTTACGATGTGCCAGAAACCCGCCCTTATCAAACCGACCTAGACTGTCCAATTGGTCCTGACGTCAGAGAAGGCGCTGTCGGTGCAGGCGATTTCTGGCGTACGCCCCAGCGGGATTGAAAATGGGTTTCGCGCAGGGCCTGCGGGCGCCAAAGTGTTGGATGTGTTCGTTCCACCGCGCGACGCCTATCGCACGTCTGGGTCCGGGTTTTCTGCGTACTCTGCCGCTTGATTCCAAACGCCCCACTGGAAGAGTAGCGAGTTGCGAACCGGTCTGAAATCAGGCAGCCAAGCTCTTGGCTTTCATTGGATTAAGCGTATTGAACGTCACTTCAGTCCACCGTTTGGTCCCCTTTTGATGTGCGAGGAGTGAACGGGCTTTCTTCAACCATGCGCAGGTAGGCGAGTAAGAATCTGGATATGAATGAATAGCTTGCGCACTCATGAGAGACTCGGGTTCAACCATTCATTGCCACCTCGGCACCATAACTTCCCACACCTGCGAAATCTGGAAGCCACAGTCTCGAAGCAACCAGCCGTTCGAACATCCCAATTCAACGGGATACGGCGAGCGCAACGGACAAGGCCATCTCACCCATTCCCCTCAGCCTTCCGCTCTGGCGGGTCATCATAAACCGACCACCCAAAGTCGCCTGTACTCTCTGGCAAATCCCCGCGCCGCACATTTCGCGCCAGATACGTCTTCGCGATGAAATTCGCCGTAATCGGCGCGGTAAGGAACAAAAACAGCGTGATCAATAGCTCATGCACCGAAACATGACCCGTTTCGGCGTAAAAGAAGATCATCGAGGCCACCAAAATACCCCCCACGCCAAGCGTCGTAGCCTTGGTTGGGGCGTGCAGGCGCTGGACGCAGTGTTTCAACTTGATCAGTCCATAGGACCCCACGAACCCAAAGATACCGCTGATAATCAGCGACACGGCGATCAGGATTTCAGCGAACAGGTGCATATCCAACCCTCACTCCACGATGTCGCCGCGCAGGACAAAGCGGCAATAGGCGACCGTCGAGACGAAGCCGACCATCGCAATCAGCATCGCCGCCTCGAAATACACCGCCGTGCCGCGCCAGACGCCGTAGAGTACCAACAGGGCGATGACGTTGATGACCATAGTGTCCAGCGCCAGGATCCGGTCAGCAGCGTCCGGGCCCACGGCAATGCGCCAGAGGTCCAGCAAAAGCGCTGCGCCATAGCACAGCGCACAAAAGAGCAAGGCATATTCGATCATGGGAAGATCTCCAGAAGACGGCTCTCGTAGCGGGCTTTGATTTCATCTCGCACGGTGTCGGGATCGTCGGTGTCGAGGCAATGCACAAGGATGCACCCCCCGTCAGCCGACAGCATCGCTGACACGGTGCCCGGCGTCATCGTAATGGTCCCGGCCAGCACGGTGATCGCCTCTGCTGAGGTCAGCTCTAGCGGGATGACGATCCAATGCGAGCGAATCGTGGGTTCGCGCTTGAACAGGATGATCATCGCCACCTGCACGTTGGCCACGATGATGTCCCACAGAACGATCAGCACGTATTCGACGATCTTCATTGGCCTGGCTATGCGGGGCCGGTCGGGCCAGTAGGCCGCGGTCATCATCGGGATGACCAGGCCAATCACCGTGCCAAGGATCAGGTTACCCAGAGTAAACGTATTCACCAGAACCAGCCAGACTAAGACCAGGGTCAGGCTGAGAAACGGGTGTGGGATCAAGGTTTTGATCATGGCCTAATCCCCTGCTCCCGGGTTCAGAACGGAACTGACATAGCCTTGCCGATCGTAAAGCTGTGTCGCCGTGCCCTCAAGGTAGCCAGCGACCGGGCCCGCAAAGGCCGACAACGCGCCCAGCATGGCGATGCCCGCCATCGCCGGGGCGAGTTGCAGGGCACTGGCCGTGGGCGGAACGGCGATTGCTTCGGGCGTTGGATCAGGGGCCGCGATGGCGGTGGATTTCCAGAAGAGCGCACTGCCTGCCCGTGCAAAGCCAACGATTGTCAGAAGCGAGCCAACCAGTATCGCGGGCCACGCCCAGCCGATAATGCCGGGCGCACGCAGGGCATCTAGGATCAGAAGCTTGCCCAGGAACCCGCTCAGCGGGGGCATCCCCGCCATTGCGATGGCGGCGGCGAAAAAAAGTGCTGCGAACAAGCCGTTTTGCAGCGTAGCAGGGGCCGGGGTTAGGGTATCGGCCTGCCGCCGTGTGACCACCAAATCCGCGATCAGAAACAGGCAGGCCGCTGCAAACGTGGAATGCACCATATAGTAAAGCGCCGCCAGCGTCGCGTCGGGCGAAAAGGCGGCGACGGCGATCAGAAGTGTGCCCATTGAGCCGACGACCGAGAACGCAATCAACGGCATCAGACGGCGCGCCCCAAGCACCCCGAAAGCCCCGACTGCGATGGTAATCACCGCAGCGGGGAACAGCCAGGTTCCCGCAAGATCGCCGGTTCCGGGCATGCCCGGGCCAAAGGCTGTCGTGTGCACTCGAAGGATCGCATAGGCACCGACCTTGGTCATAATGGCAAAGAGCGCAGCCACCGGTGCAGGCGCATTGGCATAGGTCGCAGGGAGCCAGAACTGCATCGGAAAAAGCGCCGCTTTCACCGCGAACACGATCAAGAGCAGCATGGCCGACACGCGCACAAGTCCGGCCTCCTCAGCCGGGATCTGGGGGATGCGCTGAGCCAGATCGGCGATGTTTAGCGTGCCGGTGGAGGCGTAAAGCGTGCCAAGCGCAAACAGGAACAGGGTGGAGCCCGCAAGGTTCATCACAACATATTGCAGCCCGGCCTGCATCCGTTGGCGCCCGCCCGAATGGATCATCAACCCATATGACGCGATAAGAAGCACTTCGAAGAAGACGAACAAGTTAAAGACATCGCCGGTCAGAAAAGCGCCGCAGATCCCCATAAGCTGGAACTGAAACAGGGCATGGAAATGCCGCCCCCGCGCGTCCCATCCCGTGGCAATCGCATGGATCACCACGAGAAGCGCCAGCGTCGACGTCATCAGGACCATCAGCGCCGACAAACGATCGAGCACCAGAACGATCCCAAACGGCGCAGGCCAGTCGCCCAGCCGGTAGATATGCGTCTGCCCATCCGCGGCTAGCATGGCGAGCCCGACGGCAATAGCGAACAGCAGAACCGTTCCGGTGACCGAGGCCGTGCGTGCTAGCGATATGTCGTGGCGCATCACAAAACCGATCAGCGGTGCGAGGATCGCGGGCAGAAAGACAGGAAGAATGATCCAGTGCATCATGCCTGGCCATCCTCAACCCGGTCGGCATCGGTGTCGGCTGTGTTGATCCGGTCATCGCCAGCTTCAAGGTAGGCACCAAGGCCTATCATCACCAGAACCGCCGTCATTCCGAAAGAGATAACGATCGCAGTCAGCACCAGCGCTTGCGGCAGGGGGTCGGTATAGGCGGTCTCACCGTATTTCGACAGTATCGGAGATTGGTCGATGGCCAGACGCCCGCTGGAAAACAGAAAGACGTTCACCGCGTAGGAAAGAAGCGCCAGGCCCAGGATTACCGGAAAGGTCCGTAGGCGCAGGATCAGGTAAACCCCCCCTGCGGTCAGAATTCCAACAGAGCTGGCCACAAGAATTTCCATCTCAGAGTCCCGCCTTGTCGTCGTCGGCATGTTCGCCGGGATCGTAATCCATCGGGTCGACGTTCACCGTCTCACCGGCAAAGCGCGCGATACGCGACAAGCTGTAGAGCATCAGCATCACTGCACCCAAGACGGTCAGGAACACGCCCAGATCGAACAGCATCGCGGTGGCCAGCTCGAACTCTTCGATGGGGGGCAGGTGCACATATGTGAAGGCACTGGTCAGGAATGGCTGACCCGCAAGCCACGCCCCTGCCCCGGTGAGCCCTGCGATCACAACACCAAGACCGATCAGCGTGTGATACTCGATCTTCTTGCGTTCCTGTGTCCAGGCAAAGCCCGAGGCCATGTATTGCATCAAAAGAGCGATAGCGACGACCAGGCCCGCGACGAAGCCGCCGCCCGGCTGGTTGTGGCCACGCAGGAAGATGTAGATGCCCACGACCACGGCGATAGGCATCAAGACCCGGGTGACGACCACCATCATCAAGGGGTGCCGGTCGCGAGAGCGGTCTTGCGAGTAGTCCGCGTTCCGCAGACGGCGCGCGGCAGGTCCGTCGAGCAGCGCGTGCATCAGCGCGTAGATCACCAACCCGGCAATTCCCAAGACGATGATCTCGCCATAGGTGTCGTACCCCCGGAAATCCACCAGAATGACGTTAACCACATTGGTTCCGCCGCCGCCTTCATAGCTGTTGGAAAGGTGAAATTCCGAGATCGTTTCGATGTCGCGCATCAGGAACGCATAGGCCAGCGCACCGACACCTCCACCCGCCGTCACCGCGATCAAACCATCGCGCAGCTTCAGGCCCAGCGGGCTTTCCTTCGGCGTGACCTTGGGCAGGAAATGCAGCGCGAGGAGCAAGAGCATGATCGTCACCGTCTCAACCGAGATCTGGGTCAGCGCCAGATCGGGGGCGGACAGGTACACAAAGCCAGCCGAAACCGACAGGCCGATGATCCCGATCAGAACAAGGGCGCGGAACCGGTGATGGTGCATCACAACGACAAGCGCTGTGGCCACGATCAGCATGACCCAGCCCACTGCGACCACCGGCGGTATGGGCAACAGGCCCCGTGTAGGCGCCGAAAGTCCGCTGCCCGAAAACGCGATCCAGCCCAGCGCGACAGAGGCGACGGTGAAAATCGCCAGATAGCGGCTGATCGCGCCGGTGTGGGTCAGCTCGGTCAAGCCACGCGTCATCGCGACGATTGCGCCGACAAGCCGGTCGAAGATGACCTTTGCCTCGGGTCGTGGCGCGCGGATCCAGGCGCGGTCCAATGGGGCGTGCATCGCCAGCAACACCGCACCGCCACCAATAGCAATAACTGACATCCAGAGCGCTGGAGTGACCCCGTGCCAGATCTTCAAGTGCGGGTGCAGGTCGGCGCCGGTGACGGCGCTCGCTGCAGCTGTCACAAGCCCCTCGGCCAAGAAGGGTGCCACACCGATCACGATCACCATGGTTACCAGCAATGCGGGCGCCGCCCACATTCCAAACGGTGGATCGTGAGGGGTATGGGGGTAATCGTTCCGCTTCGGCCCTAGAAACACATGCACGATAAAGCGATAGGAATAGGCCGCTGAGAACAGCGATCCGATGGTGGCGAGGATCGGCACGACGAGCGGATTGTTCAGCCAGTCGGTGTGCGACGCCTCCTCAAGCATCATCTCTTTCGAAAGGAAGCCGTTGAACAGTGGCATCCCCGCCATGGACAGCGCTGCAATAGTGCCGACCAAAAAGGTGACCGGCATCAGGTGCCGCAACCCGCCGAGGCGCTTGATGTCGCGGGTATGCGTCTCATGATCCA
Source organism: Pseudomonadota bacterium (assembly GCA_039820585.1). Classification (GTDB taxonomy): domain Bacteria; phylum Pseudomonadota; class Alphaproteobacteria; order Rhodobacterales; family Rhodobacteraceae; genus JBCBGF01. Next base: position 7,434 of record JBCBPV010000021.1, read on the forward strand.
CGATGCCCGCTGTCATGAAGAGCGCGGCCTTGAAGGTCAGGTGGTTGATGATGTGGAACACCGCCGCCACCGCGGCCGCCTGGGTGCCAAACCCAAGAAGCATCGTCAGAAAACCCAGGTGGCTGACTGTCGAGAAGGCAAGCAGCGCCTTCAGATCGTCTTTGAAGAGCGCGATCACCGCGCCCATCACCATGGTGATCAAACCGATGGTCGCCACGATATAGAACCACGCATCCGTGCCGGACAAAACCGGCCACATCCGTGCCATCAGGAACACGCCCGCCTTTACCATGGTGGCCGAATGCAGGTAGGCCGACACCGGCGTGGGCGCAGCCATGGCATGGGGCAGCCAGAAGTGGAACGGGAACTGCGCAGACTTGGTGAAAGCGCCCAAAAGGATCAGGATGAGCGCGGGCAGATACCATTCCGAGGCGCGGATTTCATCACCCGCTTGCAAGATATCGGTCAGGTTGTAGCTGCCCACGATATTGCCGAGGATCAGCATGCCCCCGATCATCGCCAGCCCGCCCGCACCCGTCACGGTCAGCGCCATCCGCGCGCCCTGCCGGCCTTCGGGCAGATGCTTCCAATAGCCAATGAGCAGGAACGATGACAGCGACGTCAGCTCCCAAAAGATTAATAGAAGCAGAATGTTGTCAGAGATGACGATGCCCAGCATCGCGCCCTGGAAAAGCAGAAGATAGGTATAGAATTGTCCCATCGGATCATCGCCCGACAGGTAGAAGCGCGCGTATAGCGTGATCAAGAGACCAACGCCCAGGATCATCCCTGCGAAGAGAAGTCCCAGACCATCCAGGAAGAACGACACCGACAATCCCAGCTGCGGCAGCCACGACACCTCGGCCTCGATAACCTCTCCTTGCATGACATCGGGGGCCAGGATCAACAGCATGACCAGCGCAAGGGCTGTGGGAACCGCTGTGAATGTGGCGCAGGCCGTTCGACCAGCGCGGATCATCAGGCCAGGCACAAGCGCGCCAATGAACGGCAAGAGTGCGATCAGAAAAAGAAAGTGTCCCCCGTCGCTCACTACCCGACCTTTTGCTACGTTTTAAGTGTGCAGTGGATAACGACCGCCCCGTAGCTATAAAACATAGTTTGGGCTTTCGTGTGGGACTGTTTGACGCGCAGTCGCAGCGGCGCGTGAACGTGCCGCGGCGATACCTGGTTCGCACACCCCATCACCGCAACAGACTGATCTGTCTTCAGGCCGACGGCAAAAAGCGAAGCGATCAGAATGTAAGCGCTTGCATGACGCGATGTAAGCGCTTACAAATTCACTCAAAGACGGGCAACTGGGAGGAAACCATGGGCTTATTCGTCGCTTTGATCCTTCTGATTGGCTTCATCGTAAACGTCTTTCTGGGCTCGCTCGACGGGCAGGCGCCACTGGGTAATGTGGCCGAAATGCTGCTGCTCACCTGCGCCTCAGTGGCATTTGTCATCGACATTTTGCAACGCGAGTCAAACGCCAAGGCGAGAGACCCGAACAAAGAATAACTACATCTCAGGGAGGAAAAGGGATGCAAGACAAACGTAAAGATACAGAAGTTGCCTCGGTAGAGCGCCGCAACTTTCTCAAGCTTGCTGCAGGCGGCAGCTTCACTGCTGCGCTGGTTGCCGGGTCTGCAGGCCTTTTGTGGTCCGACGCCGCCGTTGCCCAAACCGCACAGGAAGAACGCGACCGCGAAAACGCGGCCGATCACGTGATGACGCTGGCCACGGCTTACGTCCTTGGCGCATCACGCAGCTATCCGATCATGCAGCTGGATCTGAAAGAAAATATCCAGAACATGACGAACGGCAAGGTCTATGTGCGTCTTGCACCGGGCGGTCAGCTTGGCGCCGGCGGCGCGCTGGCGCAGGCGGTACAGGGCGGCACGATCCAGTGCGCGCAGCACAGCCTGGCAAACTTCGCCCCGTTCGCATCGGCTGTCGACTTGATCAACCTGCCTTACTTCTGCGGCTCGAACCAGCGCTTTACCAACCTGACAAGCTCGGACGCGTGGAAGTCGGAAGTCGATCCCAAAATAGCGGCTTCGGGGTTCAAGGCGCTGTTCTACATCGTCATCGACCCCCGCGTCGTGGCCGTGCGCCAGGGCGGCAACGCAATCATCACCCCCGGCGATATGTCCGGCGTAAAGTTCCGCGTGCCAGGCTCGGCGATGCTGCAGCAATACTATCGCCTTGTGGGCGCCAACCCGACACCGGTGGCCTGGGGTGAAACCCCGTCAGCGATCCGTCAGGGTGTGGCCGATGCGCTCGACCCCTCGGTCGGCGCGCTGCACGTCTTCGGGTTCGGCGAAATCCTCAGCCACGTCACTTTCACCCAAGCTGTACCTGACAGCCAGGTTTATTCGATCAATCTTGAATGGTTCGAAAGCCTGCCTGCCGACGTGCAGGAAGGGATCGAATTTGCGGGCGAAGTTACGCAGGCCCAGAACCTTGCCAAGGTGCCCGCCGCGCGGTCCTTTGCAATGGCCGAACTGGTCGCCAATGGCGTGGAATTCCACAGCCTCAGCGACGATCAGCTGGCTGAATGGGAATCTGTCGGTGGCTACCAACTCGGCGATTGGGACCAGTTCAAGGTCGATCTGGCCGGATCCATGGATGTGTTTGCCAAGCTGGAAGAGGCCGCGGGCACCCAAGGCCGCTATTACGTCCACGACGCCTGAACGCCTTACTTGGGCGGCGCGAAAGTGTGGGCCTTCGCGCCGCCCGTTCCTTGCCAACAAAGCGACAAGCCGGGTAAACCCGGCGCCCCCAGGCGTGCGCAGGAGGACAGACCAATGGCCAATATACTGTCATCACTGGACAAAAACGCCGAGCGTTGGGCGCTTCTTGTCTTCTACGTCATGCTTGTGGGCACGATGTTCATCGAAGTCGTCCGACGCGAGGTATTTTCCTACTCATCGATCTGGGGCGAGGAAATCGTGCGCTATTCCTTCATCTACCTTGCCTGGATCGGTGCGGCAGCAGCGGTCAAGGAACGCGGTCATATCCGGATTGATGTTCTGATGAACTACGTCGGTCCTCGGGTCAAAGCACTGCTTTATATCTTCGGCGACATCGTGATGTTCGGGGTCGCGATCATCGCGGTCTACTGGTCGTTTGAGGCAGTCCACGTCTCATACGAGTTCGGGTCGGTCACGCACGGGCTTCGGGTCAGCCAGGTCTGGTTCCTCAGCGCGGTGCCCATCGGCTTTGCGTTGGTGATCCTGCGCCTTGTTCAATCGTTCCTTCGGGATCTCCACGACCTTCGGCACGGCAGGCCCGTGTACGAGGGCGACAAGCTGTTTGACTGAGGGGAGCGGGGGATGCTTTGGAACCAACTTCAAAACCAGCCGGTGATCCTTGGATGGGATTTTTACCTGCCGGTGATCCTGTTTGTGATCCTTGTGGCGCTTGCCGTTCCGGTCTGGGCGGCGATTGGCGTGGCGGCCATATCCATGCTGCTGATGTCAGGCGTTCTGCCCTTGTCTCTTGTAGGCGAAAGCCTGTTTCACGGGATTGACCATTTCGCGCTGACGGCAGTACCACTGTTCATCCTGACAGGGGACGTTCTTGTTCGAACCGGCCTGTCGAAGAAATTCCTCGACGTGGCCGAGGCGCTGACCTGTTGGGCCAAGGGCGGCTTTGGTTCAGCCACGGTCCTCGTCTGCGGGATGTTCGCGGCCATCTCGGGCTCTGACGCAGCGGGTGCTGCCGCCGTTGGCCGGATGACAATCGACCGACTGGTTGAGAGCGGCTATCCCCGCCCATACGCCTGCGCGCTGGTCGCCGCAGGCGCCTGCACCGGAATCCTGATCCCGCCGTCGATCGCATACATCATCATCGGCCTTGTCCTGGGTATCGCTGTATCCACCCTGTTCTTGGCTGCATTGATTCCCGGCCTCTTAATCTTGGTTTCCATCCTGATCACCAACATCGTGATGAACCGCCTGAACCTGTGGGAAGGCGGGGGGATTATGACCGCGGCGGAATGGCGGGCGAACCTGTGGCGCTCGATCAAGTCAGGCTGGTACGCGTTCATCGTGCCCGGCATCATCTTCTACGGCATCTTCTCTGGTCGCCTGACACCAACCGAGGCTGGCGCCGTGGCGGTGGTGGTCACCATCACCATCGGCTTCATCCTCGGCACGCTTCGACTGTCGGACTTCCCAGCCATGCTCGTCAGTTCCGCCAAAGTGAACGGCGTAATCCTGCCAATCATCGCCTTCTCACTGCCGCTGGCACAGGCGTTGGCGGTGATGGGCGTGCCGCAGGGCTTTGTCTTCGCACTGACATCGATCAGCAATGAGCCTGTGGTGCTGATCGGGATCATGGTCCTGATCCTGATCGCCGCGGGTTGCGTGATGGAGACGACGCCGAACATCGTGATCCTTGCACCAATCCTGAAACCGCTAGCCGACAATATCGGCATGAACGAAGTGCAATTCTGCATCATGATGATCACCGCACTGGGTGTCGGGTTCATCACCCCGCCCCTGGGCCTGAACCTTTTCGTGGTTGCGGGGATCACGGGCGAGTCGATCCTAAAGATTGCCTACCGCGCGATCCCGTTCGTGTTCTTCATGCTGATCGTGACACTGATGATCGCCTATATCCCAGCGATCTCTACTTCGCTTTTGCCAGAGGTGTACCGATGATCCGGCCCGGAGAAAGGAGGCGCATGTGACCTCCCACATCCTGATTCCTGTGGCTCTTGATCACGAGCCCATTGTGCCTGCCAAAATCGCCCTTGCGCGGCAGTTTCTGGGACCCGGTGGGCGCATTACCCTGCTGACTGTTTTGGAGAGTATTCCGGGCTTTGTGTCAGAGTTCGTGACGGTGACCTCGGAAAACCATCTGACCAGCCGGATACAGGACAAGTTGGCCCAGGTTGCAGGCGACGCAGCCGATATCACCGTTGAGGTTGCGACCGGCAAGCCGGGGGTCGAGATCGTGACCTTCGCGGCGTCAAACGCGGTGGACCTGATCATCGTGGGCTCGCATAAGCCCGGTGTGTCGGACTACTTCCTCGGCTCAACCGCCGCGCGCGTGGCCCGTCGCGCGCCCTGTGCGGTCTACATTCAGCGCTGAGCCCGCGCCTCGGCCAGAACGCACATCAGCTCAAACATCAGCGACGCGCCCAGCCACGCGGTGCCACCACCGGGATCAAACGGTGGGGACACTTCAACAAGATCCGCACCGATCAGGTTTAGCCCACGCATCTCGCGGATCACCTGTTGGGCCTGATAGCTGTTCGGCCCCCCAACCTCGGGTGTGCCGGTGCCAGGGGCAAAGGTGGGATCGACGAAGTCGATGTCATAGGTACAATAGGTGCGGCCGTCGCCCACGATCCCCCGCACTTCGGCCATCACATCCGCGATCCCGCGGGCAAACAGCTCTTCTATCCGGATTATGCGGATGCCCTGCGCTTCGCCCCACGTGATGTCATCCAGGTTGTAGGCGGTGCCTCGGATGCCGACCTGGACAAAGCGCCTGGGATCCACCAACCCCTCTTCCACTGCCCTTCGAAACGGCGTGCCATGGGTGTACCGCCGTCCGCCAAAGTAGCTGTCAAACAGATCGGTATGGCTGTCGAACTGGATCAGGCCCACAGGAGCATCATGAGCGACCGCACGTAGGATCGGGAGCGAGACGAGGTGATCCCCGCCAGCGGTAATTGGTGTGATGCCGCGATGGATCAGGTCGCGATAGAATGCGGTAATCCGCTCCAGGCTGTCTTCGATGTCCACCGGGTTGGGCGGCACGTCCCCCAGATCAGCGCAGTTGAGCAAGGCAAACGGATTGATCCCGCTCACCGGGTTCATCGCACGGATCATCGTCGACTGGTCGCGCAACTGCCGGGGCCCATGCCGCGCGCCGGGGCGGTTGGTGGTGCCGCCGTCCCAGGGCACGCCGACCAGGCCCATCTGCACGTCCCTATAGCGCGGGTGGTCCGGAGCCAGGCACGGGAGCCGCATGAACGTCGGCACACCGGCATAGCGCGGCAGGTCCATGCCAGAAACCGGCTGAAAAAACGGATCGCCCTGCCGGGTCACGCCTTGGCCCCGTGCGATACGTTTTCTGACACCATTGAAATCATCTCGAACATAACGGCCATCGCTGTCAGCGCAGTGATCTGGTTTGGACTGTCCTTGGTGGGCATCATGCACACGATGTCACCCCCGATGATGTTGAGACCGCGAACTGAGTGCAGCAGGGCCACGGCCTCATCTATATCGAACCCTTTCTCACCGGGTTCGATGTTGGACACGGCCGGGGCAATCGTCGGATCCAGACAGTCGAGATCAAACGTGATGTAGACCGGCCGGTCGCCGATCACGTCGCGGGCCTGAGCGACCACGTCGGTCACGCCACGCTGACGGAACTCTTTCATCGTCACCACGTTGTAGCCGTAGTCATATGAGGGTTGTAGCCAATCCAACGTCCGCGCATGGCCCCGCAATCCGATCTGCATGGAACGCGTCGGGTCCACGTCACCCTGATCGGCCAGATAGGCGCCCCAATGAGCCGCGGACCTCCGGGCGCCCAGGAAATGATCGACCTTGGTGAAGACGTCCGTGTGGGCATCAAGGTGCAGAAGCGACACGGGCTGGCCGCCCGCCAATGCGCCCCGACCCAATGCCGACACGATCCCGCCGGTGATAGAGTGATCGCCACCGACAGAGATCGGGCGCACGACCGCTGCATCGATCTCCCCAAAAAACTGCGTGATCTGGTCGATGCACGCCTCATTGTCATTGGCACGCGGGAAGGGCACGTCGCCCACATCGGCGATACGCGCAACGCTCCACGGGTCGATCTGGAAGCCGCTGTGCATCCGCCGCCCTACGGCTGAGACGTTGCGCAGTGCGCGTGGGCCCAGGTGTTGATCACGTTCCGTGGTGCCGTTACCGGTAGAGTGTGGAACACCGACAAGGGCAATGTCTTGGCCCTCGACATCTTCGTTTGGACAGCGAAACAGTGTGGGGATGCCCCACCAATAGAGGTTGTCCATCATGGACTGTTCGTATCGGTCGGTCATGGCGCCTCTCGCGCGGCCCGTGACACTGCGCGCCCCGGACCGTCGGTTCAGATCTTCTGATCTTCGCGCCGGAAAGCGCCCTGCACAATCCGGTCCAGAACCATCGCAACAAAGAGGATCGCAAAGCCCCCCAGAAGCCCCGGCCCTTTTGCTGCAAATTGCAGGGCTTCCAAGATCTCCCGGCCCAACCCGCCCCCGCCAATCAGCGAGATGATCACCACCATCGACAGGCACATCAGAATGGTCTGGTTTACACCGGTCATGATCGACGGCAATGCCAACGGGATTTCGACATCTTTTAGCAACTGCCAGCGCGACGCCCCGAAAGCGACCGCAGCCTCCTTGATGCTTTCGGGCACACCACGCATGCCCAGTGCGGTCAGACGTATCACCGGCGGCATACCAAAGATGATCGTGGCCAGAATACCGGGCGGGTTGCCGGTACCGAAAAACGCGATGATAGGGATCAGGTAGACAAAGGCTGGCAGCGTTTGCATCAGGTCGAGGACCGGTTCGGCAAAGCCATAGGCCCTTCGCGATTTGCCGAACCAGATGCCCAGCGGAATACCGATCACGACACAAAGGATCACCGCAGCACCCACCAGAGCCACCGTCTCCATCGCGATGGCCCAGTAGCCCAACAACGCGATATAGGCGAGCGCGGAGGCCGTGAAGATCGCCACCCGCGGCCCGGCAGAACGCCAGGCCGTAACAACAATCACCAGCATGACCACCGGCCAAGGTGAGCCGTTCAGCGCTATAGTCAACGCATCCAGCACCGATCGAACGCCGCTGACAATGCCGTCAAAGACATCCCCACCGGCGGTGGCGGCGTTGTCAATTCCGCCTTCCATCCATCTGGCCAAAGCCGAGAACAAAGTGCCGTTCCCTTCACCCAGAAACAGCGCTGACACCCAGTCTTCGGGAAACTCTTCCAACCAGGTGAGCGATGAATTGACCGTAAACTTGTAGACGATCAGCGGCCCGATAGCAGCGCCCAGAACCGCTCCTAAGACGGTGTTGGTGGTCTTGCGTCCGCTTTCGGTTTTCTCTGGGTCGATCCGCCACCGCGCATACTGCTTTTCGTAAATCTGGTTTGCATAGAGCCCCTGGATCAGCTTGACGATCGCCAGGATAATGATGCCGGTGACCAGGATGCTCGACGCCTCGGCTTGGGCCGCGGCCGCTTGTTCCAGCGAGTTGTTGGCCGCACGTTGAATGTTCTCGGCCAGCTGGGTGAACCGGTCGACATCCGCTTGCTCTGTTGCATCGCGGGCCCGTTGCATCAACTGTTCTGCTCGGGCCTGCTGACCCTCGGCGCGTTCCAGGAAATCAGAACCCGGATTGCCCCAGGCCCCACGACCGATCTGAACCCAGGCGATGATCTCGAGGATCAGGAACGCCCAGAACATCCCCCACACCGCACGGGACGCCGCCCAAAATGGGCCCAGAATGGCGGCCCACAGGTTGAACGTCTTCGGGATCGCGTTGGTCGTGTCATGGATCTTGTGAAACGCTTGGGCGTAGTAATCGCCACTCTCTTGGGCAAACTCGTTGATCGACGCATCCAGCGCTTCGCGGTCCACCTGAATGTCAGAGGCGGCGGTAACCTGTACGTCTGCGGTCTGATCACTCATCCTTGCCTCCCTGAATGCCCCTAAGAAGCCGGGGTTTCGTCACCACGCCCACCGGAGTGCCGCCATCGGTGATCACCACCGGATGATCTGTTCCCACGGCAAGGTCGATCAACTGATCCAGGTCGGCCTCGTGGTCGGCTTGCGGTGCTCCGTCGAGCGGTTTGTGGTAGCTCTCCAACGGTTCCATGATGGAATGCGCCTTGACCAGCTTGAGCTTTGAGATGCCCTGCACAAACTCGCGCACATAATCGTCGGCAGGGTTCATAACGATATCCTCAGGCGTGCCGATCTGAACGATGACGCCGTCCTTCATGACCGCGATGCGGTGGCCGATGCGGATCGCCTCATCCAGGTCATGGGTGATGAACAGCGTCGTCTTTTTCAACTGCGCCACAAGCGCCTTAAACTGATCCTGCAACTGCAGGCGGATGAGCGGGTCAAGGGCCGAGAAGGGCTCATCCATCAACAGGATTTCGGGGTCAGACGCGAGGGCGCGGGCAATACCAACGCGCTGCTGCATACCGCCCGATAGCTCTTTTGGCAGCCGGTCCTCATAGCCTGTTAGGTCGACAAGGCCCAGCGCGTGGTCTGAGACCGCCCAACGTTTCGACTTAGGTACTTTCCTGATTTCCAGCGGGTAAGCCACGTTGTCACGCACCGACCGGTGCGGCATCAGCGCCATGTGCTGGAACACCATGCCGATCTGCTGCGCACGGATACGGCGCAGGTCAGACTCGCTTATGGTGGAGATATCCTGGCCAAGGATTTCGATCTTGCCGGCAGTCGGTTCGATGAGACGGTTGATGTGGCGCACCAGCGTGGACTTGCCTGACCCCGACAGGCCCATGATGCAAAAAATCTCACCGCGCGGGACCTCGAATGTCGCCCCCTGAACACCAACTACGCATTGATATCGCGACAGAACCTCGGGCTTTCCGATCCCTTCGTTCTTTACGGCGGCCATGGCGTCTGACGCTTTTCCGCCAAAAATTTTCCAGACATCCGTCAGCTTGACGACTGCGTCGCTCATCCCCCGTCCCCTTGTTTTGGAAGCGGTCGCCGCAACCCGGGTCGCGGCGACCAGGTTTAGGGGCTTAGTTGGTCAGCCAATCCAGGACTGTGTCCTCGTTGGCAGCCACCCACTCTTGCGCAAAGTCAGTGGCTTCCTGACCGTCCACGGCCAGCGCCTTACCCATCGCGCTCAGCGAGTCGCCGTCCATTTGGAAGTTGGCGAAGAGCTGGGCCACCTCGGGGAAGGTCTCTTCCAGTTCTTTGGCATAGTGCAGGTGTAGCGTGGCCCCGTTCCAAGCCGTTGAGGCCTCAGACTTTTCCAGCCAATCGGGATCGTCCGTGGGCTGCACGATGGTCCAAGTGGCCGGATCATGTGCAGGCTCTTCCAGCACGGTCAGGTCCTGGGTCACGAAAATATAATGCGGACTGTAGCAGAACCCGATCCATGGCTCACCCGCCGTCGCCGCGTTGGCGAGGTTTGCATAAGCGATGGTTTCTTCGTACTCGGTCAATTCGAAGATCTGGTCATAGCCATAGGACTTGGCCCGGATCTTTTCCACGACCGTCGAGGCCCAGCCGGGCGCGCCGATCCACACCTCAGGCGTACCGTTCCCGTCGGTGTCAAAGATTGCCATCTTGTCAGGGTCGCTCAGATCGTCGATCGACGTGATGCCGTGTTCTTCAGCGATGGCGGTGGGAACACACATCCCCTGCTCGGCCTGAACAGGGTTTTCGTTCATCACGACCGTGCCGTTTTCCTGAACGTAGGTATCATGCAGGTTCTGCTGGTTCGGCATCCACACTTCGGGGTGCACATGCATTGAGCCCTTGTCCATCGCCTCAAACACGATCGGGTTGGTGCCGTTCTGCAGTTCCACGTCGAGGCCGAGGTTCTCTTCGATCACAACTTCCAGCACGTGGGCCGTCGCGTTGACCGACGCCCAGTTGGGCACACCGATCACGATGTCAGCGGACATGGCCGGTGTTGCGAGCAGCACGATCGACCCGGCTGCGAGTGAAGTGGTATTTTTCATAGTTCTCTCCTTGTTGGTGCCCCGGACGACGTTTCAAGCCGTTTCGCTCGGGGGCTTTTCGGCGAAGTGTTCGCCTGAATGCCGCCGTTTTGGCTGGCGTTTGATCGCGGATCTAACGTCCGCTCATCGGTTAGGCCGTCATTCACATCGAACAAGCATTCACACCTGTTCTGCTTGTTCAAGGCCATTTGCTCAAAAATGTCACCTTCGGCGCCGTTTCGGACATCTGTACGACCGGATCGCAAATTAATGAAACGACTTGCGAACAGCGGCCCCATTTGCCGGCAGGATTTGTGTTGTGTGTGGACCATTCGACTATCCCCGCATCCGCTGGAATTCAGGGTCGTAGGGTGACGGCGGGATCACGCGCACATCCACTCGGTCGCCACACAGATCAAGCGCTATCGCGTTGCCCGGCTCCGCCCGGTCAGGATCCACGAACGCATAAGCCAAATTCTTGCCAACCCGGTGCCCCCAGTCGCCCGATGTCACGGTGCCCACAACTTGGTCGCCATGCATCAAGGACGCCCCACCCCAGGCAGGGGCATGAGTAGCATCGACCTCAAGTGTGACGAGCCGTTTCTGCGGACCTGCGGCTTGTCGCGCCATTAGCGCATCGCGCCCAACAAACGGTCCCTTGCCCAGTTTCACAAAGCGGTCAAGCCCGGTCTCAAACGGATCAAACTCGGTCAAGAGATCAGCTTTCCAATGGAGAAACCCCTTCTCTATGCGCATCGCCTCAACCGCCCGCGCCCCGAACAGGCGCAATCCGTGCGCAGCGCCTGCCTCCCGCAACGCCGTGTAGGCGGCGTAAAGCGAGGCGTTGGGCACGTGGATTTCATAAGCCAACTCGCCCGAGAAGCTGACCCCCATCACCGTGGCGGGCGCGTAGCCCACGAAGCACTCGCGCACGCTCAGCCAAGGGAATGCCTCGCGCGACCAGTTCCCGCGCGCGCAGGCCGACAGCACGTCGCGCGCTTTGGGGCCGGCAAGCACCAGGATCGTTTGGTCGTTGGTTAGGCTGCGCAGCTGTACGTCGTCATCGACGTCCAGATGCGCCGCCAGCCAGTCCATATCGTGAAATTCGGAGGCGGCGGCAGAGCCATACCAGACGCGCGCCGGGCCCCTGTCGCCTGAAGCGAGGTTCGCCACCGTCGCTTCGCATTTGATCATTCCGTGATCATTCAAGAGATAGCCCAACCCAACCCGGCCATCGCGCTTGGTGACGGTGCCGCAGAACAGGCGGTCCAGGAAGGCGTGGCGGTCCGCGCCCGTGATCTCAATCCGATTGAAACCGTTCACCTCGCAGAGCCCGACACCGTCCTGAACCACGCGTACTTCTCCGGCGACGACTTCGAATGCCTCGTCAAAATGGAAGCTGAGCGTGGGATGAAACTCGGGGCTCGGTTTATAGTAATCCGCCCGTTCCCAGCCGTTGACCACCGTGAATTCTGCCCCCTCGGCCGCAAGAACAGGTGTCAACGGTGTTGTCTTTGCCGACCTGCCCGCGGGGCGATGTTCATGTGGGAAGTGGAAGCGAAACTCGTTCTGGTAGTCCTCGATGGCTTTCAGAGCGGTCAGTTCCACATTTGCGTGACCGGTGAACCGGCGTGGATCGATCACCCAGGTGTCATAGCACGCCTCGCCATGCACGATCTGCTGCGCCAAGAGCCAGCCATGACCGCCGCCCTCGCCAAGGCCCGCGCGCAGCCCGATGATGCAGAACGCGTTGCGCTTGCCGGGGATCGGCCCGACCAGCGGGGCGCCGTCAATCGTGTAGGTAATTGGCCCGTTCACGACCGTATGAATGCCCGCCTCCATCAGCGCGGGCATGCGCGCGAACGCGCCTTCCAGAACATCAGTCACCCGGTCCAGGTCATCGGGGCACAGAGCATTGACGAAATTGGGGTCGATCCCGTCCATTCCCCAGGTGCGGCAGTCCTGTTCGTAAAACCCCAGTAGCAGACCATTCTTTTCCTGGCGGCAGTAATAGTCGCTGATCGGGCAGCGCAAAAGCGGCATCCGGTGACCGGCCTCTTTGATGGCAGGAATATCTTCAGTCAGGAAATACTGATGTTCCATCGACGCGACGGGGTGATGCACCCCCATCATCGCACCCACTTCGTTCACGCGGTAACCACCGGCGTTCACCACAATATTGCAATCGATGTCGCCCTGTTCGGTGTGCACGGTCCAGGTGTCGTCGCTGTGCTGGGTCAAGTCTGTCACCGGCGTCTTGCGATACACCTCGGCCCCCGCTGCGCGCGCGCGGCGGGCCAGGGCCTGGCACAATTGGGCGGGATCGATATCGCCATCCATCGGATCCCACAGCCCACCGAGCAGATTGTCAGTTGAGATCAGCGGATGACGGCGCGCGCATTCAGCGGCATCGATCACCTCAAAATGCACATCCATACCGCGGGCCATGGAGGCAAAGTGGCGATAGCCTTGCATCTGCTGTTCGGTGTTGGCCAGCCGGATACCGCCATCACCATGATGATAGTTGATCGGATAGTCCGGATCGTCGGCCAGGTCTTTGTACAGGTCAATCGAGTGGGTCTTCAGCCCCACCATCGTCTGGTTCATCCCAAAGTTTGTGACCTGCGCCGCGGAATGCCACGTTGTCCCGCTGGTCAGTTCGTTGCGCTCGACCAAAACCACATCGCTCCACCCTTCTTGAGTGAGGTGATAAAGGGTTGAACAACCGGCAATGCCTCCGCCGATGACAACAACCTTGGTTCGGGATTTCAAAGGGCAGCCTCCGATACACGGGCCGGATAGGAGAGGGAATTGACCCGGGCTTCAACCAGCGAGGCGTTAATTCGAATTTCTCAACTATATTCTTCGATTTCTTCGCAATAACTGCCTGCCTATTGCCAATTGCCGGTACGATCGGGTCGAGTTCTTTCATAGGCAAAGGGATCTGCCGTGACCGGGCAACGCACCAAACGCGGTGGACGACAGGGGCGGATCGCACAGCGCGCCGCCAAACCCGCTGTGGACCCATGTCCACCGGGCCAGATCGGGGGCCTTTATCAACCGCTGACCGCCGATGATCTGCGCCGGATTTATGCCACCGCTCTTGATCTTCTGGAACGGCTCGGCATGGGTGAGGTGCCAAACCGGCTGCGCGCTGATCTGATCGCTGCGGGCGCGGTGGCGTCGGCATCGGGCCGCGTTCTGTTCCCGCCGACCCTTGTAGAAGCCGCAATTGATGATGCGGCCAAGACCTTTACTCTGCATGGTCGCGATCCCGGCCGGTCGATTGAGGTGGGTGGCAACCGCGTGCATTTCGGAACCGGCGGCGCGGCGGTTCAGACGCTGGATCTGGATACCGGCGACTACCGCCCGTCGACCCTGGAAGACCTGCATGCCTTCACACGACTGCAGGACCGGCTCGCCAATATCAGCTGGTACACCCGCTGCTGCGTAGCGACCGATGTGCCCAACAACTTTGACCTCGACGTGAACACCGCCTATGCGTTGATCCGCAACACCACGAAGCCGGTGGCCACGTCATTCACCCTAGCCGACCATGTGGCCCCGATTGTCGAGATGCTGGACATCGCTGCGGGGGGCCCGGACGCATTTCGCAAACGCCCCTTTTTGAAGGCCCATATTTCCCCCGTAATTTCCCCCATGCGCTACGGCGAAGACGCAGTGGATGTGCTGTATGAATGCATCCGCCACAACATCCCCGTCTCTTGCATTACCGCCGCACAGGCCGGGGCAACGGCCCCGGCCACGCTGGCGGGATTTCTGGCGCAGTCACTCGCTGAAACACTGGCAAGCCTTGTGATGGTCCACGCGATCCAGCCAGGCTTTCCAATGGTGTTCTCAAACTGGCCCCTGGTCGTTGACCTGCGCACTGGCGCATTCTCGGGCGGCAGCGGGGAGACCGCGGTGTTGAACGCGGCATCCGCACAGCTGTCAAACTGGCTTGGCCTGCCCTCTGGCGTGGCGGCCTCGATGACCGACGCCAAGGCGATTGACGCACAATACGGGGCCGAGAAGGGGCTGACCTCGCTGGCCGCGGCGTTGGCCGGGGGAAATCTGATCTATGAAAGCTCTGGCATGACAGCCTCGCTTCTTGGGGCCAGTTTTGAAGCGTTCATTCTGGACGATGAGATGCATTCCCACACCTACCGTATTCTGCGCGGGATCGAGGTGACGGATGACAATCTGGGCTTTGATGCGATTTGCCAGGCCGTGTTGGGCGAGGGGCATTTCCTAGGCGGTGCACATACGCTGCAGGCGATGGAGCGCGACTATTTCTATCCTGCACTCGCCGACCGGGATGATCCGCGCAGCTGGTCCGAGAAAGGGGCGACCGATTCCTGGGCCGCTGCGAATGCGCGGGCACGGGCGATCCTGAATGAACCTGGCGAGCGCTATCTTAGCACAGCACAAGACGCCGAGATTAGGCAACGCTTCAAGATTATCTAGGCGTCATCGACCAGCATGAACATGTCCTTGAGCCACGGAATACGCGCATGCATCGGCTTGATCGCGTGATCGCTGACCAACTTACGAAACCTGCCATCGACAACATCCACCACAGACCGCGCGCAATCCGGCGTCGCCAAGATCGTAAGCGCGCGCGAAAATTGCTTACCGGGAAAGGGGTGCATGGTGACATCGTCGTGGAACCGCCGCGCATGGGCATACAGCATGGGCGTTGAAATCGCCCACCCTGCGCCTGCGGCGACCATGGCCATCAAGGTCCGGTGGTTGCTGCTTTCAAAGCGCGGGGGCGGGGGGGAGCCCAGGCGGCGCAGTTGCGACTCGATCTGGCGGGCGATAATCAGCGCACCTGAGAACCGCAAAAGCGGCAAATCGGTTTGACCGGCCACGATATCGGACACAGGCGCGCGGGCCCCCGCTGGCACGACCACCACGAACGGATCGCGCAGCAATGGCCTGTCCACTACATCGCGCAGGCGTTCAGTCGGGATGGTCGTTATCCCCAGGTCCAACTGGCGATCGCGCAGCATCGCAAACAGCGCGTGGCTGCTGTCGGTGTGAAAGCTGAAATTGCAGCGCGGCATACTGCGCGACAGGAACACCGCAAGTTCGGGCACGATATCGCTATCGAAGTCTTCGATTGTGCCAATACGCAGCTCGCGCGCTTCGGTAAGCCCACCCGCCGATGCCTCAGCCTTGGCCCGCCGGATAGCATAAAGCGCATCGTCGATATTGCGCAGAAACACCCGGCCCTTAGGTGTCAGAACCATCGGCCTGCGACTGTGATTGAACAACGCGACGCCAAGGTGATCTTCCAGGTTGCGCAAGTGGTGCGACACCGTGCTGACCGATAGCCCCGTCTCGCGCGCGGCGGCTTGCAGGGACCCCTGCTGGGCGCAGATCTGGAACAGCTCAAGCCATTTCAGGCTTAGATCCTTGCGGGAAGACTGCGGCGCCATGGCGATCCGTTAGGTGCCCATGATCCGTTTGCGGCGTTCCTGCATCCGCGCGTTTGCTTCAACCGTGCCATCGTGGAAAGACCCGAACCACTTATCCCACGGCATCTCCAGACTACCGTAATTGCACTCAAAATAGCGGTGGTGCATCTGGTGGTGAAACGTGCCCAGCGCAAGGCGGTTTTTGTCCTTCACAAGCAGGCCCTGATAACCGGTATGCGTCGTGACAGCGGTAAGCGTGTAGTATTGCAGGTGGAAGATGATGTGCAGCGGATGCGCCCCGATCACAAAGTGGATGAAGACCGATCCCAGATAGATCGCGTGTTCCACCGGGTGCATCGACAGACCCGACCATGGGCCCACGTTGATATTGCGGTGGTGCAGGGAATGGATGTGTTTGTAAAGAAACGGAATGTGGATCAGGCGATGGATCCAGTAGAAATAAAAGCTCTCCCACAGCGGGATCAGCAGGAAGATCCCCACGAACCAAACCGGGTTGGCGGCCCAGGACAGCATCGGCACATAGCCGTTGCCCAACGCCCAAAGCAACATCACCTCGTAGATCGTCCAAAAAAAGACACCTGAACCCAAGGTCCAGAACATGTTGTCACGGATCTGACCACCCAGCGTGAATTGCCGACCCTTTACCATCAACGGGCGGGGGTCGTATTTCAACGTCTGACCCTGTTTTGAGAAGGTGTAGAACCACAGATGCAGCGCGCCCGCGACCGCGAAGATCAGGAGCAGGTTGCGGATCCAAATCTGGGCGATCCATCCGAAGGCCAGCGTTTGTGTCACTTCAAGCGACGGGCTGACCATCCGGTAGCACAGGATCGCAATTCCAAGGATGATCAGTTTTTCGGTGATTAGAAACCACGCGCCCCAGACCCATTTGACCATGGCGAGTGGGCGCAGCGGCCAGGTGAAAAACGGCGATACCTGGATCGGCACTTCCGGCATGTGGTTCCAGCCTTTGAGGTTTTCTGTGGCCATTTTCGCCCCCGGGGATCACGCTGTGGGCCAGTGTGACAGGTGCCGCACGGCAGGGGAAGCCTGTTAAACCCCTGCCCGGATGTGCGACGAGTGTGCCCATGTCGCGATTCAGCCTTGAGCAGATAAAGACGTTCTTGACCGTGGTGCGCCTGGGCGGAGTGCGCAGGGCGGCGATGGCCCTGAACGTAACGCAGCCAGCTGTCACAACGCGGATCAAGAACCTGGAAGCCGCCCTGGCGTGTGAGCTGTTTGATCGCACCTCGGGCGGTATGAAACTGACCAAACGGGGAGAGTTGCTGCTGGTTCATGCCGAGAAGTTCGAACATCTCGCGGAACTGGTGCTGCGCGATGTGGTCGATCCTGCGGGTGTTGAGGGGCGGTTGCGTATCGGGTCTTCTGAGACGGTGGCCCAATGCTGGTTGCCGTTGCTCGTATCGCGGCTGCACGTGATCTACCCAAAGCTTGAGATCGAATTGAAGGTAGACGTGTCATCGGAACTGCGTGATGCGCTGCTCAACCGCGAGATTGATCTGGCGATCCTTTTGGGCCCGGTGTCGGAATACACCGTCGAAAGCATTATCCTGCCTGGGTTCGAGCTGGCGTGGTACGCAGCCGCCAGCAGTGATCCTGCAACGCCTACGCAGGAACTGCTTTTGCGTCCAGTGATGACCTATGCCCGCAACACGCGGCCATACCGCGACTTGAAGGAACTGCTCTATGAGCATGCCGGGCCGGATGCATCGCTGTTCCCGTCTTCATCGCTGTCGTCCTGTTTCCGGCTGGTCGCGGCGGATATGGGCGTGGCCGTCCTGCCCCGCGCGCTAGGGGCCGAGCATGTGGAAGCAGGGCGCATCCGCGAGTTTGATCCTGGCTGGGTGCCGGGCCCGCTGCAATTCACCGCCTGCTTTCTGCGCGAACCCAAGAGCCATCTCAACGAGACGGCGGCAGCGATGGCGCTTGAGGTGTCGACGGGTTACGCGACGCAAAACATGCGATAAAAGTTCTCTATCGTTTTTGGTAAGAATTATGGATTTGCTTTAATTGTCATCACGCCGCACCCTGAGGGCTGATCTGGGGTGCTGACGTGTACGAAACATTACGACAACAGCCGCTAAGCAATGTGCGCGCGGCCATTCGCAGTTGCAGCTACCGTTCGCATACGGCGGGGTTGGGCCAGGGATACCTCCAGGCGAACATTGCAATCCTGCCAGAAGCCCATGCTCTCGACTTCATGCGCTACTGCCAGCGCAACCCCAAGCCCTGCCCTGTGACCGGCGTGTCCGACACCGGCAACCCGATGATGCACACTATGGGGCACGACATCGACATCCGAACCGATCTGCCCGCCTACAACATCTATCGTGATGGGCGGCTGGACGGTTCCGTGACGGATATCCACGAAATCTGGCAGGACGACTTTGTGGCTTTTGCCCTTGGCTGTTCCTTTACGTTCGAGCGGGCGCTGGAACAAGCGGGCATTCCGCTGTGGCACATCCAGAACAACACGACCGTCCCGATGTATCGCTCAAATATCGACACGGTGCCCGCGGGGCCGTTCGCCGGTAAAATGGTCGTGTCGATGCGCGCGATCCCTGAGCCGCGCGTGGCCGAAGCCATTGAGATCTCACGCAACTACCCGCTTGCCCATGGTGCCCCGGTCTACTGGGGCGACCCCGCCGGGTTGGGCATCGCCGATATCGCTGCGCCGGACTGGGGTGATCCCGTGCTCATCCCTGACGGTCACGACCCGGTCTTCTGGGCCTGCGGCGTCACCCCGCAAGTTGCACTAGAAGCCGCACGGCTGCCGATCTGTATCGCGCACAAGCCAGGTCACATGTTGATCACCGATATTGCCGAGGACGCAGACGTTCCCGTGCTGCAACCTCAACCAACACCCAACTGACGAAGTCCAACAAGGAGATAACGATGAAACGTACATTAACAATCCTCGCCGCCACCACCGCACTCGCCTCTCCAGCGATGGCCGAAGACCTAGCCGTCGTGGGCAGCTGGTCGGGCCTGCCCCTCCACATTCAGTATGAGGCTCCTTTCTGGGGTGAAACACTGCCGGCCGCTTCGGGCGGTGAGATCAATGTCTCGCTGACCACGCATAACCAGATGAACCTGGGCGTCGGCGATGTGTTCCGCTTGCTGGGCGACGGCGTCTATGACGTGGCGATGACCGTTGCGGATTACGCCGTAGCCGACGCGCCGGAACTGGAAGGCCTGGACGTGCCGCTTCTGGCGCTGACCGCGGATGAGGCGAAAGCGATGGTGGATGCCGCCCGCCCGATGGTGGAAGAGATCTATGCCGACCGCTTCAACAGCAAGGTTCTGGCGATCGCGCCCTACCCGCCGCAAGTTGTGTTCTGCAATGCAGAGGTTTCCGAACTGGCCGATCTGGAAGGGCTGAAGGTCCGCGCATCGGGGCGGATGACCGCGAAATTCCTTGAGGCGCTAGGGGCCGAGGGCGTGAATGTCGGCTTCTCTGAAGTGCCCGGCGCCTTGCAGAAAGGCGTGGTGGATTGCGCTGTGACCGGTGCAGGCTCTGGCTATTCGGCTGGCTGGTGGGAAGTGTCCACACATCTCATGGCCATTCCGCTCGGCGGCTGGGACAGCGTTGTGACCGCAATGAACATGGACAAGTGGAATAGCCTTGATGCCGACACCCAGGCGCTGATCACCGAACAGGTGGCCGCTGAATTCGAAGCACCTGCTTGGCAAAGCGCGCAGGATGCGCTGGTCAACGACATCGCTTGTCTAACTGGCAATGGCGCGTGCCCGGCAGGCGACGCGCGCGGCATGACGCTGGTGGAAGTGTCGGACGCCGACTTCGAGAAGGCGCGCGGCGTTCTGGTGGGCGAGGTTCTGCCCGACTGGGCCGAACGCGCGGGCGGTGACTGGGGCGAACGCTGGAATGCCAGCGTCGGGTCCGTTGTCGGCGTCCAGATCGGCGGCTAGGCATGACCCCCGAGGACCCCTTTGAAGAAAAGCTGCTTCGGACGCTGCGCCGCCTGAACCATGGCATCGCACTGATGACCGGCGTGATGCTGATGGTCTGCGCTGCGCTGGTGCTGGCGGACATCGTTCTGCGGCAGTTGGGGTCCTCGTTCGGGGGGACTGATGAAATATCGGGCTATGTAATGGCCATCGCCACCTCGTGGGGGATGGCTTTTACCCTTCTTGAGCTAGGGCACGTGCGCATCGACATCCTGCGCCGCCGGACCAGGCAAATGGGCCGGGCGGTGTTCGATCTGTTCTCGATGCTGATGCTGACCGGAACAGTCAGCCTGATCTCCTACAAATGCTGGCCGGTGTTGGAGCGGTCGCTTGCCAACAGTTCCCGCGCGAACACGCCGCTTGAGACGTCATTGGCCTGGGTCCAGGCACCGTGGTTCGCGGGCTGGGTCTGGTTTGCGCTGATGGCGTGGCTGACTTTCATGGCGGCGATGATGCTGGTCATCAACGGCCGGTTTGTCGAGGCGGATGCCGCGATCGGGTGTTTTGGGGAAGAGGATCTGGCCCAATGATCTGGGCCATTGCTGTTGGCCTTCTTGGGCTGCTGACCCTGTCGATCCCCGTGGGGATCGTGTTGTTCCTGCTGGGCTTTGGCGTGGACGCGTTCTTCAGCCCGTTTCCGTTGATCCGGGGGTTGGGAAATCTGGTCTGGTCGACATCTAACAACGCCACACTGATCGCGATCCCGTTCTTTGTGCTGTTGGGCGAGATCCTGGTGCGGTCTGGTATCGCCACGCGCACCTATGCCGCGCTTGACCGCTGGGTTAGCTGGATGCCGGGCGGGCTGGTCCATGCCAATATCGCAACGGCGACGATGTTTTCGGCCACCTCAGGCTCTTCGGTCGCCACGGCAGCCACAGTGGCCACCGTCGCCATGCCGCAAGCCGAGAAGCTGGGCTATGATCCCCGGCTGTTCTCTGGCGCTATCGCGGCGGGCGGCACGCTGGGCATTATGATCCCGCCGTCGATCAACTTGATCGTTTATGGCTTTCTGACCCAAACCTCGATCCCGCAGCTGTTTCTGGCCGGACTGATCCCTGGCATCGCGCTGGCCATCGGGTTCATGCTGATCACCGCGACCATCTGCACCATGCGGCCCGAACTGGGCGGCACGCGGCGCACCTTTCCACTGGCCGAGATGACGCGCGCGCTGTTGCACCTTGTCCCAATCATCTTGTTGTTCACGGTGATCATCGGCACGATCTACCAGGGCTGGGCCACGCCGACAGAGGCTGCGGCGGTAGGCGTGGCCGGTGCGGTTCTGATCGCGGCGATCTTTGGCGGGGTCAGCATTCGGATGTTCGCCGAAAGTATTCTTGGCACGGTCAAGATCACTTCGATGATCATGCTGGTCGTGATCGGCGCGTCATTTCTTAACTTCACGCTCGCCTCCGCCGGATTGGGGCGTGAGTTGCAGGGGCTACTGGATGGGCTGGGCCTGTCGCCGACGGGCCTGATGCTTGTGGTGGTGGTGATCTACATCGTGCTGGGGTTCTTCATCGAAACCCTGTCGCTGATGGTGGTGACGATCCCGATCATCGTACCGCTGGTGGTGGCGCAAGGTTTCGATCCGATCTGGTTCGGAATCCTGATGATTGTGCTGATCGAAATGGCACTGATCACTCCGCCTGTGGGGCTGAACCTTTACGTTGTACAGGGCGCGCGCAAATCAGGACGGATGAGCGAGGTGATGGTCGGGGCGGTGCCTTACGTCATCGCAATGCTGATCATGGTTGCCTTACTGATCCTTTTCCCGTCGATTGCTCTGTATCTGCCATCCGTGCCGAGCGAGGGTTGAGGGATGCGTTTTGAGACGCCAGAGGGGCCTACGGATATCGAGATCACGACGCTTGTGGTCGCGGGTTGGACCGGTCGCGATGCCGATCTCGTGCAGCACCACATTGAAGAGCTGCAAGAGATCGGGGTCGCCCCACCGACCGGGGTGCCGCTTTATTACCGCGCCGCCCACCAGTTGCTGACGCATGCACCGGTGATCGAGGTTCTCGGAACGGGGACGTCGGGCGAAGTGGAGCCATTGGTGATCCAGTCAGGAGGCGGACGCTGGCTTGGGATTGCGGCGGACCACACGGACCGCGAGTGGGAAGCCGTCTCAATCGCGGCATCAAAACAAATCTGCGCCAAACCTGTGTCTTCGGGTCTGTGGCCCTGGGCGGAAGTTGCGGATCACCTCGATGACTTGATCTTACACTGCGATATTGAGGAAGACGGCGCGATGGTGCGGTATCAGGAAGGCACGCTGGCCGCGATCCGCCCGCTGGGCGATTTGATCGACGGATCGGGTCTGGGCGAAGGCGGGGCGATGCTGTGCGGGACGCTTGGGGCTATTGGCGGTGTGCGGCCTGCGGCCCGCTATGAGATGGCGCTGCACGATCCGGTCCTGAATCGGACGCTCACCCTGTCCTATGCCGTCAGGTGCCTGCCGGTCGTGTCCTGAAAGGGGCAGCGGACATGCAACGTCCAACAATCCGAAACGTAGGCTTTGACGGGTTTCTTGTAAGCTTCGGGACAGAGCTTGACGAGGCCGCAAACCGGGCGGCGCTGGCGTTTCGTGAGGCGTTGGAGTGTGCGGCGCTGGACGGGGTGGAAGAAACATCAACATCGCTGGTGTCTACCTATCTGCGGTTCGATCCGTTGCAGGTCGATCATGAGGCGATGCGCGAGGCTTTGCAGGCGCTGGCGAAAAGCCGCGATTGGTACGCCGCCCCGCTGCCCCATGGGCGCAGCCTTTGGCGCGTGCCTGCCGCCTTCGGAGGATCGCTTGGTCCGCAATTGGCGGAGGCGTCGGATCTGGCCGGGCTAAGCGAAGACGCTGCGATATCGTCGATTTGCGGCGCCCGCCTGCGGGTGCAGACCATCGGGTTCGCGCCAGGCATGCCCTACCTCGGCGCGCTGCCGCCCGCGTGGGACATCCCGCGCCAGACGGAATTGACGGCGCAGGTGCCTGCGGGTGGGCTCTGCGTTGCGATCCGCCAACTCGTGCTGTTCCCGAACAAAACCCCCACCGGCTGGCGCCACATCGCCCAGACGCATCTGCGCCTGTTCCGACCCGATGCCGACGCGCCGTTTGTCCTGAAGCCTGGCGACCAGGTGCAGTTTGACCCGGTGACGCCGGGTGCCCTGGCGGCGTTTGCCCACGATCCGAACGGCGGAGCGGTGCGGGAGCCGCTAGATTGACGCGCGCCCTCGTGGTGAAGCAAGCCGGGCCTGGGGCGTTGGTGCAAGACTTGGGTCGCCCAGGGTTCTTGACATTCGGCCTGTCGCGCGGCGGTGCCGCAGACAGGCAAGCGCTGTTTGAGGCCGCAGCCCTTTTGGGCCAGGATCCGGAATGCGCCGCGCTGGAGATGGCCGCGATGGGCGGGCAGTTCGAGGCCACCGAGGATCTGCGCATCGCGCTGACCGGGGCACCGATGCGGGCCACGCTGGATGGCGCGCGGCTTGCGTGGAACGCCAGCCACCTTATGCCCGCGGGGGCCACCCTTGCCATCGGTCCGGCGGAACGCGGGGTTTATGGGTATCTCAGCCTCGGCGGTGGACTGGCGACAGACATGCAACTGGGCGCACGCGGTGCGCATCTTGCGGGCGGGCTGGGCGCGGCTGTGGCAGCGGGTGATCATCTTGGCGTGGGGCCCGATCAAGGCCAGACAACCCACCAGACCCTGCCAACGGATGATCGGTTCGACGGTGGGCTGATCCGCACAGTGGCCAGCGCTCAAACCGACCTCTTTGACCCAGACGAGATCGCTCGGTTCGAGGCGACGCCGTTCCAGCGTGACACGCGTGCAAATCGGATGGGGGTGCGGCTGGTATCTGACGGCCCGGGCTTTGCGGCCAGCAACGCGCTCAGCGTTCTGTCAGAGGCGATTGTGCCCGGCGACATCCAGATCACGGGCGACGGCTCGCCGTTCGTTTTGCTGGCCGAATGCCAGACGACGGGGGGCTATCCGCGCATTGGCTCGGTCCTGCCAACGGACCTGCCCCGCGTGGCGCAGGCAAGTGCAGGGGCGCCCGTGCGGTTTCAATTCGTCACGTTGGAACAGGCGGTAGAGATTGAGCGTCGAGCGGCTACCCACCGCGCGGGCCTGCGCGGGGCTGTGACGCCTCTGGTGCGCGATCCGCGGTTGATCCGCGATTTGCTGTCGTACCAGATGATCAGCGGGGTAACGGACGGCAGGCCGGGGTGAGTGCGGTCTACTCCGCCGCCAACCGCGGTGCGACCGTCACGGTCGCGGGATCGTCCTTAGGCGCGTCCTTTGCCGAGCGGGTAGGCTTTGCGCGATAGATCAGCGAGAACATCGCTGGCGTGAAGTAGAACGACACCACCGCCGACAACAGCACACCCCCAGCAATCGCCACTGCAAACGGCGGCCAGAACCCGCCGCCTTCCAGGATCAAAGGCAGGAACCCCCCGAACGTAGTGATCGTGGTGGATACGATGTGGCGGCTGGAGCCTACGACGACATCCGTCATCGCATGGTGATCTCCTGCAGCAGCGGCGGGGTTTGCCTTGAGACCGCTCAGAATGATAATCGCCGCGTTGATCGACACCCCGATGGAGCCGATCACACCGATGATCGCGTTGATCCCAAAGGGATATTGCATGACTGCAAGCGACAGCATCGACAGACCCGCCGAAAGGACGCACACGATCAGCGCCACCCCGGTCAGACGGAAAGAGTTGAAGGTCATCGCAATGGTCGCAATCGTCAGTGTCACGATCAGACCGACTGAGGCCAAGAGGTTGCCCACCGTGTTTGACCGCGCGTCGGAATCGCCACCCAGCTCCATTCGGTAGCCCGGAGGCACGGCAAAGCCCGTCTCATCAAGGGCGCCCAGCACCGATTGCAGCGCTTCTTCGGGCAGAACATCAGGTAGGATAAACGCCTGTACCGTATTCACCCGTTCGGCGTTGCGGCGGGTCACGACGCTTTCCGCTGGCTCCAGCACCGGGGTGGCCAGTTGCGACAGCGGCACAGCTGGAAACACCCCACTGGCCGACTGCGCTGCCGCCCCGGGCAGCAGGATCGGCAGGTCAGAAATCGTCGCCAGATCCGCGCGAACGGCATCGCCATACCGCACGCGGATTGGCAATTGCTCGGTCCCTTCAACAAGGCTGCCTCCGGTCTGGCCCACCAGCGCGGTCTCCAACTGGGCGGCGATATCGGTGACGTTCAGGCCCACCAACCGGGCGGCGGTTTCGTCAATCTCATAGCGCAGCTGCGGGGCCCCGCCTGTTACGCCCGCGCGCACCTGGGTGATAAAGGGTTGGTCGGCCATGATTGCGCGCGCGGTATCGCCCAGGTCACGCAGGGTCGCCATATCGGGCCCAACAAACCGCACCTCAACGGGCGCATCTACGGGCGGGCCTTGAACCAGCCCGCGCACGATGATCCGCGCTTGTGGATAGAGCGTATCCAACTGCGCCTGAAGTTCGGGCACAAGCCGCGCAGCCTCTTCCGGCGTGGTTGATTTGATCATCGCCTGGGCATAGCCAGGCTCTTGCGAGCGACCGCTGGTAATATTGTAGTAGAACGCCGGGCCAGACTTTCCGATCGACCAATAGACACGGTCGACCCCGGCATCGTCGCGCAGCAAGTCGTCGATGTCCTGAGCAACCTTTGCGGTTTCGGTGATTGCGGTGCCCGGGGGCATGTCGACTTCAAGGTAAAACTGATCCCGCTCCACCCCGGGAAAAAACTGGGCCGTGAGCGTTGGGAAGGCGGCAAAACCCGTGACAGGCAAGATCAGCGCCAGCGCCACTGATTTCACGGGGTTGCGCACGGACCAGCCGATGCTGGCAGCGAACGCCCGGGTCATCGCTGGCATGCTGAGGCCCCCGGGCTTGTCCGCGCGCAAGATATAGCCCGCAAGCGCGGGTGTGACCGTGACCGCGATGAGGAAGGACCAGACGAGCATCAGCACCACGGCAATCGCAATAGACCCAACGAAATCACCCGCCGGTCCAGGGAGCAGGATCATCGGCGTAAAGCTCAGCGCAGTGGTCACGGTCGAGGCGAACAGCGGCGCCGCCAGGCGGCGGGTGGCATCGCCTGCAGCCTCGATCCGTGCCAGGCCGCGGGCCAGGCGTTGGCGCACCTCATCTGTCATCACGATGGCGGCATCGACCAGAAGCCCAAGGGCAACAATCAGGCCGGTGACCGACATCTGGTGAATTGGCAGGCCGATGAAGTTCATGCTGGCCAGCGTGGCGAGCGAGACCACTGGAAGCACCAGCGCCACAATCGCCGCCGCACGAACACCCAATGTGCCGAAGAGAACCGCAACCACCAGGGCCACGCCGATCGCCATGTTGGTGCCCACCTCGGCCAGGCGGTCGGCGGTGTAGAGGCTTTGGTCGAACATCAGAACTTCGGACAGACCGACAGGGATTTGATCGGTACCTTCCGCCAACTCATCGCGTACAAACCCCATCCAGCGGTCAATTTGAACGCCGTCACGGGCGAGAACGCCCACCAGGACCGCGGGTTTTCCGTTGGCGATGGCCATCTCTGCAGCTGGCGCGCGGGCGCCGCGGGTGATGGTCGCGACGTCGGACAGAAGGACAGTCGCGCCCTGAGCGTTTTCGCGCAGAACCACACGACCCAGCCGATCCAACGCCTCAATCTCACCCGAAACGTTGATCGCAATGTCAGAGCTTGGGGCCTGCAATCGGCCTGCGCGCACCTTGCCATCTGCGGCGGCAATTCGCGAGGAGATCTCAGTCGCGCTAAGGCCCAGCGCGGCTGCAGTTTCGGGGTCGACGATGACGAGCACTTCGTTTTCGGGTTCACCAAACAGATCCACGGCACGGGTATCTGGGATCGCGCGCAGGCGGTCGCCCAGGGCCTCGGCGTGGGCGTGGACCAATGTGATCGGAATGCCGTCGTGATCGGCGGTTACCGCGACAACGGCGGAATAGGCGCTGATCCCTTCGGCGTCAAAGTCAGGCGCAAGCACACCTGCGGGAAATTCAGACCGGGCGCCTTCCACCGCGTCGCGCGCTTCGGACCAAACCTGTTCGATGGTGGCCTCGTCCAGCGTCTCCAACAACTCAACTGCAACCACAGACACGCCTGTGCGCGAGACCGATGAAATGGTATCAACCTCGGTAATCTCTTGAAGGACCTCTTCAATCTCAGCCGTGACCAAGGCTTCGACCCGCGCGGGGTCTGCGCCGGGAAAGCTCGTGGTGACGGTCGCGAAGAGGTTGGTGATGGTGGGGTCTTCTTGACGACCGAGCGACAGGAACGACGACAAGCCCGCCGAAATCAAGACCAGTAGGATCAGCGCGACCAGGCGGGGCTGGCGAAACGTAAGCGTTTCCATTACGTTAACCCTCTCCCGCGATGATTTCGACGGCCTGGCCCGGCACCACGCGGTGGGCCCCGGTGCCGATCACTTGCGCCCCCGGCGCGAACGTGCCGCGCACGAAGGCACGCGTGGCTTCGGCGTGCAGCAGCTCGACCGATGCGTTGCGTACCACGCCATCATCCACCACCAACAGCGTCCACACACCCCGCGCGCCTTCTTGAAGGGCGTCGGTTGGCACCCAAGTGCCAGGTGTCTCGACCGCGGTGTTCACCAGCAGCGCGGCGGTTGCACCGAATGCCAGTTCCTTGTCGGTGTCGATGGCGAAAAGCGCGGTGCGAGTGCGAGTTAACGGGTCGATGTCGGGGCGGAATTGGACGAGCCGGGCGGACGTATCGACACCGTTGACGTCAACCGTGGTACCGTCCAGTGCGCTGGCATCGAGCGAAAGCGGCAAGCCAACGCGCAGTCGCGGGGCGCTGGTTTCCATCACTGTGACGACCGGTTGACCAGCGGCCAGGGTTGCGCCGGCGTCAACCCCACGATTGCCGATGTGGCCATCGAACGGCGCATGAATCACGGATTTCTCCAGATTGATCTGTATCGCGGCGCGGGCGGCATCAATCTCGGCGATGGCGTTCTTCAACTCGTCATATGTGGCCTGCGCCTGGTCCAGAACTGACTGGCTGACATGGCCTTCATCGCGCAGGCGCTGCGTGCGCTCGAGCTGCGTTGTTGCCAGCGTCAGCCGTGCCTCGGTAGACGCGCGGCTGGAGGCGAGCCGATTGACCTCGGCATCCAAAAGCGCCGTATCAAGCCGCGCTATCTCTTGCCCGGCGGTGACTGCCGCGCCCTCGTCCACTGTGATCTCGGTCAAACGCCCTCCTAATTCAAAGGACAGATCCACCGTTGCCCCGGCTTCGATCTGGCCCACGAAACGGCGCGGGACGGTGTAGCCCGACTGCACCGTCAATGGCATGACCGATACTTGCGCGCGCGGCGCCTGGGTCGGGCTTTGGGTGGCTTCGGCCCGCTCGGCCAGCGTGTTGGAGCCTATGAACACTGCAAACCCAGCCCCGGCGATCACCAGAAGCGTGGCGGATATCGTAACAGTGCGGCCAAGGATGCGGCGGAACAGGTTTGGGCGGTCGGCGGCGGTCATGGCAACGGTCCTTACAATCGCAGGCTACTCACTCTATGTAAGCACCCTTAACTTTATATGTGAGAGCCTCTCACTTTGACAAGAGATACGATCTCTGAGACACAACGGATCATGAGCGATGCAGAAAAAAACAGCGAAATGGATAATGGCGCGCCAAAGCGTTCAACATATCATCACGGCGATCTGCGTGCGCAACTGATCGAGGCGACGCGCCATTTGGTCGAGGATAAGGGTCCCGACCACTTTTCGGTGTCCGAGGCGTGCCGCGTTGCCGGTGTGTCGACTGCAGCGCCCTATAAACACTTTAAAGACAAGTCAGAAATGCTGCGCGAGGTGGCGCTTGGCGGGATGCAGCGCCAGTACCAGCAGATGACCGAAGCGCTGGCGCCCCATCCGCCTGGCACGCTAGATCGGATCGTAGCGCTGGGGCGCGTCTATACGCAGTTTGCGGTGACCGAACCCGGCGTGTTTCGGTTGATGTTTGGACTATCAAAGGATCACGACGGCGACGAATGCTTGATCGACATGGGTCGCAACGTGTTTGGCATGGTCCAGCAACAGGTGGCCCAGTTCCGAGGCAGCGATGTGATCGAGCCGTTGGATGAGCGCCGCGCGTTCTTGTTATGGAGCTTTGTGCATGGCCTGTCGTTTTTGCAGATCGACGGAAAGCTCAGCAAAATGGACATGGCGGTGGATATGGATGACGTGCTGCGCGAGGTGTCTGAGCGTGTGATGCGCGATGCGCCCGCCTAGCTTACGATGACTTTGGCACCGGCGCGGACCTGTTCGTACAGCTCCAGCACATCGGCATTCGACATCCGGAAACAGCCCGAGGTCTCAAACCCGCCTACCGTTGCGGCGTTGTTCGTACCGTGGATGCGATAGAGCGTGTCGCGGCCGCTGGCATAGAGGTAGATCGCCCGCGCGCCGAGGGGGTTGTAGGGCCCTGGCGGCACGTGGGCGGGCAAATCGGGTTGGCGGGCTCGCATCTCGGCTGGGGGGCGCCAGTCGGGCCACTTGGCTTTGCGACCTATGACAGTGGTGCCGGTCCACAGAAACCCGTCGCGTCCCACGCTGATGTCATATTCCGCGGCGCGGCCATTGCCATGGACGAAATGCAGAAGACGGTCCGCGTTTGAAATCTCGATGGTGCCCGGCGGATGTACGGTTTGGTGGGCAACGACACGGCGGGTAACAGGGCCAAGCGTCCTGGGGACTCGCTTTGGCTTGGTGGCCTGTGCCGGGGGCGCAAAAGCTGCCACTGCGGCGACCGATGCTGAGAGGCGCAGGGCAGTGCGGCGGGTCATGGGAGCATCTTTTGGTGTCATCGTCTCATATCCCGCGGTGATCGGTTCGCAGTATCACCATGGTTGGCAAAGGAGTGCGGCAAATCAATGGCCCATGGGTCGGCGGCGTGACATGAACGCGCAATTGAACCGCCCCGACAAAAAAAGGCCCTGCCCCGGTATCCCGACGCAGGGCGCATCATTTGCGAGCGTGGGCTTAGCCGCCGCTTTGCACGTTGGTGTTGCTCACGTTTGGTGGCCAGGGCGAGATCGTATGGATCGCCGTGTTCGTCTCGGGAGCGTTGCCCGCGCGGCCAGACACCGTGTCCCACCGGTTGCTATAGTCGGCACAGGCCCCCACCAGGGTGGTCACGGCCAGAACCGCGAGGATCTTACTTGTCGACAAGCAGGCCATCTTCAAACTCCAGATCAATGAGGTGGCCATAGGGGCCGGCAATACCTTCGCCATCGCGGAAGGCGCGGATCATGTTGCGATCAACTTCGAGCATGCCCAGAAGGAATAGCTCAACATCCGTCGACGACCGCGTGTTGTCCAGCGGCGTGGCCAACGGCTCATCCGGGGACGCAGGGCGCACCAGGCGGGGCGTAACCAGGATCACCAGGTCCGACTCCCGCTTCTGGAATTCGGTCGAGCGGAATAGCGTGCCCAGGATCGGCACCTGGCCCAGCCATGGCACCTGATCGACACTGCGCGAGTTGTTGGCTTGCAAAAGCCCCGCAATCGCAAAGCTTTGCCCGTCACGCAGCGACACCGTAGTATCGGCCTTGCGCGAGATAAACGCTGGCTGGCCGTTCACGGACAGGCCGGGGTCAATATCGCTGACCTCTGGCTGAATGCGCAGGCTGATCAGCCCTTCATCAAGCACAGTGGGCCGGAAGTTAAGGCGCACACCGTATTCACGGTATCCGGTCGCAGTCGAGACGTTGCCGTTCTCACCCGTGGTCGACACCTCGATCGGAATTTCACCACCGACCACGAAGTTCGCTTCCACACCGCTGGTCGTGATCAGCGTCGGGTTTGCCAAACGTCGCGCAAGTCCCCGAGTTTCCAGCGCATTGATGACGACATCAACGTCGCCGCCAGCGAACTGCAACAGGTTACCCACAAAGTTGCCAAACGTGCCCTGGTCCGTCGCCGCACCGGTGTTGAACGTGTTCGAGCCGCCGTCATCGGAAAGCCCTACGCCCAGTTCACGGGCCGAATTCCGCTCAACCTCGATGATGCGCACATCCAGCTGCACCTGCTGTGCATCGCGCACCCGCATCGCGTTGATCACTGGCTCTTCGGTGTATTGCTGAGCCAACTGGATCACACGGCCCAGATCGACGCTGTCTTTTACTTCACCACTCAGTCGGATCCGGTCGTTTACGTTAGCGACTGATACACAGGCGCTCGGCACAGCGCGGTTAATCGCGGTTTGCAACTCGCCAAAATCCTGCTGCACGCGCACGTCGATAACGCCCAGCAGGTTGCTGGTTTCATCGTAGAGCGCCACGTTGGTAAAGCCCGATGCGCGCCCCTGAATGTACAGCGACGACTCCGTCAGCGGGAAAACGTCAGCAACGTTTGAGTTACCGACAACAATGTCCGCGAACGGGATGTTGGTGTCTATTGTAACGGTAAAACCCGGTGCGATGACGAATTCGTCCACGTTGCCATCGCCGATTGTGATGCTTCTGGTCTGTGCCTGCGCCGCGATGGCGAAAAAGCCCGCGGTTATGGCAACGACTGCAAAAGCGAAAAGGTGAAGCACGAAACCGCCAATGGACGGACGCACCCCGACTGCCTTTGTGTATGTCATCGCTATCGCCTCAATTCTGCTTGGGCCTGGCGTTGCCACGCTGGTGCCCGATGCTCGATTCTTTTTTAACACGCCAGTCTTAACGACCGCTGGCTTAACGCAAACTATACTTCCGGCGGTCCTGCCCGGAACGAGGCGGATCGCATTGTGTATGTGGTACAGTGTTTCGCTCCAACACGGTAATTCTAAGTTCAGAACGCATCGGAACCTACCAAAAACGTTGCGAAAATCCCTCAGTCGGGATGAGAAATGCCCCCCAAGCGGCATTTGTGGCCGGCGTTGCAACTCCGCAGATCTGGCGAGTTGGAGCATAAAGACAAAAGAACCCGGCCAGCGCCGATATGTGCTGGCCGGGTATTGAACATGGTCCCAAAGGACAGTGTCGTGTCGTCGAACGGCGTCAGGGTGCCGCTGTCCACGCAAAACCGTTACGCACGTCGTTGATCCATTGCCCCCACAAGCTCAACCCGGAGTGAACTCCCTGGCCGAATAGGATCGACACGACCAACAGCCCTGCAATCAGCAGACCCAGAACGACAATAAACTCCGTTAGGGCCACACCTGACCTGTCATGGCGAAACGCGTTCACCATGCCGCGGAATTTCCCCAGCATCACACTTCCCTTTGCATGTTCAACCGGTCTGTGTCCCAGAGGCGCATGGAACGCGCCATTTTATCCAGACCGGCGGTGCCTCGAGCGCGAAACAATCGCCCAACTGCAGACAGACTGTGCAAGCGGATTTCCGCTTATGTCAAATTCTTTTGCCGAATTTGCGCAGGATTTTACGGGATTGCGACGTCGAGTTTACCATATGTTGTAGCTGCAGCTCTGTGGATAACTCAATGGACGACATAGATAAATCGGCGTATGCCTTTGAATCGTGCCGGTAGCCTGGTCGCAGAGTATGCGATTCGCGGAGATCTCAGACCGGCTGCAGCCGCTCACCTATCATCACGCAAACAGCGGACAACCCCATGGGCACGCCGTAAGGAACCTTACCAAGCCCGCGCAGTTCGATCAGGCGTTGACCAAACCAGGATTTTCCTTTTGACAGCCGCCCACCGCCTTTGATGACCATCAAGGTCAGGATCGAGGTAATTGCAAGAAAGACCGCGTAGGGAAGAAGCCCGTTCAGACCGATGAACAGTCCCACGGGCAAATACAGCTTGACGTCCCCTGCCCCGATCTTCCCTAAAAGCCAGAAGACGAAGGTCAGCCCGAACAGAATGCCACCTGCAATCAACTCATCAATGATCGCGGCGACAGAAAGCCCCTCAACAAAGAAGCGAAGCCCCGTGTAGGCGACATACACACCTAACAGGGACAGGACGATTTTATTTGAAATCTTCAAGGTGACGAAATCGCGCCAGCCGATGAACAGCAAACACGCGATGGCGGCGATCAGGAAGGTATCGCTCAACACCATCGCGCACAGTCCCTATTGGGCACCCTGCCGTTGCAAGGCGCGCCGACTTGATCAGATACCGCGCAGATCGCCCGGCGCGCGCTTCTGGAACGCAGCTGAGTTCCGCAAAAGCTCAAGATTGTTCGCAGTCGTCTCATTTGCGGGATCAATCTCATACGCGCGCAGGAAATATGTGCGGGCGCTCTGCAGGTTACCGCGGAGAAGCTGCGAGTAGCCGAAGTTATTCAGAAATTCGATCCGGTTGCCCACAATCGGCTGTATCTTGCGATACGCGAAATCAGCCTTGTCAAACCGACGCGTCATGTCCGCAGCGGCGGCATAGCCGAGCCACGCCTGCGGATCTTCAGGCGCGACATCAATCGCTTTCTTGAACGACCGGTATGCTAAGCCAAAATTACCTTCGTCGAACTGGGCCATGCCCGTCACGATCAGCTGGTCATTTGGGAAGTAGTCACGGTTCGACGTATCGGCCACGCTTTCAGAACTGTCGCTAAAGGACGAGAATTCGCCGATGCCGATGTCGGAACACGACGCCATCGCAAATAGCGCCAAGCCTGCAAATAGTTTGCGCATAGTTTCACCGTTTTTTATCTGCTCACCGCATTCAAGACACGGCCTCGGGCGTGACATTACGCCGAAAAGAATCGTTGTACCTAGAGTGTCTAGGCTGCGAACCTTAACCTGAGGCGAATGGGTAACAGTTGTGTCATTCGGATGAACTGCGGGAATAGACATCTTCGTAGCGGATGATGTCGTCTTCACCAAAGTAGCTGCCGGTTTGAACCTCAATCAGGGTCATAGGCACTTTGCCAGGGTTTTCCATACGGTGCACAGCGCCCAACGGTATGAAGACAGACTGGTTTTCACCCACCAGTTTCACAGTCTCGTCGATAGTGACCTGGGCGGTGCCTTCAACCACAATCCAGTGTTCGGCCCGGTGCACATGGCTTTGCAGGCTCAGCGCCGCGCCGGGATTCACGACAATTCGCTTCACCTGAAACCGTCCGCCCATGGCGAGGCTCTCGAACCATCCCCAGGGCCGATGGTCGCGCTGGGATTGCACCGCCTGGCTGGCACCCTTGGCTTTCAGCACGGCAACCGCTTCCTTAACGCGCTGGCCTTGGGATTTGCGGGCCACCAGCACCGCGTCCGGCATGGCGACCGCGATGACATCGTCAAGCCCAATGCCCACCAGTTCCAGCCCCGCAGCCTCAGACCTCAAGAGCGTGTTACTGCATTCAATAGCCGTCGCTGCGCCCGAGCAAACCGTCCCGGTGTCATCCGGTCCTATCTCTTGCCAGACGGCGTCCCAACCGCCGAGGTCAGACCAGCCACCGGAATAGGGCATCGCCAGAAGGCCCGCAGCCTTTTCCATAATCGCGTAATCGATCGAGATATCTTCGACCTTTTCCCAAGGCCCAGTTGCCAGACGCGTGAAGCCAAGATCGGTTTGGGCCTCGGATACCGAGGCGCGAACATGACCCGCAAGCTCTGGCGCGTGCAGATCAAACGCCGCGATAATGGCCTGCGCACTGAAGAGGAAAAGGCCCGCGTTCCACAGGCAATTGCCCGCGGCAATCATCGCCTCGGCACTGGCCACATCGGGCTTTTCGACAAAGCGTGACAGGGGTTGCGGGCCCTCAGGGCCGGATTTGCCCACTTCCAGATAGCCATAGCCGGTCTCGGGCCGCGTTGGTGTGATCCCAAACAGGACGATATCCCCAGCCGCGGCGCGCGGGGCAGCGGCGAAAACCGTTTCGCGAAACGCATCATCATCGGTGATCGCATGGTCCGACGGCGCGACCAGCATCAGAGCACTCGGGTCCCGCTCTGCCAGCCAAAGCGCTGCTGCTAGGACTGCCGGGGCGGTGTTGCGCGGTTGCGGTTCGATCAGAATGCCTGCGGGCGCGGTTTCAACCGCTGCTGTCTGTTCCGTGACGATGAAGCGGAACGGGTCGCCAGTAACGACAAGCGGAGCCGCGAAACCTGCGCCTGACAGGCGCTGCACCGTGCTTTGAAAGAGGCTTTGCTCGCCCGTAAGGCGCGCAAACTGTTTGGGATAGCTCTTGCGCGACAGGGGCCATAGCCGGGTCCCTGATCCGCCGCACAGGATCACCGGGTGGATCACTGGCAAGGTGCTCATCTGGGTGCCATCCTTCTCATGAGCCGGCTAGACCTGACGGACGCCGCTGACGTTTTCGACAAACCACTCATACGTCCGCGCAATCCCGTCGCGAAGTGCGATGCGCGCGCGCCAGCCCATTGCATCCAAACGGGAAACATTCATCAGCTTGCGGGGCGTTCCGTCTGGCTTGGTCGTGTCATAGGTGACCACGCCTTTGTAGCCCGTCACCTCCGCAATCATCTGTGCCAGCTCTGAGATCGCCACATCCTTGCCGGTTCCCACATTGATATGGCTGAGCATTGGTTGGGTGTTGGCCTCATAAGTGGCCCGGTCGAGGTTCATCACGAAAAGCGAGGCTTCGGCCATGTCTTCCACGTGCAAAAACTCACGCCGCGGGGTACCAGTGCCCCAGATAGTCACCTCGCCTGAGCCACTTTCCCGCGCCTCGTGGAACCGCCGCATCAGCGCGGGCAGAACATGGCTGTTCTCGGGGTGAAAATTGTCGCCGGGACCGTAAAGGTTCGTGGGCATCACGCTGCGATAATCCCGTCCATGTTGGCGATTATAGCTTTCACACAGTTTGATGCCCGCGATCTTGGCGATGGCATAAGGTTCGTTCGTCGCCTCAAGTGTACCGGTGAGAAGCGCATCCTCGGCCATCGGCTGGGCGGCGTCGCGCGGGTAGATGCAAGATGAACCTAGAAAAAGAAGTCGCTGCACATCGGCGGCATGCGCCTGATGGATCACATTGGCCTCGATCATCAGGTTATCGTACAGAAACTCGGCCGGATAGGTGTTGTTGGCGAGAATGCCACCCACCTTGGCCGCCGCGAGGATCACGGCATCGGGCCGCTCGGCTTGCATGAACGCGGCCACCGCGGCCTGATCGCCAAGGTCCAGTTCGGACCGGGTACGCGTGATCGTGTCTACGCCTTGCGCTGTGAGCTGGCGCAAAATAGCCCCACCCACCATGCCGCGATGGCCTGCCACGAAAATACGCATGGCTACCCCTGATCCTCCAACGACACGGGCAAGGCGTAGCCGTGTTCCTTCAAGAACGCATGGCGCCGCGCGATCTCAAGGTCTGCGGCAATCATCTCAGCGCACATTTCCTGGGCTGTGATTTCCGGCTCCCAACCGAGCTTCTCACGGGCATTCGTGGGATCGCCTAACAATGTCTCCACCTCGGCCGGTCGGAAATAGCGCCTGTCAATCCGCAGGATTACATCGCCCACTTTCACGCTCGGTGCAGCGTCCGAGGTGACGCGTGTCACCATCGCCGTCTCTTCAACACCGCTGCCTGCGAATTCCAGTTCGATCCCCAATTCTGCAGCGGACCAGCGAATGAAGTCGCGAACCGAATGCTGTTGCCCGGTGGCAATGACGAAATCCTCCGCATGGTCCTGTTGCAGCATCATCCACTGCATCCTCACATAATCCTTGGCATGGCCCCAGTCGCGCAGCGCATCGATGTTGCCCATATACAGGCAGTTTTCCAGCCCAAGGGCGATATTGGCGAGGCCGCGGGTGATCTTTCGGGTCACGAAGGTTTCGCCACGGCGGGGGCTTTCGTGGTTAAAAAGAATGCCGTTGCAGGCATACATCCCATAGGCCTCACGGTAATTCACCGTGATCCAGTAGGAATAGAGCTTGGCCACTGCGTAGGGCGAGCGCGGGTAGAACGGCGTCGTCTCGCGTTGGGGCGTTTCCTGAACAAGGCCGTACAGTTCGGACGTCGACGCCTGATAAAAGCGCGTCTTGTCTTGCAAGCCTAGAAACCGGACAGCTTCCAACAGGCGCAGGGTCCCGATCCCATCCACATCCGCGGTGTATTCTGGCGCCTCAAAGCTCACCGCAACGTGGCTTTGCGCGCCGAGGTTATAGATCTCATCCGGCTGCACCTCTGAGATGATCCGGGTGAGGTTTGAAGTGTCGGTCAGATCGCCGTAATGCAAGCGTAGCCTGGGGTCCGGCGTGTGCGGATCCTGGTAGATGTGGTCAATACGCTGCGTGTTGAAGGCCGAGGCGCGGCGCTTGATGCCATGCACCTCATACCCCTGGGCCAAAAGATGCTCGGCCAGGTAAGAGCCGTCTTGACCCGTAATACCCGTAATCAGTGCGGTTTTCATTGGCTGCTCGATCCGCTGGTTCCGCGCGTGTGCTGCCATCTTTGGAAGAGCAGTGCAATTCCCCGGCGCCCGCACAACAGGCATTTGCTGTTCTGCGGGGCAATCCCGCAACGAGGGCCGGGTTTTCCCACAGTGAAATCAAGCTACACTCAGGTACTCGTTAGGCAAAGGACTGCGTAATGCTGCGATTACCAAGGCCCGCGATCGTTTTCGCCGCGTTGCTTGCGCTTCTGATGCCGCCGATGGCCCTGGCGCAAGGGCGGCCAGCAGGCGTTGGGGTGGCAGATGTCGAGCTTCGTGCCCTTTCCGAGACCGTGCCCGTGTTTGCAGAGGTTGTGGCCGCGCGCGATGGAGTGATAGCGGCACGGGTCGCTGGCACGGTGGACACGGTGCATGTGCTTGCCGGGCGCACCGTCGAAGCAGGCGAACCGCTTGCCACGCTAGATACAGAGTTGGCCCAGATCGAGCTGCGCCAGGCCGAGGCGCGGCTGTCCGAAGCGAACGCCGGGATCACCGTGGCCCAGGCACGAACCGACCGGCTGGAAGCGGCGCTCGAACGGGTTGAGCGTCTGCGCGGCACGGCCTCTTTCTCTGGCGGTCGGTTCGATGAGGCGCAGGGCGAGGTGTTTGAAGCACGTGGGCAATATGCCGAGGCTGAAGCTCGGGTTTTGAGCGCGCAGGCCGCGATTGCCGAGGCCCGCTATCGCATTGATCAGGCGGAAATCGTGGCCCCCTACGCCGGGACCGTGTTGAGCGTTGAGACAAATGCAGGCGAATTCATTGCATCGGGCGCACCGGTCGTCCGACTGCTCGACACCCGCGCATTGGAAGTCGAGGCCAGCGTGCCCTCACGCTATGTCGGCGCATTGAAAGAGGGCCAGGTCGTGCACGCAAACGGCGATGACAGCGTTGCGATCAAGCTGGAGGTGCGCGCCCTGTTGCCCCTGGAAGAGATCACCACACGCACCCGCCCCGTACGCTTCGTCGCGGCCGAACCCGGCGCTTTGGACCGGGCGGCGGTTGGCCAATCGATCACCGTCGATATACCGATCACCTCGGCCCGGGACGTGGTTGCCGTTCCCAAAGACGCGCTGGTGCAGGGACGAGGTGGCTGGACCGTGTTTGTGGCCGAAGACGGCGCCGCCCAGCCGCGCACGGTGCAGATCGGTGCTGCGATGGACAGCTGGTTTGAAGTGCTCGATGGGCTGGCCCCCGGCGATACGGTCGTGGTGCGCGGCAACGAACGGCTGCGGCCGGGGCAACCAATCCAACCGATGCCTTCGGGCGCGTCTGAAAGCAACTGAGGGCTGATGCGATGAACCCGATCCGTTTTGCCATCGAACGCCCGGTCGCGGTTCTGGCCATTGTCATTATGGCAGTGCTGTTCGGGGCCATCGCCGTCACCCGCATCCCAATCCAACTCGCGCCCGATGTGCGCAAACCGGTGATCGTCATCACCACCGCCTGGCCCGGCGCTGCCCCTGCCGAGGTTGAGCGTGAGATAGTGAACCCCCAGGAAGAGGCGTTGCGCGGTCTCGACGGCTTGGAAATCATGACCTCGCGCTCGCGCAGCGGCGAGGCAGAAGTTACGCTGGAATTCGGCGTTGGCACGGATATGAGCCAGTCGTTGTTGTTGGTCTCGAACCGCCTGGACCGGGTGGGCAATTACCCCGATGAAGCGGGCGAGCCATCGCTGGACACCTCTGGCGCCGATGACAGCCCCATCGCCTGGGTGCTAATCACCGCCGGAGAAGGCAATACGCGGTCATTGCCCACCTATGGCGATTTTGTCGAAGACATCATAAAAGAGCGTGTCGAGCGCATCGAAGGCGTGTCGGCTGTAAACGTTTTTGGTGGCGTCACGCGCGAATTGCAGATCGTCGTCGACCCGCGCAGCTTGTCACAATACCGCCTGACCGTGCCCCAGATCGTGCGCACGCTACGCAGCGAAAACATCTCGCTCTCAGCGGGCGATGTGGAAGAGGGCAAGCGCCGTTATGTCGTGCGGGCCGAGGGCAATCTGAACACGATTGAGGCGATTGAAAGCGTGGTCCTACGCTCGGACGCGCGGTCGGGGGCGGCGGGCCGTGTGCGTGTGGGGGATGTGGCAGAGGTGGCCTTTGCCTATCAAGATCCCACTGCGCGCCTGCGTTTCAAGGGCGAACCGGGGCTGGCCTTTAACATCGTGCGCGAACCTGGTGCGAACGTGATCGAGACGATGGCCGATGTGCGCGTGACGCTGGCGGAACTGGCCGAAGGCCCTGTGGCGCAGCAAAACCTGGTGATGCAGCAGGTCTATGACGAGACGGTGTATATCGAAGGCGCCATCGACCTTGTGACGCAGAATATCTGGATCGGCGGGGTGCTGGCGGCGGTGGTGCTGCTTTTGTTCCTGCGCAGTCCACGGGCCACGCTGATCGTCTCGCTTGCGATCCCGGTGTCCATCGTCGCCACATTTGTTGCCATGGCGGCGACGGGGCGCACGCTGAATGTGATCTCGCTTGCCGGGATCGCCTTTGCCGTGGGCATGATCGTGGATGCCGCGATTGTGGTGCTAGAGAACATCTACCGCCTGCGCGAACAGGGCAAGTCGAGGCGTGAAGCGGCCTATTTGGGCGCAAGGCAGGTGTGGGGGGCGATCTTGGTTTCAGCGCTGACCACTGTTCTGGTATTCGTGCCGATCCTGATCATGCAGCTAGAGGCAGGGCAGCTTTTCCGCGACATCGCGGTGGCAATTTCGGTCTCTGTCCTTTTGTCGCTGGTGGTGGCGGTCACAGTAATCCCGGCGCTGTCGAACCGGCTGCTGAAGTCGGGTGAACAGAAAACACTGCAAATCTGGGGACTTGATCATCTGGCGCGCGGGTTTCATGCCAGCGTTATGGCCTACGTCCGCCTCACCGTACGCATTCGGGCGGTCGGCATCCTGCTGGTCGCAATCATCGGCGGGGGCGCTGCGGTGGCGGCCTGGACGTTCCTTCCGCGCCTGGAGTACCTGCCGGAAGGGAACCGGAACCTGGTCTTTGGCCTGATCATTCCCCCGCCGGGCTATAACCTCAGCACGACCGAGACCATCGCCCAGCGGATCGAACGTGTGGCCCAGCCGATGTGGGAAACCGCGCCCGAACCGCAGCTGGAAGATGGGACACCTGCGATTGACAACTTCTTCTTTGTGGCCACGCCGGGCAACAGTTTCGTCGGCGCCAACACCGTAGATGGCAGCCGCGCAGCGGAACTGATCCCGATCCTGTCGCGTCCGATATTTGCAGAGCCAGGAACCTTTGGCTTCATGACGCAACCCTCACTCTTTGGACGGGGCGTTGGAGGGGGTCGAACGATTGAACTGAATATCTCGGGCCAGGATCTGCAGGACATCTTGGGCGTGGCCGGGCAAGCCGCGGGCATCGTCAGCCAGCTATTGCCCCGTAGCGAGGGCCACCAGTTCCGCCCAATCCCCGGGTTGGAGCTCGGCGCGCCAGAGGTCCGGCTCGTACCCGACCGTTTGCGCTTGGCCGATGCAGGCCTCGACAGTTCGGGGCTGGCGGCCACTGTCGACGCGTTCAATGACGGGCTCCGGGTGGCCGAGATTACCGTTGGAGCCGAGCGACTAAACCTTGTGCTCAAGGGCGACCCTGCGCTTCTTGGCAATCAGCGCACGCAGGATGTGGGTCGGTTCCCGGTGGTCACGCCATCGGGTGAGATCCTGCCGGTCTCAGCGCTGGCGCTAGTGCAAGTGACCGCCGGACCAACCGAGATCCGCCACCGCGATCGGTTGCGCACGGTGACGCTGGAGGTCCGGCCTTCGGACGGGCTGCCCCTGGAAGCGGCGGTTGAGTTGCTGGAGACCGAGGTTGTTGCGGCGCTGGTACAGCGCGGTTTGCCCGACGGCGTCCGATTGAGCGTTTCGGGCACCGCAGACCAATTGAGCCAGACC
>JBCBPV010000022.1:0-47853 GCA_039820585.1 Pseudomonadota bacterium
CGGATTGTGGGAGCTGCGGGATCCGCGGGCGGCGGCGCGCATCCGGATGAATATCGGCACGATCCAGGACACCGATACTCTGAAGGTGCGGTTGAAGAACCGAATGGGGGGCAAGCCCCTTGGTGAGGTGGAAGAGGCGTTTGCGGCGACTTTGACCCCCGGCGACACGTTTCTGATCGGTGGGCAGGTGGTGCGCTATGAAGGCCTGCGCGAGATGACGGTGGAGGTGTCGCGGCGGTCGGACAAGCCGCCGAAGATCGCGACGTTCATGGGGACGAAGTTTGCGACCTCGACCCAGCTGAGCGCGCGGATTCTGCGCATGTTTCAGCAGGAGCGGTGGCCGGAGCTGCCCGATCACACCGCCGAATGGCTGGCGTTGCAGCGCGAACGATCCCGCATGCCCGAGGCGGATCGAATATTGGTCGAGAGCTTTCCCCATGATGGGCGCGAACATACCTGCGTCTACGGGTTTGCGGGCCGGAACGCGATGCAGACGCTGGGCCTTCTGCTGACCGCGCGGATGGAGGAAGAAGGGCTGGCGCCGATGGGGTTTGTCTCCACCGATTATGCGGTGCTGATCTGGGGGCTGGATCCGGTGCGCGACCCGGCCCCGCTGTTTGAGGCGCAGGCGTTGCGCGACGGGTTTGAGCGATGGCTAACGGGCAACACGGTGATGAAGCGCACCTTTCGCGCCTCGGCCACGATTGCGGGGCTGATCGAGCGGAACATGGGCGGCACGCGCAAGTCGGGGCGGCAGGCGACCGTGTCGTCGGATATCCTTTATGACACTCTGACGAAGTACGACCCCGACCATCTAATGCTGCAGATCACGCGGGAAGAGGCGCTGCGCGGGCTGGTGGATTTCGGACGGATCGATGAGATGCTGGAACGGACCAAGGGCCGGATCGACCATGTGGTGCTGGACCGGATCACGCCCTTGTCGGCCCCGCTGTTTCTGGAGCCGGGGCGCGTGCCGGTGCAGGGGCTGGCCAATGAGCGGCTGCTGGCCGATGAGGTCGCCGCCGTGATGGAGGCCGCCGGGCTACACGCCGACACCTAAGGCGATTTCGCTTGCAACCGGGGGCGCGGCTGGCGCATGAACGAAGCATGAACACCTGTCAGATTTCCCTTGGCGGTGCCGATCTGCACCCGTTGCCCTCGGGCGGGTTGTTTTGGCCCGACGAACGGCTGCTGTGCGTGTCGGACCTGCATCTTGGCAAATCCGATCGCATCGCGCGGCGGGCCGGTGTGATGCTGCCCCCCTATGAGACGCGCGACGCGCTGGCCCGGCTTGAGGCGGATCTGGGTGCGACGGCTGCGCGCGTGGTCGTGTGCCTGGGCGACAGCTTTGATGATCTGGCCGCGGCGCAAAGCCTGGATGAGGATGAGCGTCTGTGGCTGGCCCGTCTTCAAGCGGGCCGGGAATGGATCTGGATCGAGGGCAACCATGATCCCGGCCCCGTTGATATGGGTGGCACACATCGCCGGATGCTGCATAGGGGCCCGATGCGGTTCCGCCATATCGCAGAAACGGGTGCGACGGCGGAAATCTCGGGGCATTATCACCCCAAGGCGCAGGTGCTGGCGCGCGGGCGCCAGATCTCGCGCCCCTGTTTCCTGTTTGATCAGGATCGGGTCATCATGCCCGCCTATGGCACCTATACCGGCGGCCTACGGTGGACGGCGCCAGAGTTGCGCCGCCTGGTGGGGCCGGGTGCGCGCGCCGCGTTGGTGGGCGACCCGGTACATGTCTTGCCGGTGCCCGACAGCGCCCAGCCTAGGCCGGCATCGCCTGTTCGACGACGTCCCGGTAGGCTCGGCTAACGGGCAGCTTGTGGCCGCAGCGCAAGCGCAGATAGGTGCGGCCCCCATCGCGTTCCAGCCGCTCAACGGCGTCAATCGCCACCCAATGGGATCTGTGCACGCGCAGGCCGGCGACATCCTCTAGCTCATCAATCGCGTCTGAGAAGCGCATCAGCAGCGATCGCTTGCCTGCGTTGGTAAACACGTCAACATAGTGATCGCGCATCGACAGATAGCTGACCTCGGTGACATCCGCATCCCCGATCCGGCGCAACAGTTTGGGTCGTATCGCCTCACCAGGTCGTTTATCGGAGGCTTCTGCCTGCGCGGGAAAAATCAGATTGACCGTCGCCCGGAAGACAACAGGAACCGCGAAAACCACCGCCGCCATCAGGATCGGCGACATCGTGGGATCGTCGCCTGAGCCCATCCAGACAGTGAAGACATAGAGAAAGGGCGTATACAGTATTGTCAGAAGTGAACCGGTGAGCAGAGTTTCAGGCCAGGCTGCGAGTTCGGGAAACGTCATGCGCACCGCAGTTTCTACACCAAGGCCGATGACAAAGGATGCCGCAACAACGACGAGCCAGTACAGACATCGCGGAACGACGGCAAACCCTTCAAATGTGCCAAATGGCCCGGTCATCGTCAGCGAAGCTGTGGCAATCAACCAGGCTGCAATAATGCGTCGCGAGAACAGTTTCGCGCCATAGGCCTCAAGAAATTGTTTGCCTACCATCGTGTAAAGTCTTGCCCACCACACATCATCGTGCAGAATATCCCCATATTTTCAATACACAAGCCTTGTGGGGCTTGGCATGCCCTCCGGCTGCGCGGCATGGTGGCGGTCCGTGTCCCCCGAAAAAGGTGCAGGCATATGGCCCGGGATCCCAAAGCCCTTTCACATCCGCAGATCCAACGGGTTGAGACCAGTTTCGCGGCGCAAGGCCTGATGGCTACGCTGGGCGCCACGCTGGAGGCCTTGGGCCCGGGTTCCAGCCGGATCGCCGCGCCGATCCTGCCAGGCAGCCGACAGCAACAGGGCTTTGCCCATGCCGGGCTGACCTTTGCGATTGGCGACAGTGCGGCGGGCTATGCCGCGCTGACCACGATGCCTGAGGGGTTTGAGGTTGTGACGGCGGAGATGAAGATCAACCTGCTGGCGCCCGGGGTGGGTGACCGGCTTGTGGCCGAGGGCCGGGTTCTGAAGCCGGGCAAACGCCTGATCGTCACGCAAGCGGATGTCTATGCAGACAAGGGCGGGACGCGCCGCCATATCGCGACGCTGCTGGGCACGATGGTGCCCGTACCGGCCTAGGCGCCGCCTGGCCCGGGGGCTTCAAACCCGATGCCCTTATGGCTGCCATCGCAGAACGGCTTGGTTTTCGACGCACCGCAGCGGCATAAAAACACGCGCGCGCCCCGATGGATGCGGGCGCCGGTGCCGGTGGTCAACTCTAACGCGCCGCGCATCTCAAGGGGACCGTTCTCGCACGAGATGATCTCAAGCGGCCCGCCAGGATCGTCTGCGGGCGCTTCCTTTTCGGCGGCGGGCGGCTCACCCGAGGCGGCAAAGCCCGCCTCGACATGGGCATAGTCGCAATAAGGCTTGTTGGCCGATTTCCCGCAACGACACAGGGTGGCCCGCGTCATGGGGGCACCATCCACGGTCAGATCGCCCGCGACCGCCAGCGGTCCGTTTTCCAAGACCGCCGTCCGGTTCAGTGGGGGTGGTGTCTCATCCAGCCCACCCTCCAGCCGCCTGAACGTCAGCGCGCCGGATGGGCAGGTTCGGATCATCGCCGCAACCTCTTC
This sequence comes from Pseudomonadota bacterium, assembly GCA_039820585.1. Lineage (GTDB taxonomy): Bacteria > Pseudomonadota > Alphaproteobacteria > Rhodobacterales > Rhodobacteraceae > JBCBGF01. The sequence goes on from JBCBPV010000022.1 coordinate 3,619, forward strand.
GGCGGGGGCGGCATCGGGATCGACCCAGGGCTTGCGAGATGGATCGAATACCTGCGGCAGCTTCAGAAAGCAGTTTCGCGCGTGGATGCAGCGGGACATGTCGAAGGATATCTCGATATCCGTGCCCGTATAGGATCTGGGTTTCGCCATCGCCACCTCCTGGAAATGCACCCCATCAGGGGCGCATGTTCCCAGGCGTCCGTCAAGCGGTGAGGCCCCCAGGCTCTGCAAGTCCATGCGCACGGCAACAGGCCGTCACGGTATTGGCCAGAAGGCAGGCAATCGTCATCGGCCCCACCCCGCCAGGCACCGGGGTGATCGCGCTTGCGACATCGGAAGCTTCGGCAAACGCCACATCGCCTAATAGCTTGGTCTTTCCCGGTTTGTCGGGATGCGGGATGCGGGTGATGCCCACATCGATTACGGTCGCCTCAGGCTTGACCCAATCGCCGCGCACCATCTCTGCCCGGCCCACCGCGGCCACAAGGATATCGGCGCGGCGGCAGACCTCTGCCAGATCCTTGGTGCGCGAATGTGCCATGGTCACGGTGCAGTTCTCTTGCAACAACAGCTGCGCCATGGGTTTGCCAAACAGGTTCGAGCGCCCGATCACCACTGCTTCAAGCCCCGACATGTTGCCCACCTGATCGCGCAGCAGCATCAGGCAGCCAAGCGGCGTGCAGGACACCAGCCCCTTTTCGCCGCTGGCCAACAGCCCTGCATTCACCACGCTCAACCCATCGACGTCCTTGGCCGGATCGATCCGCGCCACCACGCGCCGCTCATCCAGGTGATCGGGCACCGGAAACTGGCAGAGGATGCCATGCACGTTTCGGTCGGCATTCAGCTGATCGATCAGCGCGAACAGATCCTCTTCGGACGTGTCCGCGGGTAGCTTGTGCTCGAAAGAGGCCATGCCCACCTCGATCGTCTGCTTGTGCTTTGAGGCCACGTAAACCTCGCTCGCGGGATCGGCGCCGACCAGCACCACGGCAAGCCCCGGCGTTATCGCGTGATCCGCCTTCAGCCGCGCCACATGGTCTGCCACCTTGCCCCGTACCGTCGCGGCAAAGGCCTTGCCATCAATGATCTCAGCCGCCACGCGCCCGCTCCTTCTTTGGTCTTGAAATATCCCCGCCGGAGGCGGAAGGCTCTTAGAACAGCCCTTCGATCTGGCCCTGGTCGTTCAGCATGATCGCCTCGGCCGAGGGCACGCGGGGCAGGCCCGGCATGGTCATGATCTCTCCACAGATCACCACGACAAAGCCCGCGCCTGCGCTGAGCCGCACCTCGCGTACCGGCACCGAATGGCCCGTGGGCGCGCCGCGCATGTTGGGATCGGTGGTAAAGCTGTACTGGGTTTTGGCCATGCAGACCGGCAGATGGCCATAGCCCTGATCTTCCCATTGCTTCAGCTGGTCGCGGATCTTCTTGTCGGCCAGCACCTCATCGGCGCGGTAGATGCGTTTGGCCACCGCTTCGATCTTTTCAAACAGCGACAGCTCATCCTTATAGAGGGGCGCGAATTGCGACACGCCGCTATCGGCGATCTCGGCCACGCGGGTGGCGAGCGCTTCGGTGCCTTCGGATCCAAGCGCCCAGTGTTTGCAAAGGATCGCTTCGGACCCTTGGGTTTCGACATAGGCGCGCACGGCCTCGACCTCGGCGTCCGTATCCGAGATGAAGTGATTGATCGCCACGACCACCGGCACGCCGAAGGATTTCACGTTGCCGATATGGCGGCCCAGGTTGGCGCAGCCTTCCTGCACCGCGGCCACGTTTTCCGCGCCCAGATCCGCCTTGGCAACGCCACCGTTCATCTTCATTGCGCGCACGGTGGCCACGACCACCACGCAATCGGGGGCGAGGCCGGCCTTGCGGCATTTGATGTTCATAAATTTCTCAGCGCCGAGGTCCGCGCCAAACCCGGCCTCTGTCACCACGTAATCGGCCAGTTTCAGCGCCGTCGTCGTGGCTGTGACCGAGTTGCAGCCGTGGGCGATGTTGGCGAACGGGCCGCCATGGACGAAGGCCGGGTTATTTTCCAGCGTTTGCACCAGGTTCGGCTGCATCGCGTCTTTGAGCAGTACCGTCATCGCGCCATCGGCCTTGATATCGCGCGCAAACACGGGCGAGCGGTCGCGGCGGTAGGCCACGATGATGTCACCCAGCCGCTTCTGCAGGTCTTCGAGGTTGTTGGCGAGGCAGAGGCAGGCCATCACCTCGGACGCGACGGTGATGTCGAACCCGGCCTGACGGGGGAAGCCATTGGCCACCCCGCCGAGCGAGGTCACCACATCACGGAGCGCGCGGTCGTTCATGTCGAGCACCCGGCGCCAGACAACACGGCGGGTGTCGATCTCAAGCTCGTTACCCCAGTAGATATGGTTGTCGATCATCGCCGATAGCAGGTTATGAGCGCTGGTGATCGCGTGGAAATCGCCGGTGAAATGCAGGTTCATCTCTTCCATCGGCACGACCTGGGCATAGCCACCGCCAGCCGCCCCGCCCTTCATCCCGAAGCAGGGGCCAAGCGATGCCTCGCGGATGCAGATCGCCGCCTTCTTGCCGATCCGGTTCAAGCCGTCGCCGAGGCCCACGGTGGTCGTCGTCTTGCCCTCACCCGCAGGCGTGGGGTTGATGGCAGTCACGAGGATCAGTTTACCATCGGCGCGGTCCTGGACGGAGTTGATGAACTCCTGGCTGACCTTGGCCTTGTCGTGGCCGTAGGGCAGCAGATGCTCGGTCGGGATATCCAGTTTGCCGCCAATCTCTTGGATCGGTTGCTTTTGCGCCTCGCGGGCGATTTCGATGTCGGATTTGACGGCCATGGTGATGTCCCTGAGATGATCGCGGGCGCTATGGCCCGGTTACCTTCGGCTATAGTGGGCAAGTCGGTATGCGACAGTATGGTTTCCGACATACCGGATGCCGGAATCGTCGGATCGCGTCGCATTGCGTAGTGGATCGGAAACCTGTGCCGCCTTTGCTCAGCCGCTTGCGCGGGCTGCGGTCAGATGCGGCCAGACGGGTTGGTCGGGGATATGCAGGCGCAATTCGTCGCCCACGCGCAAGGTGCCCTCGCGTTCGACCCAGGCGGTGACGCCGCGCCGGCCCTTGGCCGCTGTCTTGAACGCGCGGCCATGGCCGGGGGCGTCTTCGTCGATCACCGGGGCGGGCAGATGGCAGGGGCGGTTTTCCATGTCGATGACCAGGGTGGCACCATCGGGGCCCTGCAGGCGCGAGGATGGGGGCACATGGGTGAAATCGGGGATCCCTTCGACCACCAGCGAGGCACCGACCCAGGCGGGATCCATCGCCTCCACCCCGATCTTGGTGGCAATTTTTGCCAGTTCCTCGGCAGAGACGACTGAGAACTGGCGGACATTGCGGATCTGGGTGCCGCGGGGATGTTGTGAGATGACGCGACTGCACGAGGGGCGGGTCAACCCGCCGTGGTCTTCGCCTGCATAGCCTGCGAACGTCACCTGTGCCGCGGTTACGGCCTGCGAGCGTAAAGAGGCTTCCCGGTCGGGTACAAAGCCAAGCCAGGTGACGCGGCAGGTGAAATCAGTGGGTTTGAGTGCAGGCATGGCAGGATCTCCTTGCCCCCTGCCCTGCCGGTTTCGGCTGCACAGTTCAAGCCCGGAAGCTGCGCAAAATAAAAGCCCCGGTCCAATAATGGCGCCGGGGCTTTCCTTATCAATTCTACCGCAGGTTACGCGGTAGGTTCTGGTTCCAACCCGCTATCGTCGGATGGCTTGGAGCGCGGCTTGGTCTTCGGAACAGCAGTCAGCGAGGGCGCGTTGCCCTGGCTTGGCGTATCCTCGTCATCATCGCCGCGGTTTAACGGCTCGCCCGCGATCACGCGCGTGATCTCATTGCCGGTCAGCGTCTCGTACTCCAACAGACCCTGGGCCAGCCGTTCCAGATCATCGCGCTTTTCGGTCAGAACCCGTTTGGCGGTTTCATAGCCTTCGTCGACGATTTCCTTGACCTTGTCGTCAATCGTCTTCTGCGTGATGCCCGAATGGTTCGCGCCGCCGCCATAGCTGCCCAGATAGGACTGCTGTTCGTTGGCATAGTCGACATAGCCCAGCTCTTCGGCGAAGCCAAATTGCGTGACCATCGCGCGGGCGATCTTTGACACCTGTTGGATGTCCGATGCTGCGCCCGAGGTGACGTTCTCTTTGCCGAACACCAGTTCTTCCGCCACACGCCCGCCCATCGCCATGGCGATTTTCGACGTGTATTTGCGGTAGCTCACCGACAACTGATCCCGTTCGGGCAGCGACAGCACAAGACCCAGGGCGCGGCCACGTGGAATGATCGTGGCTTTGTGGATCGGGTCGTGATCCGGCACGTTGAGGCCGACGATCGCATGGCCCGCCTCGTGATAGGCGGTCAGCTTCTTCTCGTCCTCGGTCATGACCATGGACCTGCGTTCGGCCCCCATCATCACCTTGTCCTTGGCGTTTTCAAAATCCTCCATCGTCACAAATCGCCGACCCACACGGGCGGCCATCAGCGCGGATTCGTTCACGAGGTTGGCAAGATCGGCGCCCGAGAAGCCAGGTGTCCCCCGCGCGATGATGCGCAGGTCGACATCGGGGCCAAGCGGCACCTTGCGCGCATGAACGCCCAAGATCTTTTCGCGGCCTTTGATGTCGGGGTTCGGCACCTGCACCTGACGGTCGAAGCGGCCCGGCCGCAGAAGCGCAGGGTCCAGAACGTCGGGGCGGTTGGTGGCAGCCACGATGATGATGCCTTCGTTGGCTTCAAACCCGTCCATTTCCACCAGAAGCTGGTTCAGCGTCTGTTCGCGTTCGTCATTGCCGCCACCGTAGCCCACGCCACGTGAGCGACCGACGGCGTCGATTTCGTCGATGAACACGATACAGGGCGCGTTCTTCTTGGCCTGCTCGAACATGTCGCGCACACGCGATGCACCGACGCCCACGAACATTTCGACGAAATCCGAGCCTGAGATGGTGAAGAACGGTACACCCGCTTCACCCGCAATCGCGCGGGCCAGCAGGGTTTTACCGGTACCCGGCGGACCCACAAGCAGCGCGCCTTTGGGGATCTTGCCGCCCAGGCGGGAGAATTTCTGCGGATTGCGCAGGAACTCCACGATCTCTTCCAGCTCTTCCTTGGCCTCGTCAATGCCGGCCACGTCATCAAACGTCACCCGGCCATGTTTCTCGGTCAGGAGCTTGGCGCGCGACTTGCCAAAGCCCATCGCCCCGCCACGGCCACCGCCCTGCATCCGGTTCATGAAATAGATCCAGACGCCGATCAGGATGATGAACGGCAGGAACGTCATCAGGATCGTTGTAAAGCCAGATTGTTCCTGCGGACGGGCGCTCACAGTCACGTTATTTTCGATCAACCGTTCGGTGATATCGGTCCCGTCAGGCCGGATTGTGACATAGTCATTGCCATCCGCGCTGCGGAACGTAATCCGCTCACCATCCAGTACCACGTTCGAAACCTGGCCACTATCGGCGAGCGTCACGAACTCCGAATAGCTGATCGAGCGCGACGACATTGTCGACTGACTGCCTGAAAACAGGTTGAAAAGCGCAAGGATCAGCAGAAATAGCACGACCCAGAAGGCGATATTGCGCGCGTTGCCCAAGGAGATCTCCTTTGAATTTCGGTCGGGCGCGGGAAAGCGCCACGCTACCGTCACCGCACTAAAATAGAGGTTTGGGGCAGATGTTCAATGCGAGATGAGCGATGCGACAAAATCCTCCACGCGCTTTGGCGTGGCGGTCCAGCCTGCGCCAAACCCCGCAACCGGGGCCGCAACCAGCGTCTGACCCTGCCAAATCGCGGGTGAGGCCAAGAGCGTTGCGCGCGGCAGACCCGTCGCCCGCCAGTCGGGGCATTGCATGACGGCCTCGCCCAGGGCGCGCAGTTCCAGCCCTGGGTTGGCAGGGCCGTCCACCGTCCAGCGGTGATCCCAGATCGCATCAACAGGGCCGGCCAGGGTGGCGACGGCGGCGTGTTCGCGCGTGATCCGCACGGTCATATCGGTCACCATAATGCGGCAGCCATGCAGCGTTGTGTTGCGCACCTCGGACACCGCCCTTTCCACATCGGCCAGGGCTGCGCGGCGCGGCGGATATTCGGCCGACGCCACCCAGCACAGCGCGCCGGCCAGAAGGCGCCGCCGCAGCTCTGCCGGGCGCTGGTTGAGCGCCGTGCGGTCAAAGATCAGATCGCCCGCGGTGGAGGTCACGGCCTTTGCCGCCCACTCTGCCGCGGTCTGTGCCAGCGCCGTGCGCGCCTCGGACAGGTTGCGGGCGGCGTCGGCAAGCGTCTCAGCCGTCAGCCCCAGATCGGCGAGATGGTGCATCGCATGACGCGCCTTCACGCGATCAAAGGCGAGGTCGTCGTTTGAGGGGTCTTCAGCCCAGCGAACGCGCCGCTCGGTCAGAAACGCGCGCAAATCGTCCCGTGCCACTGACAGAACCGGGCGATGAAAATCCATGCCGTCGCGATCGAACCGCCCGGCCATGGCGGCCAGCCCATCGACACCGCCACCGCGGGCAAGGCGCATCAGAAAGGTCTCGGCCACGTCATCGCGGGTGTGGCCCAGTGCGACCGCTTCCACCCCCGCGGCCTTGGCCCAATCGGCAAGCAGTGCATAGCGGGTGCGCCGGGCCTGATCCTGCAGGTTGCCTTTGCCGTCCCACCCTTCCCAGGTCAGCACGGTGTGGGGCAGGCCAAGCCCGTCGCAGATTGCGGCCACATGCGCTGCCTCGCCCGCCGAGCCGGGGCGCAGGCCGTGGTCCACGGTCGCGACGCTGAGCGTGGCCTGCCCCCAGTCGTGCAACAGATGCAACAGCGCCAGGCTGTCGCTGCCGCCAGAGACGGCAACGCCGAGGTGTGAGGGGGTCCGGTGGGTGTAGAACTGCGCCAGCGCGGCGCCGGTCTGCACGCTCACCCGCATCCCAGATTGGCACGCGCGGCTTGGGCATCGAGCGATGCGGCCGAGGCCGGGAAGCGCGTGGTTACTTCGCCCAGCATCAGACAGCTTTCATTGACCTGGCCCAGCTGCTCCAGGGACAAGCCCAGACGCAGCAACGCATCCGGCGCCATCAACCCATCGGGGTCGCCCGAAAAGCTGTCGAGATAGGCGCGGGCCGCAGCCTCATTGTCGCCCATCGCGGTCAGCGCTTCACCCCGCCAAAAATGCGCCTCGCCGGTCAGGGGGCCACCGATATAGGTCTCGGTAAAGGTCGCGAACTGGGTCGCGGCAGTGTCGTAGTCGCCTGCATCCAGCGCGGCCTTCGCGGCGTCGAAATCGGCCTGTTCGCCCACCGCCAGTTGCGCACCGCCGGTCTGGCCTTGGGGCGCGGGTAGGCCCGCCACCGGCAGGCCGGTATCCCCGCCCAGCGTCGTCGTCTCGCCCAGCGTGCTGATATCGCCGCCTTCCAGTTCGACCAACCGAAACTCCAGATCGCCGATCCGGTTGGTGCCATCGGTCACGATCCGGTCCACGCGGTTTTGCAAGCGCTCGGTCGCGGCTGTCAGGCGCTGAAGCTCTGCCTCGATCCCGTCGATCCGTTCCAGCGCCGAGGTGCCGGCGAGCGGCACAGAGGGGCTGCCCGTGGTCGACATCTCGCGCTTCAGGCGCTGGATTTCGACGAACAGCACCGTCAGCTCTTGCCGGATATCGGCCAGCGTCTGGTCGCGGTCCTGCGCGATGGCGGATGGCGCGATGAGCACGAGGCTTAGGGCTAGGATACGCGCACGGATCATGATCCGGTCCTTTTCTTAGCTCCCCAGACCGGCGGCCAGCACGGTCACGGCCCGGCGGTTCTGGCTATAGCACGCCTCGTCCGAGCAGACCTCAAGCGGGCGTTCCTTGCCGTAGGTCACGGTTTGCAGACGGTTGGGGGCCACACCCTGGGTCACGAGGTAATCCTGCACCGCGCTGGCGCGCCGGGCGCCAAGGGCAAGGTTGTATTCCCGTGTCCCGCGTTCGTCGGCATGGCCTTCGATGATGGCGGTGTATTCTGGGTTCGAGGTCAGGAACGCGGCCTGCTGGGCTACCGTGGATTGGCCTGCGGGGGTCAGCGTGGACTGGTCGACCACGAACAGCACGCGGTCGCCGACCGTTTGCTGGAAATAGGCCAATGAGGTCGGGTCGCTTGGATCGCCAAGGCCAGACGTGCCGATGCCCGCAGCCGCGTCGGTGGTGCCGGTGCCGAACCGGTCCGCGCTGGTCGAACAGGCGCCAAGCACCGCGACGGCGGTCAGAAGCAATGCGTATCTTGTCAGTGTCATGGTGATGTCCTGTTGGTTGCTCGCTGCTCTTTTCCTGCAAGGATAGCATTCCCCGCAGGCTTTGAAAACTTGCCTTCTACTGCAAAAGCGGGGACCACGCCGGATCGGACCCCGCCCCGTCGATGGGCACGCGCCGCAGGTTGCGCCCCGAGATATCGACCGAAAACAGCGCAGGCCGCCCGGTGGCCCCCGCGGTTTCGCGGGTGAACATGATCACGCGGCCATTGGGCGACCAGGTTGGCCCCTCGTCAAGAAACGAGGCGGTGAGCAGGCGTTCCTCGCTGCCATCGGTGCGCATGACGCCGATGTGGAAGCGGCCTTCATTCTGTTTGGTGAAGGCCACCAGATCGCCGCGGGGTGACCAGACCGGCGTGCCGTAGCGCCCTGGGCCAAAGCTGATCCGGCGGGGTTCGCCCCCGCGCGCGGGCATGACGTAGAGCTGTTGAGAGCCTGAGCGGTCGCTTTCAAACACGATCTGGCTGCCGTCGGGCGAAAAGCTGGGGGCGGTTTCGATAGATGGGGCCGAGGTCAGGCGCTGGCTTTGCCCAGAGCTGAGGTCAAGCGTGTAGATGTCGGTGTTGCCCCGTTGGGCCAGAGAAAAGACCACCGTTTGGCCGTTGGGGGCATAGCGTGGGGCGAAGGTCATCGCCTCGGCTGGCACGTTCAATTGACGGCGCTGGACGGAGGCGACGTTAAGCTCATAGATCTGCGGGAAGCCGGTTTCATAGCTTGTATAAAGCACGCGGTCGCCCTGGGGCGAGAAGCGCGGTGCCAGCACAATGGCCGAGGCATCGGTGAGGAATTGCAGGTTCGCGCCGTCATAATCCATCACTGCAAGACGTTTTTCCCGCGCGTTCTTGGGGCCGGTTTCCGAGACGAAGACGATCCGGCTGTCGAAATACCCCGCCTCGCCGGTGATCCGGCTATAGACCTGGTCGGACACCTTATGCGCCATCCGCCGCCAGTCTTCGGTATCGCCGACGAATTGCAGGCCCTCGCCCAGAGGCGCCTCTGAGAACACATCGAACAGCCGGAACTTGACGATCAGGCGGCCATCACTGGCCACATTGACCGACCCTGTGACAAGCGCCTGCGCATTGATCGCCTTCCAGTCAGCGTACTGCACGGGACTGTCGAAATTGGTGACTTGCGAGATAAACGCCCCCCGCGGGATTTCCCGGAAGAGCCCTGTGCCCGACAGGTTTTGCCCAATCACCTGACTGATCGAGTCGGCGAAGGTGGTGGCCCCGGGCGCCTCGGACACGAAACTGGAGACGGCGAAGGGCAACGGCTCGATCACGCCTTCGGTGATCTCGATCCTCAGGGGGCCCTGTTGGGCGTGGCCGGGATAGGGCAGGAACGCCAGGCCAACGGCCATCAGGTAAAGGGCTGTCAGGTATCGGGCTATGCTCATTTCAACCTCATTCCTTCGGGATTGAAGGTCATCTCAATTTCTCGCCAATGGTCGTATTTTTCGGCCGGCAGGGGGAAGCCGCCGCGCTGGCAGCGCAGGATTGCGCGGCGGGCCTTTTCAAACGCCGCGCGTTGGGCGCTGTCGTCGCCGCCAGAGGCATCGACCTGCCGCACCTGGTTGTTCACCAACGTACCATCACGGTTCATCGACACCGCGACAGTCACGGTCACGTTCGCCGATTGCGAACCGACATCCACCGACCAACAGTTCTGGACGGCTACGCGCAGCGCATCCCGTTCACCCCCGCTGAGCGGTGGACCGGTGGGCACAGGCGCGGGCTGGGGCACTGCGTTCTCTGTCGCTTCGGCCACCGCGGCGGCGATCGCGGTGGCGGTGTCGTCAACCTCAGCCTCTTCGGGCGCAGGCGTTTCGGCCACTTGGGGCGCGGGGCGTTCGGGGCGGCTTTGGGGACGGGGCGAAGCGGCAGGCGCGGTGTTGGCGGTTTCTTCGGCCTCGGTAACGATCTCGGTCGTGGCCTCTTCGGGGGCTGCGGCCTCTTCCTCCTGCACGGGATCCTCGGCAATCGGGTCCGGCGCGGTCTGTTCCACCACCTCGGGCGCGGCCTCCACCTGCGGCTCGGACGGGGCCGAGGGTGTGGGGGCCACGCGGTCAGCGGGGGCTGGCGCGCTTTCAGTCGGGCCAAGGGGGCGATCATCAAGCTCGGCCGGGGGCGCGGGGGCGACGGGTGCCTCGTCGCTGACCTCGGCTTCGTTCAGGGGCGCGGGCACCACCGGGTCGGGCGTATCGGGGACATCGGGTGTCGTGGGCGTGGGCAAAGCCGCGATCTGGGGCGCCGCGTCGGCCTCGGGCGTCTGTTGCGCAGTTTCCTCGGGCGTGGGGAGTGCGGGTTGCTCCAACTCCGTCACGGTCTCGGGCGCTATGGCGGGGGGAAACAGAGCCGCGAACTCGGCCTCGGAAATTGTGGTGACGTCGGCCACGGTCATGGGCGGCAACCGATCACGGGCGAAGACCCCGCCGAACAGGAGACCGAGGATGAACAGCGCGTGCGCCGCCCCGGATATCGCGTATCCGATCTGCACCCCTGCGCCCTACTCATCCCGCCCATCAAGGCGCGGGCCCTCGGTGTCGGTGACAAGCCCGATGGAGCCAAAGCCACCGGCGTTGAGCGCGCCCATCACTTGCATCACCTGCTCGTAAGGGATTGCCCCGTCTGCGCGCAGGAAGATCTTGTCATCGTCGCGTTCTGACGCAATCGCCTGAAGCCGGGGGATCAGGTTGCCGAGTTCCACGTCGGTGGTCTGGATCATCACCCCGCCTTCTGCAGTCAGCGTGACGGTCAACGGCTCTTCCTGTTCTGTCGGCAAAGCCTCTGCTGCGGTCTTGGGCAACTCCACAGGCACACCAACCGTGAGAAGCGGGGCGGCGACCATGAAGATGATCAAGAGCACCAACATCACGTCGACAAAGGGCGTAACGTTAATCTCAGACATCGGGCGCGCGCGGCGGCGTCTGCGGCGGCGTCCGACGTCCCCACCGCCGCTGTCCATGACCCCGGCCCCCATGCTCAGCGATCCAACTGGCGGCTGAGGATGGTGGCGAACTCATCGGCAAAGGCTTCGTATCCTGACACGATACGATCACTATCGGCGGAAAGTTTGTTATAGAATATCACCGCTGGAATGGCCGCCAAAAGCCCCAGACCCGTGGCCAACAGCGCCTCGGCAATGCCCGGGGCGACGACGGCGAGGTTGGTGGACTGCTGCTTCGCGATCTCGATGAACGAATGCATGATGCCCCAGACCGTGCCAAAGAGGCCAATGAAGGGTGAGGTCGAGCCGACAGTGGCCAGCAGCGCGAGGCCCTTGTTCAGCCCCTCGGCCTCTTTGGCGATGGCCACATCCATCGAGCGATCGATGCGCGACTGGGCGCCTGCGATCAATCCGCCATCGTCGCGATGGGATCTGCGCCATTCGACCATGCCGGACACGAACACGCGTTCGGACGCGGTACGCGGGCGGTCGCCGATCTGGTCATAAAGCTCATCGAGCGGCTGACCCGACCAGAAAGCCCGGTCGAACATATCGGCCTGCGAACGGGCACGGCGGTAGTCGAAGAGTTTCTGAATGATGACGGCCCAGGCCCAGAACGAGGCCAGGACAAGTACGACCATAACGATTTTGACGGTGATCGTGGCGCGCAGAAATAGGCCCCACATGGAGAAATCAATCTCCTGCGCCAAAGCGAGGGTTTCGGTTTCCATCTGCCTGCTCTTTCCCAACTGGCCATGGTTTTCCACGGCTCAACGTTAGCCACACCGTAGCGGATCAATAGGGGGAAAGCCAACACAACTGCGTCAGTTTCGCCACGTTCTTAGGCAATATCCAGCGCATGGCGGATCGTTGCTGGCAGTCGGGCGGGTTTGCCAGCCCCGGTCAGGGCGACGAGCGTGACGTTTGCGTCGAAGATCGGCGTCTCGGCGCGGGCGACGGTTTGCTGCAAATGGATGCGGGCGGCGGTGAGACCGGTGACAGTGGTGGTCACCGTGAGCATGTCATCGAAACGTGCGGGCGTGAGGTAGTCAGCCTCAACCCGGCGGACGGCGAAGACGATGCCTTGGTTTTCCTTCAGTTCAGCCTGGTCAATTCCGATAGCGCGCACGAACTCGGTCCGGGCGCGTTCGATGAATTTGAGGTAGTTGGCGTAGTAGACGATGCCGGCGAGGTCTGTGTCCTCGTAATAGACGCGGCAGGTGAACGTGTGGCTCATTGGGTGGGGCCCATGCGCGCGAAGAGGCGCAAGCCGTGGCTGGGATCATCGGCAAAGGCGGGCAGCACCGGGTCATAGGCTGCGCGGATCAGCCCCGCGATGTCAGGGCGCAGGATTGTGGTGCCGTTGTCTGGGACGACGGCGAGCGGTGAGGTCCGCGTGAACGCGGTGTCGGACCACAGCAGGATCGACTGCACAACCTGGTTGAGGGCGAGGGTTTCGGCAGGGACGGCGGACATGTGTTTGTCCATACGGATGAAGATGAAGCACGCCTTGATGGCGTTCGCCTCATCAAAGCGGAAGATGCGGTATTGGTTGGCGTCAGCTTGAATCAGGCGATCCACGAGCGGTGCCAGGTCGGGGATCAGGCGGTCGAGGTTGGGGGTGTCGGTCAGTTCTTGCCACTCACGGATGAAGAAGACCATGGTGTTGGCGCCCAGTTCGGGGTCGGTCTCAGACATCTGGTGGTTTGCCAGCACGGTCACCGCCTCAAACGCGCCTTTGACGATGCCCAGCGTTTCCGCTTCCACCCCGAACACGACAGGGGCCAGCGGGCGGCCCCAGCGCGCGAAGCGGTAGCTGCCGTCTGACCGCGTGAAATGGGCCGTGACGTCCTCAGGCGTCATCGAAGAGATCACCGGCGCGTTTGGGGGCATCGAGGCCAAGGTGCGTCCAGGCTTTGTGTGCCAGCATTCGACCACGCGGCGTGCGCTGGATCAGGCCGGATTGCAAAAGGTAGGGTTCGATCACCTCTTCCAGCGCGTCGCGGCTTTCCGATAGGGCGGCCGAGATCGTCTCGATCCCGACCGGGCCGCCGCCGTAGTTCTCGGCCAGGAGTGTGAGGTAACGGCGGTCGGCGCCGTCGAGGCCGATGTGATCGACACCCAAGCGGGTAAGCGCGTTGTCGGCCAGCTTGCGGTTGATCAGACCGTCGCCTTCGACCAGCGCGAAATCGACGACTCGGCGGAGGAGGCGACCTGCGATGCGGGGTGTGCCGCGGGCGCGTTTGGCGATCTCGCGCAACCCGTCTGGTTCGGCGGCGATGCCCATCAGGCGGGCGCCGCGGGTGACGATCTCGTGCAGTTCGTCCACCGTGTAGAATTGCAGTCGGGTTGGGATGCCGAAGCGATCGCGCAAGGGGGTGGTCAGCAGGCCGAGGCGCGTGGTGGCACCGACAAGGGTGAAAGGTTGTAGTTCGATGCGGACAGTGCGGGCGGCGGGGCCTTCGCCGATCACGAGATCAAGCTCAAAGTCTTCCAGCGCGGGATAGAGCACCTCTTCCACGGCGGGGTTCAATCGGTGGATTTCATCGATGAACAGGACGTCGCGCGCCTCTAAGTTGGTGAGGATCGCGGCCAGATCGCCCGCTTTGGCCAGCACCGGGCCGCTCGTCATGCGAAAGCTCACACCCAATTCGCGCGCCATAATTTGCGCCAACGTGGTTTTGCCAAGGCCGGGGGGACCGTGAAACAGCGTGTGATCCATCGCCTCGCCCCGGCGCCGGGCACTTTCGATGAAGACGGCCAGGTTGGCGCGTGCCTCGGCCTGACCGATGAACTCACCCAGTGACTGTGGGCGCAGGGCGCGGTCGGTGTCTTCGGGCTGCGGCTCTGGGCGCAGGGTGGGATCGGGTTCGGCCATGGACATGCCCTACCCCGCCGGGGCCAGACGGCGCAATGCGGCGCGGATGAGGGCGGCGGTGTCAGCCTGTGGGTTGTCGCTGGCGGCTTCGGCTACGGCGCGGGCCGCCTCGGACGGGGCGTAGCCGAGGTTGCCAAGGGCCGAGAGGGCTTCGGCCTGGGCCGCGCCGGAGGGAGCGGTTTGCAAAACGGGCTCGATCAGCGGGTCGGCAGCGGTGCCGGGCGCAACGGGCGCGGGTGCTGAGGGTGCGGCCATCGCCATGACAGTGGGGGCCTTATCCTTCAGCTCATTCACTACCCGCTGTGCGATCTTGGGGCCAACGCCGGGCGCGGCCTTGACCGCCGACCAGTCGCCCATCGCAATCGCGCGGCTGACACCGTCCGGCCCCAGCGTGCCCAAGATCGCCATGGACGCTTTGGCACCGATGCCCTGAACGCTCATCAGCAGACGATGCCATTCCTTCTCCACCAGTGTCGTGAAGCCAAACAGCTGCAACAGGTCTTCGCGCACCAGAAGGTCGGTATAGAGTGCCGCCGCCTCTCCCACGCCGGGCAAGGCGGCCAGCGTGCGGTCTGAGACGTGGACAACATATCCCACACCGCCCACGTCGATCAGCACATTGTCCGATCCGCGATAATCGATCCGGCCCGCCAGACGCCCGATCATGATGCGCGCCCCAACGCATCCGCCAAGCGCGAGACTGATTGCAGGTGATGGGCGTGGCAGATCGCAATCGCCAGCGCGTCGGCGGCATCTGGGCCCGCAGGCTTGGCACCCGGCAGTTGCAGGGCCACCATATGCCCGATTTGGTGCTTGTCGGCATGGCCCACGCCCACAACCGCCTTCTTGACAGAGTTCGGCGCGTATTCCCCAACCGCCAGCCCCGCCTGTGCAGGCACCAAAAGTGCGATGCCGCGCGCCTGGCCCAATTTCAGCGTGCTGGCGCCGTCCTTGTTCACAAAGGTCTGTTCCACGGCGGCGGCGGTGGGGGCAAAGCGGGCGACGATATCGGTGAGTTGGTCATACAGGCTCAGCAGACGGGCGGCGAGATCAGCACCCTCCGACCGGCACACGCCGTTTGCCACATGGCTGAGTCGCGATCCGGCGACATCGATCACACCCCATCCAAGGGCGCGTAGCCCGGGATCAATGCCCAAAACACGCATGCCTGTCCTGCTCTTGTTGCTTTTGCGACACGGGTTAGCACGAACCGCGAACATCTGCCAACGACAAAGCCAGATGTCGCTTTCAGACGCTGTTCACGACATCGAAACCGCGCGTGTCGCAAACGGCATTTTTCATGACGATTTTAGATCGCGAAATCGTTAATTATGGCAATTTCTGCAACGGCTTACACCCATTTGCGACATATGCAGTTCTCGCATGACACCCATGCAAAAATAGCTGCTTGTCCGTTCTATTCCCGCCTCCTAATTGGGCGAATAGATGCAGTGCGCATCACAACACCAGACTTACTAAGGAGGCCCCAGATGGCACTTTATGACATGCCCCGTTCGCAAATCGGCGGATCCTCGATTGGGGCCCGCTTTGCAAATACGATCAACGCTGTGATTGCCTGGAACGACGCGCGCGCCACCCGGAAGGCGCTTTCGTCGCTGTCGAACCGTGAACTGGACGATATCGGCCTGGTCCGTGGCGACATCGACGTCATCGCGACGAAGTAAACCTTGTCTCCAGAACAGGCAAAGGCCGCGCCGGATATACTGGTGCGGCCTTTTTCGTTTCAGCGTTTGCGCGGCTACTTGATGTAGGGCGCGATAAATCCGGCAATGTATTGCGTCACTGGATCGGCCTTCATCACGAAGGCGCCGACCTGTTCGGCGGTCGTCCCGGCCTGAAGGCTGGCCACGCGCGAGGCATATTCCGCCTCGCCGATATAGGCCAGAAGAAGCGCCTTGAAGAGCATGCCCATCACCAGGACAAACAGGATCCCGCGCCATGGGAGCAGGCCCCGACGCACCCGGCGCGGACGATGGACGATCAGCCCGTCATTGGTCACCTCGGTCACGTAGCCCTTCGCAAGCTCGTTATGCGTCCGACCGATCCGGTCCAGACGCTGGTAATAATTCTTCATGTTCGTGTCACCCATTACACGCTCCAATACCCACGCCCCTCGACCACAACAGTGTGGTGCGAATTGCGGTCAATTTACGGCAAATGGGGCGTGGTAGGGGCTAGACGGAGTGTTTCCGTCAGATTTTGCGCAGGACAAGCGTGGTCCAGTCGACAATCCGCTCGGATTCGACCTCATTGAAGCCAGATTGCGCATAGGCGGCGCGCACGTCACCCGCCTGTTCATTGAGAAGACCTGAGAGAATCACGTGAGATCCTGTGCCTGTGGTGCTGGCCATTGCAGGGGCCAGTTCGATCAGCGGACGCTTGAGGATATTGGCGAAAACCAGGTCAAACGGGGCTTTGTCGCGCAGCATAGGATGGTCAAATCCGGCGGCAACCAGGCAGGGAATGGCCCCGGCCAGTGCGTTGGCCGCCATGTTCGCCTCGGCCACCTCTACGGCGACAGGATCAATGTCGGCGGCCAGCACATCGGCGCCGGGCCACAGTTTCTTGGCGGCCATCGCAAGAACCGCCGTGCCACAGCCGATATCGGCCACGCGCGCCGGGGGAGACCCCACATCTGCCAGCCGATCGAGCGCGCGCAGACAGCCCAGTGTCGTGCCATGATGACCGGTGCCAAAGGCCATCGCCGCCTCAATCCGCAGGCCGATGGCGCCGTGGGGCAGCTTGTCGGCATCATGCCCGCCATAGACAAAGAAGCGCCCAGCGGCGACAGGCGACAACTCGCGCCGGACCTTGGCAACCCAATCGACATCGGGCACCTCAGACACAACGAAGGGCTTGGCATCGAAAGCCGCAGCCAGAACGGCCAGCGCGGTCTCATCCGGGGCGTCGGCAAAGTAGCCGCCGATTTCCCACAGGCCCGAGCCATCTTCCACCTCGAACACGCCGATGCCGGTTGGCGCGGGGTTGAGGCGTTCCATCGCCGCGCCCAAACGCTCGGCGGCGGCGGGGCCCGGCAGAGTTGTCAGGGCAGTGTAGGTGGGCATGCGCGCAAGCTCCTGGGCGGTGTCGCGCCCGGCCCTATGATCCGCTGATGCTGGGGTCAAGCGCGGCCAGGGCGTTTTCCAATACCTCAGCCGGAGGTCCGGACGCATCAAGCCGGATCACCGGACAGGGCAATGCGCCCAGCCAGCGTTCGTGGGCCGGACGGCTGCGACCTTCGAAATCGGGCTGATCATAGCTCATCGCCCAGTCGAGGAAGCCCTTGAACGCCACCTCGCGGTCCCCGCCTGGCGCGATGCGGGGGCCATAGCGCTGCCTCTCGCGCGCGCGCAGTCGGGCGAGGCGCGGGCCTGCGGGGGCGGTCAGGAACAGCACATGCGTCAGGCGTGGCACGATGGGATCGCCCCAGCTGACGAACGAGCCCGAAAGCACCCAGTTGGGGCGCGGCAGAAACAGCTCTTCCATCAACCGCAAGCGGTCCGGCACCGGTCGCTTGATGGTGAAGGGGGGATCGGTGGGCTGCCAGAACACATCATCTGTGTCGAACGCCTGCAGACCCAGCGCCGAGGCAAGCGCCCGGCCAAGCGTCGATGTGCCAGTCCCGCTAGCGCCCAGAATATGGATCCGGTAATCCACGCGGCCTTTGGGGTCGTCAGGCGACCCCGGTCCCGATCGGGCAGGTCACACCGGTGCCACCGATCCCGCAATAGCCCGCCGGGTTCTTGGCGAGATACTGTTGATGGTAATCCTCGGCGAAGTAGAAGGTCGGCGCCTCCACAATCTCGGTCGTGATCGGACCATAGCCCGAGGCACCCAGTCGGGGCTGAAACGCATCGCGCGTCCGCTTTGCCGCGGCCTGTTGCGCGTCGGAATAGGTGTAGATGCCTGACCGGTACTGAGTGCCGCGATCATTGCCCTGGCGCATGCCCTGGGTCGGGTCGTGGCCTTCCCAGAACACCCTCAAGAGGTCTTCGTAGCTGGTGACCGATGGATCGTAGATCACGCGCACAACCTCGTTATGGCCGGTCTGACCCGAACACACTTCTTCATAGGTGGCGTTGGGCGTATAGCCGCCCGCATAGCCCACCATGGTCAGCCAGACACCGGGCAGGTTCCAGAACATCCGCTCGACGCCCCAAAAACAGCCCATTCCGAACATCGCCTCTTCCATGCCCTCGGGCACGGCGGCGTCCAGGGGGCGGCCATTGACGAAGTGGGTCTCTGCGGTCGGGATGGCCATGGACCGGCCTGGCAGGGCCGCATCGGGGCCGACCATTTCCATTTTCTTTTGCTGGAAGAGAAACATCTGCAATCTCCTGTGCTGCGCTTGGGGTAGATATAGGCGCGGGACGGCCCCGCTTCTACTCTGCCGGTGTGGGCAGACCGCGGGCGAAGACCGTTTCATGCCCCGCCTCGGGGTGGCGCGGGACCAGAAGCGACAAACCAAGCGAGGTCGCGGCCATCCCGGCGGCCAACATGAACACCGCGATGGGCGACACGATCCAGAGGTAGCCAAGGGCGGCAGGAAGGAACACCGCCGCAATGTGGTTGATGGTAAACGCGACGGCGGCAGTGGGGGCGATATCCCCGGGATCGGCGATTTTCTGGAAATAGGTTTTGATCGCCAGTGCCAGGGCGAAGAAGATGTTGTTCAGCATATACAGCGCCGCCGCGACGACCCCGTTCCATTCGAACACATAAAGCCCAGCATAGAGCAGGAAGATCGCCAAGAGCCCGCCATACTCGACCACCAGCGCCAGTCGTTCGCCGTAATAGGCGACAACCCGGCCCAACAGCGGGGCGGCGATCATGTTGGCCACCAGCGTGGCCATAAAAAGCGCGGTGATCTGTTGCACGTCAAAGCCGTAACGCTCGACCATCATGAAGCCTGCGAAGACGATGAAGATCTGCCGCCGTGCGCCGGACATGAATTGCAGCGCATAGTACAGCCAATAGCGTTTGCGCAGGATCAGCTTTTTGGTCTGGGGGTTCGGGGCCTCGAACTGCGGATAGGCCAGCATGCAAAACACAGCGATGGCCACGCAGGTGCCGCCGGCGACCATGTAGACGAAGTGATAGCTAAGATCGAAGGCGCGCCAGGTGAGGACCAGAAGTCCGTAAGACAAAAGCGACGCGCCAGAGCCCGCGGCCATCAGCCAGCCGATGGTCTGTGGGGCCTTTGATTTCTCGATCCATTGCAGTTGCAGCGACTGGTTCACCGTCTCGTAGTAGTGAAACCCGATGGATGAGATCATCGTGATCGCCAAGATCCCGCCCAACGATGGGAAATAGGCCGTCAGCGCCGTCGCCACCCCCAGCATGATCAGGGCCACCAGCCCCAGCACCTGTTCGCGCATGAAGATGATGATCGCGATCACCCCAATGGCCAAAAAGCCCGGGATCTCGCGCACGGTGTGCAGCCAACCGATCTCAACCCCCGAAAAGTCGGCGGCTTCGATCACGAAATTATTGAGAAGTGCCGACCAGGTGGCATAGGCCAACGGCATCGCCGTGGCCATCAGCACCAAAAGCGGAAGGGGCCGGCGCCACCAGGGCAGCGCATCAGCGTCGGACAGGCGCACGATCTGCATGGGCCCCTGCTACGCCCCCGGGATGCAAAAGACCAGCGTGCCCGTCAACGCGATATTCATCCTTAACGGCGACTAGGGGGCAACCGTCGCAACCACGTTGCCCTGCCCCATGCGCCTTGTCCTTGCTTGTGTTCTGGTCCTTGTGACCGCGCTTTCGGCCACCGCCGCGCCGCCCGACCGGGTGTCGATCCATTTGGGATCGCGGCACGTGAACGCACAGGAAGAGTTTGAAGAGTTCAATCCCGGCCTGTTTCTCAGTTGGGACAGGTCGTTCAGCTATACGTTCGGGGCGTTTCAAAACAGCTATGGCGATGTGTCGGTCGCCGCGACGATGGCGTTTCCGGTGTTGCAGCGGCCCGCATGGCGGATGAACTTCTTTGCCGGTTGGGCCTATTACCCCGACACCGGGCGCAACTTTCGCCTGCATCACGGGGACGTGGTCCCGGTGGCGGGTCTGCGGGTATATTATCGCCACCTGTTCGTACAGTTTCTGCCGGGCGATGGCCAAGTGGCAGATGCGGTGTTCAGCTTTGGCCTGACCTTCCCGTTTCGGGTGCCTTAACGCGCTTTAGAAAAAGCTTTGCGGGTCGATATCCACGGCCATGCGCAGATCGCCCTTGGGCCGGAACTGGCGCAGCCAGTCCGACAGGGCCGATTGCAGTGGGGCGGTCTTGTCGGCCTTGACCAGCAACCGCACGCGGTGCCGCCCCCGGATACGGGCAATGGGCGCCGGTGCAGGGCCGAACACCTGCGCCCCGATCTGGCGCAACGGCCCGTCGCGGCGGGCCATATCAGCGCCCAGATCGAACACCGCCTGCACATCGGGTGAGGACAAGACGATCCCGGCCATGCGGCCATAGGGAGGCACGCCTGCGGCCTTACGCTCCGCCGCCTCGGCGCGCCAGAACGCCTCTTCCTCGCCTGACAGGATTGCGCGGATCACCGGGTGTTCGGGTTGGTAGGTCTGCAAAAGCGCGGCGCCTGGACGTTCCGCCCGCCCCGCCCGACCCGCGACCTGGCGCATTAGTTGAAACGTCCTTTCGGCCGCGCGCAGGTCAGAGCCTTGCAAGCCTAGATCGGCGTCGATTACGCCCACGAGCGTCAGCAGCGGAAAGTTGTGCCCCTTGGCGACCAGTTGCGTCCCGATGATGATATCGGCCTCGCCCGCGGCAATCGCCTCGATCTGCGCCTTGAGCGCACGGGCCGATCCGAACAGGTCGGATGACAGCACCGCCACGCGCGCATCGGGGAATAGCGCCTTGGTTTCCTCGCCCAGGCGTTCCACCCCCGGGCCCACCGGGGCCAGCCGGTCTTCGGCCCCGCAACTGGGACAGACGGAGGGGATGGGCTTTGTCTCCCCACATTGATGACAGACAAGGCGTTTGAGAAACCGATGTTCGACCATCCGCGCATCGCAGTTGTCACACCCGATCTGGTGCCCGCAGGCCCGGCAGATCGTCACTGGCGCATAGCCCCGGCGATTGAGGAACAAAAGCGCCTGTTCGCCGGCGTCGATCCGGGTCGACACCTCACGCGCCAGTTCGTCAGAGATCCAGCGCGTGGCAGGTAGCCCTGCATCACGCATGTCGATGGTGCCGAGCGTAGGCATTTGCGCGGGCCCGAACCGCGATGTCAGCTCTAGCCGCCGGTACTTGCCTGCTTCCGCATTGGCCCAGCTTTCCAGCGACGGCGTAGCCGAGGCGAGGACCACCTGTGCCCCGGTGATCGACGCACGCAGCACCGCCATATCCCGCGCGTTGTAGAGCACACCGTCTTCCTGCTTGTAGGAGGTGTCGTGTTCCTCATCCACGACGATCAGGCCGAGGTCGCGGAACGGCAGGAACAAGGCCGACCGCGCGCCCACGATCAGTTGGGCCCCGCCCTCGCCCACCATGCGCCAGCAGCGGCGGCGTTCGGTCAGGGTCACGCCTGAATGCCACTCGGCCGGCCGCGCGCCAAAGCGCGCCTCGACGCGTGACAGGAACTCGGCCGTCAATGCGATCTCTGGCAAGAGGACAAGGGCCTGGCGGCCCTGTTGCAGACAGGCGGCAACGGCTTCGAGATACACCTCGGTCTTGCCGGACCCGGTGACGCCTTTCAAAAGCGTTGTGCCATAGGTGCCGCTGGTGACACCGTCGCACAACACTGTGGCCGCCGCCGCCTGGTCAGTGGTCAGGTCATAGGCGCTTTGTCCCGGTTCCAGTCGCGGATAGGGCAGATCCCGGGGGCTGTGTTCCTCGGCGACCGCACCCTTTTGCACCAGACCTTTGACCACCGATGGCGTGACGCCAGCGGCCTCGGCCAGCTCGCCCAGCGTGAAGGACAAGCCGCCATAGTCGCGCAATGTCTCAAGCACCCGCCGGCGCGCGTCGGTCATCCGGTCGGGTTGCACCGTGCCAAGACGGTAGACCCGCCGCATTGCCGGGGGATCACCCAAACCGGGTGAGCGGGTCGCCAGCCGCAGCATCGAAGACATCGGGGTCAGCGTGTAGGCGGCGGCGCGGGTCAAAAACTCCACCATTTCTTCGCGCATCGGCACCGCGTCCAGCACCCGCAGGACAGAGCGGACCTTGGCAAGGTCATAACCGCCCTCCCCCGGGCCCCAGACCACCCCGATCACCTTGCGCGGGCCAAGCGGCACCTCGACAAACGCGCCCTGGACGCAGCCACCTTCTGGCGCTTTGTAATCCAAGAGCCGATCCAGCGGCTGTGTCGTCAGCACCGCGACCAGTGCGCCTTCCTCAAAGACCCCCGGTCCGGTCATGCCCCGCGCCTCGGGGCTTTCGATGGCCGCCCGCTTGGGGTAGAAGGCGCCAAAACAGCGCATAGCAGCCCAAGGACGGCCCCCATGAAATTCTTTGTCGACACCGCAGACACCGATGCAATCCGCGAACTGAACGAGCTTGGCATGGTTGACGGGGTCACCACGAACCCCTCGCTGATCATGAAATCAGGCCGCGACATCAAGGAAGTAACCAAAGAGATCTGCGAGATCGTTGATGGCCCGGTCAGCGCCGAGACGGTGGCCCTGGACGCCGACGGCATGATCGCCGAGGGGCGCGAACTGGCCAAGATCGCCGACAACATCACCATCAAGGTGCCGCTGACCTGGGCGGGGCTGAAGGCGTGTAAGGTGCTGACGGACGAAGCGCGCATGGTGAATGTGACGCTGTGCTTCTCGGCCAACCAGGCGCTGCTGGCGGCCAAGGCGGGCGCGACTTTCATCTCGCCGTTTATCGGGCGCCTGGATGACATCAACCTCGATGGGATGGATCTGATCGCGGACATCCGCGAGATCTACGACAACTATGGGTACGAAACCCAGATACTGGCCGCCTCTATCCGAACGGTCAACCACATGACCGATGCCGCAAAGATCGGCGCAGATGTGGCCACCGCGCCACCCGGGGTCATCAAAAAGATGGCCGAGCATGTTTTGACCGACAAAGGGCTTGATGCGTTCCTGGCCGATTGGGAAAAGACCGGACAAAACATCTTGTAGCGCGTTGCCAACCGTGTTGCGGGGATAAGGGGCTGGCCATGAAAAGCATCGCAGAAGTCACCGAAGAGGTGCGGGAAAAGATCCTGGCCGATCCCGAGGTTATCCTCGACGATGCCGATGTGATGCGCGCACTGGTGGCCGCGAATGAGCGAGCGCTTGGCCCCAACATCGTCGATCTGCGCGGGATTGCGATGCAGCGGTTGGAATCGCGCCTGGATCGCCTGGAAGAGGCGCATCGCAGCGTGATTGCCGCGGCGTATGAGAATCTGGCTGGAACGAACCAGATCCACCGCGCGGTGCTGCGCCTTCTGGACCCGGTGGATTTTGAAAGCTTTCTGACCGGGCTGGGCGATGATGTGTCCGACATACTGCGCGTTGATGCGGCCCGGCTGGTGTTAGAAACCGATGAGGCGCCGCTGGGCGATGACCTGAGCAGTGTCGCCGGCATTTTGTCGGTGGTCGAGCGCGGGTTCATCGATGCCTATCTGAGCCGCGGCCGCGACGCACCGCAGCGCACGGTCACCCTGCGCCAGGTGGCCGAGGCCGAAGGTGGGCTTTACGGCGACAAGGCCGGGTGGGTCCGTTCAGAGGCGTGTCTGATGCTGGACCTGGGCCCTGGCCGTTTGCCAGGTATGCTGGCGCTTGGCGCCGAAGACCCGCATCTTTTTGCGCCGTCACAAGGCACCGACCTTTTGACCTTCTTTGCCGGCACGGTCGAACGCGCGATCCGCCGCTGGCTGGCGTGACCAGCACCGACATAGCGACACAACTGTCCCCGGGCCTGGCCGCCGCCCTGCAAGACTGGCTGCGCGGCTTGTCGGCGTTGAAGGGGCGCAGCGAAAACACCAAGACCGCCTATACCGCCGATGTGACGGGGTTTTTGGCGTTCATGCAAAGGCACAAGGGCGATGGGTTTGGCACGGCCGGGCTGAAATCGCTTACCCAGTCGGACATGCGCGCCTGGATGGCGCATGAACGCGGGCGGGGCGTGGCCGCAAGGTCGCTGGCGCGATCGCTGTCATCGGTCAAAGGCTTCGTGCGCTGGCTGGCGGAACGCGATGGGTTCGATCCCACTGCTGTACTGGCCACGCGCAGCCCCGGCTTCCGACGCAAGCTGCCCCGCCCGCTGGCCGAGGATGCGGCGCGGGCGATGATTGACCGGGTCGATGTGCAGGCGTCGGAACCCTGGGTCGCCGCGCGGGATACCGCCGTGGTCACGCTGCTTTACGGCTGTGGCTTGCGCATATCAGAGGCGCTGTCGCTGGGAGGCGATGCCCATCCGCTGGGCGATGTCCTGCGGATCACCGGCAAGGGCAGAAAAGAGCGCCTGGTTCCGGTGATCCCGGCCGCGCGGGCGGCGGTGGCGGACTATACCGCCGTCTGCCCTTTCGAACTGACCGCCGAAACACCATTGTTTTTCGGCGTGCGCGGCAAGCGCCTGTCGGCGCGCGTGGTGCAAAAGGTGGTTGAGGCCGCGCGCCTGCAACTTGGCCTGCCCGCGAGCGTAACGCCGCACGCCATGCGGCACAGCTTTGCCACCCATCTGCTGGCATCTGGTGGTGATCTGCGCGCGATACAGGAACTGTTGGGCCATGCATCGCTGTCCACAACGCAGGCCTACACCGCCGTCGACACGGCGCGCCTGATGGAAATTTACGATAGGGCGCATCCGCGCGCGTGATCGGTTTGCGCCCAGACACCTAATCGTTCATGACACTGCGATGACCCTTCAAGCACGTGCTGTTGCCGTTCACCTTCTGACCGCCAGTGGGGCGGTCTTTGCGATGCTCGCCATGCTGGCCGCCGTCGAGGCGCAGTGGAGCCTGATGTTTTTGTGGCTGGTGGTGGCCTTTGCCGTGGATGGCATCGATGGCCCACTGGCGCGGAAATACGACGTCAAGACCAACGCGCCCCAGTGGGATGGCGAGTTGTTGGATCTGATCATCGACTACCTGACCTATGTGTTCATCCCGGCCTATGCGCTGTTTGCCTCGGGCCTGTTGCCGGGGTGGACGGGGTGGATTGCGATCATCGTGATCGTGTTCACCAGTGCGATGTATTTCGCCGATACGCGCATGAAGACAAAGGATCACTCTTTTTCCGGGTTCCCCGGATGCTGGAACATGGTGGTGCTGGTTCTGTTTGCTTTGGAGCCGAACTTTTGGGTTAGCCTGGCGCTGGTGTGCGTGCTGGCTGTGGCGATGTTCTTGCCGGTGAAATTCGTCCACCCGGTGCGCACGGCGCGGTGGCGCAGTGTCACGCTGCCCATGGCGTTTGCCTGGACGTTCTTTGCCGGTTGGGCGGCCTGGGTGGATTTCGATCCGCAAAGCTGGGCGCATTGGGGGCTGGTGGTGACGTCGATCTATCTAGTGGCAGCGGGCGCGGTGCAGCAAGTGCTGTACGGGGAAGACGCCTAACCTAGGCGAAGCCGGATCGGACCGTTGGCGGTTTGTGGGTCGACGAGTGCGCCCTTTTGCGTGGCGATAAGCGGGAGGGTCGCGGCGACGCGGCGCACCTCGGCCATCAGCGGGCGCCAATCGGTGGCCAGCATGCGGGCGGCTTCGGAGGGACAAAAGCTTTTGTCCCGGCCCCGCGCTTCGGCCAGCGCCATCAGCGCAACTGCGATCTCATCATCTGTCGCGATCAAGGGGCGTTCCGTCCAGCCGCGTGAGGGTTTCGGTCCCGTCCGCGTTGCGGTGTTTGACAAGGTCATGGTCGGGATAGGTCACTGTGTCGGCACTGCCGCGTGTGCCTGCGACAAGAATTATCGCGTCGGTATCGCTGCGGTTTTCCAGGCAATGAGCTGTCCCCTGCCCTGCCTTCCATCCGGCCACATCACCGGGGACAAGCGTGGTCTCGACCTCTTCGACCAGCACCAATGTGCCCGCGATGATATAAACCACCTCATCCTCATCCGAATGGTGGTGGCGCAGCGAGGATCGCGAACCGGGCGGCAGGCGTTCCATTGAAACGCCCAAGCTTTGGAACCCCAGAACATCCGCAATCGCCCAAGCCGCGTAGGGCCCGCAATCATCCCCGGCCCGCGGATCGGGGCCGGGATCGTGTCTTTCCCATTGTGGCGAGAGCTTTGGCATCAGCCGTCCAACGCGATGTAACACCGTCGGCAAACATGCGGGTCTGCGTGCTGGCCCACATCGGGAAGGATCTTCCAGCAGCGCTGGCACTTTTGCCCGCGCGCCTTTTCAAACACAACGCCCACGCCTTCGGTTTCCGGCATGCGGAACGCCTCTGCCGGGATCGGGTCGCCGGTCAGGGTGATGTCTGAGGTGATGCATATGTCCTCAAATGGCACGGATTTGACCGCCTTCAGCGTGTCGGGGTCGCGCACATGTACCATGGGTGCGGCCTCCAGCGAGGCGCCGATCACCTTGTCACGGCGCTGGATCTCCAACGCGGCGGTCACGACACGGCGCACGCGGCGGATGCCGGCCCATTTCTGCGCGAGCGATTCATCCAGCCAATCGGCGGGCGTCGCGGGCATGTCGACCAGGTGGACGGAGCTGTTGTCGCCCGGGAAGCGTTCCAGCCAGACCTCTTCCATCGTGAAGACGAGCATTGGCGCGAGCCAGGTGGTGAGCCTGTGGAACAGGATGTCGAGCACGGTGCGCGCGGCGTTCCGACGGTCCGAAGGGCCATCGCAATAGAGCGCGTCCTTGCGGATGTCGAAGTAGAAGGACGACAGGTCGACCGTGGCGAAGTTGAAGAGCGCGGTGAACACGCCCTGGAAATCGTACGCCGCGTAGCCGGTGCGGACCTTGTGGTCGAGTTCGGCGAGGCGGTGCAGGACCCAGCGTTCCAGCTCCGGCATGTCTTCGGGCGCAATACGCTCCTCTTCCGTGAACCCATCGAGGTTGCCCAGCATGAACCGCATTGTGTTGCGCAAGCGGCGATAGCTGTCGGCGACGCCTTTCAGGATCTCCGGCCCGATGCGTTGGTCGGCGGTGTAGTCGGTTTGCACGACCCACAAGCGCAGGATGTCGGCGCCGTATTGGCTTACCACCTCGTCGGGCACGATGGTGTTGCCGAGCGATTTGGACATTTTGTTGCCCTTCTCGTCCAGCGTGAACCCATGGGTCACCACATTTCGATAGGGCGCGCGGCCGATGGTGCCACAGGCCTGCAAGAGCGAGGAATGGAACCAGCCGCGGTGCTGGTCGGTGCCTTCCATATAGACGTCGGCGATGCCGTCCTCGGTCCCGTCGGCACGGTCGCGCAGGACGAAAGCGTGGGTGGAGCCGCTGTCAAACCAGACATCAAGGATGTCGAAGACTTGGTCATAGTCGTCGGCGTTGTAGTCATTTCCGAGGAAGCGTTCCTTGGCGCCGGGTTTGTACCATGCATCGGCACCTTCGGCCTCGAACGCCTCAAGGATACGGGCGTTCACAGCGGCGTCGCGCAAGAGGTAATCGGGGTCGTCATACTTGGCCCCCTTCTTGACGAAACAGGTCAGCGGCACGCCCCAGGCGCGCTGGCGCGACAGCACCCAATCGGGCCGGGCCTCGATCATGGAATAGAGGCGGTTGCGCCCGGTTTGCGGGGTCCACTTCACCAGCTGGTCAATGGAGGTGAGCGCACGGGTGCGGATGGTTTCGCCATGGGTGTCCATCCCGTCTCCGAGCGGTTTGTCGATCGCGGCGAACCATTGGGGGCGGTTGAGGCGGATCACCGGGGCTTTCGAGCGCCAGGAATGGGCGTCCGAGATCGTGATGCGGCGGCGGGCGAGCAGGCCACCGACCTCGACCAGTTTGTCGATCACCACCTTGTTGGCGTTGCCGGGTTTGCCGTTGGGGCGGATGATTTGTTCGCCCGCGAAGAACGGCAAGTCGGCACGAAACGCGCTGTCGTCGCCGATGTTATAGGTCATCTCAAGCCCGTGCTGCACGCCGATGGCATAGTCATCGTCGCCGTGGCTGGGGGCGGTGTGGACGAAGCCTGTGCCCGCGTCGTCGGTGACGTGGCCCGCCGGGAACAAGGGCACGTCGTAGTCCCATTCGCCACTCGCGCCCTCGGCCCCGCGCAGGGGGTGTGCGCAGGTGATCGCGCTCAGCTCATCGGCTGTCACGTCGCGCAGGCGGCGCCACATCTCGGGCTCAAGTCGCATAGCGGACAGGGCGTCGTCGGCCAGCGCATCCGCGATCAGATAGCGGTCGCCGATCCGCGCCCAGCATTCTTCGGGGCGGCCGGTGACTTCATAGAGACCATAGGCGATGTCGGGGCCAAAACAGATCGCGCGGTTCTGCGGGATCGTCCAGGGGGTGGTGGTCCAGATGAGAACCTTGGAGTTGGCGGTATCCGTCGTCTCGCCAGCAACTACCTTGAACGGCACCCAAATCGCATCCGTCTGCCGGTCGTGATACTCCACTTCCGCCTCGGCTAGCGCGGTCTTCTCCACCGGCGACCACATCACGGGCTTGGACCCCTGATAAAGCGAGCCGTTCATCAGGAAGGTCTGGAATTCTTCCGCAATCACCCGCTCGGCGTGGAAATCCATCGTCAGGTAGGGATCGGCCCAGTTGCCGGTGATGCCCAGACGCTTGAACTCATCGCGCTGGATGTCGATCCAGCCGTCGGCGAATTTGCGGCATTCCTGGCGGAAGTCGACGACGTCGACCTCATCCTTGTTCTTGCCCTTCTGGCGGTACTGTTCCTCGATCTTCCACTCGATCGGCAGACCGTGACAATCCCAGCCGGGCACATAGCGCGAGTCGTAGCCCATCATCTGATGCGAGCGCACGATCATGTCCTTGATCGTCTTGTTCAGCGCGTGGCCGATATGCAGGTGGCCGTTGGCATAGGGCGGGCCGTCATGCAGCGTGAAGGGTTGGCGCCCCTCTTTTTCGCGCAGACGATCATAGACCCCGATCTTTTCCCACCGCGCCAGCCAGTCGGGCTCGCGCTTGGGCAGGCCCGCACGCATGGGAAATTCGGTGACGGGCAGGTTCAGGGTGTCTTTGTAGTCAGGCGTATCGGCACACATCAGAGGTGTCCTCGGGCAGTCGTGTCAGAAAGGATGGGGCGGCGCGATGGCTCAAACGCCTTGTCCCGGCGGCTCATGGGTTAGAGCGCCGGGCCTGTAATTCGAACGATGATCGCTGTGCGGGGCATCATGGGGCGGGTTATAGGGCCGCGCAAGCAAAGCAGCAAGGCGTTAGCCGCCGTCGAACAGCCCGCCGACCAGATAGGCGATGGTCGCCGCTGCGCCGCCGATGGCCAGCGTCTCCAACCCCGATCGCCACCAGGGCGCCAGGGACCAGCGGCTTTTCATCGTGCCGATGGCGAAGAACACAGCCGCCGTCAGCCAAATCGACCAGGTGAAGGCCTGGGGAATACCGAAGAAGTACGGCATAAGCGGCACCAGACCAGCGGCCAGGAAGGCCACGAAAGTAGCGATGGCAGCGTTCAGAGGGTGCGGATCGACCGGGGACAGCCCGTATTCATCGACCAGCATCATGTCGATCCAGGCGCGCTTGTTCCGGGCGATCGCGTCGGTCGCATCTTCCAACACCTGCCCCGACAGACCCTTGTTCGCCAGGATTTCGCGCAACTCCAACCGCTCACCCTCGGGCGCCTCGGCGATATGGCGTTCCTCGACCTCGCGCAGGCGGGCGATGTTGTCGGCCTCGGCCTTGGTGCCCGAGTAATTCGCGGCGGCCATGGAAAACCCGTCGGCGAGCACATTGGCGATCCCAAGAATGATGATCACGCGCGTCGACAGACCCGCGCCGACCACCCCTGCCACAATGGCAAAGGTCGTCACGGCGCCGTCGATGGCCCCATAGACCGCATCGCGCAGGTGACCTGTGGAGGCTGGCGATGAAATCCGTTGGGCGATCTCAGCTGGCGAATGGCCGTGCTCCTGCATGGGGGCAGTGTGGCGGACCGGGCGCAGGGCGGCCTTGAGCAGGATCAAGCGCGGGCACGTCGCATTGGATACGAAACCACCGAATTGCCGTGGCGTCCCGCTAGTTTGGGCCCAGCACGAGACACAGGATCGGCCCATGACATCTAAAACACGCCAGCGCACAGCTAAAACACGCAAACGCACGGCAACCTACACTGTCTTTGGACTGGGTGTGGTCGCGGTGCTCGGTTGGGCCGCATGGGCGTGGAGTGTTGATCAAGAGTGCTTTTACAGCATCCATGTCGATCTGCTTATGACCCCGGGCGAGACGCGGGAACAGCATCGCGCCCATATGGATGACGTGGCCCGCAGCGAGTGCCGCCGCGGGTTTTTCTAGGCCTCGTCGATGTAATCCCAGACCTTCGATATCACCACAGCCCCTTCGCCCACAGCGCTGGCCACGCGCTTGACCGAGCCTGCGCGCACATCGCCCACCGCGAAGATGCCGGGGTGCGAAGTGGCATATGACGAACTTCCGCCCGCATCCGCACCCGTGCGCACGAACCCCTTGTCGTCCAAGTCCACCAGCCCTGACAACCAGCCTGTATTCGGCGCGGCGCCGACCATGACGAACACCGCCTTGGCATCGATCCGCCAGTCGGCGCCTTCTGTGGCGTTGCGGATCGTCACGCCGTCCAGCGCGCCATCGCCGTGCAGGCCCGTCATCTGGGTGCGATAGTGGATCGTGATCTTGGGATCAGCCTCTAGCCGGGACAGCAGATAGTCCGACATCGACGCCGCCAGCGACGGCCCGCGGACCAGCACGTGGACATGGCGCGCGGTACGGCACAAAAACATCGCCGCCTGCCCGGCAGAGTTTCCGCCACCGATCACAACAACATCCGTGTTCCGGCAATAGCGCGCCTCGACATCGGTGGCGGCATAGTAGATGCCGCTGCTCTCAAACTCTTCCAACCGGTCGATGGGCAGGCGGCGGTACTGCACCCCGGTCGAGACGATGATGGCCCGCGCACAGACCTCTGACCCGTTATCAAGCGTAACGCAGAACACGCCGTCGTCGCGCTTGGCCAAAGCGGTGGCGCGGCGGGGCACCGCAAAGCGGGTCCCGAATTTCATTGCCTGCACCTCGCCGCGCCAGCACAGGTCGGCACCGGAGATGCCCGTTGGAAAGCCCATGTAATTCTCAATCCGGCTGGACGTGCCGGCCTGACCACCGACCGCCAAGTCATCCAGGACCAGCGCCGTCAGCCCCTCTGCCCCGGCATAGACGCCTGCGGATACACCCGCCGGACCGCCACCCACGATCACGACGTCGTAGATCGTGTCGGCATCTGCGGCCATGTCGAGCCCCAGAAGCTGGGCGATCTTGGCGGGCGTCGGGTCGGCGATCACGTTGTTCTTGCCGAAGATCACCGCCGGCTCATGCGTGTGGATGGAACACGCCTCGGCCTCGTGCTCGGCGGCGGGGGTGCCGGGATCGAGCATGCGCACGGGGATGCGGTTGCGCCCTGCAAAGGCCACGATCCGGCGCAACTCACGGCTTTGGTCGGCACCGATGATCGTCAGCGCGGCCTCGTTGGATTCAAGAAGCCGCCGCCGTCGTGCGGCAAGGACGGTGACGATGATATCGCTCATCTCTGGGATTTGGGACATTAGCGTCAGCATCGCGTCGCGTTTCACCGTCAGGATGCGGCTGGGCTGGACGCAGCGCGCGCCCATCATCAAAACACCGCCTGCGAGAAACGTGATCTCGCCAAAGAACTGGGTTGGGCCGAGGGTCGCGCCGCCGTAGCGCGCGCCGGTGACCGGATCGATGGCCTCAACCTCCCCGTCTTCGACATAGTGGAACGCATCCGCCGGGTCGCCTACGCGTGCCAGCAAGGCCCCGGCTGGCAAATCGGCCGTTGTGCCCACCCGGCGCATAGCGCGGACATGGGCCTCGGTCAGAGGGGTGCGCACCATCGTGCGCAGGTCAGCGGCAAGGGATTCCATAGGCGTCCTTTGGGAAGATTCAGGGTTTGGAAGAGAATAGCCCGGTCAACGCCCGCTTCACGATCCCCGTGACAGAGGGGCGCCGATCCTTGCCGAAAGGCAGCGGGCGGCTGACCTCCATCGCGGCGACACCGACGCGGGCGGTCAGCGCACCATTGATCAGACCTTCGCCAAACCGGCGCGAGATCTTGGACAGAACGCCCCCGCCCGCGACCGATCCGATCAGGTCGTCACCGATCGCAACCGCGCCGGTGGCCACCAGATGGGAGAACACCGCGCGGGTCAGGCGCCAGGCACCCAGGGTACCGCCGCGCCCGCCGTAGATCTCGGCGATACGGCGGATCATGCGGAGGTTGGCGGTCAGGGCAGCGGCAACATCGGCCAGCGCGATGGGCACGAGCGCGGTCACCGTCGCGACCTGGCGGGCCGCGGCTTCCACCTCTCGCGTCGCAGCGGTGTCGAGCGGGGTCATCAGATCGGCCTCGACGATATCGAACAGCGCATCGGCATCGACCACGTCCGCTGTGCGCACGCCCACCCGCTCGAGCCCCCAGCGCAGATCGTCGCGCCCTTTGTACAGCGCGGTGATCTGATCGGTAACAGCCCGCGCGGCGGTTACATCGCCGGACCTGCGGGCGGCATCGGCCTGGGTGTGAATCTTGTCCAACCGCGTCAGCCGCGACAGCGCCGCCCATTCGCGGATAATGATCGCCGCGCATGTTGCCAGAAACAGACCGGTAAGCCCCAGCGCCACATACCCCAGGACCGGGTTGCGGGCGATCAGACCCGTCACGAAATCCCACGCCCAGACCGACAACGCAAAGATCGCAATCGCGCTGAGCAGCCGCCAGAACCAGCGCGCCAAGACCGACGGTTCACGCGCCGCCAGCACGGCCATGGTTTGCATCGCCTGCCCGGTGGGCGCGGCGGCAATATCCACAACTGGCGCGGCTTCTGCGGGAGAGGGGTTTTCCGCCTCAAGCTCAATCAGAACGGGGCCATTGCGGGGATCACTCACAGCTTGTCTCCGATCAGGAACTCGGCCGCTTTGTCGAGCCGGATATGCGGCGGACCATCGCCGGGGCGCAGATCGAGCGGCTGAGGTGCGAAGTTCATGATCGCATAATCCGCATCAAGCCAGGCCTCTGCGCCCTGCCGAGCAGGCGTCAACAAATGGGCGGGATCCTGCGGCAGCGCGCCGGGATAGAACGCCGCCGATTTGCCGGTATCGCGCAGGATGCCCCGCACCACGTCGAGCGGTGCACCCTTGTGGTCAATCGTCTCTTCCGTCGTGGCCCGCAAGGCCGCCAGCGCCAACGCCTGGGTATCGGCACCGGCAAACTCGGCCCGCGATTTCGCCTCTGTCATCAGCGCCTCCATGATCGCGCTGAGCTGTGGGTGTTGCGAATGGTGCAGGTGATCGGCCTTGGTGGCGGCAAAGAGGATGCGTTCAACCCGTTTGCCGATCAAAAGCTGGCTCAGAAACGCGTTTCGACCAGGGCGGAAGGCAGACAAGATATCAGCCATGGCCTGGCGCAGATCTTCCAGCGCCTGAGGCCCGGCATGGATCGCGCCCAGCGCATCGACCAGCACGATCTGCCGGTCAATCCGGGCGAAATGGTTGCGGAAGAAGGGTTTCACGACCTCCCGCTTGTAGGATTCGTAGCGCCGCTCGAACTCTCGCCAAAGCGACCCGCGGCGGGGCGTGTTGGGTTTGCGCAAGGGGGCGAATGTCAGAACCGGCGATCCGGCCAGATCGCCGGGCAAAAGAAACCGCCCCGGCGTGCAATCGCTGAGACCGGCGGCGCGGGCGGCTTGCAGATAGGCAGTGTAGCTTGCCGCGAGCGCCTTTGCGCTTGGCTCATCATGGCGGGCATCGGGGTTGGCTGCGGCCTCAGACGCGCGAAACTCGGCGGCGATGTCGCGGGGGGCCAGGCGGGCGAGGCTTTCCTCGCTCCAATCCCCATAGGATTTGTCCAGAAGCGCCAGATCGAGAAGCCACTCGCCGGGGTAATCCACGATATCGAGATGCACCGTCCGCGGCCCCGACAGCCCAGACAACAGCCCCGCGGGTTGGACGCGCAGCGACAGGCGCAGCTCGCTGACATTGCGGGTGCCGTCGGGCCAATGGGGGCTGGGCCCGGTCAGCGCAGCCAGATGCGTTTCATAGTCGAAGCGCGGGACGGTATCATCCGGCTGCGGTTGCAGATAGGCGGTGCGAATCCGCCCGCGCGCAGCCGCCGTCAGCTGGGGCATCCGCCCACGCTGGATCAGATTGGCCACCAGCGAGGTGATGAACACCGTCTTGCCCGCCCGCGACAGCCCGGTCACACCCAGCCGGATCACCGGTTCAAAAAAAGCCTCAGATACCGTGGAGACGGTGGATTCCACGCCCCGCGTCAGCCCGTCTGCAATGTCGCCTAGGATCAAGACCCGCCCCTTACCATTGGCCCTGAACATAAGGAAGCCGTGGGCGCCATGCCAGTGGGGAAGGTTGCGCGATGCTTTCCCCTGCCCGGCTGCGGGCCAGCCGCCAGACCCCAGGAGTATTTTCGCTAAGATGAAGACCCGCGCGGCGATTGCAGCGCCCCGATTGCGGCGGTAGAGCGGGGGCATGCCGCGATATGCCATGAAGATCGAATATGTGGGCACGCCCTTTGCCGGGTGGCAGCGTCAGACCGATCTGCCCACGGTGCAGGGGGCGGTCGAGGCGGCGCTGGGGCATCTGGACGGGAGCATAGGGTCCATCGCGGCGGCGGGGCGGACGGATGCGGGCGTGCATGCGGAAGGCCAGGTGGCGCATTGCGATCTGGCGCGGGCGTGGGATGCGTTTCGACTGGCCGAGGCTGTGAATTATCACCTGAAACCTGCGCCGGTGGCCGTGACGGCGGTGGCCGAGGTTTCGGATGACTGGCACGCGCGGTTCTCAGCCCTGGAACGGCGTTATCGCTACCGCGTGGTGGCGCGGCGTGCGCCGCTGACCCGGGATGCCGGGTTTGCGTGGCGTGTGCCGGGGCCACTGGACATGGCCGCGATGCGGGCGGGGGCGGCGCATCTGGTGGGGCACCATGACTTTACCACCTTCCGCTCGACCATGTGCCAGGCGGCAAGCCCAGAGAAAACGCTGGATGCGGTTGAGATTGTGGAGACGCCCTATCCCGCAGGCGTGGCTTATGCGTTCAATCTGCGCGCCCGCAGTTTTCTGCACAATCAGGTCCGCAGCCTTGTGGGCACGCTGGAGCGTGTGGGCGCGGGCCGCTGGCCACCCGAGCGGGTGCGCGAGGCGCTGGAGTCGCGGGACCGTGCGGCCTGCGGCCCGGTGGCGCCACCCGATGGGCTGACGCTGATGGGGGTGGGCTATGACCCAGATCCGTTTGTGGCCCCTGGCCGTATCTGAATTGGAAACAGTCGGGGCCCGCATCGCTGGCTATCACCCATGACCGGGCAATGACGCAATATCGCCCTGAATGACCCCGGCGCCACCCGCCGTCTGCCGTTTTGCTGCCGTGAATGCAGGGTTTCTTTAATCGTAACGATGGAGGGACTGATGGATTTGCTGCACATGATTTCGTTCGATATGCTGGCCATGAGCATGATCACCTGCCTGGTGCTGCGCGAAGTGTTCGTGGTGGCCTTGCCGGACAGCCTGGCAGGCCCCGGTGGTTTGCTTGTCGATACCGAAGAACACGACGACTAAGGCGCTTCCGGCACCTCGAACGTGAGGTTCGCCCAGAGGCTTTCCCAAACGGGATCGCCATCAGACGGCGCTGCGATGTCTGGGGCACGCAGCACCACCGAATCCAGCATATAGCGATGGCCCGCCCGCACGGGCACGCGCGCCACCCCCGCCGCATCGGTGCGCAGGGTGGAGACCGCCACCTCACCCGATGGGTTTTTTTCAAATATCTCGATCTGGGCGTCCGCCCGCGGCGCGCCCTGATAGTAGAGCGTGACGATCATGCCGTCTGACAGGTCATCGGTATAGGGGTTGGTCTGAGCCACAATCTCGGTCTCCAGACCGACCACGCGGTCGCTGCCTGCGCCATCGCCCACGGCCACCAGCGATTTGGCGTAGCGGGAATAGACCTCGACAAACCCTTCTTGCGGCAAATTGCGGGCGCTGTGCTCGGCAATGGTCCAGGGGGCGTCCTTGTGGGTGACGAAAGACGCGAACTTCGCGAACTCCTGGTAGGTCAGGCGCGAATCCGTGGTGACATGGACCAGAACGGCCAGCCCTTCGTCTGCCGGTTGGTTAAGCGCGGGACGGTCGCCCATGCGGCCGTCGACCGGCGCAGTCGCAGCCCCCTGCACAATCTCGAACCGGCGAAACCGGTTGGGCAGGTAGGACTGCGCCCCGCCAAGATAGGCCTCGCCCACGCGAAGGTCGGCCACGATGGGATCGCCCACATCGACAGTGAACTCCACCGGATCGATCCAGAACTCGTGGCCTTGCGCCACCCCCGCACTCAGGGCAAACGTCAAAACAGCAAGAAGAAGGCGGGTACGGATCATGGGAAACTCGTGTTGGAAATGACTTGGGCGAAGGTGCCGGTGTTTCAACTGATGTCAAGGCTGGTGCTGGCGTGCCTTGTGATCGCGATTCCGCTGGTGGCGCACGCGCATGAGGTGCGGCCTGCGATCTCAAATCTGACGATTGCAGATGGCGCGGTGACGATTGACATCGAGATGGCACTTGAGGCCCCGCTCGCAGGGATCGACCTGGACGGCTTGAGCAACACCAACGATGCCGAAAACGCAGAGCTTTACGACACGTTGCGCGCGCTAGGCCCCGCCGCGTTGGAGGCAGAGTTGCGCGCCGCCTGGCCCGCGTTGCAGCGGTCGATCACGCTGATGGCAGGCGAGACGCCGGTGGAGCCGCAGCTGGATGGCGTGACCGTGCCAGAGGTTGGTTTTGTTGAAAGCGCGCGGCCATCGGTGCTCCGGCTGTCCGGTGCGTTGCCTGATGATGGGACGCCCGTGGTCTTTGGCTGGGATGCCGCACTTGGGCCACTAGTGGTGCGTCAGCAAGGGGTCGAGGCCGGTTACACGGGGTATCTCACCGGTGGAAGATTGTCCGATCCAATCCCACGCGGTGAGGCAGGGCATAGCGCGGCGGAAATGGCATGGACCTATCTGGTGGCGGGGTTCGATCACATCATTCCCAAAGGTCTCGACCACATCTTGTTTGTGCTGGGGCTGTTCTTCTTTGCGCTGCACTGGGCGCCGCTATTGTGGCAGGTCACAGCCTTCACGTTGGCGCATTCGGTGACGTTGGGCCTGGCAACGCTGGGGGTGATCGCGATCCCGGCTGATTGGATGTGGCTGGTGGAGGCGTTGATTGCCCTATCAATCACCTATGTCGCGGTCGAAAATGTGTTGCGCCCGGCGATGGGGTGGCTACGCCCGGCAGTGGTGTTTGCTTTCGGTCTGTTGCACGGGCTGGGCTTTGCGAGTGTGCTGGGGGAATTCGGGTTGCCACAGGGGCAATTCGTCCTAGCGCTGCTGGCGTTCAACCTGGGCGTAGAAGCGGGGCAGCTGGCCGTGATCCTCGCCGCGTTTGTGGTGATCGTGCTGGCCCGTGCACTGGCAGAGATCGCTCGGTTAGGCGATGAAGAGGCGCTGGTGCGCGACCTTCCGGTGATCTACCGGGCGGTCTCAATCGTGGGGTCGCTCGTGATCGCAGCGGTGGGGGCCTATTGGTTTGTCGAGCGTATTGGGCTGTTGCCCTAGGTCGTTACATCCGGGGCGTCTCGGCCGGTATGGGCCTTGATGCCTGCAATCTCTTCGGCGGCGGCGATGACGTTGGCCAGCGCGGCCTGCGCATCCTGGTGCATCGCAGAGGGATTGGTTTCCACATCTTCGAGATACACGCGCAGAGTTGCCCCAACAGTGCCGGTGCCCGACAGGCGGAAGACCACGCGTGCGCCGCCGTCAAAGGACACGCGCAGGCCCTGCCCTTCCGAGCGTGAGCCATCGACGGGATCGTCATAAGCGAACTCATCGGCCTCAGCCACGGAGAGGCCTTGAAAGGATTCCCCCGGCAGATCGGCGAGCTTGGCGCGCACGCCATCCATCATCGCGTTGGCTTTGGCGGCATCGACGGCTTCGTAGTCGTGGCGCGAATAGTAGTTGCGCCCATACTCCGCCCAGTGCTGGGACAGGATGTCTGCCACCGATTGGCGGCGTTCGGCCAGGATGTTCAGCCAGAGTAGCACCGCCCAAAGCCCATCCTTTTCGCGCACATGATCGGACCCGGTGCCAGCGCTTTCTTCTCCACACAGCGTGATCCGGCCCGCATCAAGGAGGTTGCCAAAGAACTTCCAGCCCGTGGGCGTCTCAAACACCTCCAGCCCCTTGGCGGCGGCCACCCGGTCGAGCGCGCGCGACGTGGGCATGGATCGCGCCACGCCCGCAAGGCCCGATTTGTAGCCCGGTGCCAGATGCGCGTTGGCTGCGAGGACGGCCAGGCTGTCGGATGGTGTGACGTATACACCCTTGCCCAGGATCATGTTTCGGTCGCCATCCCCGTCAGAGGCGGCAGCGAAATCGGGGGAATGGTCGCCCATCACCATCTCTACCAATGGCTTTGCCCAGATCGGGTTTGGGTCCGGGTGCCCGCCGCCGAAATCTGGGCTGGGAACCCCGTTCATCACGGTGCCCGCGGGCGCACCAAGCCTGTTTTCCAGGATCTCGGTTGCGTAAGGTCCGGTCACCGCATGCATCGCATCGAATGCCACCTTGAACCCGGAGCTGAGCAACGCCCGGACCGCGTCGAAGTCAAAAAGATCTTCCATCATCTCGGCGTAGTCGGCCACCGGGTCAACCACCTCAACCGCCATGTCCCCCAGCTGTTGCGTACCAAGCGTGGACAGGTCGATGTCATGTGCCTCAAGGATATCATAGGTCGTGATCTCTTTGGTCGCCGTGAAGATCCGTTCCGTCACCTCTTCGGGCGCGGGGCCGCCGTTGGGCGTGTTGAACTTGACGCCAAAATCCTCGTCCGGGCCGCCGGGGTTGTGGCTGGCCGACAAAATGATGCCGCCATCGGTCCCATACTTGCGGATCAGGTTGGAGGCCGCCGGCGTCGACAGCAATGCCCCCTGCCCCACGATCACACGGGCGGCACCAGAAGCGGCGGCCATGCGCAGAATCACTTGTGCCGCGCGATCGTTAAAATAGCGTCCGTCGCCACCCACCACAAAGGTCTTGCCCGCGGCCCCGCCGATCCCGTTCCAGATGCTTTGAACGAAGTTCTCAAGGTAGTGTGGCCCCATGAAAACCTTGGTTTTCTTCCGCAAGCCCGATGTACCGGGCTTTTGCCCGTCGATGGGTTGGGTGGCGATCGTGAGACGTTCCATGGGGTCGTGGTCCTTATCGGTTAAGTCGCTGGGTCAAGCACCAGAACCGCCACGCTGTCGGCGGCGACGCTGAGTGTCGGCCCGTCAATGCTTTGCGGTGGGCTGTCGGGCATCGCGGTGTCGACCCGCTGGGTCCAGGCGCGGCCAGAGGGCGGCGGCGGGATCGTCACCTCGACCGCGTCGCCAGCGTTGAAGACGATGAAGATCGCGATCTCTTCGGCCGCGTAGTGCGGCGTGCCAGAGGCTGTGCGCAGCTCCACACAGACGCGGGCCAGTTCGGGGTTCAGCCAGTCGGCGCTTTGCATCGGCTCGCCATCATCGCGCCGCCAGAACAGATCTTCCATCCCGTCAAGCGCCCGCTCGCGCGAGTGCAGGAATAGTTTCTGCCGAACGATGGGATGCGCCTTGCGAAAGGCGACCATTGCGCGGGTGAACCGCTCAAACACCGGATCGGGATCGGACCAGTTGACCCATCCGATCTCATTGTCCTGATTATAGGCGTTGTTGTTGCCCTGCTGGCTGTTGCCCAGCTCATCCCCCGCCAGGATCATTGGTGTGCCCTGACTAAGCAGAAGCGTGGCCATCATGTTGCGCTTACGCTGGGCGCGGGCGGCAAGGATCGCGGCATCCTTTGTCGTCCCCTCGACCCCCATGTTGTCCGAGAAATTCTCGGAATGGCCATCGCGCCCGCCCTCGCCATTGGCCTCGTTATGGCGGCGGGAATAGGACACCACGTCTTCCAGCGTGAACCCGTCATGAGCAGTCAGGAAATTGACCGACGAGGTCGCTGGCCGGCCAGAGTGGTCGAATTGCTGCGCCGAACCCGTGATCCGCGCGGCCAGGTCGGGCGCGCGGCCTGGATCGCGGCGCCAGAAGCGGCGCACACCATCACGGAACTTATCATTCCAGCTGCTGAAGGGTGCGCGGAAGGCGCCAAGCTGATACCCGCCGGGGCCGATATCCCACGGCTCGGCGATCATCTTGACCTTCTGAAGCACGGGGTCTTGCAGGATCGCCTGGAACAGCGGCGCGTCACGGTCAAACCCACGCGGCGTGCGCCCCAGAGCGGCGCCCAGATCGAACCGGAAACCATCGACGCCCATCACCTGCACCCAATAGCGCAGCGAGTCCATCACCAGTTGCAGCACCATCGGGTGTTCGGTGCGCAGCGTGTTGCCCGTGCCGGTATCGTTGACGTAGAACCGCGGGTCCTGCTCCAACCGATAGTAGCTGGCATTATCCAGGCCCCGAAACGACAGTGTCGGCCCGGCCTGATTACCCTCGCCAGTATGGTTGTAGACCACGTCCAGGATCACCTCGATCCCAGCGCCATGGAACCGGTCGACCATCCGCCGAAACTCAAAGATATCGCTGCCTGACATGTAACGCGGCTCGGGCGCGAAGAAGCCGATGCTTTGATAGCCCCAGTAATTGGTCAGGTTCATCTGGGTCAGGAAACGGTCGTCGATAAAGGCGTGGACCGGCATGATCTCAATCGCTGTGATGCCCAACCGCGTCAGATGATCGAGGATTGGGTCAGAGGCGAGGCTGGTGAATGTGCCCGGCGCGTCGATGGCCGGGTGCTGCATCGTCAGGCCGCGCACATGCGCCTCGTAGACAATCGTGTTGCGCGGGCTGGTGCCGGGCCTGCGCGGGTCGGGGAAAGTTGGCGTCGCCTCAACCACCCCGCGCGGCATCCAAGGGGCGCTGTCGCGGGGATCGAAGGACAGATCGACCGCCGGTGCGCCCACGGTGTAACCCATTAGGGCGTCGTGCCATTTTGGGTGCCCGGTCAGGCGGCGGGCATAGGGATCAATCAGCAGTTTGTTGGGATTGAACCGGTGCCCCTGGTCGGGGCGGTAAGGGCCATAGGCGCGGTAGCCATAACGCTGCCCCGGCGCCACGCCCGCGACGTGGCCATACCAGATATCCCCTTCCCGCTCGGGTAGGTCAATCCGCGTCTCCAGCCCATCATCGTCGAACAGGCACAGGGTCATCCGCGTGGCATTGGCCGAGAACACAGCAAAGTTCACGCCGCCCTCGTCGGGCGTCGCGCCCAGCGGTTGCGGGCGTCCTGCGCTGACACTTGGGCGGGTCGTCATGCCGGTCCTGCAAGTTGCTCATAAAGGGCCACGTATTCCGCGGCCGAGGTTTCCCAGCCCACCGGCTGGCGCATCGCGTTGCGTTGCATCATCGCCCAAACCTTGGGCTGACGGTAGAGCTCAATCGCGCGCATCAAGGCCCGCGCCAGCGCGTCCGACGTGGTGGGATGGAATTGCAGCCCGGTCGCCACCCCCATGCGCAACGCCATCGGCGTGGCCGAGATCACCGTGTCGATCAGCCCGCCGGTATAGGCCACAATCGGGATCGTCCCGTAGCGCAGGCCGTAAAGCTGGGTCAGGCCGCAAGGCTCAAACCGCGACGGCACAAGGATCGCGTCGGCACCTGCGATCATGCGGTGAGACAGCGCCTCGTCATAGCCAATATGCACCGAAATGGCGGGATGGGCGTCCGCCGCGGCGCGGAAGCGGCGCTCAAGCACCTTGTCGCCGGAACCCAGAAGCGCCAGTTGGCCGCCGCGGTCCACAAGCGCAGGCAATGCTTCCAATAACACATCCAGCCCTTTTTGATCCGACAGGCGCGAAACGACCACGCAGAGCGGGCCATCCGCCGGGCCCAGCCCGAACTCTTTGCGCAGGATCTTCTTGGCGCGTGCCTTGCCCTTGGCTGTCTTGTACTTCGCGATGTCGGGGTCGGTCGCAGGATTCCACGCGACATCGTCGATGCCGTTCAAGATACCTGACAGGTCCTCGGCCCGCGACCGCAGCACGCCCTCCAGGCCCATCCCGAACTGGGGCGTCATCAACTCACGTGCGTAGCTGGGGCTGACAGTGGTGAGCTTGGTGGCATAGTTCAGCCCCGCCTTCAGCGCGCTGATCTGGCCCCAATACTCAAACCCGCCTTCGTTGAAATCGGTGCGTTTCAGGCCCAAAGGCTCCAATAGCGTTCCCGGTGCCAGCCCATGGAACGCAATGTTGTGGATGGTCAGGATCGAAGGCACCTCTGCGCCGTCGCGCCGCAGATAGTAGGGCGCCAGCCCTGCCTGCCAGTCATGGGCGTGCAGGATCTCTGGCTGCCATGCGTCCGCCCCTTCCGCCGCGATCCGCGCAGCAGCAAGGCTGAGCGCGGCGAACCGTTGCGGGTTATCGGGCCAGTCCTTGCCATTGGCGTCGTTGTATGGCGCGCCATCGCGTTCATACAGATGCGGGGCGATCAGGATGAACAGTTTCAGCCCCGCCGCCGAAGCCGACACCACCTTGCCCGCCCCACCAAACAGGTCGGGCATGTCGAACACTGCCTTGGTCTTCTTCACTTTCGCCAGAACACCGGGATAGCCGGGTAGAAGCGTGCGCATCTCCCACTCCTGCCCTTTCAGCGCAGCGGGCAGCGCGCCCGCCACGTCGGCCAGACCGCCCGTCTTTATCAGGGGGGCGCATTCGGACGTGACCGACAGCACAGACCTCATAGGGCGGCGGCCCTCCGATCCAGCATGTCCTGGGTGATCAGGGTGACGCCTGTGTCGCTGACGCGAAACCACTTGGCGTCTTCGCCGGGGTCTTCGCCCACCACAAGACCTTCGGGGATCTGTACGCCGCGATCCACCACGGTCTTCGTCAAGCGCGCGCGCCGGGCCACGTTCACATATGGCAAGAGCACCGCATGGTCGAGCGTTGCATAGCTGTTGGTATGGACCTGGGTGAACAATAGCGAATTGCGCACCTCGGTGCCTGAGATGATGCATCCCCCGGCAATCATGGACGAAATCGCCATGCCGCGCCGATCTTCTTCATCGTGGATAAACTTGGCCGGTGGCACCCCTTCGGAATACGTCCAGATGGGCCATGTCCTATCCCAAAGGTCCAGCTCTGGTGTGAAGTCGGTCAGGTCGATATTGGCCTGCCAGAACGCATCGACCGTGCCTACATCGCGCCAGTAGGACGGTGTGTCAGGACCCGCACGCACGCAGCTGTCATCGAAGCGGTGCGCCATGGCTTTGCCGTTCTTCACGATATCGGGAATCAGATCCTTGCCGAAATCATGGGAAGAGTTGCTGTCCGCCGCATCTCCGCGCAACAAATCGCGCAGGAACGGCCAGTTGAAGATGTAGATCCCCATCGACGCCAGCGTGACCGTGGGATCATCCGGTGTACCCGGCGGATCGGCGGGCTTTTCCAGGAACTCGGTGATCTGCGATGTGGCGTCCACGGCCATCACGCCAAAGGCCGTCGCCTCCGCACGCGGCACGGTCAGACAGCCCACGGTTACATCCGCGCCGGTATCCACGTGCTGGCGCAACATCAGTTCGTAATCCATCTTGTAGACATGATCGCCCGCCAGGATCACGATGTAGTCGACCTCATAACTATCAACGATATCAATGTTTTGGGCCACCGCATCCGCCGTGCCGCGATACCACATCTCTTCATCCATGCGCTGCGACGCGGGCAGAATATCAAGGTATTCGTTGCGTTCAGCCCGGAAAAAGCTCCACCCGCGCTGGCAGTGGCGGATCAGGCTGTGGGCCTTGTATTGCGTGGCGATGGCCATTTTGCGGATGCCAGAGTTCATTGCGTTCGATAGTGCAAAGTCGATGATCCGCGTCTTTCCCCC
Organism: Pseudomonadota bacterium; assembly: GCA_039820585.1. Classification (GTDB taxonomy): domain Bacteria; phylum Pseudomonadota; class Alphaproteobacteria; order Rhodobacterales; family Rhodobacteraceae; genus JBCBGF01. The sequence goes on from JBCBPV010000022.1 coordinate 47,801, forward strand.
AAAATACACCGCAGGTTTTGCACGACGGTCTGTCAGCTCTTTCAACCGCGATC
>JBCBPV010000023.1:0-47340 GCA_039820585.1 Pseudomonadota bacterium
ATGAACGCCGTCAGATCGCCATCGGGCGGCGAGATCAGGGTGGAGGCCCAGCCCATCACGTGATCGCCGGTGAAGACCGCGTCATTTAAGGCAAAGGACAGGTGCCCCGCGAAATGGCCGGGGGTATGGATCGCCTGCAGCGCCCAGTCGGGGCCGGTGATCCGGTCGCCATCGGCCAGCGTTTCATCGGGCTGAAACCCCGCATCCACGCCTTCGCCGCCCCCCACCAGACCCTCTGCAGCCAGGCGCGCCATCACGGGGGACCGGCCCGCCTCGGCCCGTCCGAAGGCCAGGACCGGAGCGCCCGTCGCGGCCTGTAGCTCTGCCGCGAGGGGGCTGTGATCGCGGTGGGCGTGGGTGATCAGGATGTGGCTTACCCGCGCCGCGCCAATCGCCGTGCGCAGAGCGGCCAGATGACCCGCATCCGCAGGGCCGGGATCAATCACCGCCAGTTCGTCCGTGCCAACAAGGTACGTGTTCGTCCCCCAATGCGTCATGGGCGAAGGGTTCGGCGCCAACACACGCCGCACGCCTGGTTCCAGTTCGTGCGCCACGCCGGGCTCTGGCTGGTCGTGCATGATTGGGCCTTTCTCTTCGCGTCGCGCAATGCTTAGGGTCTAGCCATGGCAGTGCCTTCGCTCAAACGCTATATGCCCCGGTCGCTGATCGCGCGCACCGCGCTGATCCTGTTGGTGCCGATCCTGACGATCCAGGTGGTGGTGTCTTATGTCTTTATCCAGCGGCTTTATCAGAACGTCACCGAACAGATGACCAACGCGGCGGTGCTGGACATTCGGCTTCTGGCCACGCGGATCGACGCCGCGCCGGAGTGGGAGGCCGCCGAAGGAGAGGTGGGCGCGCTTGCCCGCGCGCTGGACGTCGCGATCCTGGGGACCGGGCCGGTGCCGGCGATGGATCAGCGGACGTGGGATGACTGGTCCGGCCGGGTCGTGACCGAGGTGTTGAAGGCCGGTGTGCCAGGGGCGCAAGCAGTGGATCTATCGACCAATGATGACATCGTGCGGCTGGCTGTTGAGACGCGCCATGGGCCGATGGTGTTCAGCTTTTCGCGCACCCGTGTGTCGGCCTCGAACCCCCATCAACTGCTCGTGTTGATGGTGTTCGTCTCGCTGGTGATGACCTGGATCTCGTTCATGTTCCTCAAAAACCAGGTGCGCCCCATCCGGGCACTGGCTGAGGCGGCGTCGGCCTTTGGCAAGGGGCGTGTGCTGCCCTATCGCCCCTCTGGCGCGACCGAGGTGCGGGCGGCGGGGGCGGCGTTCATGGAAATGCGCGCCCGGATCGAGCGGCATATCGACCAGCGCACCCTGATGCTGTCGGGCGTCAGCCACGACTTGCGCACCCCGCTGACGCGCCTGAAGTTGGGCCTGTCGATGCAGGATGAGGATGAAGATACCAAGGCCATGCTGGGCGATGTCAGCGATATGGAGCGGATGCTGGACACCTTCCTGGGCTTTGCGCGGGTGGAGGCGACGGAAGATCCCGAACCGGTCGATCCCATTGATCTGGCCGCACGTCTGGTCCACAGCGCGCGGCGCACATCCGACACCGTGTCCATGGGCCCGGTGGAGGGAGAGGGGCGCATCGCGATCCGGCCCTTGGCGGTGGAGCGGGCGCTGGAAAACCTGATCTCGAACGCGGCGCATTATGGCACCAAGGCGGTGGTCAGCGTCGCGATCTCCGATCGGGCGGTGCGGTTTCGCGTCGAAGACAACGGCCCCGGCATCCCCGACGACCAGCGCGAGGAGGCGATGAAGCCCTTCGCCCGGCTCGATGCGGCGCGCAACCAGAACCGGGGTGGCGGCGTGGGCCTCGGCCTGTCCATCGTGCGCGACATCGCGCGGCAACATGGCGGGTCGCTGCGGTTGGGGCAAAGCGAACTGCTCGGTGGGTTGCAGGCGGATTTGATCCTGGCGAGATAGGATCAGACCGCGTCGAACATCGGAAAGCTGACCCCCAGCGCCCAGGCCAGGATAAGCCCCAGCCCGAGCCCCGCCGCCAATGCGCCGCCGTGCTGACCTACCCAGCGGCCCATCAGCCCGTGGACCACGAAAAACAGGATCAGCACGGGGAAGATGATCACCAGGAAGAACAATCGCTCCGGGTCCAGCCACACGGCGATGCCCAGGGCCACGAACACCGCGACCCGCGCCGCCACCCGTCGCCAGAGCGCGGCCTGGCCCCCTTGGGTGATCAGCGCATCGGCCAACATGAAGGGCAGGGTGCCCACCGCCAAGGCGGCGATGATGGGCAGGCGGTCGGGGATGGGCACGAAGCTGGCGGCATAGCGATCAAGCGCCAGCCCGAAAACGAGCAGCCCCCAGCCCAAGAGCAGCGCGACCGCGCGCCAGTCCAGCGGCCCGAACCGTATCCCCAGTGCGCGCAGGGCGATCAGTTGCAGCGCGCCATAGATGGCCAGCATCACCGCTAGCGTGTCGGCGACCATCACGGGCAACAGATCAAGTTGCACCTGCGTCGCCACAGCCGGGGCCACGACCACCGGCACCGCGAGCACCGCCCAGAACATGCCACGCGGCACCGCCGCCACTGGCGCCTGGCGTGGGCCCAAAAGCCCCGACAAGGGCCAGGTCAGCAGTACCGTTGCCACCATCAACAAGCTGATCCACGGCCCGATGGTCGCGACCGGTGCCTCAGGCGCGCGTACCGGCAAGCGCTCGGCCAGCCAATCGCGCGTCTCACGCAAGGACACCGGGCTGTATAGCACGCCCACATGTTCCACGAACGGGGCCACCACTGCGCGGCGCGTGACCGTGCCGTTGGTCACTGTCTCACCTTCAACCGCGCCGGCCTGAACCTCGCCCACGGCTTCTAACGCAAAGCCGCGCAACTGCGGCTCCCACTGGCCCGAGATTGCCAGTAGCCCATCCGGCTCCTCCGCCGTTACCGCTTGCGAGAACATCGATACCGCCACAACCGCGGCCACATCGCCTTCGGACAACGCCGCCCGTACCACCACGTCTGAGGCCATGGAATGACCCAGCAGAGCCACCGGCCCCGCATACCCCGTCATCTCCCGCGCAGCCTCAACCACGCGCTGTGTCTCAGCCACCAGCCGCGCGGTCGTGCCCTCAATCGCGTTGACATCACCCGACATCGGCACCGGATTGCGCCCATGGCCTTCGAAATCGAACGCGGCCACGCGGTAGCCCGCGCGGGCGAGTGTCAGCGAAAACGATTCCATCAATTGGCGCGACCCGGCAAAGCCATGGGCGATCACCACCACCGGCCCGTCACCGGCGGTCTGGTACAGCGTCGCGGGCGTGGTGCCCGCGGCAAAGCCCACCCGCTCGACCCCGATGCGCGCGCGTTCCAGCTGGATCACCGCCAGCACGCCCAGCACCAGCCCGACGACCAGAACAGCCCGCTTTGCCCATGTTACCCGATGCCCGGCCATACCGCTCCTGCCTGCTGCCACCTTATCTACCTAACCGCCGACGCCGCCAAGGAAACCCCGGCGCCGGCACGCGGGCTTTACGCGTTCCCAGCTCTCTGCAACTGTCAGGCGACCCCTGCGATCCGCAGGCGCCCGAGGAAGTCTGATTTGGCCCGTCTCATCGTCTACTACGCCCACCCCGCCCAGCATCTGTCGACCGTCAACATCGCGATGAAACGCGCCGCAGATGCGGTGGACGGGATCACGCTTGTGGACCTTTACGCCGACTATCCGCGCTTTGACATCAACGTCGATCGCGAACAAGCGCGGCTCAGCGACCACGATGTGATCCTGTTCCAGTTTCCGATGTTCTGGTATTCCACCCCGTCGCTGGTGAAGGAGTGGCAAGATCTGGTGCTCGAACACGGCTTTGCCTACGGGCAGGGGGGTGAGGCACTGGCGGGCAAGACACTGATGCTGGCGGTCACAGCCGCAGGCCCGGCAGACGCCTACAGCGCCGAGGGCTACCAACACTACCCCATCCGCACCTTCCTGACCCCACTGGAGCGGACGGCGGGCCTGTGCAAAATGCGCTTTCCGGCGCCATACGTGCTTTTCGGCGCGCTCCGGGCGGCGGCTGATCAAGGCATCGCGCCCCATGTCGAGGGCTACGCGCGGCTTTTGGCGGCGATCCGCGATGACCGTTATGATTTCGACGCCGCTCTGGCCCGTGATGTTCTGCATCACGACACCCTGCCGCTGCGCGAGGCTGCGTGATGGACAGCTTCCTTCTGCTGTCCTTCATCTTTCTGGCGGCCGGTGTCGCAGTGGTTCCCATTGCGACACGGCTGGGCCTTGGGTCGGTTCTTGGCTTCCTGATCGCCGGTATCTTCCTTGGTCCGGTTCTGCAGGGGCTGGGCGTGGATGTCGACAGTATCCAAAACGTGGCCGAGTTCGGCGTGGTGATGATGTTGTTGCTCGTCGGGCTGGAAGTGCAGCCTAAGACGCTATGGCAGATGAAGGCGCGCCTGTTCGGTCTGGGCGGTTTGCAGGTCGGGTTGACGGCGCTGGCGGTTATGGGCGTGGCGATGCTGTTCGGGCAGACCTGGACGGTGGCACTGGCCATCGGGCTGATCGCGACCATGTCGTCCACGGCCATCGTGCTGCAAACGCTGAATGAAAAGGGCCTGATCCGCAGCGATGGCGGGCGGGCAAGCTTTTCGATCCTGTTGTTCCAGGACATCGCCGTGATCCCGATCTTGACGGTGCTGCCGCTGTTGGCGATGCCCGAACTGGTCGGGCTGGCCGGTAATGCAGAGCCGGGCGAGGGTAGCGCTGGTCTGAACCTGGTGGTCGGTCTGCCCGCCTGGTTGGCCGCCCTTGTGACCGTCAGCGCCATCGCTGCGGTGATCCTGGGCGGCAACTACCTGACCCGCCCGATCTTTCGGTATGTCGACATGGCGCAACTGCGCGAGTTGTTCACCGCCACGGCCCTGGTGATCGTCATCGGCATCGCGCTTTTGATGACTTTGGTGGGTCTGTCGCCCGCGCTTGGCGCTTTCGTGGCAGGTGTCGTGCTGGCCAACAGCGAATACCGGCACGAGTTGGAAAGCGATATCGACCCGTTCAAAGGCCTGCTTTTGGGCCTGTTCTTCATCACCGTGGGCGCCAGCATCGACTTCCAACTGCTGTTTGCCAACATTGCCGGTGTCGTGGCGATGACCCTGGCCCTTCTCGCCATCAAGGCGGGCGTCGTCTACCTGTCCTGCCTGATCTTTCGCGTCTCTGGCAGCGACCGCGGGCTGGCTGCGCTTGGGCTGGCGCAAGCGGGGGAGTTCGGTTTTGTCCTGTTGTCCTTCGCGGTCGCCAACAAGGCGTTGCCCCCCGGCGTGGCCGACCAGCTTCTCCTCGTCGTGGCGCTGTCGATGCTGGCAACGCCCGCGCTGTTCATCCTCTACGACCGGGTGATCGCGCCCCGCTATGCCACGGCCCAGGCCACCCCGCCCGATGAGATCGAGCCAGACGGTACCATCATCATCGCAGGTCACGGCCGCTTCGGCGGGATCGTCAATAGGATGCTGATGTCAGCGGGCTACAAGACGGTCGTGCTTGATCACAGTTCAAAACAGCTCGACATGCTGCGCGCCTTCGGCTTCAAGGTCTTCTTCGGCGATGCAACCCGGCCCGACCTGCTGGCCGCCGCCGGGATCGCGCAAGCCCGGATGCTGATCGTGGCCATTGATGATCGCGACCAGGCGACCGAGTTGGTCCGCTACGTCACCGCCAACTACGCGCATGTCTACATCGTCGCCCGCGCCCGCAGCCGGGACCATGTGTATGAGCTTTACGCCGCCGGATGCCGCGACATCATCCGCGAGACCTTCGATGGCGGCGTGCGCGCGGGCCGGTCAGCGATGGAGGCGCTGGGCATGCACCCGTTTGAGGCCCAGCGCCGGTCGAAGGACTTTGAAGACCGCGATCGCACCGCCCTGGCCGCCCTGGCCGAGGTCTATGACCCCGACATCCCGATCCAGCAAAACGCGGCCTACATCGCGCGCGCGCGCGAGATGCGCGAACAACAAGAGGCCGAGATGAAAGCGGGGCCGGGGGGGTATGCAAGCCGGGTTGATCGGGGCTGGTCGCCGCCGACACTGTCAGACGTGGTGGCCGAGGCGGAAGCGGATGCGGTCGAGCGGGCGGAGGAGACGTAGGATAGCGAGTGGGTTGCCTTCGGACACAATCACCGGGGATTGACCTGGCTCACATGAGACGGGCGGGTGGGGCTGCCACCGTGTTGGTGACAGCCCCACGATCCTTGGCTTTGGGGCCGATACATCGGCGTCCCGACTTACTCGGCGGTCAATTGACCGATCACGCCGGTCCAGTCTTCAAGGTGGTAGATATGCGTGATCAGGCCGTCTTCGACGGTGACAATGTCAATCGACATCGCCTCGAACCCATTCCCTGTCGCGGGGTCGACACCAAGAAATGGGCCCACCGGCGTGCCCGTAAACGTGCCCCGCACGACAAATCGGTTGTCATCGGTCGTAATGATCTCTTCGGGGGTCCAGGTGAGATCGGGCACGACCTGTCCAAGAAACGCAACCGTGTTCAGCATGCCCTGCGCACCTTCGCCGCCGGGCGGAGTGGGGATCGAGACGACATCGGGTGAGAACAGCTCGAAATACCGCTCTGAAGTGGTGTTTGCGGGGTCGGTCAGGATATCGGTGTAAAACGCGCGCACGGTGGCGAGATCATCTGCAACAGCAGGGCTTGCAAGGGCTGTCGCCGCGAATGCAAAGGCTTTGAGTGTCGTGTTCATGGTAGGTCCTTTCGAGGTTTGGTGGGATTAGAAATGCGTGGAAAGATGCGAGTCAAAACGGGTGGAGTCGCGTTCGACCGCTGCGTTTTTCATGACGTCATGGGCGGCGACGGTGGGCATCGGCGTCATGGCGAAGAACCTTGCGTTGAGCTGCACCGGTGCAAACGGATTGGGTTGCGTTCTGTTCAAAATGAAGACTTTGCTCATCTGACCACGGTCCTTGCTATGGCGTATTGCTATATTTGTTACCGACCGGTATTCATTAAAAGGCATTACGTCAATAAATAAATACCAACTGGTAACAAATGAGTGATCCCGATCAGAAACCGACCCGTGGCCGCCCGCGAAAGATCAGCGGGGACGCGCTGTTGGACGTAGCGATGAACGCCTATTGGCAGGGCGATCCGGCGGATGTGTCGGTGAACGCGATCTGCCAGATGGCAGGCGTGTCGAAACCATCGCTCTACCGGACCTTCGGCAGCGAGGATGGGCTGACCTGCGCCGCGCTGGATCGCTATGCCGATCAGGTGCTTTCAGATTTTTTTGCGATCCTGCAAAGCGATGCTGACATGCCCGCAACGCTCGACCGCCTCATCGACTTTGCCAGCGCGGACCCGCGCATGGAGACCGGTTGTCTGTTCTACAAGATGCGCGCGGGCAAACACCGGCTGGGGCCTGTCACCCGGGCGCGGATCGATGACATCCACGCAGCTGCGATTGCGGGATATGCCGGGTTCTTGCGAGCCCGCCGCGATGCGGGGGACTGGTCCGGCCCTTTGTCCATCGAGCAGGGTGCGCAATACCTGAGCGAGCAGATCGCCCTTGCCTTCACTCAACGCGCCTCAGGCGTCGACCCGGTCAGTATACGACACATGTTGCGACTGGCGCTTTCGGTTTTTGGTCAATAGGTCAGAGAGACGAGCTGTTGAACGGGCTGGTGGCTTCACGACTTGTCCACCTACGCGCTGGGACTGAGCCCCGAGCCTTCAGGCGCGCTTTGTGTTTGCGATGTACCGATCCGGCTTCACGGTGGTGCGCACCGACAGGCTTGCAAGTCGCGAGATCTGGGTTTTCGGCGCATCACCGATGGTCGCCGCACCAAGACCCATAGTCACCCCACCGCACCCTCGATCGCAACTGTCAACCGCTCCACGAGCATCCCAATCTCTTCTTCGCTCACGATAAACGGCGGCGCGATCAGAACGTGGTCGCCTGACACGCCGTCGACCGTTCCGCTGGCGGGGTAGACAATCAGCCCCTCGGCCATCGCCGCGGCCTTGATGCGGGCCGCGATGCGGGCATCCGGGGCGAAGGGGGTCTTGGTTTCGCGCTCGGCCACGATCTCGACCCCGCGGAAGAGACCGCGGCCGCGGATGTCGCCGACATGGGGGTGTTGGCCCAGGCGATCGGTCAGGGCGTCTTGCAGGATCTCACCAAAGTCTGCAGCGCGCTGGATCAGATGGTCGTCCATCATCGTGCGCACCACCGCTGCGCCTGCTGCGGCGGCCAGCGGGTGGCCGTGATAGGTGTGGCCGTGTTGAAAACTGCCCGAGCCACAGGCAATCGCGTCATAGATCGCGCCCTGGCACAACATCGCCCCGATCGAGGCATAGCCCGCGCCCAGGCCCTTGGCGATGGTCACGATGTCCGGGGATACCCCGTCTTGTTCGCAGGCAAAGAACGTTCCCGTCCGCCCCATCCCACACATCACCTCATCCAGGATCAGCAGCACGCCGTGCCGGTCACAGATCTGACGAATGCGCTGGAAATAGCCTGGCGCCGGGGGCACGGCGCCAGCGGTGGCGCCCACGACGGGTTCGGCCAGGAACGCCAGCACCGTCTCGGGGCCCAGGCGCTCGATCTCGGCCTCCAGCTCGTCCGCCACGCGCAAGCCATAGGCCTCCAGGCTCTCATCATCGCGCTTGCCGCGATAGGCAAAGCAGGGGGCGATGTGGTGCGTCTCAATCAGAAGCGGCGCGTATTTCTCGCGCCGCCAGGCGTTGCCGCCCGCGGCCAGAGCGCCCAGCGTGTTGCCATGGTAGCTTTGGCGGCGCGCGATGATGTGGCGCCGCTCGGGCTGGCCGATCTCCAGCACGTATTGGCGTGCAAGCTTCAGTCCGGCTTCCACCGCCTCTGACCCGCCTGAGGCCAGCCACACCCGGTCAATTCCCGGCGGGGCATGGGCGATCAGCAGATCGGCGAGCGTCTCGGCGGCCTTGGACGTGAAGAACCCGGTATGGGCGAAGGCCAGCTGATCGAGCTGTTCATGGATCGCGGCGCGGACCCGGGCGTCCGAGTGCCCCAGACAGGACACCGCCGCCCCGCCAGACCCATCGAGATAGCGCTTGCCATCCGCGTCCACGATCCAGCAGCCGTCGCCCGACACGGCGGTGGGTAGGCTCGCTGAACACGACCGCCCGAAGATATGGCTTCCCATGGCCTAGGCGTCGCCCCGCACGACAAAGACCGATTGGTTCGCGTGGCGCACCACGCGCGCGGCGTTGGGGCCCAGGAGGTAGTCCTTCAGCTCTGGCCGGTGTGAGCCCATGACGATGGCATCCACGCTCAGCTGATCGGCGGCTTTCAGGATTTCGTCATAGACCGACCCGTGCAGGACATGGGGATGTACCTCGATGCCTTCCGGGATGTGCTGGGCGACCCAGGCGGCCAGCTCTTCACCGGTGCGGTGCAGGGCTTGTTTTTCGAACCCCGGCTCAAAATACTGGCCCACCATCGAGGCACCGAAATCGGGGATCACGGTCGCCACATGCAAGGGGATTGCGTCGTCTTTGGCCATCTTGACCGCAAGCGGTGCGGCCCGAGCCCAGCTGGCTTCAGCCGACAGGTCGATGGGCAGCAAGATAGAGTTGAACATGGTCTCCCTCCTCAGAAGGCCGGTTTGGTTTGGCGCCGACGCTGCAACAGGATGACGCCCGCCAACAAAAGCAGTGCAGGGATGTAGAACACCTGCGCAGGCATCCGGTTCTGCGGCGACTGGACCGAGGCAAGCACCACCGGATCGTCCGAGTAGAAGTCGAAATCGGCCAGCTTCTCGGCTGTCGCGGTGCCGAACACCGGTTCATCCAGGCGCACTACGTCGCCCTCGGCAAACAGCATCAGGCCAGAAGCGTCGATGCGTTCCAGGGCTGAGCCCTCGCCGGTAATGTCCATCACGATGGTGGTCTCCGCCTGGTCCCCGGTGTTGAAGTCTGGCCCCTGGATCAGCAGGCGGAGTTGGTCACCTTCGCCCGCCTCGGCCACCGCCTGTTCGAACTCGGCGGGCGGCACGTCGCGGAACGGGCTTTGCACCATGTCGAGCCAGACGTTTGGAACGAAGAGCGTGAAGGCCACGGCGAGCAGAGCGATGCTTTCATAGAAGCGCGACTTGGCCAGGAAGTAGCCCTGCGTGGCGGCGGCGAACAAGAGCATCGCAAAGGTCGCGACAATGAAGACGAATATCGCCTGGATGATCCCCGCCGTGGTGCCCAGATCCACGCCGTAGAGGATCAGCGTGGGGTTGTAGATAAACAGGAACGGCAGAGCGACAGTGCGCAAACTGTAAAAGAACGCCGTGAAGCCCGTCTTGATCGGATCCCCCCCGGATACCGCGGCGGCGGCGAAACTCGCCAAGCCCACAGGGGGTGTCACATCCGCCATGATCCCGAAGTAGAACACAAACAGGTGCGCCGCGATCAGGGGCACGATCAGGCCCTCTTGCGCGCCAAGGCTGACCACGACCGAGGCCATCAGCGATGACACCACGATGTAGTTGGCGGTCGTCGGCAGGCCCATCCCCAGGATCAGAGAGAACAGCCCGACGAACACCAGCATCAGGAACAGGATGCCCGCCGACATCTGTTCGACCAGCCCGGCAAGTTCGGTGCCAATCGGCGTCTTGGTGACGGTCGCCACGATGATCCCGGCCGCAGCGGTCGCCACGCCGATCCCGATCATGTTGCGCGCGCCCGCAATCAGCCCCTCTTTCAGGTCATCGATCCCTTCCATGAACTGGTTGGCAAGCTGCCCGGCTTGCCCGCGGAAGACCGCCTTGATCGGTTTTTGCGTGACGATGATGAACAACATCAGCGAGGTGGCGTAGAAGGCCGACTTGGCGGGGCTTTGCTGTTCCACCATCAGGAACCAGATCAGCACCATGATCGGCAGGATATAGTGCAGGCCGGTGGCATAGACCTCGGCCACGGTGGGGATCTTGATCTCGGGGTCGTTGGGGTCATCAACCTCAAGATCCGGGCGGCGGGCGGCGATGGCCACCAGCCACAGGTAGACCACGCCCAGACCGGTCATCGAGATCAGGGTCGTCATCTCTGGTAGGGTGCTTTCAATGAAACCCATCAGATAGATGAGCGCGGTGAAGCCTGCGCCGAAGACGGCAAAACCGATGAAGGTTTTGACGATCATACCGGCGAAAGACTTGGCCTCACCCAGTGCTGGCATGTCTTTTTTCAGCGCTTCCAGGTGTACGATGTAGACGAGCGCGATGTAGGATATCACCGCCGGGATGAAGGCGTGCTTGATCACCTCGACGTAAGAAATCCCGATGAATTCCACCATCAGGAAGGCGGCCGCGCCCATCACTGGTGGCATGATCTGGCCGTTGACCGATGAGGCGACTTCGACGGACCCTGCCTGTTCCGCTGTGAAGCCCACGCGTTTCATTAGCGGGATGGTGAAGGTGCCGGTGGTCACCACGTTGGCAATTGACGAGCCCGAGATCAGGCCAGTCATGGCCGAGCCGACCACCGCCGCCTTCGCCGGGCCACCGCGCAGGTGGCCCAGACCGGCGAAGGCGAGCTTGATGAAGTAGTTGCCCGCACCCGCCTTATCCAACAGCGAGCCGAACAGGACGAACAGGAACACAAACGCCGTCGACACGCCCAGCGGGATGCCAAAGACGCCCGCGGTATCCAGCCACTGCGCATTGATCAGTGCGGTGAACGACAGCCCCTCATGTTCGATGAGTTCGGGGATCAGCCAGCCGGTCCCGAAATAGGCATACATCAGGAAAAGCGAGCCCACGATCGTCAGCGCAGGCCCCAGCGCGCGGCGCGACGCCTCGAGCAAGACGACAAGACCAACCGCGCCAAGGATCACCTGAAACTGCGTGGGCAGGCCGGACCGCGCGGTCATCGCCAGCGTGTCGGAAAACCAGAAGATGTAGAAACACGTCCCGGCGCCGATCAGCGCAAGCACCCAGTCAAACAGCGGGATGCGATCGCGGGGGGAGCCTTTGAACGCGGGGTAGGCGAGAAACGCGAGGAAAATGGCAAATAGCAAATGAATGGGGCGGGTCTGGGACGAATTCAGAACCGGCAGATACTGACCGAACCACAGCTGCGGCTGGGCGATCCAAAGTTGGAACAGCGACCAGGCCAGCGCGGTGATGGATATAAACAGCGCTACGGATCGATTGGATGGCGCCCGCGCGCCACTGTCGCTGCTTGCGACGAGATCTTGGAGTTCTTCGTCGGAAAACTGGCGCCCGTCGCCATCGTTCTTTTGATCGGTCATACGTCCCGGCGTCCCTTTATTTTTTATTGTATGGGCCGCCCGTCCGGTCAGACGGACGAAGTCTGGCGGAGCGCGCGCGAACCGCGCCCCGCCAAGGTCTTAAGGTCTTACTCGATCAGACCGGCTTCGCGGAAATACCGCTCCGCGCCTGCGTGCAGCGGTGCCGACAAGCCGTCATTGGCCATCTGTGCCGGGTCGAGGTTGGCAAATGCCGGGTGCAGGCCCTTGAACTGGTCGATGTTTTCAAATACCGCGCTCACGACCTCATACACCACCTCTTCTGGGACCGAGGCAGAGGTGACGAAGGTCGCGCCGACGCCAAAGGTCGTGGTGTCGCCATCATTGCCACGATACATCCCACCGGGGATCGTTGCGGTCCGGTAGAAGGTGTTGTCGGCCACCAGCCCGTCGATTGCATCACCAGTGACGTTCACCAGCACTGCATCGCACGCCGTGGTTGCTTCCTGGATCGAACCCGAGGGGTGACCAACGGTGTAGATCATCGCGTCGATGTTGTTGTCACATAGCGCCTGGCTTTGCTCCGCCGCTTGCAGTTCCGACGCCAACGCGAAGTCATCCATCGTCCAGCCGAGGGCTTCCATCACGACTTCCATCGTGCCGCGCTGACCCGAACCGGGGTTGCCGACGTTCACGCGCTTGCCCTTGAGATCTTCGAAGTTGGTGATCCCGGCATCGGCGCGGGCCACAACGGTGAACGGCTCGGGGTGGACCGAGAAGACGGCCCGCAGATCTTCGAACGCGCCCTGTTCCTCAAACCGCGAGGTGCCGTTGAAGGCGTGGAACTGCCAGTCGGACTGGGCCACGCCGAACTCGAGCTCACCGCCGCGAATGGCGTTGATGTTGAACACCGACCCGCCGGTCGATTCGACGCCACAGCGGATGCCATGTTCGGACCGGCCGCGGTTGACCAGGCGGCAGATCGCGCCGCCCGTGGGATAGTACACGCCCGTTACGCCACCGGTGCCGATGGCGATAAAGGTCTGCTGCGCAACCGCTGCGCTGCCGATGATCGACAGGGCCGCGACAAGTCCAGCTATCTTGGTTTTCATGGATGATCTCCCAATTGATACACTTTTTTATTATCGAACGATGCTGCGCGCGATTCAGGGCAAAGGTCAAGACCGTGAAATCGCGTGCAATTCAAATAGGGTGGCCAGCAGAGCCCAAGCACACAACCCATGCGCGCAGATACCGCCACTGCAGGCACAATCCCAAGCTGTGGACCCCGGTTTATTGGCCGCGTGTGATCGCGTCCAGCCGTTCGAGGTTCACAATCGTCGACAACATCAGCCGATCCTGGCTCCAATCGCCGGGATTGCGGACCGAGGCGGCCGAGGCCGTGATGCCCAACGCGAATACGACCGCAAGACCCCAGAACACCGGCGCGCTGTGGCGCAGGCGGGGGGTTGTCTTCAGCGCCAGAAACCTCTCTTCCAGCGCCAGCCGGGCCGTGGCCGACCCGGTGCGGATGAAGGCCACGTTGAACACCGGGATCGACCGGACAGCTGCGCTGCGCCCGCAAAACGCCAGCAGGCAATCGGCATAGGCGCGTGGCGAGATACGCTTGGACGCCAGCACGGCCTGATCGCAGTTCAACTCTCGCAGCCGATTGAATGCACGCTTCCACATCAGGAAGGCGGGGTTGAGGTATAGGACAGGTCGCAGAAACTCAAAGGCCAGCTCCCACTCCACATCGTTCTGCCGGATGTGTTCGAACTCATGGGCCAGCACGATACGCAGCTCGGTCGGTCGGGTCAGGAGATGCGAGGGCAAAACGACATGGTATCGTATCAGCCCGCGCGACACGAAGGGGATCGCGGCAGTGTCAGATAGCCGGATGTCAATCCAGCGCGTCCGGCGCCAGACATAGCTGCCCGACACAACGCTGTGCACCTCGAACAAGGCCTGCACGGTCCGTGCCAACAGAAATACCGATCCGCACACCGCCGCCGCCAACGCGGCAGTCAACAGCGGCAGCTCACCCGCCAGGATCATCTCGAAAATCCGGTTGCGGGTGTTCAAAAGCTCTTCGAATTGCAGGGCCGGAAGGGCGATATCGCCCCGCAGATAGGCCGCCACCGCCACATCGCTGACCGTGATCGGCGCCTTGGGCCACAGCGTCTGGCTGAGTGTCACGGCCAGGTAGGACAGAAGCGGGCTGAGGATCACGAACAGCAAGACACAGCGCAACAGCCGCACTTGCAGCGCATAATCGGTGCTGAGCGGACTTCGAACGAGGGCGGCCTGGGCAAGCCGCCAGATACAAAACGCCAAAATCAGAACGAAGTTCGCGTCGACAACCAGATCAAGTACCGGTTTCATCGCCGTCATCGCGCAGTCTCCTCTCCACCAGCGCTCGAATCTCCTCCAGATCCGCCTCTGTCAGGCCCGCGTCGTCGACGAGGCGCGCCACCAGCGTGGCGGGCGTGTCGTCAAACAACGTGCGCGACAGGTTTTGCAACGATCGGGTCTGATACGCGTCCTTCGCCAAGAGCGGCGTATAGGTCAGCGATTTCCCGTCCTTGCGGCTTTTGACGAAGCCCTTGTCTTCCAGGATGCGCAAGATCGTGGCGCCCGAGGTATAGGCCAGGCTGCGTTCGGGTGGCAGTTGGGCCAGCACGTCACGCACGGTTCCTTCACCGATCCCCCAGAGTTCATTCATGAACTCCAGTTCGACCTCGGTCAGAAGACTGCGGCTTTTCTTTTTTCTCATTACGTTTTGGCTATTCGTCATGTCGCAGCGTGCCTTTCATTAAGGCCGGTTTGGCGGCGGGCGCGCAAGCTAAACCTTCCAGAACACGAAGACCCCCCAGCCGATGGCAATGAACAGGGGCGTCCAGATCGGCTGACCGACAAAGCCCAGCCACGCCAGAAAGATAAAGACCGAGCCCAGAAGCGTGATGAACAGCCGATCCCCCAGCGTCGTGGTTAGCCCCAAGACGCCGCGCCGTTCCAGCCCGTCTTTGAACCGGAACCCTTCCAGCAACCCGATCACCGCGATGGCCGAGAAGATGCCGACAAACACCGCGAAAGTGGCCGGTGTCCAGGCCATCCAGAACTCGGGCCACAGGGGATCGGTCCAGGAAAACCCGGCCTCTTCCTCGGCCTGGCCGACATTGCCCCATCCGGCCTGCTGGGCGTGGGTCACCGCTGGCAGCGTCACCAGCGCAAGGATCAGGTGCCGCATCACACCCTCCCCATCGCAAAGCCGCGGGCGATGTAGTTGCGCACAAAGTAGATCACGATCGCGCCGGGGATGATCGTCAACGTCCCCGCCGCCGCCAGAAGCCCCAACTCATAGCCCGCCGACGACGCCGTGCGCGTCATCACCGCCGCGATGGGTTTCGCCTCCACTGCTGTCAGCGTCTTGGCCAAGAGCATTTCAACCCAGGAAAACATGAAGCAGAAGAACGCGGCCACGCCCACGCCCGCTTTGATGTTGGGCAGGAAGATCTTCACGAAAAACCGCGGGAAGGAATAGCCGTCGACATAAGCCGTCTCGTCCAACTCCTTCGGCACGCCGCGCATAAACCCTTCCAGGATCCAGACCGCAAGGGGGATGTTGAACAGGCAATGCGCCAGGGCCACCGCCAGATGCGTGTCGAAAATCCCGATGGACGAATAAAGCTGGAAGAAGGGCAGGGCGAACACCGCCGCGGGCGCCATGCGGTTTGTGAGAAGCCAGAAGAACAGCTGCTTGTCGCCCAGAAACCGATACCGTGAAAACGCGTAGGCCGCGGGCAGGGCGACAGTGATCGAAATCACCGTGTTGAGCGACACATAGATGATCGAATGAACATAGCCCATGTACCAGGTTGGATCGGTCAGGATCGTGACATAGCTGTCGAGCGTAAAGGTCTGGGGAAACAGCGAAAAGCCCGACAAGATCTCATTCGTGGTCTTGAAGCTCATCGAGACCAGCCAATAGATCGGCAGCATCAGGAAAATGATGTAGAGGATCGGGATCAGTGAACGTTTCTTCATCCTGCGCCTCGCACCATCTGCGTGATGTCACGTGCAAAAAGCGCGATGACGATGACGAAGCAAAGACCCACTGCCAACTTGTAGAAAAAGCCGCGCGCCTTGATCCGCGTTTCGATCCATTGGCCTATGGCCGTCAGAAGGTCGCTCATTTCGGGTCGTCCTTCGTCATAACCACATAAAACACCCAACTGACCAAAAGGGTGATCGCAAAGTAAATCAGGCTCATCGCCGCCGCAGGGCCCAGGTCGAACTGGCCCAGCGCAATCTTCACAAGGTCGATGGACAACAGCGTGGTGGAGTTGCCGGGGCCTCCGCCGGTCAGCACGAAGGGCTCGGTATAGATGTTGAAGCTGTCCATAAACCGCAGAAGGATCGCGATGGTCAGGACCGTCTTCATCTTCGGCAGTTGGATATAGCGGAACACTGACCAGGGCGATGCGCCGTCGATCTTGGCCGCCTGGTAATAGGCGTCCGGGATTGAGACGAGGCCCGCGTAGCACAGAAGCACCACAAGCGACGTCCAGTGCCATACATCCATTACGATGATCGTAATCCAGGCGGCCAGCGGATCCTGTGTCATGTCATAGTGGACGCCCAGCACATCGTTCATGAAGTAGCCGAGCATTCCGATTTTCGGCAGGGCGAAGATGTTCCACATCGCGCCCACGACGTTCCACGGGATCAGCATGGGTAGGGCCATGAGGACGAGGCAGACCGGCACCCAGAACCCTTTGCGTGGCATCGACAGCGCGATGATGATGCCCAGGGGGATTTCGATGGCGAGGATAATCCCGGTGAACAGAAACTGCCGGCCAAGTGCGGCCTGGAACCTTTCGGAGCGCAGGATTTGTTCAAACCACCCCAGGCCTTCCCAGAAGAACTGGTTGTTGCCGAAGGTTTCCTGCACCGAGTAGTTGACCACCGTCATCATCGGGACCAGCGCGTTGAACGCCACAAGGAACAGCACCGGCAGGACAAAGAACCATGCGCGTTGGTTTTCGGTTCTCATGTGCGGGCCTCCGTCGCGAGCCAGCCGTCGCGGTACACCCGCGTCTGTCGGGGGTTGAACGCCAGGTGAACCGCACTGCCCGCATCGGGGGGCGGGCTTTCCGACACGGCTTTCAAATGCGTCTCGCCCACTACCGCGTCGATGACGAAGTGCCGCCCGACATCGGCTATCTTGGTCAACGTAGCAGGCACGCCTTCAGAGCCGATCTGGATATATTCGGGCCGGATCCCCAGCGCCGTCTCACCGCCAGACCCGCCCACCGCGCCTTCCAGCGACACCGAATGCCCTTCGAACACCGCGCGGTCGCCCTGCGCCTCGCACGGCAGGATGTTCATCCCAGGTGAGCCGATGAAATGCCCAACGAACGTATGCTGCGGCCGCTCAAACAGCTCAACCGGTGTGCCGATCTGCACCACGACACCGTCCTGCATCACCACCACCTCATCGGCGAATGTCAGCGCCTCGGTCTGGTCGTGGGTGACGTAGATCATCGTGGCTTTCACCCGCTGGTGTAGTTCCTTCAGCTTCGAACGCAGCTTCCACTTCAGATGCGGGTCGATTACTGTCAAAGGCTCGTCAAACATCACGACATTCACGTCGTCGCGCACCAGGCCGCGACCCATGGAGATCTTCTGCTTGTTGTCAGGGCTCAGGTTCGCGGCGCGTGTGCCCAGCATCTCGGTCACGTCCAGCATCTCGGCAATCTCGCTCACGCGGGCTTCGATCTTGGCGGCGTCGACGCCGCGGTTCTTCAGCGGAAAGGCCAGATTGTCGTGCACCGTCATGGTGTCGTATATCACCGGGAACTGGAACACCTGCGCGATGTTGCGCCGGTCAGGGGGCAGGGCGGTCACGTCCGTGTCGTCAAACAGGATCTTGCCCTCGGACGGCTCCAGAAGCCCCGAGATGATGTTGAGAAGCGTCGACTTCCCGCAGCCCGACGGACCAAGCAGCGCGTAGGCACCGCCATCGCGCCAGGTGACGTCGATCTCTTTGAGTGCATAATCCTCAGGCGATTGCGGGTTCGGGATGTAGCTATGTTTGAGGTGGGACAGTTTGATCTCAGCCATTCACGCCACCCTTGCGCCATCAGCGCCGAAATACCGGCAATGGGTGGGGTCCATGAAGAACGTGTGATCTTCGCCCACCTCGTAAGGGTGCACGCCCGACGACAACGACACCCAATCCACATCCCCCACCCGAAAATGTGCGCTGGAGTCTGAGCCCGAAAGCTCTGTCACCAGCACCGTGCCCTTTAGCTCCACATCGCGCTCACCCGCGCGCATGGGCAACACGCGGTGGGGGCGCACGGCCACAGTGTAGCGCCCGTCAGGCAGTTCCGCCGCCTTTCCATCCAGCGCCCAGCGAGCCCCGGTTGGCAGCGCGGCCTCGGCACCGGTCTTCGTGACCTCGGCGGCATTGATCGGCGGATCGGAAAACACCCGCGCCGCGGTCAGATTGGCGGGGTGGCGGTAGATCTCGGATGTGGGGCCAAATTGCGTGACCACGCCGTCATCCATCAGCGCGGTGAAGCCACCCAGAAGCAGCGCCTCTTCGGGTTCTGACGTGGCATAGACGACCACGGCGCCACGGCCCGCAAACAGCTCTGGCAGTTGCTCGCGCAGCTCCTCGCGCAGCTTGTAATCAAGGTTCGCCAGCGGCTCATCCAGAAACACCGCCCGGCTGTCCTTGGCAATCGCCCGCGCCAGCGCCGTGCGCTGCTGCTGCCCGCCCGACAGCTCTTGAGGCCGCCGGTTCAGCATTGGGCGCAGTTTCAGAATGTCGGCCGCGTCCTCGACCCGGCCCTGAATTTCGCTTTGCGCCAAGCCTGCCACGCGCAGGGGCGATGCGATGTTTTCGAACACCGTCATATGCGGATAGTTCACGAAGAACTGGTGGACGAGGCTGATCTGCCGCTTCTGCGTGTTCATCCGCGTCACGTCCTGCCCGCCCATGAAGATCTGGCCGGAGGCGATCGGGTCCAGCCCGGCCATCATCTTGATCAGCGAGGTTTTGCCCGATCCGGTCGCGCCCAGCAGCACATTGAAATGCCCGGTCTCCAGCGTCAGGTCGGTGGGCTTGATATGGGTGACGGTGCCAACACGCTTCGTCACGCCCTTGAGTTCGATCATGCCACTCGCTTCCCCGGTTGAGCGGTCGCCCGTCTGGGCGAAAGTCGGGGCTGCCGCGCGAACGGCAGCCCCGGTGTCATGGCTTCGGCCTACTGGTTCCAGCGCGCGACAAGTTCGTCATAGTTGACGGTCTCGCCCTGCGGCTTCTCGTTTTCGAGCTTGGCTTTTGGTGCCCCCGGCTGTTCCAGCCAGAACGACGCATCCTGTGGCTCGTTCAAACGTGGCCCGCACCCGCCATAGACGTTCGCGGCTTCATCGGCCTGCTGCATCCGCGCCATGGTGATGTCCATCTCCTCGGCCAGACGGTCCATCGCTTCCTGCGGCGTGAACGCGCCAGAGTTCACGTCGCCGATCTGTTGCCACCAAATCTGGGCCAGCTTGGGGTAGTCCGGCACGTTGATGCCCGTGGGCGACCAGGCCACCCGGTCGGGTGAGCGATAGAACTCCACCAGTCCACCCAGCTTGGGCGCACGTTCGGTAAAACTCTCATGGTTGACCGAGCTATCGCGGATAAACGTAAGACCCACATGGGACTTCTTCACATCCACCGTCTTCGACGTCACGAACTGCGCGTAAAGCCATGCGGCCTGCGCCCGGTCCGACGGCGTCGATTTGAGGAAAGTCCAAGACCCCACGTCCTGGTAGCCAACCTTCTGGCCTTCGGTCCAGTAGGGGCCATGGGGGCTGGGCGCCATGCGCCACAGCGGGTTGCCATCGGCATCCACGGTGTTGTTGCCTTCTGACTGCGGCTTCACCATGTCGGCGGTGAAGGCGGTGTACCAGAAGATCTGTTGCGCCACGTTGCCTTGGGAGAGCGCGGGCAGCGACTGGTAGAAGTCGTAGGAGGCCGAGCCCGGAGGCGCATAGGCCCGCAGCCACTCATCCCACTTGCGGATCGCATAGACCGCCGCCGGGCCGTTCGCTGCCCCGCCACGTTCAACACTGGCACCAACCGGGTTACAGGTGCCGGGCTCCATCCGGATGCCCCATTCGTCGACGGGGATGCCGTTGGGTTCACCCACGTCGCCTGCACCGGCCATCGACAACCACGCATCGGTCATCCGCCAGCCCAGATCAGGCGCACGCTTGCCGTAATCCATGTGGCCATAGATGCGCACACCGTTGATTTCCTGTACGTCGTTGGTGAAGAACTCGGCGATATCCTCATACGCCGACCAGTTCACCGGCACGCCTAGCTCATAGCCGTACTTTTCCTGGAACGCGGCCTTGTTCGCCTCATCATCGAACCAGTCCTTGCGGAACCAGTAGAGGTTGGCGAACTGCTGGTCCGGCAACTGGTAAAGGTTGCCGTCGGGGCCGGTGGTGAACTGGATGCCCATGAAGTCATCAAGATCTAGCGTCGGCGACGTTGTCGCCGCCCAGTCACCCGCCATCGCCTCGGTCAGGTTATAGGCCAGTTGCAGCCGCGAATGCGTGCCGATCAGATCGCTGTCATTGACATAGCCATCATAGAGGTTCCGGCCCGTCTGCATCTGCGTTTGCACAGCCTGCACCACTTCGCCTTCGCCCAAGATCTGGTGATTGACCTTGATGCCGGTGATTTCCTCAAACGCCTGGGTGAGAACCTCTGACTCGTAGCCATGGGTCGGGATGCCTTCCGACAGCACGTTGATTTCCATGCCCGAGAAGGGCGCAGAGGCTTCGATGAACCACTGCATCTCGGCCATTTGTTCGTCTTTTGAAAGCGTGGATGGCTGGAACTCTTCGTCGATCCAGCGTTGCGCGGCAGCTTCGTCCGCCCACGCGCCATTTGTGCCCGCAATGACGGCCGCCGCCGCCACTGCAGAAAGCAGATGTTTCCGCATTGGTGTCCTCCCTTGAACGCGCTTCCGCCAGTGTGGGCGGAAACGTGCTTAACACTGGCGGCGGGGGTGAGAGTTTGTCAAACTAAAAAATTAGTATTTTATAAAGAATTGAATTTATTTAATTTAGTTGCGCGTAGCTTAGCATGATTTTGCCATTCACTAGCGGAAATTTTAGCGCGGGTCGGCTGGCGGGTGCGGGGCACAATGCTGTCGCCCCTAACAGGGGCGGCGGTGGCGTCGGGCACCGGGGCAGAGATCACCACGCCGGAATTTCTGGCGCACGTAAACCGCCGTCGCGCCAGACAAAGACCGCCGGCATCCGTTCTCAAACCGACCAGAAAACCGGCATCATGCGCGTGCCCGCACGCCGCTTGCCCCATCAATTTCACCGCTGTTCGGGCCGTTACATTTTCTTCACTCAACCGTAACAAAACTGTCGCGACCCAGCCCTAGACCGCCCCGTGCATACGGGGGACGTCTATGCTTACCATCGACAAGCTGACCAAGCGGTTCGGGGACAAAACGGCTGTGGATGCCGCCACGTTTGACGTGGAAAAACCCACCATGATCGGCATTATCGGACGGTCGGGCGCAGGAAAATCCACGCTTTTGCGTATGATCAACCGCCTCACGCCCGAGACCGAGGGCACGATTACCTTCGACGGATTGGACGTCACATCGCTCAAAGGGGCCGCGCGCCGGCGCTGGCAGTCTGATTGCGCGATGATTTTCCAACAGTTTAACCTTGTGCCGCGCATGGATGTCGTCTCGAACGTCCTTCACGGCACGCTGAACAAGCGTTCGACCTTCTCGACTTTGTTCAACCTGTACCCGACCGAAGACATCCACCGCGCGATCGAAATCCTCGACCGCCTGGGCATCGCCGAACAGGCCCCGAAACGGGCTGAGGCGCTGTCGGGCGGCCAGCAACAACGCGTCGCCATCGCTCGCGCGCTGATGCAAGACCCGCGGATGATCTTGGCCGATGAACCCATCGCCTCGCTTGATCCGATGAACGCCCAGATCGTGATGGAAGCGCTGCGCCGCATCCACGAAGAAGACGGGCGCATGATCGTCTGCAACCTTCACACGCTTGATACAGCGCGGCGCTATTGCGACCGCGTCATCGGGATGCGCGACGGGCGCATCGTGTTCGACGGCGTGCCGGACCAGCTGACCACCGGGGCCGCGCGCGACATTTACGGCGCGGGGGCGGATTTCTCGGAAGAGGCCACCTCCACCGAAATCGACACGCTCGACCGCGACACCGCGGCTGAGCGCGCCATTGCCTGACCTTTTCCACCCGCGACCCCGTGTGGGGCGCAAACCAACTTGGGAGACTATGATGAAGACCACTTTTGCTGCTGTTTTGCTGGCAACGACCGCGCTGGGCTCGGCCGCTTTCGCACAGGACATCGAAGAGTTTCGCATCGGCATCCTTGGCGGTGAGAACGCCCAGGACCGTCTGAACAGCTACAGCTGCTTGCAGGAATACGCTGAAGAGGCGCTGGGTGTGCCGACCAAGCTGTTTGCCCCTGCCGACTATAACGGCGTGATCCAGGGCCTTCTGGGCGGCACCATTGACATGGCGTGGCTGGGCGCGTCGTCCTATGCCGCGATCTACCTGGAAGATCCCGATGCAGTGACGCCGGTGCTTGTCAAAGTGAACATGGACGGCTCAATCGGCTATCACTCCATCGGCTTTGCCCGCGCAGATTCGGGCATCACTTCGCTTGATGACATGTCCGGCAAGGTGTTCGGCTTTGGCGATCCGAACTCTACCTCGGGCTACCTGATCCCTTCGATCGAGATCCCCGAGGCGACCGGTGCCACCATGGAGTCGGGCGACTACTTCGGTGAAGTCACCTTCACCGGCGGCCACGAGCAGACCATCGTGTCGGTCTTCAACGGCGACGTCGACGCTGGCGTGACCTGGGCCGACGGGCAGGGCGCTTGGGAAGACGGCTACAACTCTGGCGCGCTGCGCAAGGCGGTGGATGCCGGTCTCGTCGACATGAACGAACTGGTGGAGATCTGGAAATCGAAGGTCATCCCCGAGGGCCCCATCGTTCTGCGCAACGAGCTGCCCGAAGAGGTGAAGGTCACCATGACCGAGCTGGTCGACACCCTGCACGAGCGCGACATCGATTGCGCCTATGGTGTGGCTGCCGGTGAAACGCTGGGCTTCCAGCCGGTGACGCACGACACCTACATCTCGATCGTCGAGGCGCGCAAAGCCAAGATCGGCGGCTAAGCGACGGAAAAGACAGGCGGCGGGGGCCATGGGTGCCCCCGCCGTTTTTGTGAAGCGGGGCAGGATATGACAGACATTTCGGCAAGCGCGGGCGTCCGCGCGCCCAGCGTGGATGCGGTGCAGGCGGCCTATATCGAGCTGACCCAGCGCAAGCGCCTTTACGGCGGTCTGACGCTTCTGATCTTCATCCTGCTCATGGTCGCCGGTTTCATGATCGCCGACGAACGCAACGCTGGCGGGTTCTGGGACGGTATCCTGAATGTCGGCGACTATCCCGAGTCGGTCCTGTCTGAGGCCTGGGAACAACGCGCCGAGTTGCCCGGTTTCATGGTGGAGTTCTTCCCCGCCCTGGTCGAGACCGTGAACATCGCCGCCGTCTCCACCCTGATCGGGGTACTCGCTGGGTTCCTGCTCGCCATGCACGGCACGCGGGGCCTTGCGCTCTTCCCGCGCCTGATCCCCTGGGTCCGGCGGTCTACCGATATCATGCGCGCCATGCCCGAGATCGTGATCGCGCTGGTGCTGATCTTCGTGATGGGCGGCGGTCCGGTGCCCGCGATGATCGCCATCGCCATCCACACCGCAGGCGCCATCGGCAAGCTGTTTTCAGAAGTGGCAGAAAATGCCGACCTCAAACCGGTCGAGGGGCTCAGTTCCGTGGGCGCCAAATGGACCCAGCGCATCCTTCTGGGCGTCGTCCCGCAGGTGGCCCCCAACTACCTCAGCTACGCGCTTCTGCGGTTTGAGATCAACATTCGCGCTTCGGCCATCCTGGGCTTCGTGGGCGCGGGCGGCATCGGTTATGAGCTGCGCAACTCCATGTCCTGGGGCCAGGGCCGGTTTGATGAGGCGGCGGCGATTTTCCTACTGTTGTTCGGTACCATCGTGCTGGTCGATCAACTGTCCAGCCGTCTGCGCAACCGACTGACCGAGGGGGCGCACGCATGACCGCCGCCGCCACCAATATCGAGACGCTGCAAACCGACGCTGACGCGCTCTTCCGCCGCAAGCGCATGATCGCAGGCTCGGTGCCCGCCGTCCTGTTTGCCTATTTCGTCTATGTCTTCTTCGCCTTCGACGTCTTGGGTCTTTGGGAGCGTGCGAAATGGGACAACGCGGTGGTGCTGGCCTCGGATAGCTGGAGCTACAAGGTTCACGTCACCCGCGACCACCGCGATGGCGAGATGTCCTATGCCATCGAGGGCGAGCGCAAGGGCCGTTACCCCGAAGGCACCCGGCCCGACTGGGTAGATGAGACGGCTCAGGGCACAACCGTCGACCTTGGCGGCGGGCATGAGGTGCGGTTCCTGCCAGACAACATCACTGAATACGACATCCCCGGCTATGGCACCATTGAGGCGCAGTTTGACGGCACTCAGGTGGTGACCAATATCGGTGAGGACACGCCCGACTGGATCAACGCCAGCCGTAACCGCGTGGCCGTGACCACCGATGAAGGGCGGTTGACCATTACCCGCTCCAAATCCGAGGTGTTCAACTATTTCCCTGGGTGGGAATTGTTCTTCTTCACTCTCGACAGCCCCTATCACGGCGCGGGTCTCAGCCAGATCCTGTTCGGCGCGCAACTCGACACCGACCGCGGCAACTTTTCCGGCGCGTGGGAGGATTTCTGGGGCAACGCCATGTGGCGCCATGGCGAGGTGCTTTGGGCCATCGGCGAGACGATCCTGATGGCGTTCCTCGGCACCATGGGTGCGGCGATCATCGCCCTGCCGCTAAGCTTTTTGGCCGCCAAACGGTTCGCGCCCTTCATGCTGATCCGTGCGCTAACCCGGCGGGTGTTTGATTTCGTGCGGGGTGTCGATGCGCTGATCTGGACCATCATCCTGAGCCGCGCGTTTGGGCCAGGACCCCTGACCGGAGCGCTCGCGATCCTGATCACGGACGCGGGGACCTTCGGCAAAATCTTCTCGGAAGCGTTGGAAAACGTGGACGAAAAGCAGATCGAAGGGGTCAGTTCCACCGGAGCGAAGCCCTTGCAGCGCTATCGGTTTGGGGTGATCCCGCAGATCGTGCCGGTGCTTTTGGCGCAGATCCTGTACTTTCTGGAGTCCAACACCCGTTCTGCCACGATCATCGGGGCGATTACAGGGGGTGGTATTGGGCTGATGCTGACCCAGGCTATCCAGACCCAGAAGGATTGGGAAGAGGTGGCCTATTACATCATCCTGATCATCATCATGGTGATCTTCATGGACTGGCTGTCGGGGGTGTTGCGGCGGAAGCTGATTAAGGGGGATGGGGAATAGGGCGCCACCCCTCAAGGTGCCACCCACACCCCGTGAAACCCGTCTGCCCGCCGAAACAGTGCCCGCCGGTGCAGATCACGCCCCAGATGTAGGGTCTCAATCACCTCCACCTCAGCGCGCACCACCCCAAACCGCGCAGGCTCTGGCGCCAGGTCATGATCTTCCGGCGCCGCAATCTCTGCCCCGGGCGCGGGTGTCCCGCCATAAACCCGCTGCGCGCCCTCTGGCACGGCTGCCCATTCCTCTGCCGTGCCCGCACGCACCGACAGCTGCACCTTCAGGCGCATCTGCAACTGTGCCTTGGCGTCCCAGATCAGCGCCGTGCCGCGCGGCGCGCGCGCGATGTCAGCCACCTTGCCTGACGCCAGATCGGTGTGAAACGTCAGCACCCCTGCTGCCACATCCACGCCACGCAAGACCACCACCCGCGCCTCGGCCCCCGCGGCGCCCACGGTGGCAAGCACCGGATGCCTTGCGGGCGATCGGCGGTCGGCCACGCCACGGGTAAGGCGCTGCCAGACTTGCGTCAGCGTCCCGTTCAGCGTAGTCAGATCACTCATAGCCCGTCATTTCCAGATACCCGCGACCCGTATGGGACCCCTCAAACCTCACGGGCCCCTCCCAATAGGGAAAAGATGTTTCCATCCATGAGCTTGGGTAAAGCGCCTCAACCGTTACATCCAGCGCGCGGTCCGGTAGTCGGACCCTCCATCGCGTCGGGACGGTGCGCCCGGCCACCTGCGTCTGCCCCAGCGGTTCGGCGGCGAACGCACCATCGGGGAAGGGTGTCGGATCGCCCTCAGCCGTGATCCAGGTGGCCGCGGTGTAGTCCGGCCCTGCGGTGTCGCGCAGGCGAAAGCCCATCAGGCGTTCGCCGCTGTCGAACACCAGGCTGAACCAGTCCCAGCCGGTTTGCGTGTCAGACAGGGGTTGCGAGGACCATTCGCGGTCGAGCCAGGCGTTTCCCGTGACCTCGACGGGGCCATCGGGGAGCGTAAGGGTGCCCGTCACCTCGTAGAACGGTTGTGAATAGTAGTAGCTGGCCTGCCCGCCACCCGACTTTACTGAATAGCCCTGTTCGCCCTGGGGCACGAAGGGCTTATCGGTGCTGAGTTGTAGATCATACGCGAAATCAGTGCCTTGGGCGGTGAGTTGTACGTCTCTGAGGCTGGGGCCTTGCATGCGCCATTCGTCGATGAAGGCGTGGAACGGCTCTGCGGTGACGCCCGCCTGACCGACGCCGCCCCGGGCAAAGCGCTCGGCGACGAAATGGGCGTCAGGTGTGGTGAGCGCGGCATGGCCCATCCAGACCTGCGGGTCTTCCCAGCCGGGACCTGTCTCGGGGCGCAGGGCAGAGCGGAAGAGCGTCCATTGGATACCGTAGTCGCGGCCATCGTCGCCGGTCAGCGTGGCGGTGACGTACCACCATTCGATGCGGTAGGCCGGGTGGGGGCCGTGGTCTTCGGGGAAGGTGAAAGGGGTGCCGCGCTGGGGTACGGCGAAGTCGTCTGAAACAGTGGTACCGAGGCCGGCGAAGCCTTGGGCGTTGGTAGAGCCAGCCCATACAAAGAGACCGAGGGCGAGCCATCGCAACAAAGCACTCGCCCTACCGGTAGGCCGGGCAGCGCTGACCCGTCCCCGTCGTGCTGGAAGCGCGCCTTCGGCCTGACGGGCGGCGCAAATGCGCCCCCGGGCGGGTCGGTGCTGCCATAAGCTGATCGACCATAGGTGTAGTTTTGTCAGCTCTTTAACGCTCATTGCTAAACACCTTCAACAAGTGCGAGGGCGGCACCCGCGCCAGCTTTACCGCGGGCCAAAGGCTCGCCAGCCCCGCTGCCAACAGCGCCAGCACCCCCAGAACCGCCCAATCCCGCGGGAACAGATGCATCGGCAACCGCCAGCCGAACGCTTCCACATTGATCACCGCCAGCAGAACCCAGGCCAGCACCAGCCCCACCGGCACCGCCAGCACCATGGTCAGCGCCGCCAGCATCAACGCTCGACCCAGCTCCAACCGCGCGAGTTGCGCTCGCGTCAGCCCCAACGCCCAGGCAGGCGCCAGCTGCGGAAGGCGCATAGCCGCCAGCGTGAGCAGCGAGGTCAGGATCGCAAACCCCGCCACGGCCAGCGTCAGCACGTTCAGCGCGCCTGTAACCGTAAACGTCCGGTCAAACACCTGCATCGAGAACGCCTTGATGGCGCTTTGGTCGATCATGTTGTCGGGCGACAGGCCAAAATCGGTGATCAGCGCTTGCCGCACCGCGTCCAGATCCTCGGGCGGCAGGCGCAACCCATAGCCCAGCCGCTCCACCTCCGGGAACCGCGCCACCAGTTCGTCCACCCCCACCAGCACCTGCGCCAGCGGATTGCCATAGTCCGAATAGACCGCCCCCACCACCAGCGCACCGCCGGGCAGCGCCAGCGAAGCGCCGGGGCTCAGCCCCTCGCGGCGGGCGAGTTGCTCGTTGACCAACACCGCCTCGCCCCTTGCGACCGCGTCCCAGACGCCCGGCATTTCGCTTAGAAGCGGCCAGTGGTCGCGATAGGTGGCGTGGTCGGCCACGCCAAAGATCTCGGCCGGGGCGCCCAGGATCTCGGTCTCGACGTTCCAGATCGGCAGGATCGCATCGGTCATCGGCTCCAGGAAGGCGACCATCTCTGCAGCCTCTGCATTGGTTTCGGCGGTCACGTAAAGCTCTGACGCGAGGCGCTGATCCAGCCAGCCGGTGAAGGTGAGGCGGAAGCTCGACACCATTGTTCCCACACCGATATTTGCCGCCAGAGCCAGTAAGAGGGCCATCAGCGCGAGGCTAAGCCCCGGCAATTGCTGGCGGGTATCGGCCCAGAACCACTGCGCCAGCACGCTTTTCGCCCCGCGCGACGCCAGCGCCAGCGCGCCAGACAGCACGGCCGGCAGGACGAGGGCGGCGGCCAGAAGCAGAGCGCCCAGCATCACGAAGCCCGCCACCAGTCCCGAGCCGAAGAGGATCGTGGCCAACGACAGCGCCCCGAGCGCCCCGGCGGCGGCCAGTTGCATCCAGAGAGTCGCTTGCGAGGCCATGGCCCAGGCGCGCGGGCGGGCGGGAGCAAGGACAGGCAGGCGGGCGATCTTCCACAGCGCACCGGCAGAGGCGGCGGCGGTGCCTGCCACCGCAATGGCGAAACCCGCGGCCCACCAGGCGGGGCGGAAGGCCAGCGCGCCTTCTACCGGCGCACCGTACAGCCCGCGCAGGGTGGCAGCGACATCCGGGAGGAGCGCGGCAGCGATGAGGTACCCGAAGGCGACCCCAATCATCCCTGCGATCAGCGCGAAGGCGAGGAGTTCGGTGATAAGGAGCAGGGTGAGGTCTCGGGCGGGCAGGCCGAGCGCGCGGAGGGTGCGAAAGACCGGACGGCGTTGTTCGAACGCCAGGGCGATGGCGCCGTGGACGATGAAAAGGCCGACCGCGAAGGATAATAGCCCGAAGGCCGTTAGGTTGAGGTGGAAGCTGTCGGTCAGGCGGGCGAGGTCGGCCTGCCCGCCGCTGTCGCGGCGGATGAGTTCGGGGGCGATATTGGACAAGGGTGGGCGTGTAAGCGGTTGATCTTCCAACACGATCAGGCGGGTGATCTGACCCTCCATCCCCAGCAAGCTTTGCGCGATGCCG
Source organism: Pseudomonadota bacterium (assembly GCA_039820585.1). GTDB lineage: Bacteria > Pseudomonadota > Alphaproteobacteria > Rhodobacterales > Rhodobacteraceae > JBCBGF01. The sequence goes on from JBCBPV010000023.1 coordinate 29,410, forward strand.
ATATCCGTGAAGGCCAGGCTGGGGGCGATGTTGTCCGCCACAAGGACCGGGGGCAGGTTCATATCTGTGAGCCGCGCAGCTGTGGCCTCGCTGGCGATAAGCTGGCCTGGCGGTGTGAAAAAATCGGTGATTTCCCCCTCCAACACTGTCCCCGCCGCCGCGATGTCCGGCGGTGCGGTCAACGGGTCGATGCCCACAAGGCGCACACGCCCCGCCTCGCTTGTCAGCCAGCCTTCGACGATGGGGGACACCTGCCATCCCGCGCGGCGCAGCGCGATGTAGGTGGTTTGGGGGATATCGCCGCCTTCGCGCACCAGCACAGGGCGCGTGCCACCCACGGCCTCGCTCGCGGCATCGTAGCTGGCGCGCGCCTCGGCATTGATCGCCTGCACACCCGACCAAAGCGCGGTAGCCAGCGCCAGACCCAGGATCAGCGTGACCAGCTGAAACGGATGCCGCCGCCAATGCGACCAGAGCGCGGAAAGCGCCGTGCGCCTCATGCCACGCGCCCCCGGCTGAGATGCAGGCGGCGCGACAGCCGGGCGGCGAGGCGGTCGGAATGCGTGACCATGAGAAGGCCCGCGCCGGTTTCGGCCACCAGGTCCAGCATCAGGTTGATGACAGCGTCGCCAGTGGCCTCATCGAGGTTGCCGGTGGGCTCATCGGCGAGCACGAGGGGCGGTTTGCCGGCCAGCGCGCGCCCGATGGCAACGCGCTGTTGTTGGCCGCCGGAGAGTTGTTCGGGGTATTTGGTGGTGTGGTCGGTAAGGCCCAAGCGCTCGGTGAGCGTGGCGCACCAGTCGGGATCGTGGCGGTCTGCCAGCCGGGCCTGGAACGCGATGTTGGCGGCGACGTCGAGCGATGGGATCAGGTTGAACTGCTGGAAGATGATGCTGACAGTTTCGCGGCGCAGGCGGGCGCGGGCGGTGTCGTCCATCTGCGCGAGGTCTGCGCCATCGAGCGTGACGGTGCCACCCTCGGGAACTTCGAGTCCTGCGATGACGTGCAAAAGGGTGGACTTGCCCGACCCGCTTTCGCCCGTGAGCGCGAGCGCGTCGCCCGCGGGGAGTTGCAGTGAGATGCCGTCGAGCACGGGCACGGGGCCGCTGTCGCCGGGGAATGATTTGTGCAGTTCGGTGACGGTGAGGAGCATGGGGGCCGTGTATTAGGATGTGGGAGGGGACATAGCGGGGTCGCGGCGTTGGGGTAGCCCCCTCTCCCTAACCCTCTACCCTCTCCCACGGGAGAGGGGACCTGTTTCGGTGAGGCGATGGTCTATCTCTCAGCTTCCAACGGCATCCCCTCTCCCGTGGGAGAGGGTTAGGGAGAGGGCATCAGTCCACCGCCAACCCACTCGGCACCCGCTCGGGCCGCCCCAAGGGCCGCTCGTCCGCGGACTCCCCCGTCAACGCCTCCAAAAACGCCACCAATTCGGCCACCTGGCCCGCGCCCAAGGCGGGCAGATCAATATCCACCGCCGCCGCTTGCCGCGCCATTTCCCGCGCATCCTGGCGGATCACGAAATCCACCGCCTCCAGCCACGGCACCTCTGGCAGCCCCGCCATCGCAGGTTCCCACGCCGCCCGCGCAGCCGCGGGGTCGAGGTGATGGCGCACCATTGCCTCCAGCGTCGGATAGGCGCCGTTATGGCCGTAGGGCGCCGTCAGCGCCACGTTGCGCAACATGGGCGTGCGGAAGCGATAGGCATCCTCCAACCGGTTCGATTCGCCCATCCGGCCCACATCGCGGGCGTAGGGGTCAAACGCCCGCGTGCGGCCTGGGCCGAAGGCGGGCAGGGCCAGGGCGCGGAAGTCGTGGTCCGACAAAAGCGACCCGGCATGGCAGTTGGAACAGCCCGCCTCGCCGTAGAACAGCCGCATCCCGGCCTCGGCCTTCGGGCTCAGCGCCTCCGTATCCCCGGCCAAATAGGTATCAAACGGGCTGTCATGGTTGCGCCACTCCGAAGCTATGAACGCCCCGATCGCGTTGGCGATCTCGACAATTGTGACGTCGGCGGGCTCTTCAATATGATCGAACGTCTCGACAAACATGCGCCCGTATTCGGGTATCGTGCGCACCCGTTTGGCCAAGATCGGCCAGGCCAGGTCGATGCGGTCATGCACGGCCCCCGTAATCTCATTCTCGCGCGGATTGCCCGCCATCTCGAACTGCGCGGTCAGCGGGAACAGCGCCTGGGCGGCCAGGATCGTATCCAGCCCCTGGGGCAGCCATTCCTCGGCCGGGGAATTGAACCCATTGCCGAAGGTATCCGATTTCGACAGCCGCCCGTCATGGAACATCACGTCGATGTCGCGGTGGCCCAAGTTCCATAGCGCGGGCGCATTGCGCGGGATCCGTTTACGGATCGCGTCCGCGCCGGTGCCTGCCGTCCGCTCTGGCCCGACGCCCACACCGCCTTCGCCGATCCCCAAGCTTAGCCCGTCTGTGCCCGCGTGGTCGTGGTGATGGCAGGTGCCGCAGGAAATATTGCGGTTGCCCGACAGGATCTTGTCATAGAACAAAAGCTGGCCGATCTTCGCCTGACCCGGATCGACGGGCAGGAAATCGGCGTCGGTGAGCGGCGGGGGCAATTCCACCGCCTGCAGGGGCGGGGCGAGGCCGAGGAGGAGGACCAGATGGCAAAAAACACGTTTCATGCGCTGATCTTCGCGGGATTTGCGGCACTTGCAAGCCCCGCTGTGGCCGAGCTGGAATACGCCCGCGATCTGATGGAGGCAGGGCGGTTCGAGGAGGCTATGGCGGCGTTCCTGCCCGCGGCCCGGTCCGGCAATGCCGAGGCCGAGGAATGGATCGGCGTGATGTATGCGCTGGGGCTGGGGGTGGAGCGCGACGATGTGCGTGCGTTCGAGTGGTATCTTCGTGCGGCAATGAAGGGTCATCCGGGCGCGCAATCGGGGGTTGGTTGGTATTACGAGGTGGGGCGTGGCATGCCCGCGCCCGATCTGGTGCGGGCGTATATGTGGTACGTGCTGTCGGCGATTGGCGGCGACCCGGATGCAGCGATCAGCCAGGATGAGGTGATCAAGAAGATGACGCCGGAACAGATCGAGCACGCCAATATCCTGATCGCGGATTACAAGCCGTGGATGTATCCGTTTCGGTAGCGTTGTTGTGCCTGACCCGCGTGCGGTGGGTGCTGTGGGAAACACGGCCGATTGGTCCCCGGCGCGGTGTATCGCCGAACGATCTGCGGATGCGTGGGGCTGTCTCATGTTTTTCGGTCGCGCGGGCTTAGGCGGTGCCGAGGCGGGGTAACCCGAGGCGTCGTGCGATGTGTACTGCTCTGTTGTGAGGTATGAGGCGGGCGCCTAGGCGCGCCCGCAAACTTGGCCCGATCTTGCCAGGGCGCCGCCCCGGCGCGGCCACAATGGTATGCGACGCGTTACGCTGTAGATGTGCCAAGTTTTAGGAGTTTGCTCATGTTTGAGCCCATGATTTATCTTGTCATCGCGGTGTCGATGTCGATTGCGCTGCTGGCCCTTGTCATCCGCGCCGTGAATCGTCGCCGGTCTGCCCCGGAGCCCACAGATTACACCGAAGTGTTGAACGGCGCGATGACGCCGCGCGAAAAGGTAACCGTCCAGAAGTACAAGCTGTCGCCAGGCGACAACCTGCGCCTGGAGCGTCAGAAAACAAGCTGAAGGCCGCGTCGCGGGCCCGTTGCGGCCCGCCCCGTATGGGGGGCCTATCGCTCCCCCGATGCGTCTTGCGCTTTGAACGATGAGGCGGCGCCGCCCGGTGAGGCGTGCAGCCTCTGTATCGTCTGGTCCCGCGTGGTACCGGGGGCGGGGTATCGGGGGCAGGGGTTTCCAAGGGATGAGGCGACCGTTCGGTGGGGGCGCTGCCCCCGGCCCTTGGGGCCTCCCCCGGGATATTTTGCGACCAAAGACCGCTCAGAGTTTGGGCAAGCTGGGCTGGCCTTCGATCAGTTGATCCAGAAGCGCTTTGAGCCGCGTCTCCTCATCTGTGCTGAGCCGGGCCGACATTGCAGCATTGTTGGCCTGTGCAAGTGGGGTGCCAGCGGCGATGGCCGCATGCCCCTTGTCGGTTAGGCGCACCGCACGGGTGCGTCGGTCGCTGGTGCCGGGAGCGCGTTCGATGAAGCCATCGGCCTCCATGCTGCGCAGGGCGCGCGAGGTCGCTGTGCGGTCGATCCCCACGAACTGCGCGAGGTCTGAAGGGCGGGTGAGCCCTTCGTTGCCGAGGCCCAGAAGCACGCACCAGGTGGTGCGGGTGAGGCCCAGATGCTTGAGCCCCTCGTCAAGACGGCGTTCCTGGATCCGCGCGGCGCGGGAGAGGCGGAAGCCGAGGGAGGCGTGGAGGCGGTAGGGCATGGGGGTGAGTGTTGCGGGAGAGGGGGTGGGGGTGCAAGGGTGCGCATGCCCATTGGTTGAGATACGCAGTTCGGAGGACACTTGGTGGAAGCGATCGACCCGAAACTGTGGGGGTATCTTGAGCTCGAATTCGGTCGCGGTAAGAAGACGTATCTGCGGAGACTGATAGACCGTTGGCTGGTAGAAGACGGCCCGGTCTTTTACGATAGAAACGTCATCTTTGTCCGATGGGCGGATGACAGTCGTGAGAACGTGATGGTGGCGTGTGGAGTTTTTGAGTTACCCGAGGCGCGGATGTCTGTGGCGGAGTTTCGCGCGCTTGTCTTAGGGTTGGCACGGTGAATTGCTCAGGAACCTTTGGATTTCTTGTGCCACTTCGGAGATAGCGAAGGATTACTGAGTTTGGATCTTTTCTCAAGAAACCTGCACGGAGAACTCATCGCGTATTTCAGGCCTGAATACGTGCAAACCGGCGCGTCCGACATGTTTCGCGAATGGCTGAAATACATCTCGGCCGAAAACCTTGCGATCCTGCGAGGGGATATCGATGGGATCCTTGCCAGCGACCTGACGGATGAGGACATCTTTGTATACCTGTTTGAGGAGTTGCACGTGGTCTATTGTCCGGGAAACATGCGTGCCGTGTTGGCAGAGGCGAAAATGTTGATTGATCGGGACGCATCGCGGCGATTTCAGTGAGAATGTGGCGGCCCAATTCACTGCTGGATGAGATGGGCATGGAGGGTTGGTGAGCGCTGGGGGGCACTGCGAATACGACGCTGGCGATGTATTTGCCGTTCCCCTCTCGGACGGATCCGAATGCCTCGGTCAAGTGTTTTCATACGAACGCATGCCGTTGAACAGCGCTCTTTGTGGTCTCACTTTGCGCACTCCCAACTTTTTTGATCCCCGAAAGCGCTTTGCACTCAGTGAGTTGCTTAGTGTCCAGCTGACGTCCGATGGCTTCTTGACGAATGGGCGTTGGAGAATTCTCGGAAACCAGCCTTTGCCTGATGTCCAACGAGCGTTCGATATCGGTTCAGTCCGTGAGAAGGGTTTCATCGGATCAAAAGTCGTTGGCTCCGCGATAATTGAGAGCCTACTAAACGCAAGCCGCGGCCTCGAGTATTGGGACGATTGGCATGACCCGGCATATCTCGATGGATTGTTGGTGGCTCCGGACAGGAAGCCGGCGATTGTGTTGTACAAATCCGACCTACCAAAGCAGTAATCTGTTGCGTTTCCCCGCGCCGAACTTCCATCCTCCCCCACATGCGCCCCACCACCATCCTCTTCGACAAAGACGGCACGCTCTTCGACTTTCAGGCCACATGGAGCGGGTGGGTCGCCGGCATGCTCCGGGTGATGAGCCGGGGCGATGGCACACTGGAAGACGTGCTAGCGGGCGCCGTGGGATACGATCTCTTGACAGGGCGGTTCGATCCCGACAGCCCGGTGATCGCGGGCACGCCCTATGAGGTAGCCGAGGAGATGCTGCCGCATCTTCCCGACCCACCGCCCCTGTCGCTTTTGGTGGAGCGCTTGAACAGTGCCGCTGCGACCGCGCCGATGGCCGAGGCGGTGCCGTTGACGCCCTATCTCGACGGGCTGCTGGCGCGGGGGTTGCGGCTGGGGGTTGTGACCAACGACGCCGAGGCGCCGGCGCGGGCGCATCTTGCGCAGGTGGGGGTGTTGACGGCGTTTGATATCGTGATCGGGTGTGACAGCGGGCATGGGGCGAAACCGGCGCCGGGGCCGGTGTTGGGCGCGCTTGAGGCGCTGGGGGCGCGACCGGAGCAGGCGGTGATGGTGGGGGACAGCCTGCATGATCTGATGGCGGGGCGTGCGGCGGGGGTGCAGACGGTTGGTGTGCTGACCGGGCTGGCGGAGAGGGCGGACCTCGCGCCTTTGGCCGATGTGGTGGTGCCCGACATCGGGCATCTGCCGGGGTGGCTCGACCGTCTTTAGGGTATTCAAAAAACGACACATCCCGTCGCAATCCGGCCCGCAGCCGGGTGCCCCCGCGCGCATCCTGACGCCGGCACGATGACAGGAGATCCCGATGGGAGAGACGGCAACACGCAGGCGGCGCGCGGGCGGGCGGGCTGGCAATGCAGGCCGCCGGGGCGGCGCGGTGATCGAGCAGCGGCCCTGGGCCATTCCAATCAACCCTGATCGGCCGACTGAGCCTTTGGATGGCGATGGCGTGGCCGCGCTCCATGATGCAGCGATGCGGATCCTGGAAGAAATCGGGATCGAGTTTCTGAACGAAGAGGCCTTGGGGATATTCCAAGACGCCGGCTGCCAGGTCGAAGGCGGCAACGTCAAGATGACCCGCGACTGGGTGATGGAGATGCTGGGCCGCGCGCCGAAGCGATTCACGCTGACGCCCCGCAACCTCGACCGGGTGCTGCCGGTGGGCGACAACCATATCGTTTTCGGAAATGTGTCGTCGCCTCCGAACTACTGGGATTTGACCACCGGCAAGGTGCCGGGCACGCGAGAGAAATGCCGGGATCTGTTGAAGCTGACGCAGTATTTCAATTGTATTCACTTTGCCGGTGGCTATCCGGTGGAGCCTGTCGATCTGCACCCCTCTGTGCGGCATCTCGATGTTCTCTATGACAAGCTGACGATCTCCGACAAGGTGATGCACGCCTACTCGCTCGGGAAAGAGCGAGTAGAAGATGTGATGGAGATGGTGCGGATTGCGGGCGGCCTCAGCGATGATGACTTTGAGGCGACCCCGCGGATGTATACCAACATCAATTCGACCTCGCCCCTGAAGCATGACCAGCCGATGATAGACGGCTGCCTGCGGCTCGTGCGCCGGGGGCAGGCAGTGGTGGTGACACCGTTCACGCTGGCCGGTGCGATGGCACCCGTGACGATGGCGGGGGCTGTGGCGCTGTCGATTGCCGAGGCGCTGAGCGCGATTGCGCTGTTCCAATATGTGCGCCCCGGTTGCCCCTGTGCGATTGGGACGTTTACCTCGAATGTCGACATGAAATCTGGCGCGCCCGCATTTGGCACGCCCGAATACATGCGCGCGACCCAGATGACCGGGCAGATGGCGCGGTTCTACAAACTGCCGATGCGGTCGTCGGGGGTCTGTGCGGCCAATGTGCCCGACGGGCAGGCGATGTGGGAGACGTCGAACTCGCTTTGGGCCGCGGTGCAATCGGGGACCAACATGGTCTACCACGCGGCGGGGTGGCTGGAGGGTGGATTGATCGCCAGCCCCGAGAAGTTCGTTATGGATTGCGAGGTGATCCAGATGATCCAGCGCTATTTCGATCCCGCGATAACGGCAACGACCGAAGATGATCTGGCCGTTGACGCGGTGCGTGAAGTCGTGGGCACGGGGCACTTTTTTGGCCTGCAGCATACGCAGGATCGCTACACCACCGCGTTTTACCAGCCTTTCGTGTCGGACTGGCGCAACTTCGAGGGCTGGGAAATCGCAGGCGGTGTCTGGACCGCGGAGCGCGCCCATGGCGTGTTCAAGGACATCATCGCCACGTTCGAGGCGCCCCCGATGGACATCGCAATCCGCGAGGAGTTGGCCGCCTTCGTCGACCGCCGCAAGGCCGAGGGTGGGGCGCCGACCGACTTTTAAAACCGCCTGGCGCGGCGATTTAGCCCAGGGCATCGGGACGATATGGCCCGACCGACCACCTCGCGCGGGGACCGCGCTGTCCCTACACTCGGTCCCAAGAGACGCCCGGAGGTGTGATGTCTGACGTATCAAGCGTTGCGCATGGGCGCGGCGTCCTTGCGCTGTGTGGGGCGCTGGCCGGGGCGGCGCTTTGGGTGCTGATCGACGTGCTGCCCGAGCTGACGCAGAATGACCGGCTGATCCTGGCGCTGGCCACGGCGGCGGCGGCGTTTTTCGTGCCGCTTCTGGCGATGATCGGCCCGTTGCCCGCGCCACGCGCAGCGGTGGGGGCGGCGGGGTTGTCAGTGCCTCTGACGCTGTTGATGACCACGGCCAGTTTGCGCTTCGACACCGTCGAGGCGTTCGCCGAGTCGGGCCATCCGTTGGTCGCGCTGTTTCTGGCAATTGCAGTGCCAGTGCCGTTCCTGATTGCGGGGCTGGGGGCACCTGCGCGATGGTGGGACTATGCCGCGCTGTTCACCGCTGCTTGGAACGTGCTGGTGCGGGCAACCGCGGCGCTGATCTTTGTGGGTGTGTTCTGGGCGCTGGTGTTTCTCAGCGATACGCTTCTGGGACTTGTGGGCATCAAAGTGATCGAAGTGATCATTGATATCGGCCCGATGCCCTATGTTCTCAGCGGTCTGACCCTGGGCCTTGGCGCGGCGGTGGCGCATGAATTGTCCGACTATGTGTCGCCCCATTTGCCGATCCGGTTGCTGCGGCTTTTGTTGCCGCTGGCGCTGGTGGTGACGGCGGTGTTTTTGGCCGCGTTGCCGTTCAGGGGCTTGGATGGCCTCTTTGGCAACCTGTCGGTGGCCGCCACGCTGATGGGCATGGCGTTCGCGGGGGCGACGCTGGTGACCAGCGCGCTGGACAGCGACGATCGCGCCGCGGTACAGGGGCGCGGAATGCGTCTGGCGGGGCAGGCGTTGGCGTTGACGTTGCCGATCCTGGCGCTGCTTGCGGTGTATTCGGTGTCTGAACGGGTCAGCCAATATGGCTGGTCTCCTGACCGGTTGGCCGCCATGACCGCGGCGGTGGTGCTGGCGGGTTATGGCCTGACTTACGCAGCGGCGGTGATGTTGCAACGGGAATGGATGGGGCGGATCCGGCAGGCCAATGTAATCGTGGCGCTGGGTGTGCTGGTGCTGGCGCTGGCGTGGATCAGCCCGTTTCTTAACCCCCAAAAGCTGTCAGTGGTCAGCCAGATTTCGCGCTATGAACAGGGCCAGGTCAGCGCCGATGGCCTGGATCTTTGGGCCATCGGCCGCGACTGGGGGCGGCCGGGGCAGGCGGCGTTGCAGCAGCTTGCGGAGCTGAGGACACCCGGTGGCGCCGCGATGGCCGAGCGATTGGCGGCGCTGGAGGCCGCGAATAATCGTTTTGAGTTTGAAGACGCAGCCCCGCCCGAGGATCGCCAGGCCCTGGCGCGGGCCATTCGCGCGGCCCTGCCGGTGTTGCCAGAGGGCGCAGCGCTGCCCGAGCGGTTGATTGAAGAGGTCAATCCGGGGATTGCGCGGGGTTGGGAGACGGCCTGTGCGCGCCAGACGCCGGGTGGGGCGCCAGGCTGCATCGCCGTGGTGGCCGAATTGCTGCCGAACGTGCCGGGCGCCGAGACCCTGGTCTTTGTCATGCAGTCGCGGTCTTACGTGCAGGTCTTTGCCTTCAATGCCGCGGGCGAAGCCGTGGGCCGGTTCGGGCCCACCTGGCTGTCGGGCACGCAAGAGGCGACGACCGCGCCCGACCTGATCGACCGGTTGGCGAGCGGTGCCTATGAGATTGCGCCTGCGGGGCTGACCGCGCTGCGGTTCGACGGGGCGGAACTGGTCATCCTTCCTTAACCACCCCGGCCAGTTCCCGGCCCCCTTCGCGCTTTGTTAAGACCCGGTGCGCTAGGCAGAGGGCCAAGCGCGAAGGGTGCATGGCAATGCATGGTTTGGTTCATAAAGCGATCCAAAGCTTTATCTGCGATACGTATGGCGTTCAGGCTTGGGATGCGGTGGCGGCCAGTGCCGACAACCTTCCTCTGCGGTTTGAAGCCATGTTGTCCTATTGCGATCACCTGACAGATCAGGTGATTGATGCCGCCGCCCGCCATCTGGCCAAGCCGCGCGCAACACTGTTGGAGGATGTGGGCACCTATTTGGTGTCGCACCCCAATGTCACCGCGCCCCGCCGTCTGTTGCGTTTTGCGGGCAGCACGGTTGAGGAATTCCTGCACACGCTGGACGACCTGCCGGACCGGGTCCGGCTGGCCCTGCCCGAGCTGCACCTGCCGCCAATCCAGCTGACAGAGACCGGGCCAGGGGCGTTTCGGGTGACCTCTGGCATTCTGTTTGATGGCTATGGCTATGTGCTGGTCGGTCTGTTGCGGGCGATGTCGGATGAGTACGGAGCGCTGACCACGATCGAGTATCTTGGCGAGGATGCCGGCCAGATCTCGATCGGTATCGGTTTGCATGATGGGCGGTTCCGCGAAGGCCGCGACTTCCGGCTGGGGGCCCCGGTCGCGTAATGGCTGCCCCCGATCACTCTGCCTGCCTCGACCATGCGGCGCTGGATCGGCTGATGCCCCTGCACCTGGATGTGGGTCCCGATGGCGTGATCCGTCACGTGGGGCCGACACTGGCCAAGGTGGCGGGCGGCGCGGCCTTGGAACGGGCGGCGTTCTTCGACCATTTCGAACTGCGCCGGCCCAAAGGCCTGACAAGCATCACCGCCCTGACCGACACGCCCCCGCGCGCGCTGCGACTGCGCCTGACCGCGCCGCGTGAGGTTGCGTTCACCGGGGTTGCAACGCGCCTGACCGATGGCGGGGCGCTGATCAACCTGTCGTTCGGGATCGGGGTTGTGGATGTGGTCCGCGATCATGATCTGACCAGTACCGATTTCGCGCCAACAGACCTGACGGTAGAGATGCTGTATCTCCGCGAGGCGCAGACCGCCGCGATGGACGAATGGCGCAAGCTGAGTGAACGTCTGGCGGGCGCGCGGGACGCCGCGGAAGAGCGCGCATTCACCGATCCGCTGACCGGCCTAAACAACCGCCGCACCATCGACAAGGTCGCGGCCGAACTGATCGGCGCGCGCGAGGCGTTTTCCCTGATGCTGGTTGATCTGGACTACTTCAAACAGGTCAACGACGCGCTGGGTCACCCTGCGGGCGATGATGTATTGCGCACGGTTGCGACCGTGCTGCGCGAAGAAACCCGGCGCAATGACGTGGTCTGCCGGGTCGGCGGAGATGAGTTTGCGGTGCTTATGACTGGCGTTTGCGAAACGACGCTGGCAAAGGAAATCGCGGGCCGGATCCTGTTGCGCCTGGAAGAAGAGATCACCGTCGCGGGCGGCATGGCCCGCGTCAGCGCCAGCATCGGGATCACGGCCTCTTGCCTATACCCTGTCGCGCGGATCGAAGACATGATGCGCGATGCAGATATGGCGCTCTACCGGTCAAAAAATGCCGGGCGGTCGCAGTATACCTTCGTCACGAAAGATCAGGTGGATCGGCGCGGGCAGGGCACCGCACTTTGACGGCGGGGCGATACCGCGCCGCCCCGCCATCCTACGCCCCCGGCGTCAGACTAAGTCTCAGCCCCACCGGCCACTCATCACCCGACCACCCTTCCCGAGGGTCGGCACATATCGCACTCTACGCTGCAGTTGCGCAAAAAATTAACCATCCGATCAAAAAGATAGAAACGCCAATCCGGAAACAAAGCCACCTTGGCCGGGCACGAAAGGGGGCAAGTGCCGGAAGGCGCAGGAAAACCGTCCTCGCATCCGCCCGCTGATCTCGGCCTTCGGTCCCCAGGCCATTAGGGCTTCAACAGACTGTTCACGCCCTCTGGGCAGTGCGGGGTGCCATTGCTAAGGTCGTTCGTGACCAAACGGGTCAAAGGGGGCGGCGATGCTGGATCAGGACACTCTTTATGACACGCGCTGCGATCTGGCTGCGGCGCTGCGCTGGTTCGCGCGGCTAGGGATGAACGAAGGCATCGCCAACCACGTCAGCATGGCCACCGCCGATGGCGCCGGTTTTCTGATCAACCCTGCCGGTCGCTATTGGTCGCGCGTGCGTGCGTGCGACTTCGTCCTGCTCGACAGCACCGTGCCGCCCCCGCCCGAGGCCCCGGTGGAGCGCACCGCGTGGGCGATCCACGGCGCGCTCCATCGCAACGTGCCTGGCGCGGGGTGTGTGATGCACCTGCACAGCCGGGCGGCGACGGCGCTGAGCTGTTTGGCCGATCCAACGCTGCCGCCGGTGGATCAGAATGCCATGCGGTTTTTCAACCGGGTGTCGATTGACCTCGGCTATCACGGCATGGGCCTGGGCGATGAGGCCGAGCGTCTGAGCCGGGCGCTGGGCAATCACCGGATGCTGATGATGGGCCAACACGGGGTGATGGCGGTGGCGCCAACGGTGGGCCAGTGCTTTGACGCGCTGATCTATTTTGAGAAGGCGGCCGATACCTATCTTTGTGCGCTGTCCACCGGTCGGCCGCTGAACATCGCGAGCGACGCGGTGGCCGAGAAAACCGCGCGGCAATGGGCCGAGGCGCCCGAGGCCGGGGATCAGCATCTCGCCGCGATCCGCGAGGCTCTGGACACCGAAGACCCCGATTACGCGCAATAGGACCTCGCCCATGATCCCGATCCTGCGCACCTGGGCCATCGCGGGCGTAGGCGTTGCGGTCTTTCTCGCGCTGGGATTGCCCTTGCCCTGGCTGTTGGGCCCGATCTTTGCCTGCCTTGCGGCGGGGCTGGCGGGCATGCGGATGGAAGGGATCCCCCTTCTGAATGCCGGGATGCGTGCGATCCTGGGCGTGGCGATCGGGGCCTCGCTGACCCTGCCCGTGGTGCTGAGCATGCCCGCGATGTGGCCGACGCTGGTGATGATTCCGGTGCTGATCGTGCTGTCGGGCGTGGTGGGTGTACCCTATTTCCAGCGCCTTTGGGGCTATGATTTCCCGACCAGCTACTACGCGGCGATGCCTGGCGGATTGCAGGATATGCTGGCGTTTGGGGAAGAGGCGGGGGGCAATGTGCGGGCGCTGTCGCTGATCCACGCCACAAGGGTGATGCTGATCGTGGCGACGTTGCCATTCCTGCTGCAAGGGGTCTGGGACGTCGATCTGTCGAACCCGCCCGGTGCCCCCCTTGTCACGATGGCGCCAGGGCAATTGGTGTGGATGGTCGCGGCCGGGCTGATGGGCTGGCAGCTAGCAGTTGCTGTTGGCCTTTTCGGGGCCTCGATCCTTGGTCCGATGATCGCCGCGGCGGTGCTGGCCATTACTGGCGTGCTTGAGCATCGCCCGCCAGCCGAGGCCATCTGGGCCGCGCAGTTTTTCATCGGGATGACGGTGGGGGCGAAGTATTCCGGCATCACCGGGGCCGAGGTGCGCCGCGACGTGGCCGCCGCGTTGGGGTTCTGTCTGGTGCTGTTGGTGCTGGCGGCAGTCTTCACCGAAATCGCGATCCTGTTCGGCCTGGCCCCACCGTTGGAGGCGCTTTTGGCATTCGCCCCCGGCGGTCAGGCCGAGATGACGATCATGGCCCTGATCGCGGGCGCAGACGTGGCCTTCGTGATCACCCACCACCTCCTGCGGATCGTCACGGTGATCGTGGGCGCGCCTATTGCAGCGCGTTTTTTCCGGCTGGTGGGTGGAAAGGGTGGTAGTTCGTAGGGCTACATAACCCCATCGTCATACTATCTCGCCATGGTGCAGAATATCATTCTGTAGCATATACTTGAGATGCAATTAGGCCTCATCAGTCCCCGTCGATTTCACTCTGTCCTATCAATTGTCCCATCATTTCTCATGCCGACTGATGGGACAGAAGTTAGACCTGCGAGGTCGGAAGAATGGGATAATTGTCAGTCAAGCGCGTCGCCGCAACCCGCAAGCCGGGGATATATGGTGATGGCGATGAACTCTATCTCCGGGTAGGGCCGACCGGCGCGAAATCATGGATCCTGCGCACCCTCGTTCATGGCCGACGTCGCGAGTTGGGGCTGGGCGGCCTCGCCCGGATGAGCCTTGCCAAAGCCCGTGAGGAGGCGCGGAAGCTTCGGACAGAGGCCCGGTCGCGGCGCGACCTGGACCTGCTTCGGAAACGCGAGGAGCTGCGTTTCGAGGAGGCGGCGAAGCGTCATCTACGCCTCGCTCTCCCGCACGCTCAAGAGCGACCGTCATGCGGAGCGCTGGCTGCGTTCGCTCGAGCTCTACGCCTTCCCCAAATTCGACAAGCGCCCGATCCAGTCGATGACCTCGGCCGATGTCCTCGCCATCCTGAACCCGATCTGGGCGAAGAAACACGACACCGCGCGGCGGGTGAAACAGCGCATCGCCGCCGTCTTCGACTGGGCGAAGGGGGCGGGGCACTACCCGCACGAAAACCCCGTCGCGGGGCTGAAGAAGGCGCTGCCTGCCGTGAAGCGGAAGGCAGAACACATGGCGGCGATGCCCTGGCGCGAGTTGCCCGCCTTCATGGCGCAGCTTGCGGCGCGTGAGGCGGTTTCGGCCCGTTGCCTCGAATTCCTGATCCTGACCGCGCTGCGCAGTGGCGAGGTGCGGGGCGCGGAATGGTCCGAGTTCGATCTCGACGACGCGGTCTGGCTCGTCCCCGACGCGCGGATGAAGCGCGGATTGCCCCATCGAGTGCCGCTCTCGCCAGCTGCTGTTGACGTCCTGAACCAGGTCCGCGGCTTGGATTTCGATCTGGTCTTCCCCAGTCACCACCTTGGCCCCAACTGCGAAGCACGGCCTCAATCAATGATGGTGTTCAAAGCCCTACTGAAGCGCATGGGCGCGGACGGGTTCGAGGCCCTGCGCCCGAGTGGCTGGCGTGATGCCGAGGCCGCCTATCTGAAAGAGCCGACCCTCACGCGGGATGCCGCCAAGGGGCAGATCAGTCGCACGATCCCTCCCGCTCAAGCCCGAAGAACGCGATCAGATCTGTCACGAGCATATGGCGGCGTGAGCCACCACGTCAGCTATGACATTTGGTTCTAGACATAGTTTCCCGGCAGCAGCCGAAAACCCGCCTGCGACCGCGAAGCAAGAGGCTGTGCCGGTGCGCGCCCAGGTTAGACATGAGCTTCGCAGCTCTCTACGAGCAGTGTTGAACGGCCCATAAGAGACATTCGGAGGTATTCGGCTACGCTACGCTCGCAGCGCACCTTCCAGCCATTCGCTGCGAGCGCGAACCTTGAGGTAGGTTAAGCTCACCAGAATGTGGACTTTTCGACCTTCGCTTTGATCTGGACACAGTAATCGTCTGGAGCAACGGTTTTTGATCTTAGATTTGACATGAATCGGTGCAAAGCATCGATGACTTGAGCGGTGCCGGAGAGCAGTCCAGCCCGCCAAGCTGTCGGCAAATCGAGAAGTGTTGAGCAAAGAGCACATGATTAAAGTAACGAACTTCAGCAAGCAGTACAAAGGCTTCACGGCCGTAAAGAACCTCAGCTTTTCGGTCGAACCAGGCCAAATCCTTGGATTGCTCGGGCCGAATGGGGCTGGCAAAACAACGACCTTGCGTACGTTGTGCGGGATTATCCCGCCCAGCTCCGGGAGCCTCGTGGTTGCTGGCCATGACGTTGTCCAGGCGCCCATCGCAGCCAAAGAGAACCTAGGCTATATTCCTGACGATCCACGGCTGTTTGACACCATGACGGTTTGGGAACACCTGGCTTTCACGGCGGCTGCTTACAAACTCGTAGATTTTGAGAAGGATGCCGAAACGCTTCTTGCGTCATTCGAACTTACACACAAGCGCGACACGCTCGTCCACAACTTGTCGCGCGGTATGCGGCAAAAGGTGGCCATCGCCTGTGCTTTTCTGCATGACCCAAAAGTGATCCTGTTCGATGAGCCCCTGACGGGGCTGGATCCCCAAGGTATCCGGGGGATTCAACAAGCAATCCGAGACCGCGCACAGGCTGGCGCGGCCATCATCATAAGCTCGCACCTTTTGAGCCTGTTCGAGAATCTATGTACACATATAATGGTGCTGAACCTTGGCGAGTGCCGCCGATTTGGCACCATGGAAGACCTGCTGAGCGAGGTCGGTCATACGGACAGCACGTCCGCCCTTGAAGAAGTGTATTTCTCAATCACGCAGGCCTCAGACCAGACCTCAGAGACAGCGGGGTTCTGAGAGATGGATCCTGCACTTGGCCAACTTCTCATGTTGCGACTGCGTGGCGGTCTGCGCCAGCGCTTGCTCCAGTTGGCAAGCGTGCGCGGCCTGCTTTTCTCACTCGCTTTCGGGGGAATCATTTGGTTCCTGATCGTTTCCAACAGTTCCTCGGGCACGGGCCTCTTTGGATCCGCGGCTCTGGACCGGCAGGCATTTGGCGAACAGATCATTACCTTCATGCCGCTCAGTATGCTCGGGCTGTCGCTGCTCACCGTGTTGATGACGACCGGTCCTACGTTTCATTTTTCGCCGAATGAGATCAATTTTCTTTTTACGGGGCCGTTTCGCCGACGGGATCTGATCATCTATAAGTTTGGCGCCTATCTCGCTGGCGTCATCTTGAGTAGCGTGTTCGTCACTCTTATTGCGCCGCCGCAAACAGGATCGGCCCTGTCTGTCTTTATCGCCACACTTCTGACGCTTGTGTTCGTTCAATTGAACAGCGCCGTCATCGGTATGACTGGGCAGGCGCTCGACGGCAGTCGGCTCGCCAGGATACGATGGCCTGCTACTGCGTTGCTTTGCGCAATTGGAGCGGCAACCGTGCTTTACGCATGGGTTACGCCCGACCGTGGGATTATCGACCTTCTGTCCGAGTTTCGACACTCATGGATCGGGACCATAATCTTGATCCCCTACATCGTGTTTGCCGAACTTTTCGTGGCGCCATCGGTTTCACATCTGGCCCTTTGGGCTCTTGTTGCGGTTGTCATCAATGCGGCGCTATTGCGCGCTGTCATCGTGCTCGATGCGCGCACGACCGACCGTTCCCTCGCAGAGAACGCCCGCCTCAGCAACCGATGGGAGCGCATCAAACAAGGTGGATCTTTCTGGGCGACCGAGCGGACCGAGGTGCGCTCGATCCGTCATGCACCAATTGCAGGCGGCTTGGGGCCCATTGCCGCGCGGCAGGCCCTCAACGCATTGCGGAATTCGTTGAGACTTATCATCGTATTTGTTGGTCTCGCCGCGTGTATTGCGCCGATTTCCTTGGCACTCGGCGCGCCGGTCACGGACGCACAGACACTGATGATTATCTATGTGTTCATCGCATTTATCCTACCGCGCAATATGGTCTGCGACTTTCGCGGTGACCTGAGCCGGATGGAAATCTACAAGACATTGCCCATCGCACCGTGGCGCATCTGCGCAGGCCAACTCGTGGTTCAGGTGCTTCTGGGCTATGTCATTGCTTTGACAATCATAGCAAGCGCACTTGTCTTCGACGAGAGCGTCACGCCACAAGTTGCACTGATATTGGCCGCTTTTGCGCTTCCTTTGACGTTTCTGATCTATGCAGTCGAGAACACAGTACATCTTCTGTTCCCGACAAAGCTCGTTGCAATGGGACGGGCAGACTTTGAATTTCTTGGTCGCTCAATTGTCGAGTTTATCGTGAAAACGATCTTTGTTTTCGCCGCTATTGCGGCGTCAGGTGCCGTGGGGCTGATCACGTTCAGAATGATGGGACCCACGTTGGTGCTGCCCGGATTTGCCAGCTGGTTAACACTGACGTTGATCGGACTTCTGACATTGGTCGCACTGCAATATGCTTTCCGGCGCTTCGCCGTCGCAGAAACCATCTGACCTGCTCCCCTGTGAGTCCGCGCTCATATGTTAGCCCCGTTCAGGGGTTGATGTGCTACCCAACGTGCCCTCGGCCGTTGTCAGAGTTTCCGCCCTTCGATCAGACACACGGGCTGGATGCGTGTG
>JBCBPV010000024.1:0-46705 GCA_039820585.1 Pseudomonadota bacterium
CGATCATGAATCGACCGGCACATATGCGCCATCGCATCAGCATTGGTTATGTCCATCGGCGCGAGTGTCGCCTTGCCGCCTGCGGCTTTCACCCTGTCATCCACATCTTCCAAAGCGCCCGTTGTTCGCGCGACGGCGACGATGTGGTGGGTGGGGGCCAACGCCTCGGCCAGGGCGGCACCAAGACCCCGCGAGGCGCCAGTGATCAGGGCAATCTGTTCGCTCATGGGCGGGGTGTGGGGCGTCGGGGGACGAAGGTCAAGGGCGCGTCAGACGAACACCGGATCGGGTTGCGCATGAGCGTGATCCTGACAGCCGCAAAACGCATCACAGGGGCCCGGATGCATGCCGTTACCGTGGTCGTGACTGTGGGTGTAGACCCCGATCTCCAAAGGCATGTCTTCGTCCCAGCCGTCGATCAGGGGCACGATCTCGGCCAGGGCCGTCTCTTCGCCCCGATCGCCTTCGGGCGTGTCATCATCAGGTGCTTCGCCAGCCAACAGGACAATGCCCGCCCCACCGCCACCGAACCCGAAGATCCCGGCTATCGCGGCCAGCAACAGGGCAAATATACCGCCGCCTCCGCCTCCGCCATCACCGCCACCCGCATCGGGCGCGAAAGACGGCGGTTCGCTTTGCGAGGCGAGCGCGGCCGAGGGCGTGCCGCCCCCGCCTGAAACGCCGCCGTCAGCCTCACCGTACAGGACCTGCGCACCCTCTTCGTCGCCATCGCCCATGTCGCTGGCGCGGATGACCGCGTTCATGATTTCGGTGGAATCGTTGACATGGCGCAGGCCGATGGCATGGCCGATCTCGTGCAAGGCCACGGCGTAAAAGCTTAGGTCGGTTTCACCGAACGGGGCCCAGGTCTCGGTGCTGTCCATCGTGATCTCGGACTGAAAGAACTGGTTCACGCCGCCGGGCAGGACCCAGTAGGTCGAACTGGCCACACCGACTGTAGACCCCGCCAAAGCACCCATTTCCACGTCGATGGCCGAGTTGGACAGCGATCCGGTCCGCACAAAGTCGATATCGGCCACGTCTTCCCAGGCCTGAAAGGCGGCTTCCAGCGCATCGTCGAAATCGGATTGGTCGTAGAGGTTGGTGTCGTAGTTGAGATTTGAGGTAATCGACGAAGCCCAGGTGACCACGCCACCCTCTTCGCCGATCACCGGCGTGCCCCATTTGATATTGCTTACCGAAAAACTCATCGCACCGGTCCGGGTCTGGCTTCTGTCGCTTGCGCAGGCAACGCGCACGCCCGGGCCGAATTAATGGACAGAAATATGGCTATTCTATGAAGACCGGGCCAGACAGTGCCTACTCGGCTGCGGCGAGCGTGAAACCTTTTTCAATCATATCCGCAGGTTCCACCGGATACGCGCCCGAGAAACAAGCATCGCAGTATTGCGGCGATTGGGGATCGCGGCCCTTGGCCTCGCCCACCGCGCGGTAGAGCCCATCGAGAGAAATGAAGCGCAGGCTGTCGACGCCCAGATGGGCACACATCTCATCCTCGCTCATTGTCGCGGCCAGGAGTTTCTCGCGCTGGGGCGTGTCGACGCCGTAGAAACACGGCCAGGCGGTGGGCGGGCTGGCTATACGGAAATGCACTTCCTTCGCGCCAGCATCCAGGATCATCTCACGTATCTTGATCGAGGTCGTGCCGCGCACCACGCTGTCATCGACCAGAACGATCCGCTTGCCCCGCACCAGCGCACGATTGATGTTCAGCTTAAGCCGCACGCCCATGTTGCGGATCTGTTCGGTGGGCTCAATGAAGGTGCGGCCCATATACTGGTTGCGGATGATCCCCATGGCGTAGGGGATGCCGCTTTCCTGACTGTAGCCGATGGCGGCGGGTGTGCCGCTGTCGGGGACGGGGCAGACGAGGTCGGCCTCAACCGGGGCCTCTCGCGCGAGTTCCACACCGATCTGGCGGCGTGTCTCGTAGACCGACTGTCCGCCGAGGATCGAGTCTGGCCGTGAGAAATAGACATGTTCAAAGATGCAGAAGCGCGGGCGCTTGGGCTCGAACGGGCGGTGGGATTTGACGCCGGCCTCAGTGATGACGACCATCTCGCCCGGCTCAATCTCGCGCACGAACTCGGCCCCGATGATGTCGAGCGCACAGGTTTCTGAACTGAGCGCCCAGCCGTCGCCGACTTTTCCCAGCATCAAGGGACGCACGCCCAGCGGGTCACGCACGCCAATCAGCTTGGTGCGGGTCATCGCCACGATGGAGAACGCGCCTTCAACCCGGCGCAACGCATCTTTCATCCGCTCGGGGATGTCTCGCTGCAGCGAGCGTGCCATCAGGTGGATAATGCATTCGGTGTCGGACGACGATTGAAAGATCGAGCCACGCTCGATCAATTCCCGCCGCAGAGCGACCGCATTGGTGATGTTGCCGTTATGTGCAATCGCCGCGCCCCCCATGGAGAATTCACCGAAGAACGGCTGAACATCTCGGATCTGGGTGTTGCCTTTGGAGCCGCTGGTGGAATAGCGCACGTGGCCGATGGCAAGCGGCCCTGGCAGCGTGCTCATCACGGATTCATTGGTAAAGTTGTCGCGCACATAGCCAAAGCGGCGGGCGGAATTAAAGCCTTGATCAGGATCGTGCGTGACGATTCCCCCGGCCTCTTGCCCGCGATGTTGCAATGCGTGCAGGCCGAGCGCGACGAAGTTGGCGGCGTCCGGTGGGCCGATGACCCCAAAGACACCGCATTCCTCGCGCAGTTTATCGTCGTCGAACGGGTGCGCGGGGGGCATCTCTGGCATCGGCCGATGGCTCCGAATCCGTTATGGGGCAGCTTGGCGCACACATAGTGTGAATGCGCCGGGGTGTCACGAAACTATCATGAACCGCGACACTAGGCGGTGTTCAGGTCGGGCAGAATGCGGGTGTGCTTCTGCATTTCGTGCAAGGCCGCGCCGAATGTCGAAAAACCACGCGCTTCCAGCATGGGCAACATCTTCAACAGGACCGCAGCCGTGGCGTAGGCATCGCCAAGTGCGGTGTGGCGCACGACCTCGGGGATCGTGACGGCCAGCCGCTCGGCAATGGCATCAAGCGTATGCTCGGCACTGCCGCCAAAAAGGACGGCTGACAAAAGCACGGTGTCCATCACCGGGTTATCCCAGGTTTCGCCCGCACCCTTGGCCCAGCGCTGCATGAAGGCCATGTCAAACGGCGCGTTGTGGGCGCAGAGCACGGCGTCTCGGGCAAACTGGTGGAAGCGGTGCCCAACGGTGGCCATGGTGGGCGCGTGGGCGACCATGTCGTTTGAGATGCCGTGGACGGCGGTGGAGGTGGCGGGGATCTTGCGGCCAGGGTTCACGAGCATGTCGAATGTTTCGCCTTCGACGAGGCGTCCGTTCATAACGCGCACCGCACCGATCTGCACCACCTCGTCCTTTTCGGGGAGAAGGCCGGTGGTTTCGGTGTCGAACACCACGAACGCGAGGTGCGACAGCGGCGTGTCTCGGATGGTGGCGTTGGTAGGACTGTCGAACAGGTCGAAGTCGAACACGAGAGGACGTTGGGCGGTGGCGTCGGGTTCGGTTTGCAGGGTGAGCATGTAGCCTGCGTTTTCGCCCAGTAGCCGCAGCGTAGCATCGAAAACACGGGTGCCGTCGGCCGTTGACAGCCGCAACTCGGCGGTGCTTTTGTGCTTGTGCGCCAACTCGTCCAACCCGCGCGTGATCGGGTCGCTTTCGAGGTATTCGAAGATCGAGTGGCCGAGGCAGAGGGGGCGCACAGGCTCCAACGCATGGGCCGCCTGCCCGTCATAAAGGACGATGCGGTGGTCGGGGCTGATCGTCATCACGGCGACTGGGATTTCTGACAGGACGGCGGTGAGTTGCTCGCGCTCTGCTGTCAGGCGCGCGGTTTCAACCGCGATTTGTTCGGCGGCGCGGATGTTGCTGTCGCCCAGGCGCGTGCTAAGCGCGGCGGCGGCTTGGCCGAGGTCTCCGAGGTACTTTGCCGGGGCGTGATCGATCTCGCGGTCGACATCTGTGTGCGCGCGGGTGCGCAGGTCGGCGGCGAGTCGTTCGATAGGCTTGGCGACGTTTTCGTCGAAGAGCAGCCATATGGCGACGGTCAGACCTGCGATGCCGAAACCCGCGATCAGGCCCGCATTGATAAAGCCAGAGGTCGCGCCCGCCCCCGCCCGTCCGTGGCCGATATAGAGCCCAGCGGCGAGGATCGCGAGGGAGCCAAGACCCAGAAGCGCGAAAAACAGCAGGATACGCAGACGCAGGCTGACGGCGGCCATCCCCTATACCTCCGCGTTGCAGGTCAGCCCGGACACCGGGTCTTCGGGGTCGAGGTCGATCCATGTGGCGCCCAACACCTCACCATTGTCGGCCAGCGATATGCCGTCGATCAGATCAGCGCGGCGATTGCCCTCGCAATCCACCAGCACTTGCAATTTCGTGACTGCCGCCCAGCGCCCGTAGATCACCAGATCAACCAGGCGTTGGCCGGGCAGCGCATCGTTGGTGCGCACAGAGTCGGTATCAACGGCGATGAAGCGGCTGGTATAGGGCACAAGATAGGTCCACGGGCGATAGAAGGCGCTTTCTTGAACCGCGGTCGCAACCTCCATCCCGTCGGGCATGGAAGCGACGGTACGGTCATACCAGCCGTATTCATTGGCGATGGTCGCGGTCAGCATGGCCGCGCCTGCAGCGACAGGTGTCAGCCAGCGGGGCAAACGGCCGCCGAGGATGCGGTTGATCAACATCACTGCGCCCGCGCCTGCGAACCCTGCAATAAAGGTGGCGATCAGTTCTAGAAACATGCCTGCGGGCCTCCTCTCCCGCGGGGTGAATTAGCTTAACGCGCCTCTCCCCTGCCCGACGGCGGATTGCATCGTGCGCACGACGACAAAGGCGTCGCGAAGATGGCTGCGTTCGAAATCCGACAGGACAGCGGGGGCAAGATAGTTGTCGGGCCCCTCGCCTGCACCGATCTGGCGGGCCTGGTGTTCCAGGCGGGTCTGGGCGATCAGGTCATAGGCGTCTAGCAGATCCTGCGCGCCACTTTTGCTGACCGATCCGGCATCCGCCGCCGCTTCAAGGCGGGTGCGGGTGTTCACGCCCTCAATTGCACCCATTAACGCGTAAAGCCGGGCCAGGTCGACGATGGGCACGACGCCGTTCATCTTCATGTCGATCTGGTTCTTGTGTTCGCCGGACCGCACGGTTGCAAAGCCTCTGAGCAAGCCTAGCGGCGGACGGTGCTTGAGCGAGTTTGACACCATATGGGCCACGAAGATCGAGTTTCTTGAGGCCAGTTTCAGCGTCTGGGCTTGAAGGTCGTCAAACAGCGATCGGGTCCCGCCGATGGGGCGCAGGTCGAACATGACGGAAGCCAGCATCTGCGCCTCTGGGTCTGGCGTCGCGATCCAGCCTTGGAAATAACCGCGCCACACTTTGAGCGGTTGCCGCCAGCGGGCAGCCGTCGCCATCATATCGCCAGGGCAATAGACGTAGCCGCAGGTGTCGAGCCCATCGCTGACATACTTGGCGAGGTCAGCAAAATAGGCGTCGTCCGCCGCGGTCGCACTATCGTCCAGGATCAGACAGTTGTCCTGATCCGACACGCCCGTCTGCTCGCGTCGGCCCTGGCTGCCGCAGGCGAGCCAGAGGTAAGGGGCGGGCGGCGGGCCCAGCTTTTCCTCGGCCAGTCTGAGCAGCCGCCGGGTGGCGGCATCGGCGATGTCAGTGATCAGCCGCGTCACCACATCATGCCGGTTCCCCGCGCCGACCAGTTGCGCAAGCAGTTGCGGGATGCGCGCGGTGACCTTCGCGATCTCTTCAGCGTCTGCCGCGGTAGAGATATCGCCTACCAAATAGGCCGAGTTCACCGCTTGCAGGCGTGTCAGGTCGGTTTGCGTGACGATGCCAACCAGTTTGCCACGCTCAGCAATCGGGATGTGCCCGATATGCAGTTCCATCATCGTGTGCAGCACGTCCGAGCCGATGGCGGTGGGTGGCAATGTCTCGGGGTCGGCGGTCATCACGGTGGAGACAGGGGCATCTGTTGGGCGGCCTTCAGCCAGCACGCGCCCGCTGAGGTCGCGGATGGTGACGATCCCGGCAAGGCGGTCTCCATCAAGGATGCACAGCGACGACACCCGCGCATCTCGCATCATCTGCGCGGCCTCGATGATCGTGGTCTCGGGCGCGCAGGTCAGCGGGTTGCGCGTCATGATCGTTTCGACCCGTGTGTTCGTCAGGTCGTTGGGCCGTGGCGCAGATGTGCGGTCGGTGCCGCGGGTGAAGAAGCGGTGGAAGGGGTCGTGCGCCTCCATCAGCGCGGTGAAGTCGGACGCGGGCAGCAGATAAAGCCGCGTGTCGGTGGCAGCCTTGGCCGATGTCACCGCAACACCACCGCGCAAGAGCCCGCGCTCGCCAAAGCTGTTGCCGGGTTTCAGATGGGACAGCTGGGTGCCGGCGGCATCGGTCACCGCAACCTCGCCCGAGGCCAACAGATACAGCCCGTCTAGAGCCGCACCGCTTTCGTAAATCATCTCACCGGCGCTGACATCGCGCGGCTCAAACAGGGCCGCGATGCGGGTCAGCTCATCGGGAGGGAACGTATCATAGGGATGTACGGAGGCGAGAAAGCGTGGAAAGCTGTCGGCTTTGGTCAGCACCCGTCATCTCCGTTTCGCGGAACCGCCCCTTGGCCGGGAGGGGGCCAAGAGGCGGAACCGTGTCAGATTGTACGGGGCGCGCGCGATACTGCGCCCCGCTGGTTCGCTTTAGTGGTCGGCAGCGGCCGCACCGGCACCACGTGGCACCCGAACGCTTTCGACCAGTTCCTTGATCTCGTCCGGCGTATCTTCGGTCGCATGCGACACGAAATAGGCCGTGGCGAAGTTCAACATCGCACCCACTGCACCGAACGACGTCGACTGGATGCTCAGAAGTAGCGGATCGCTGTCAACGAAAGTGTTGGTGCCCGGGATGAAGAACCACCCCTTGTGCAGGAAGATGTAGAGCAGCGTGGTGATCAGACCCACGAGCATCCCCCAGACCGCGC
Source organism: Pseudomonadota bacterium (assembly GCA_039820585.1). Lineage (GTDB taxonomy): Bacteria > Pseudomonadota > Alphaproteobacteria > Rhodobacterales > Rhodobacteraceae > JBCBGF01. Next base: position 7,061 of record JBCBPV010000024.1, read on the forward strand.
CCTTGTTATTGATGCGCTTCGAGAAGATGCCCATCATCAAGGCCGGGAAGATCGAGGCTGCTGCCAGACCAAATGCCAGCGCCACCGTCTGGGCCGCAAAGCCCGGTGGATTAAGCCCCAGATAGGTCGCCACACCAATGGCCACTGCCATTGAGATCCGCGCGGTCAGAAGCTCGTTCTTCTCCGAGATGTTCGGCGTCAGCTGACCCTTGAAGAGGTCATGACTAACCGAGCTTGAGATCGCAAGCAGAAGGCCAGCCGCTGTTGACAAGGCCGCGGCAAGACCACCGGCTGCAACAAGGGCGATGACCCAGCCCGGAAGACCGGCGATTTCTGGGTTGGCAAGCACCAGGATGTCACGGTTCACAGTCAACTCAGACCCCTGCCAGCCACGCTCGGCAGCCTGGGCTGCGAAGGCTTCGGATTGGTCGTTGTAGAACTGAATGCGGCCGTCACCGTTCTTGTCCTCGAACCTCAAAAGACCGGTCACTTCCCAGTTCTTCATCCAGTCGGGGCGCGCCTCATACTCAATCGGCTCTTCGGTGATACCGTTGTTGTAGATGGTATCAATGATGTTCATCCGTGCCATCGCACCAACAGCCGGGGCCGTCAGATAAAGAAGGGCAATGAACACCAGCGCCCAACCAGCCGACCAACGTGCGTCGGCCACCTTGGGAACGGTGAAGAAGCGAATGATGACGTGGGGCAGACCCGCCGTACCGATCATCAGCGACAGTGTGAACAGAACCATGTTCAGCGTGTTCGCGTGGTGTTCGGTATAGCTGGCAAAGCCCAGATCCTGAACCACAAGGTCCAGCTTTTCGAGCAGGTAAAGGCCCGAGGCTTCCCCGCCCGGCGTGTATTCGCTGAAGAGACCCAGACCCGGGATCGGGTTGCCGGTCAGTTGCAGCGAGATGAAGATCGCCGGGATGGTGTAGGCCGTGATCAGCACGCAGTACTGCGCCACCTGGGTGTAGGTCACACCTTTCATGCCGCCGAACACCGCGTAGGCAAAGACGACCGCAGCACCGATGAACAGACCGGTGGAGTTGTCGACCTCCAAAAAGCGCGAGAACGCAACGCCGACGCCGGTCATCTGACCGATCACATAGGTGACCGAGGCCACGATCAGGCAGAGCACCGCGACCATGCGGGCCGTGGGGCTGTAGAAGCGGTCCCCGATGAATTCGGGCACCGTGAACTTGCCGAACTTCCGCAGGTAGGGTGCGAGAAGCAATGCAAGCAGCACGTAACCGCCGGTCCAGCCCATCAGGAAGGATGAGTTGTCGTAGCCGGTGAACGCAATGAGGCCCGCCATCGAGATGAACGAGGCTGCGGACATCCAGTCCGCCGCCGTCGCCATGCCGTTGGTGACCGGGTGTACGCCGCGACCGGCGGCGTAGAATTCAGATGTGGATCCCGCCCGGGCCCACACCGCGATGCCGATGTAGAGCGCGAAGGTCGCGCCCACAAACAGCAGGTTGAGTGTATACTGATCCATTGTCCCTCAGCGCTCCTATTCTTCTTCGACGCCGTATTCACGATCGAGACGGTTCATCCGCCAGGCGTAGAAAAAGATCAGCGCCAGGAAGACGAGGATCGAGCCTTGCTGGGCGAACCAGAAGCCAAGATCGGTACCGCCGACCGAAATACCGGACAGCATGGGCCGCAGCAGGATGCCGAAGCCGAATGAGACGATGGCCCAGATCACGAGGCTCACCAAAATGATACGGACGTTGGCCGCCCAGTATCCTTTGTCAGTTTCTGCCGCTTTCGCGGGCTGTGTAGATTGATCCGACATTTGATGAATCCTCCTCTAGGGGTTCCTCCGAACCAGCCGCCCCCGGAACCAGGGCGTCCGGCGTTTGCAGTTAGGCCGTGACCGCGTGAGCGATCTGGCCGAGTTCACGGGCGATATCCTCGATCGCGCCCATGGCATTGACGCGCTTGAGCGCGCGACGTTCGTCGTAATAGGCAATGAGCGGAGCGGTCTGTTTATGATATGCATCAAGTCGCGCTGCGACAGTTTCGGCATTGTCATCCGCCCGGCGCTTCAAATTCGTGCTTCCGCATTTGTCACAGGTTTCAGCGAACTGCGGGGCTTTGAAGGTGTCGTGATAACCTTCACCACAGTCACCGCAGGTGAACCGCCCGGAAATCCGGGTGACCATGGCGGCATCATCCACCTCTAGCGACACCGCGGCGTTGACCCGTTGACCGGTCTCGTCCAAGAGCCGGTCGAGCGCTTCGGCCTGAACCGTGGTGCGCGGGAATCCATCTAGGATGACGCCAGCGCCCACATCGGGCTCTGCCAGCCGGTCTTTCAGGATGGACAGAACGATTTCATCGCTGACCAGACCGCCCGCCTCCATCACTGCTTTCGCGGCTGTCCCGGCCTCGGTGCCTGCGGCCACAGCGGCGCGCAACAGATCCCCTGTCGACAGCTGAACAAGCCCGTACGCCTCTTCCAGCATCCGCGCCTGGGTGCCTTTTCCGGCGCCCGGCGGGCCGAGCAGTATCAGCACGGTCGAAACCGCGTTTGGTGTGGTGCCACCATCCATTGGAGTTCTCCTCCCAAGTGTTCAGTAGGTTACGCCAACCCCTCCTCAGGCTTGGCGCCAGGTCTTAAGCCTTGTTCATTCGGTTTTCGATCAGGTCATCGACCACGGCGGGCTCCGCCAAGGTCGAGGTGTCGCCCAATGCGCCGTAGTCATTCTCGGCGATCTTGCGCAGGATACGGCGCATGATCTTGCCCGAGCGGGTCTTGGGCAGGCCAGGCGCCCACTGGATCAGATCCGGTGCGGCGATGGGGCCAATCTCGGTGCGGACCCAGGTGCGCAGTTCCTTGCGCAGCTCCTCGGTGGGTTCCACGCCGTTCATCAGGGTCACGTAGCAATAGATGCCTTGCCCCTTGATCTCATGCGGGTAGCCGACGACCGCGGCCTCAGCGACCTTGGCATGCGCCACAAGCGCGCTTTCCACCTCTGCCGTGCCCATCCGGTGCCCCGAGACATTGATCACGTCATCGACACGGCCGGTAATCCAATAGTCGCCATCCGCATCGCGGCGGCAGCCATCGCCCGAGAAGTAATAGCCTTTGTAATCGCTGAAATAAGTCTTCTCGAACCGTTCATGGTCGCCCCAAACGGTGCGCATCTGGCCGGGCCAACTGTCCTTGAGGCAAAGAACGCCTTCGCATTCGGTCTGGTCAATTTCTTGGCCGGTATGCGGATCCAAGACAACGGGCTGCACCCCGAAGAACGGCTGCTGCGCCGAGCCGGGCTTGGTCGCCGTGGCGCCGGGCAGTGGTGTCAACAGGTGACCACCGGTCTCGGTTTGCCACCAGGTGTCGACAATGGGGCATTTTCCTTTGCCGACGATGTCGTTGTACCAGTTCCACGCCTCGGGATTGATGGGCTCCCCCACCGTGCCCAGAAGTTTCATATCGCTCAGGTCATACTTCTCGACCCATTCGTTCCCCTGCCCCATCAACGCGCGGATCGCAGTTGGCGCTGTGTAGAACTGGTTCACTTTGTGCTTCTCGCACACCGCCCAGAACCGACCCGCATCGGGGTAGGTCGGCACGCCTTCAAACATGATCGTCGTCGCGCCGTTGGCGAGCGGACCATAGACGATATAGCTGTGGCCCGTGACCCAGCCCACATCGGCCGTACACCAGAAGACATCGCCATCGTGATAGTCGAACGAGTACTGATGGGTGATCGCGGCATACACAAGATAGCCACCAGAGGTGTGAACCACGCCCTTCGGCTGCCCGGTCGAGCCCGAGGTGTACAGGATAAACAGCGGATCTTCGGCATTCACCTCGACCGGCATGGAGTGATCGTCAGCTTCCAGCGCCATTTCGTTGTAGTCAAAGTCGCGCCCATCGACCCAGGTAGTCTGGCCACCGGTTCGCTTGACCACCAGGCACTTGACCGTGTCCTTGGTGTGCAAAAGGGCGGCGTCCGCGTTCGACTTCAGCGGCGTCTGCCGCCCGCCGCGCGGGGCGTAGTCGGCGGTGATGACGACCTTCGCATCCGAGCCGTTGATCCGCGCCGACAACGCGTCGGGCGAGAAGCCCGCAAACACGATTGAATGGATCGCGCCGATCCGCGCGCAGGCCAGCATCGCATAGGCCGCTTCCGGGATCATCGGAAGATACAGGATCACGCGGTCGCCTTTGCGCACACCGAGATCTTCGAGAATGTTGGCCATCTTACAGACCGAGCGGTGCAGATCCTTGTAGGTGATATGCATCGCATCTTCGTTGGGATCATCCGGCTCCCAAATGATCGCGGTCTGATCGCCGCGTGTGGCCAGGTGCCGGTCAACGCAGTTGGCCGCAACGTTCAGCGTGCCGTCCTCAAACCATTTGATATCGACATTGCCGAAGTCGTAGCTGACGTCTTTGACTTTGGTGAACGGCTTCATCCAGTCGATGCGCTTGCCATGTTCGGCCCAGAACGCTTCGGGGTCGGCGATGGACGCCGCGTACATCGCATCATAGGTCGCTTTGTCGGCATGGGCATTCTTGGCGAACGCGTCGGACGGGGGATACGTCTTTGCAGCGGTGCTTTGGGGTGTTTGGTCGTTCATGTGGGTCCTCACCTCTTCAGTCTGCAGGACCGCTTGGTTGCGCGGCGGGAACACAACTACACCAACCATGCGGGAGCGATATGTTACGGGCAAGATAACACAATTTGAAAACAATCCGCTATAGATATGATTTCTTTGTGTTTTTTTGTAAACGAATTGAAGGACTGGTTGGAAATCTGTAAAGATTTGTCAACGGCTGAGAATTCGGTAAGGATTCCTAATCACTTAAATGTTAAGCACGGCAGGGGTTTTGGCACATCTCTGCAAACTGTCGCAGGACGCGGCGGGAGTGGGGCGTGTGACAATTGCGCTCATGGTTGGGCTAACATGGGGGAGGCGTTTCTTTCAGCGCTGCCGTGCAGATCGATTCTGAACGAAGCCTACCAGGCGAAACTCAACCAACCGTCCAGCTACAGCACGTCTTCGTAAAGCGCCTGTATCTTGGCGGCGACAACCGGGCATGAAAACAGGTCAACCGCGCGGTTGCGGGATGCGGTGGCTATGTTTGTGTAGCTTTCGGTGTCAGAACCGTCTCGTTTCGCAGCGGCCAAACTTAGAATCATGTCGATGCCAACGGCCAAGTCAGAGGTTGCGAATGCGCGCGCCAAGTAACCGGTTTCGTTGTGCGCCACCACGTCTGCCAAACCACTATTGTCAAACGCAACGACCGGCGTGCCACAAGCCATCGCTTCGGACGCGGTCTGTCCGAACGCTTCAAGACGGGACGGCACAACCATAACGTCCGCGGCCGAATAGAGTTGTTGCAGGACACTATCGTCTGATACAATCCCCACTGAGCGAACGGGATAACCATTGATGTACTCAATGTGCCCGTCTCCCGATCCAAAGACCACCAATTCGGTAGTATCCGTTTTTGCCTTTAGCCGCGCCAAGGCGTCAACCAACAGATCGTAGCCTTTTCGAGAGTCCGTCGTACTCATCACTGCGCCGAACAGGACCACTTGTTTGGCTGAATGAATACCGAATTTCGCCCGAGCCTCCGCTGCATCGACAGGTCGCCAAGCGTCGCAATCAATGGGATTGGGGATAACCTCAACACGCCAATTGCGAAAAAGCTCACTTTGGCGCGCGCAGCTCGCCAGCCAAGAACTGGGGGCTATGACGACCCTTGGGGTTACCCATGCCGTTTTCTTGCGCTGCCAGACCCACCGATCGAAATCGAAGGTGCTGACCGGCGTCTCGTATCCGGTCTTCCAACGCTCATCATCGGGATAGTGATCGCTGCCCGAAAACGCCCACATGTCATGCAGTGTCCAAACAACAGGGCCCGGAATTTTGCCGATGTCCTTCAAAGACAACATATCATGGTTCACCCAATGAAGATGGGTCACGTCTGGGCGGGATGACTGAATGCGTCGGTGAAACCCAGACGGAACCCAGCCCGGTGAAACGATCCCATCATATCCCTTGGAATGCGCCCAATTTCTGATGCGGCGATAAAGCCAAGCCCGCAGCTTTCGTTTGAGCTTTGACCTAGGAACGAAAACACTTGGGTCGTCGGTGGATTTGCTATCAACCCAAAGCTCGCTGTCCACGCCTGCCTCCTGCAAAGCTTTGTGCACACGGTAGGTCGCCCTGAACGCACCCCAAGTTGCGTCGCCATTGGAAAGATGAACAACCCTCACCGCCGCATACCGTATTTCAGGACCAGCTTCAGTCTGCGCCTGATCTTTTTATTGAAGCTGATATGCCGCTGCTGCCCAAACACCGTTTTGATCCTGGCAAGAGCGACGTTATTTTCGGCCAAATCGGTTGGAAATCTATGGTGGCGCGACGGCTTAAGGTCTCTCGACTGTAAGGTGGATACATCCGGTCCGCAGTGTTCGCCACTTCCATCCAACCCGATGTTGAGCACGAGCGACTTTGAAGGATTCAGGCAAAGGCCATTTTGCCGAAAAATCGTCGCATACCAGAATATGGCCCAGGTATTCAGGTCACCACGCGCATTTGCTTCCACCTGCCCCCAAAAATCAGGTTCCGCGCGGTCGATGTTGAACCGATCGATCTGGCGCAGGGTCCATGAGGATATCAGCTGCTCCGGATCCTTGTGGAAATTGACCCAGCGATCTGCCCACGTTGCCCAGCCCCAACAGTTCATCCCCCGCCACAAGAAGCTTTCTTGCATACCCTCGATATCAATGGGGTAGTTCCACCCTGTGATATGCCAAACCTTTGGCTGGCCAGCATATGTATCGAGTGCATCATTCATAAAATCCAGAAAGGTGGGCGAGACGATCATATCGTCTTCCAAAACGATGACGCGCCCAAAAGCTTCGCAAACTTGCGAGACGCCTTCGATGATGCTTGTCGCCAGACCGACATTGTGGGCGCGGACGCGCACATCCAAGGACTTAAAGCCCGTGGCGGACCCCGCAATCTGGCGAACGCGTTCCACGCTTTGCGCATCTGCACTGGAACGAGCACCATCACAGAAAACGATGAGTGGCGTTTCCTGTGCACGCCTGTTCGCGCGAAGGCTTGCAAGAGTTTTTTCAAGATGCTCAGGTCTTGCATAGGCAAACAGAGCAACGGGTGCCGTCATTGCGAGCCGTACCTATGAAGCGCCGAATTGGGCGTCTTTCCATTCAACCCAAGCGGTCTATCGGGAAGCATGAATCAGGAGCCTCGCACGCCTTTGGCGATCCCACGAGGACTCGAACCCCGAACCTGCTGATTAGAAGTCAGCTGCTCTATCCAGTTGAGCTATGGGACCATCTTGGCGCACTTCTGTCATGACCAAGGCCCCGCGATCAAGCTTCACCTCAATGCGTCCAAGCTCCACGGCGATCCGTCGCGAAATTCTCACCATACCCGCGCGGGCGGATGTTTGTTTTGCGCTTCCTTGGCTCCATCACCAGGGCATCGATGCCGTTCTCTTTGGCATAGTCCAGTGCCGCTTCTTTGGTATCGAACTGCAGGCGCACCTGGCTTTGAGTGTCAGCAGAACTTGTCCACCCCATTAACGGGTCAACCTCGCGCGCCTCGGCTGGCGCGAACTCAAGCACCCAATGCTTGGTTTTCGCCGTCCCCGATGACATCGCGGTGCGGGCGGGTTGGAAAATTCTGGCGCGCATCATGAACCTCCGTCGCTTGCGCTCTTTGTGTGGAAACCGACCCACGGGCGCAAGAGGGCAGTTTGACCCTGGCAGCACGTGTGAACTGAACGAAAGAGTGTCTGCCAGCCAAGGTAAGGGAGCGAGGGGTGGGGATAGGCCCGGGCTGGCAGACGGTCGCGTTGGTCGTACCGACTGTATTGCACACGATTTACGATAAACCAACAATTATTTTCATCCCTAGGTTGTATACTTTTGTTTGATGCTTCCTCATGACATGAACTGTCACCAAGGCGGTTGTACGTGGGCGCAAACAGAACCAGTCTGAGCAACACGGTCGGAGCACGATTCCATGCACAACAATTCCCCTGAACAGATGCCGGTTATGCACGCGGGTGCCCCTGCTGTCGCGACGCGCGACAAGCTGGAAGGGGGGCGGGCGTTTGTGATGCAGACCGAGTTCCAACCCGCAGGTGATCAGCCGATGGCGATTGCCGAACTGTCTTCCGGCGTGCGCGAGGGCGAGCGGGATCAGGTTCTCCTGGGCGCAACTGGCACAGGCAAGACCTACACCATGGCCAAGGTCATCGAAGAAACGCAGCGCCCTGCCATTATCCTGGCCCCGAACAAGACGCTGGCCGCCCAGCTTTATGGCGAATTCAAAGGCTTCTTCCCCGACAACGCAGTCGAGTATTTTGTCAGTTACTATGACTACTACCAGCCCGAGGCCTATGTGGCGCGCTCCGACACGTATATCGAGAAGGAAAGCCAGATAAACGAACAGATCGACCGGATGCGCCACTCGGCCACCCGGGCGCTTCTGGAACGCGACGACGTGATCATTGTGGCCTCTGTATCGTGTATCTACGGCATCGGCTCGGTCGAGACCTATGGCGCGATGACCCAGGATTTGCATGCGGGCCGCGACTATGACCAGCGCAAGGTCATGGCCGATTTGGTGGCCCAGCAATACCGCCGTAATGATCAGGCATTCCAGCGCGGCAGTTTCCGGGTGCGGGGCGACAGCCTCGAGATCTGGCCCGCGCACCTCGAAGATCGCGCCTGGAAGCTGAGCTTTTTCGGCGAAGAGCTGGAGGCGATTACCGAGTTCGATCCGCTGACCGGCGCGAAAACCGACACGTTTGAGCGGGTGCGCCTTTATGCCAACAGCCACTATGTGACGCCGCGGCCCACGCTGAACCAAGCGATGAAGGGCATCAAAGCCGAACTACAGAAGCGGCTGGATCAACTGGTGGGTGAAGGCAAACTGTTGGAGGCGCAGCGGCTGGAACAGCGCACAAAGTTCGATCTGGAGATGCTGGAAGCGACGGGATCGTGCAACGGGATTGAAAACTACTCGCGTTATCTGACCGGTCGTGCGCCGGGCGAGCCGCCCCCCACCCTGTTTGAGTTCATACCCGACCACGCCATCGTCTTTGCCGACGAGAGCCACGTCAGCGTACCCCAGATCGGCGGCATGTACCGGGGCGACTATCGGCGCAAGTTCACATTGGCAGAGCACGGGTTCCGCCTGCCCTCTTGCATGGATAACCGCCCGCTGAAGTTCGAGGAATGGGACGCCATGCGCCCGCAATCGGTCTTCGTCTCGGCCACCCCCGCCGCCTGGGAGATTGAGCAAACAGGCGGCGTCTTCACCGAACAGGTGATCCGCCCCACAGGACTCTTGGACCCCGAGGTTGAGATCCGCCCGGTTGAGATGCAGGTCGACGACTTGCTGGATGAGGTGCGCCGCGTCACCGCGGACGGGTTCCGCACGCTCGTCACCACGCTGACCAAACGCATGGCCGAGGATCTGACTGAATACATGCACGAACAGGGCATCAAGGTGCGCTACATGCATTCCGACATCGACACAATCGAACGGATCGAGATTCTTCGAGACCTGCGGCTGGGTGCATTTGATGTGCTGATCGGGATCAACCTGTTGCGCGAGGGGCTCGATATCCCTGAATGTGGATTGGTGGCGATTTTGGACGCGGACAAGGAAGGTTTCCTGCGTTCGGAAACGTCCTTGATCCAGACCATCGGCCGGGCGGCGCGGAATGCCGAGGGCCGGGTGATCATGTATGCAGACCGCATTACCGGCTCGATGGAGCGGGCGCTGGCCGAAACCAACCGCCGCCGGGAAAAGCAAATTGCCTATAATGAAAAACATGGCATCACCCCTGAGACCGTCAAGAAGAACGTCGAGGATGTGTTGGCCGGGCTCTACAAGGGCGATGTCGACATGAACCGGGTGACGGCCAAGGTCGACAAGCCGCTTCATGGGGGCAACCTTGAGGCGGTGCTTGATGGGCTGCGCCAGGATATGCGCAAGGCGGCCGAGAACCTCGAATTTGAAGAGGCCGCGCGCCTGCGCGATGAGGTCAAGCGCCTGGAAGCGGTGGATCTGGCGGTGGCCGATGATCCGCTGGCCCGGCAGTCGGCGGTCGAGGCGGCAAGCGAAGCCGCAGTGAAAGCCAGCGGGCGCAGCACGGCGGGCCGTGCAGGCCAACGCGGCGGGAATGTGAAGCGGCGCAAGCGCTAGCACCGCGCGCGCATCCCACACAAGCCGCAGCTTACCCCAGGTCGCAAGACAATTGGCGCGCTGTCCTTAACCCGCTCGCAACCCACCCCCTCTAAAAGCGCCACAGGGCTGCCTGTTTCGGGCGGCGCCGGCTTTTATAGGGGAAGACTCTTATGTACCGTAAGCTTCTTGCCGCAGCGCTATGTGCCTGGGCGCTGCCCGCAACCGCGGATGACACGGCGAATTCTATGCAAACTTACTTGGACAGTGAGATTCGCGATTGGGCGAACAGCGCGGTCCTAGTCGAGGCGATCCGCGCCCGCAACGAGATGACCAGTGGCTATTCGCAGGCCGAAATCGACGCACTCGATGCCGCCTGGCGTGCGGAAGTGGGCACAGCGCGCCGACCCACGATTGATCCGATCCTCGAAAACGCTGCATCAGAATTCCTGCGCAGCGTTGTGGCTGAGGCTGGCGGCACAATCACCGAGGTGTTCGTGATGGATGCGCGCGGGCTGAACGTCGCGGCCAGCGATGTGACATCTGATTTCTGGCAAGGCGACGAAGCGAAATACACCGAAACCGTGCCGAATGGGCCAGACGGCGTGCATTTCAGCGAGATTGAGTTCGACGAATCCAGCCAGTCCTACCAAGGCCAGATCTCGCTTTCGATCGTTGACCCGGCATCGCAGGAAGTCGTGGGCGCGATGACTGTCGGTGTGGACGCCGAGGCCCTGTTCTAGGCCGCGACCCAGCACTAGCTAGGAGTTCCCGTATGTCAAAGCCCAAAAAGCACCGCGCAACCCAGACAGTCTTCGTGAAGTGTGCGGCCATCGTTGCGACAGCAACGGCACTGATTGCGGGGATTCTGTCTTACCAAAGCTTTCACATCGCCACTGGAGTTGGCGAAGACGGCGTAGAACTACTCGCGCAAGAGGTGACAGGTTTCGTCGCTTCACAGGTCGGCGGCGCGATGCGCTTCGACAAACCCGAAGACGTGACACGCCTATTGGACGAAACCATCGCCAACCTCACCAGCGTGGCGCAAGAAGCGGTCGGCCTCTCGGTCGCTGGCGCAACCTATACCAGCACCGCGGCCGCCACACCGGATCCGGCGTTACGTGCATTGGCAGAGCAGGCTATCGCCCAAGGCATCCCGATCTTCGATACCACCGCACTGATCGCGGCCCATCCGGTGAGATTCGGGCAGCAAAATGAGGTAGTTGGCGCCATCGCAATGTCGTGGAGCACGGCGTCCACGACCGCCAAAATCGCTCAATCAAAAATCCAGTCACTGGCGATCACCGGGGGCGTGTTCCTTCTTGTATTGATCGGGTCGGCCCTGATCACGCGCCAGACGGTCTCCATGCCCCTCCAAAAGGTCGGCCAAACCATCGAACGGATCGGTGGCGGTGATTACCGAACACCGGTTCCCAACACCCGCCGGCGCGATGAGATCGGCACCATCGCCAGCACGCTGTCGTCCTTGCGCGATGATCTGGCCGAGGCGCAGGCCCGAACGCGAGATGGCGTGCTTAAAGGCGCAGGCTTTGACGGCAGCTCGGCAGCCCTGACCATGCTCGATCGCGATCTGTCAGTGACCCATACCAACAACGCGTTCCAAGCTCTTCTCAACGATCATCCCGGAGTGATCGACCGCCCCGTTGATGCCATCATCGGGGCGCCGATCACCACCCTACACCCTGCCCTTTCGGCGTTCGAGCAGGGGACGGATGGCACCCATGAGGTGCGGGCCAAAGACGCCTATCTGGAGCTTTCGGCCAACCAGATCCACGATGCCGAGGGGCGGCCAATTGGAACCGTGGTTGAATGGAAAGACATCTATTCAGAACGCCTTGACCGCGCGATCCTAGGGTCGCTGGAAGCCAACCAGGCCAAAGCGGTGTTCGGACCAGACGGGCAGCTTATCGATGCCAACGCCATATTCCTCTCGCTCCTTGGCTGCGACTTGCAGGGCGCGCGCTCCCAAACGCTCACCGGGCTAATCACAACACAAGACAGCGCGCCCGAAGCCATCTCACCCCAAATGACCAAGGCGGTGTTCGACGAGTTTCTCATTCATACGGGCACTGAGCGTCCCGCACGCATACAAGGCGGCGTTTGCCCCGTCCTCGACCGCAGCGGCGCGCCGATGTGCGTGGTTCTCATTGGGCTCGACGTGACCGCGACGCGCGCTGCTGTGGAACAAGCCGATGCCGACCGCGCGCGTATGCAAGCCGAGCAGGACCGCATGATCGACGCCTTGCGCAAGGGCCTGGCAAAGCTGTCCGCTGGCGATATGACAGCACAGATTGACGAGCCTTTCAGCGACACCCGAGACGCCTTGCGCACCGATTTCAACACGGCGGTCGGCAACCTCAAGGCCGCGCTCGTCGCCGTGACCGAGCATTCCGGCCTAATCCGCGGCGAAGTGGCAGAGATCTCAAGCGCGGCGGATGACCTGTCGAAACGCACGGAGCATCAGGCCGCAACGCTCGAAGAGACCGCCGCCGCCCTCGCGGAGATCACCGCCTCGGTCAGCTCCGCTGCGGAGGGCGCCCGCAGCGCGAACACCGTGGTCAGTGAGGCGCGCGAGAATGCCGCCGCGTCTGGCACCGTCGTCCGCGATGCCGTGACAGCGATGGGCGAGATTGCCGACAGCTCGGCGAAAATTTCCAGCATCATCAGCGTGATCGACGACATTGCCTTCCAGACCAACCTGCTGGCCCTGAACGCCGGGGTCGAGGCGGCCCGTGCGGGCGATGCCGGCCGCGGCTTCGCAGTCGTCGCGTCCGAGGTCCGCGCGCTTGCCCAACGATCCTCGGACGCTGCTCGAGAAATCAACACCCTTATCTCAACCTCCGGCGATCACGTCGAGCGCGGCGTCACGCTGGTAGGCGACGCAGGCAAAGCGCTGGAACGGATCGTAGACTCCGTGAGCGGAATATCCGAACACGTGGCCGCTATCGCCACCTCGGCGCAGGAGCAATCAACCGGACTGGCCGAGGTCAATACTGCCATGAGCCAGCTTGACCAGGTTACACAGCAAAACGCGGCGATGTTCGAGGAAACAACCGCCGCAAGCCAGGCCCTGAACGCAGCGGCAGGAGAGCTGGGAGGTGCGGTCTCCAAGTTCGAGCTGGGGTCAGTGGCTCCCGCACCTCGAAAAAAGGCCGCGAGACAAGCAGCGGAACGCCCGCGTAATTCTAACCCCGGCGACGCTAGTGAGCCCAGCTCCGGTCATTTCGTCTCAGGCCGAGCAATCCCGCATCGAGAAAGGGCAGCGCCAACTGGAGCATTGCTTTTGGAGTCGCCTGTCGACGACGACGATTGGGAAGAGTTTTAGGTAATAGAACAGAAGCGACCTCGTGCCCGTACCGTGCGTCGGAGCGCCGGCGGTCCTTCGGCGCAAGCTTCAGCACCCAAATGACGTACCCGCGCCGTGGATCACAACGCCCCGTCGCCCGAAACCGCTGCCTTGTACCAGGCAACAATCGCCGCCCGTTCTTCTGGTTCCATCCAGGTGATATTTGCCGGCGGCATGGCGTCACTTACACCCGCGTGAAGCAGGATCTGGCGTGCCTGCCGGGCCACGTCCGCCTCTGTTTCCAGAACAACGCCTTTCGGGGGCCAACGCATCCCATCCCAAACAGGTTCCGCCGCGTGGCACATCGAACAACGCCCAAGGACAATGTCATAGGCCTCATCAAACCCCGCCGCCTGGACAAATCGGGCTTGTCCGTTTGTCAGCGCGCGGGCCTCATCCCGTTCAGTTCCAGAGATCATCGGCGCGGTGGACAGCCCCATGATGGCAATAAACAAGATGGTGGTGAGCGCCCAGGTCCAGTTTGGCCGCCCCTGCCGGGCATGCATGGTGTTGAAGTAGTGCCGGATCGTGACGCCCATCAGGAACACCAACCCGGCGATGAGCCAGCTCCACTCCGTGGCAAAGGCCAACGGGTAGTGGTTCGACAGCATCAGGAAGATCACCGGTAGGGTCAGGTAGTTGTTGTGGGTCGAGCGCAGCTTGGCGATTTTGCCGTATTTTGCATCCGGCACCCGCCCGGCCTTCAGATCGGCCACCACAATACGCTGGTTGGGCATGATGATGAAAAAAACGTTGGCGGACATGATCGTGGCGATAAACGCGCCCAGGTGCAGCAGGGCCGCACGACCGGTGAATATCTGGTCATAACCCCAGGACATCGCCACCAGCATCACAAAGAGCAACACCATCAACACCGTCGGCCGTTCCCCCAACGGCGATTTGCACAACAGATCGTAGATGACCCAACCCACCGCGAGCGAGGCCGCTGAGATCAAAATCGCTTGCCAGATCCGCAGATCGGCCTTTGCGGGATCGACCAAGTACAGCTCAGCCCCGGCCCAGTACACAACCGCCAAAAGCGCGGCACCCGACAGCCAAGTCGCGTAGCTTTCCCACTTGAACCAGGTCAGATGCTCGGGCATCTGGGCGGGCGCAACCAGGTATTTCTGAATATGGTAGAAACCACCGCCGTGCACCTGCCACTCTTCCCCATCCGCCGGTCCGGGGATGGAACGGTTGAGGCCAAGGTCGAGCGCAATGAAGTAGAAGGAGGATCCGATCCAGGCGATAGCCGTGATCACATGAAGCCAGCGGACCGCAAATCCGACCCAATCCCAGATGATCGCCAGTTCATACATACGCTGCCCTGCCCCGGTTCTTTTCCCTCCCTCACACCTGAGACTAGCGCAGGGGATTTTCCTGCGGTATTCGATAATTCACCCGAACAGTTTCAAAATCTGACAGATAATCGGCGCCCATGTCCTACCTAGACAACATCCGCACCTTTGCCCGCGTGTATGACCTGGGCTCGATGTCTGCGGCCGCGCGGGATCAGAGAATCTCGGCCGCCGTCGCCTCGGCCCGGATCGGACAGCTTGAGGCGCATCTGGGCATCCGGCTGTTTCAACGCACCACCCGCAGCCTGAAACCCACGGAACCGGGGCGGCTGTTCTACGACGGCGCACTGAAGGTAATCGAGGCGCTGGATGCCGCCGAAGCGGCGGTCGTGAATGTCACGCACGCGCCGCGTGGATCACTGTTTGTGGCCGCGCCTTTGGGGCTGGGCCGGCGGTTGATCGCGCCCGATGTACCGGCCTTCAAAGAGCTTTACCCTGAGATCGACCTGCGGCTACGCCTATCGGATCGCAACATAGACCTGACTGCCGAAGGGTTGGATGTGGCGCTGTTTCTGGGCACGCCCGAGGACTCGACGCTTAAAATCCGCAAGATCGCCGATGTGCCGCGCATTCTATGCGCAGCGCCAGACTACATCCTGCGCCGGGGCAATCCCCGCGACGGAAAGGCACTGGTCGCCGAGGGGCACGACTGCCTGAACCTGCGGTTTCCCGGCGCGCCAGAGTTTCGTTGGACCCTGCAAACGCCCTCCGGGCCGGAGCGATTTCAAGTCTCGGGCCCGTTTGAATCTGACGATGGCGATGTGCTGACCGACTGGGCGCTTGCGGGTCATGGCATCGTGCTGAAACCGGTGTTCGAGGTCGCCGGGCACCTCGACAGCGGTGCCCTGGTGCCTGTTGCCACAGACACACCCCCGCTGCCCGTTCAGCTTGGGTTTCTGTACGCGCACCGCCGACTGCAAGACCCCAAGACGCGGCTTTTCATCGATTTCATGGCCGCGCGGATTGCCGATCAACTGCCGCGATAAGTGGAATAGCCGAAGGGCGATAGCAAAAGCGGCACATGATAGTGCGCGGGTTCGGACATGCCAAAGCGGATCGGAACGATGTTGAGAAACCGGGGTGCTCGGGGCGGCGTGACTGCAGCGTCGAGATAGGCGCCGGCGTGAAACTCCAGCTCATAAGTACCGATGGCGAACGCGGTTTGCGGCAGGATCGGCGCATCGGTTCGGCCATCTGCATTTGTGACAGAACGGGCCACCTCTTCGCGGGCGGCACCCCCAAGGCGATAGAGCACGATGTCCACCCCGGCGGCGGGACATCCCCGCGCGGTGTCCAGAACATGTGTGGTCAGGTAGCCGGCCATCTGCGCCCCCTCATGATTGCCCGCTCTTTGTGCGGCACAAAGGCGGAAATGGAAAACCCCTTTCACACGGGGCCCTTTCAAAAATATCCTGAAAGCGGCAGAGGGTGACATCAAACACCCCGCCAGAAGCAGGAGAGCGCATGAGATACCCCCGCGATATGATCGGCTACGGCGCCGACCGCCCCGACGCCGCCTGGCCCAGTGACGCGAAGATCGCCGTGCAATTTGTTGTGAACTATGAAGAAGGTGGAGAGAATTGCCTGTTGCACGGGGATCCCGCATCCGAGGCGTTCCTGTCGGAAATCGTGGGCGCAGCGGCGTGGCCCGGGCAGCGGCACTGGAACATGGAATCGATCTATGAATATGGCGCGCGGGCGGGGTTCTGGCGGCTGCACAGGCTGTTTGACGACATGGGCATCGCGCCAACGGTCTATGGCGTGGCCACCGCGCTGGCGCGCAGCCCCGAACAGGTGGCGGCGATGCAAAGCTCTGGTTGGGAGATTGCGAGCCACGGGCTGAAATGGATCGAATACAAGGACATGGCCGAGGACGACGAACGCGCCGATCTGGCAGAGGCCGTGCGACTGCATCAGGAGGTCACGGGCGCCCGGCCGCGTGGCTGGTACCTTGGGCGGGCGTCGATGAATACGGTTCGGCTGGCTGCGAAAGAGGGTGGGTTTGATTATATCTCCGACAATTATGCCGATGATCTGCCATATTGGATGAAGGTGGGCACGCGGGATCAATTGATCATCCCGTACACGCTGGACGCCAACGATATGCGCTTTGCGACGCCGCAGGGGTTCAACGCGGGCGATCAGTTTGAGGCGTATCTGCGTGACAGTTTCGATGCGCTTTATGCCGAAGGTTTGGCCGGGCGCCCCGCGATGATGTCGGTCGGGCTGCATTGCCGGTTGGTGGGTCGGCCCGGGCGGATCATGGCGTTAAGGCGATTTATAGAGCATGCGGCAAGCCATGACGGGGTCTGGTTCCCCCGACGGATCGAGATTGCAGAACACTGGGCCAAGCACCACCCACCGGTGCCGCGCCTGCGCCCGTCTGAGATGACAAAGCTCGATTTTGTAACGGCTTACGGCGGCATGTTCGAGCATTCGCCGTGGATCGCCGAACGCGCCCATGGGCTGGAACTGGGCCCTGCCCATGACACGGCAACAGGGCTCTGGCACGCGTTGGCGCGGGCGTTCCGAAGCGCGTCGGATGACGAGCGTTTGGGCGTGCTGCGCGCCCACCCCGATCTCGCTGGCAAGCTGGCGGCAGCGAAACGGTTGACCGCAGACTCAACCTCTGAGCAGGCGAGCGCGGGGCTTGATGCGTTGACAGATGACGACCGGGCAGAGTTCACGCGGTTGAACGCGGCCTACACCGCCAAGTTCGGCTTTCCCTTCATCATCGCGGTGCGTGACCATGACAAGGCGGGCATCATGGCGGCCTTCGCCCGGCGGCTGGACAACGCGCGCGAAGCTGAGTTTAACGAGGCGTGTCGCCAGGTGGAACGGATCGCGCAGTTGCGTGTTGCCGAGGTTTTGCCGTGAAGGTTGTCGCGCAGCCGCTCACGGCAGAAGCGTTTGCGCCGTTTGGCGATGTGCTGGAGTTGGCGGGGGCGCCAGACCGGATCATCAATCAGGGGATGTGTGGGCGACACCACGACCTGGCGCAGCTTGATTTCGAAGGCGGGCGCGCGGGCGTGAGCCTGTTCGATGCCACGCCGCGCGCCCTGCCCTACAGCCTCGACATGGTCGAACGGCATCCCGACGGGGCGCAGTGTTTCATTCCGATGACAGAGCATCCGTTTCTGGTGATCGTCGCCCCGGATGCCGGTGGTGCGCCGGGCCCGCCCTTAGCCTTTGTGACATCACCCGGCCAAGCCGTTAACTATTGCCGCGGCACGTGGCATGGTGTTCTGACACCGCTGCATGCGCCGGGGCTGTTTGCGGTGGTGGATCGGATCGGGCCGGGCGCGAACCTGGAAGAGCATTGGTTCGGCACACCGGTTGAGGTCGTGGCGGGGTAAGAAGAGGGGGCGAGGGGCCAGCCCCTCGCGCTCCCCGGGATGTTTTGGGACCAAAGAGGGGCTAGAACTCCACCTCGACGGCGATACCGTGCGCCTTGGCGGTTTCGACCACGGCGCTGGCAACCGCCAAATCCTGAAGGCCCACGCCGGTGCCGTCGAAAAGAGTGATCTCTTCGGCGGTGGTCCGGCCCGGGTGCTTGCCGTTGATGACATCGCCAAGCACGTTGATGTCGCTCTCGGTCACAAGACCTGCCTTGATCGCGTGCTGCGCTTCACCCAATGAGATGGATTGGGCCACCTCATCGGTGAAGACAGTGGCGCGCGGCAGGATTGTGGCATCGACCTCTTGCTTGCCGACAGTGTCGGTGCCCATGCAAGCGAGGTGCGTGCCCGGTGTTACATGGGCGTCCAGCACGATCGCATCGAAGGACGAGGTGATCGTGATGATCACATCCGCTTCGGCGCCCAGTTGGTCGAGTTCGACCGCCTCGAACGGCAGACCGAGATCGCGCGCGGTGTCGTGCAGCCGCGACAGCATTTCAGGGTGCAGGTTCCAGCCGACCACCTTCTCAAAGTCGCGCTGCGTTGCTGCGGCGCGCATCTGGAAGGCCGACTGGTGGCCGGCGCCAACCATGCCAAGCACTTTGGCATCGGGGCGCGACAAATGACGGATCGACACCGCAGAAGCCGCGGCCGTGCGGAGTGCGGTCAAGAGGTTGCCCCCCACCACCGCTTTCGGCCGCCCAGTATCGGCATCGAACAGGAACACCGTGGACTGGTGGTTGGTCAGCCCCTTGGCTTCATTGCCCGGCCAATAGCCGCCGGATTTGAGCCCCAGATGCAGGCCCGCACGGTCAAACCCCGATTTGAACCCGTAAAGCGCGTCCGCGTGGCCAATGGCCTCGCGGATCACGGGGAAGTTGTAGGCGTCACCACGCGCCATCGCGCCGAAGGTTGCCTCGACCGCCTCAAACGACGCCTCCGCCGAGATCAGATTGGCGATGGCGCTTTCGGGCACGATGGTGAGGGTGTTGGCCACGGTCGTTGTGCTTCCGTCGGCCATCAGTAGGCCTTGCCACGCGCGGATACGGGCCACAGGGTTTCGACCTTGCCGTTCCGGACCCCCACGTACCAGTCATGCACATTGCACGTCGGGTCACAGTGGCCGGGCACGAGGCGCAGCTTGTCGTTGACTTTGAGCTTGCGGTCGGGGTCGGCAACGACGCCGTGTTCATCCGAGCACTTGACGTACTCGACATCGTCACGGCCAAAGATCACCGGCAGGCCGCTATCGACCGACTGGGCCTTGAGACCGGCATCGACGATGGCCTTGTCGGCCTTGGCATGGCTCATAACCGAGGTCAGCAGGAACAGCGCGTTTTCCCACTCGCCCTGGTCGATACGGTTGCCGTCCTTATCGAGGATGCGGCCATAATCGGCATCCATGAACGCATAGGACCCGCACTGAAGTTCGTTGTACACTCCCGAGGTGCTCTCAAAGTAGTAAGAGCCGGTGCCGCCGCCACCGACGATATCACACTCAATGCCGTCCGCCTTCAGTGTGTCCACGGCGTCTTTCACCTGGGCCACGGCAACGGCGATTTTGGCCTTGCGGTCGTCATAGGAGTCCATGTGCTGCATTGCGCCCTGATAGGCCTGGATGCCTGCGAATTTCAGGCCCGGTGCGGCGTCGATGGCCTCGGCGATCTCCACCACTTCGGGGGTCGTGGTCACGCCGCAGCGGCCTGCGCCGCAGTCGATTTCCACGAGGCATTCGATTTGCGTGCCGTGGCGTTCTGCGGCCTCGGACAGATCAGCCACGTTTTCGATGTCATCGACACAGCAGATCGTACGGGCGCCCAGCTTGGGCATGCGGGCCAGGCGGTCGATCTTTTGCGGATCGCGGACCTGGTTGGAGACCAGCACGTCCTTGATGCCGCCACGAGCGAACACCTCGGCCTCGGACACCTTTTGACAGCAGACGCCAACGGAGCCACCCAGGCTTTCCTGCAGGATCGCAACGTCGACGGATTTGTGCATCTTGCCGTGCACGCGGTGGCGCATCCCATGGGCTTTGGCGTAGTCGCCCATCTTCTTGATGTTCCGCTCCAGCGCGTCGAGGTCGAGCACCAGGCAGGGTGTCTGGATCTCGGATTCGTCCATGCCGATCGCGGCGGGGATGTCGTAGCCTACTTCGAAGCCGTCGAATTTTGTCGGTGCATTCATTGGTTGGGTCCTCCGGAGGTCACTTAAGCCAGGGTAGCAGGTCGAGATCGACATTGCCGCCGGTGATGATGACGCCGACGCGCTTGCCGGCGAATTTGTCTTTGTTCTTCAGAATGGTGGCCAGCGGCACGGCGCAGCTTGGCTCGATGACGATCTTCATGCGCTGCCAGGTGAGCTTCATGGCGTCGATGATTTCCTGCTCGCTGGCGGTCAATACGTCGGTCACGTGGTTCGACACGAAATGCCAGGTCAGCTCTTTCAGCGGCACCTTCAGCCCATCGGCAATCGTCACCGGCGCATCGTCGGCGATGATGTGCCCGGCCTTAAAGCTGCGATAGGCGTCGTCGGCCTGTTCAGGTTCAGACGCGATGATTTCCACTTCCGGCGCGATGTTCGATAGAGTCAGGCAGGTGCCCGAGATCATCCCACCACCGCCGATGGGGGCGACCATCATATCGACGCCGTCGGTCTGTTCCATGAACTCGCGCGAACAGGTGCCCTGCCCCGCGACGACGCGCGGGTCGTTGTAGGGGTGCACGAACTCGCCGCCGGTTTCCGCCTGGACCTGCGCGAACACGTCTTCGCGGCTGGTAGTTGAGGGCTCACATTCAGTGATCCTGCCACCGTAACCGCGAACCGCCGCCTTCTTGGCCGCTGGTGCGGTGCGTGGCATGACCACGTTGCACGGAATGCCGCGCCGCCCAGCGGCATAGCTGAGCGACAGCGCGTGGTTGCCCGACGAATGGGTGCAGACACCTTTTTGCGCTTGCGCCTCATCCAGACCGAACACGGCGTTCGACGCACCACGGACCTTGAAGGCACCCGCTTTCTGGAAGTTCTCGCATTTGAAGAACAGCTCAGCCCCGATCAGGTCGTTGAAGTAACTAGACGTCAGAACCGGCGTGCGGTGGATATGGGGTTTTATCCGCTCATGGGCGGCCACCACATCCTCAAACGTCGGGATCTGCATATCGACGATATCTTTCATCACGCGGCTTCCTTCTGTGTTTTCGGGGTGCCCAGGCGGTAGACGCCCTGCGCGGCGGCAACGCCAACGCCCAGTTTGATGTCGAGACCCAGGTCCACCATGACCATTTCGGCGGTAGCGATGCCAGACAGGGCGAGCGCGTCTGACAATTGGCCAAGATGGCCAATGCGGAACACTTTGCCCGCGACCTCGCCCAGACCGGTGCCGAACGCCATGCCGTAAACCTCGGCCGCGTGGGTGACGATATGGGTGGCGTTGAAGCCCTCGGGCGTGCAGATCGCACTGACCGTATCGGATTGCCATTCGGGCTTGGTCGCGCACAGCTCTAGCCCCCAGGCGCCGACTGCGGCCCGTACCCCATTGGCAATGCGGCGGTGGCGGGCGAACACATTGTCGAGGCCCTCGTCCAGCAGCATATCGCAGGCCAGGTTCAGTCCGTTCAACAAGCCGACGGGCGGGGTGTAGGGAAAGCCGTTGACGGCATAGCCTTTTTCCATGTCGCGCAGATCGAAGAACGTGCGGGGCAACGTGGCCGTGTCAAGGGCTGCGCGGGCTTTCGGCGACACACCCACGATGGCAAGGCCTGCGGGCAGCATGAACCCCTTCTGGCTGCCAGTGACGGCGATATCGACGCCCCACTCATCCATGCGGAACTCCATCGAACCAATCGAGCTGACCCCATCGACGAGCAAGAGCGCTGGGTGCCTGGCTGCATCCATGGCTTTGCGGATCGCGGCAATGTCGGACACAACACCGGTGGCCGTCTCATTATGTGTGGCGAGCACGGCCTTGATCGTGTGCCCGGTATCGGCCTTCAAGGCCTGTTCGTACTGGTCCGAAGGCAGGCCTTCGCCCCATGGCGTTTCTAGCACCGTCACATCCAGATTGTGACGCTCGCA
Source organism: Pseudomonadota bacterium (assembly GCA_039820585.1). GTDB lineage: Bacteria > Pseudomonadota > Alphaproteobacteria > Rhodobacterales > Rhodobacteraceae > JBCBGF01. Next base: position 29,455 of record JBCBPV010000024.1, read on the forward strand.
CATGTCGATCCAGCGGTGGCTGAACATGCCATTGCGCGCGGCCAAAACACTGTCACCGGGGCTGAGCGTGTTGGTGAGCGCGGTTTCCCAACCGCCTGTGCCCGTCGAAGGAAACACAAAAACCTGCGCCGTTTCCGTCTTCAGCACCGCTTTCACGCCGTCAAGCGCGGGGTGCAGGATATCGGCAAAGGCCGACGACCGGTGATCCAGCGTAGGCATATCGATGGCCTTGCGCAGGACCTCGGGCATGTTCGTCGGGCCCGGGATGAATACAGGGTTCTGTAGCGACATCGTCATCTCCTCCGTGACGTGATGGAGAGGGTGTAGGGGGCGCACCAGCTTCAGGCAACTTTTTTGAAAATGTTTTTCTGAAAGTGGAAAAACAAGAATATTGTTTGATTTCATGGGCTTGAATTTTTCATATTGCAATATAGTTTTTCATCATTCAAAAAATTACTAATCGTATCCATCGGATCCACCCAGATATGGCCGAGAAACGACCGCGCGGGAGGCCCAGGGCCTTCCATGACAAGACCGAGCAGAACACGATCCAGTCGCTGGATCGGGCAATGCTGATCCTCGACACGCTGGCCGCAACAGGTGGCATGACGCTGACCGGGATTGCCAAGGCGCTGGAGCAGTCGCCCGCAACCGCCTACCGCGTTCTGACGACGCTGGAGACGCGCGCTATCGTCGAGTTGGAGCCTCAGGCGCAAACGTGGCACGTCGGTGCGGGCGCATTCCGCATCGGCTCGGCCTTTCTGCGGCGCACGAACCTGGTGGAGCGGGCACGCCCGGTCATGCAGGACCTGATGGAAGCAACGGGCGAGACCGCGAACCTTGGGGTCGAGAATGGGGCGAACGTTCTGTTTGTAAGCCAGGTAGAGACCCATGAATCGATCCGCGCATTCTTTCCGCCCGGCACGCAATCGCCGATGCACGCTTCAGGCATTGGTAAGGCGCTGTTGGCGCAGCTTCCCGAACCAAGGTTGAACGCCATCATCTCGGCCGGGTTGGAAACCTTCACGCCGCACACGCTGCGCACAGGATCGGCCTTGCTCGGCGATTTGGCCAAGATCCGGCAACGCGGCTATTCTATTGATGACGAGGAACGCAACGAGGGCATGCGCTGTGTCGCGTCGCCCGTGTTCAACGCGACAGGGCTTGCCGTGGCCGGTATCTCCATCTCGGGACCCATTGGCCGGGTCACACGCGATCGTACCGGGTTTTACGGCGATGCGGTGCGCAAAGCGGCCCAGGAACTGTCGCGCCGCCTGGGCGCCGGCTGAACCCTGCTGAGCGCGCTGGCAGGCCGGGCTGCCTTCTGTCATGGTGCAGCGCGAACGACACGGCGACAAGCAGCGCTTCTTGCGTAAACGCCGGACTGTTTCGGTATGGGCAAAAAGGGCACCGGCACAGATCGGTGGACAGGCATGGTTCGAAGTCTCGCGCTGGTGGTTGGAACAATCGCCCTTCTGATCGCTGCGTTCCTGATGGCCGGGCTGTTTGTTGAAGATCCCGCCGTCTATGTTCTGCGCCGGTTCGCTGACCTCATCGAATGGATCAAGTTCTGGAATTAGCGGATAAAGGTTGACCTTTCGGCCCAACCGCTTTTGGTGTCGCCTAAGAATTAACACCACCCAGCGCTCAGGAGGAGCATTCGCCATGACGGTCAAGGTTGCGATTAACGGATTTGGTCGGATCGGGCGCAATATATTGCGCGCCATTGTTGAAAACGGCCGCACCGATATCGAGGTTGTTGCAATCAACGATTTGGGCCCCGTTGAAACAAACGCCCACCTCTTGCGCTACGACACCGTGCATGGCCGCTTCCCGGGTGAAGTGAAGACCACCGCAGACTCCATCGACCTCGGCACCGGCCCCATCGCGGTGACCGCGATCCGCAACCCAGATGAGCTGCCCTGGGCGCATGTGGACATCGTGATGGAGTGCACCGGCATCTTCACCGCACGCGACAAGGCAGCGATCCACCTGGAAAACGGCGCGAGCCGGGTTCTGGTCTCGGCCCCGTCGGCCGGTGCGGACCAAACGATTGTCTACGGGGTAAATCACGATGTCATCACCGCCGCGGATACGGTGATCTCGAACGCGTCCTGCACCACGAACTGCCTGGCGCCTGTGGCGAAGGTTCTGAACGACTCCGTGGGCATCAAGCGCGGGTTCATGACGACGATCCACAGCTATACAGGCGACCAGCCCACACTCGATACCATGCACAAGGATCTTTACCGCGCACGCGCTGCGGCGGCGAACATGATCCCGACGTCGACCGGTGCCGCGCGCGCTGTGGGCCTTGTGCTGCCAGAGTTGAACGGCAAGCTTGACGGCGTGGCGATCCGGGTGCCTACGCCAAATGTATCGGTCGTGGACCTGACGTTTGAAGCGGACAAGAACACCACGCCCGAGGCGATCAATGCCGCGATGCAGGCCGCCGCGCACGGGCCGCTGAAGGGCATCCTGGGCTATACCGAGGAAAAGCTGGTTTCGATGGATTTCAACCACGATCCGCGGTCGTCGATCTTTGCCGCCGACCAGACCAAGGTGATGGACGGCAATATGTGCCGCGTACTCAGCTGGTACGACAATGAATGTGGCTTTTCCAATCGTATGGCCGACACCGCGATCGAGATGGCGAAATACATCTGATAAAGCTTTCATCAAAAACGAAAAGGCGCCGGGTTCGGCGCCTTTTTTATTTGCACAGCAAGAACTTGCTGCACCGCAGCGCCATGCAATCCTTGCATAGCGGCACTGTCGAAATGTCAGTTGTTTAGCGCTAACAACAGCCTCATCTTACCTTCATCGAAAATGATATCGCCACACCAATGGAAAGGAACGGCACTATGACGACGCTACTCGCACAAATGAAATCCGCCGCCCAAAAGCGTGCGGCCTACAACAACACCGTCCGTGAAATCGAGAACATGCCTCTTGATGTGGCCTTGGACCTTGGCATCTTCAAAGAAGACGCGCATGAACTGGCCTATCAGGCTGTTTACGGCCGCTAAGCCCCGACGCAGCCAAACCGCTTCAGGCAGGCCCAGGTGGCCTGCCTTTTTGCATTTAGAGTTTGGGAAACCTTTCAGCCAGACGCTGCGCCACCTCAACGGTAACGAACTTTGATATATCCCCTTCCAGCCGGGCGATTTCCTTGACGAGTTTTGAGGCAATTGCCTGATGTTCAGCCTCGGCCATCAAGAACACCGTCTCAATTGAGTCGTCGAGCTGACGGTTCATGCCAACCATCTGATACTCGTACTCAAAATCCGCCACAGCGCGCAGACCGCGCACGATGATCTGCGCGCCGACATCACGGGCGCAGTTAATCAACAGGTTCTCAAAGGGATGGGCGACAATCTCAACCCCGGTCGCGCGCGCCAGACCTGCGCACTCGGTCTCGATCATCGCCACACGCTCTTCCAGGGTGAAAAGCGGGCCCTTGTCGCGATTGATCGCCACCCCGATCACCAACCTGTCCACCAGAACGGTTGCCCGGCGAATAATGTCGAGATGTCCGAGGGTTACGGGGTCAAACGTCCCCGGATAAAGACCGATCCGCATGGCTGTCCCTTTCGTTTTGGGGCACGCAACACCACCACGCGGTGCAAATCAAGGGACGGGGCCAATTTGTTCGGCCGAGGGCCTCAAAAGCCCATAATCATCCCTTCCAAGGCGTCTTTTTCCATTTTCACCTCTTCCAGGCGGTATTTCACGACATCGCCCAGCGTGATAAGGCCGACCATCCTATCGCCTTCCATCACAGGCATGTGGCGAAAGCGGCCCTTGGTCATCTTTGCCAGCGCCAGATCCGCCTTCTCTTCCTTAACGCAGGTGATCAGGTCCCGGGTCATCATGTCGGATACCTTTTCGGACAGGCACCCCGGACCGCGTTTGCCGATCTCGCGCACGATATCGCGCTCTGACAAGATGCCCAGCGCCGCCACCCCATCGTCCGAGACGACCAGCGACCCGATCTTTTTCTCAGACAGCATGCTCGCAGCGTCCGATACGCTTTTGCCCGGCTCAATCGTGACAACATCGCCCGTGCCCTTCGATTGCAGGATCTTTGCGACAGTCATGGCGTTCCTCCCATACCAATGACAATTGGATCAGGGTCGCCGCTGATCCGGCAATCTGTCAAGTCTGCTGGTGCCTTGCGCTTTTTTCGGGTCAAAGCCCGCGCACTCTCTTTTCCCCGCCCCGCGCCGCGCCTATGGTCGCGCCAACACGAGGGAGGATGCCATGGAAGAGCTGTCACATTTCATCGACGGAGCGCATGTCAAAGGGACATCAGGCCGGTTTGCCGATGTGTTCAATCCTGCGACGGGCGAGGTGCAGGCCAAGGTACCTTTGGCGTCCAAGGCCGAGCTGGACGCAGCCGTGGCCAGTGCCGCTGCCGCACAGCCCGCCTGGGCCGCGACAAACCCCCAGCGCCGCGCACGCGTGATGATGGAGTTTGTGCGCCTTCTCAACCGCGACATGGACAAACTGGCCGAGGCGCTCAGCCGCGAACATGGCAAAACCTTGCCCGATGCGGCGGGCGACGTGCAGCGCGGGCTGGAAGTGGTAGAGTTCTGCATTGGCGCGCCGCACCTGCTCAAGGGTGAATACACCGACAGCGCGGGCCCTGGCATCGACATGTATTCGATGCGGCAAGCGCTGGGCGTGGTAGCCGGGATCACACCGTTCAACTTCCCCGCCATGATCCCAATGTGGAAATTCGCGCCTGCCATTGCCTGCGGAAACGCCTTCATCCTCAAACCGTCCGAGCGGGATCCGTCTGTGCCGATCCTGCTGGCCGAGTTGATGATCGAGGCAGGCCTGCCCAAGGGCATCCTGCAAGTCGTCAATGGCGACAAGGAAAGCGTGGACGCGATCCTCGACAATGAGACGATCCAGGGCGTGGGCTTTGTCGGCTCGACCCCAATCGCGGAATACATCTATTCGCGGGGCTGTGCGAACGGCAAACGCGTGCAGTGTTTCGGGGGCGCCAAGAACCACATGATCATCATGCCGGACGCCGACATGGACCAGGCCGCTGATGCCTTGGTGGGTGCAGGATACGGTGCAGCGGGCGAACGCTGCATGGCGATATCGGTCGCGGTGCCCGTGGGTGATGAGACGGCGGACCGGTTGATCGAAAAACTGGTGCCCCGGGTCGAGGCGTTGAAAGTCGGGCCCTACACTTCGGGCAAGGATGTGGACTATGGGCCGCTGGTGACCGGTGCAGCCAAGGAAAAGGTGCTGGGGCTCGTGGAAAGCGGGATCGAGCAAGGCGCGGAACTCGTCGTCGACGGGCGCGATTTCAAACTGCAGGGCTACGAAGACGGGTTCTTCGTCGGCGCGCATCTGTTCGACCGCGTGACCAAGGACATGGATATCTACAAGACCGAAATCTTCGGCCCGGTCCTGTCGACTGTCCGCGCCCAAACCTATGAAGAGGCGCTGGCCCACGCGATGGACCATGAATACGGCAACGGCACCGCGATTTTCACGCGCGACGGAGATACTGCCCGTGACTTCGCCAACCGTATCAATATCGGAATGGTGGGGATCAACGTGCCGATCCCGGTGCCCTTGGCCTATCACACCTTCGGCGGCTGGAAGAAATCAGCCTTTGGCGATCTGAACCAGCACGGCCCCGATGCGTTCCGGTTTTATACACGTACCAAGACGATCACCGCCCGTTGGCCAAGCGGCATCAAGGAAGGCGGCGAGTTCTCGATACCCGTAATGGAATAGCTTGCCTGAAGCCCCCGCTTTGGGCCTTAATCACCCGATGTGCGGGCGGGGGCGGACATGAGCGAACCGGATTTCACCATTGGGATCGAAGAGGAATACCTTCTCGTCGACAATGAAACGCTTGCGCTTGCTGAAGCGCCCGAGGCGCTGATGAAGGAGTGCCTCGCAGATCTGGAAGGTCAGGTCAGCCCCGAATTCCTGCAATGTCAGATCGAGATCGGCACCAAGGTCTGCGCCACCGTAGGCGAGGCGCGCGACGACCTGAAGCGCTTGCGTTCGGGCGTGTCTCGCCACGCGGCGCACCACGGGCTGTCCCCCATCGCGGTGTCCTGTCACCCGTTTGCTGAATGGCGCAAACAGCACCATACGGACAAAGAGCGGTACAACCAGCTTGAAAGGGATCTGGCAGGCGTTGCCAGGCGGATGGTGATCTGCGGGATGCACGTGCATGTGGGCATCCACAACAACGACCTGCGCGCAGATCTCATGAACCAGTTCACCTATTTTCTGCCGCATCTTCTGGCGCTGAGTTGTTCGTCGCCCTACTGGCAAGGCAGCGATACGGGCCTGTCGTCCTATCGCATGACGATCTTCGACAACCTGCCCCGCACCGGCCTGCCCCATCGGGTGACAAGCTGGGCGGAATATGAGCGCTCGACACAGGTGCTGATCGACCTCGGCATCATCGAAGACACCTCGAAGATCTGGTGGGATCTGCGGCCCTCGTCCCGTTTTCCCACGCTCGAGTCCCGGATTTGCGATGTAACGCCCCGGCTGGAACACACCCTGTCGCTGGCCGCCCTGACGCAGGCGACGATGCGCATGCTCTACCGGCTGGCGCGCAAGAACCAGCGCTGGCGGATCTATGACACCTTCCTCGTGGGTGAAAACCGCTGGCGTGCCCAGCGCTATGGCACCGCGGGCGGCATGATCGATTTCGGCCAGCGTGAGGTTTTGGGGTTTGAAACCATCGTGGAGGAATGGTTGGAGCTGATCGCCGAAGACGCCGGTATCCTGCGCTCAACCGCCGAGGTTGAGGGGGCACGCGATATCGTCGCGGGCGGCACCAGCGCAGACCGCCAGCGCACCGTCTATAAAACGGCCAGTAGCGATGGCACGGATCACGATGCGGGCATGCGGGCGGTGGTCACGCATTTGATAGATGAGTTCCACGCCGATCTCTAAGCATCGGCCACGCGGCTTGCAAAGCCGAAGTACAGGCTGATACTCGAAGGGGCAACGCGCGCTTTTGCAGGACTGACAGGCCCATGGCGGACACTCTTCAGCTTCCGATCTTTGTCATCACACTGGAAGACTGCACGGACCGGCAGGCCACGATTTCGCGCAGTCTTGGCGATTTGGGGCTGGCGTTTGAGTTCATCCCAGCGGTGGACGGGCGTCAGGGGCTGCCTGAGGACGCTTTGGCCCAGGTCAACAAGGCGGCAGGCGCGGCCAAGCTTGGCCGGCCGATCACCGACGCGGAATGCGCGGCGTCTTTGTCCCATGCAAGCGTTTACAGTCGGATTGTCGAGGGTGGGTTGGACCATGCGCTGATCTTCGAAGATGACGCAATCATTACGCCCGGTGTGGGAAAGTTCGTTGAGGCGCAGGGCTACCGCAGTGCGGATATGGTCATCCTGAACCATTTGAACGCGCGCGTGATGAAGGGAGGCGCAAAGGTGCTGTTCGATGACGTCCATGCCCGCCCGCTCGCGGTCCCCTGCTTCCGTGCTGCGGCCTATTCGCTGTCAAACAAGGGCGCGGCTTGGCTGTTGGACAAGGCCTTGCCCATCGCCTCACCCCCGGACTGGCCCGCAGATATTACTCAGATCGGCGCCGTCGCGCTGGAGCCTGAGATCGTGCATCACCCACCTGAGACCCCTGGCCAGTCCACGTTGGCGCCCGGACGCGGCACCAAGACCGCGAAACAGTGGGGTCGGTTCCTAGACCCTGCCTATGCCCGCCGTGTCTGGCGCAAGGCCCAAAGCGAAAGGATTTCGTGATGGATTTCGCACTGACCGAGGAACAAAGCGCGATCTTCGATCTGGCCCAGGCGTTTGGGCAGGAACACATCGCCCCCTTTGCGCGCGAGTGGGAGGCGATGGGCACGATCCCAAAAGAGCTGTGGCCTCGCATCGCAGAACTGGGCTTTGGTGGGCTTTTTGTGTCCGAGGACAATGGCGGCTCGGGCCTAAGCCGGCTAGAGGCGACACTGGTGTTTGAGGCGTTGTCACACTCCTGCGCCTCCGTCGCGGCGTTCCTGTCGATCCACAACATGTGCGCGGCGATGCTGGACCGCTATGCATCTGACGCACTGAGGGCAAAGTATCTGCCCCCCGCCCTGACGATGGACACCGTGTTCTCTTACTGCCTGACCGAACCGGGATCGGGATCGGACGCCGCCGCCCTGCGTACGAAGGCCGAGCGCACCAATGTGGGCTTTACGCTGACGGGGACAAAGGCGTTCATTTCGGGCGGTGGGTATTCAGATGCCTACATCGTCATGGCCCGCACGGGCGAGGATGGGCCAAAGGGCATCTCAGCCCTGATCGTTGACGACGGCCTTCCCGGCCTGTCCTTTGGTGGGCTGGAGGACAAGATGGGCTGGCGCAGCCAACCCACACGCCAGGTGCAACTGGACGATGCCCGCGTGCCTGCGCTGAACCTGCTTGGCGAAGAGGGCATGGGCTTTTCCTACGCGATGGCTGGGCTTGATGGCGGGCGGTTGAACATCGCGGCTTGTTCGCTGGGGGCCGCGCAATCAGCCCTGGACGTTACCCGCGCCTATATGGCGGAGCGTAAGGCGTTTGGGCAAAGCATCGACCAGTTCCAAGCGCTGCAGTTCCGACTGGCAGATATGGAGATCGCCCTGCAATCAGGGCGTACCTTCCTGCGCCAGGCGGCCTGGAAGCTCGACAATGGCGCGCCCGATGCCACAAAATTCTGCGCCATGGCCAAGAAACTTGTGACGGAAACGGGTAGTAAGGTCGCCGATCAGTGTCTGCAATTGCATGGCGGCTATGGCTACCTTGGCGATTACGGGATCGAGAAGATCGTGCGCGATCTGCGCGTGCATCAGATCCTCGAAGGTACGAATGAGATCATGCGCCTGATCGTGGCTCGCCAGATGCTGGGGTCATGAGCGATATTGTGATCCGCAAGGCCGGGCACGCAGGCCGGATCACGCTGAACCGGCCCGAGGCGTTGAATGCGCTGACCTATCAGATGTGTCTTGATATCGAGGCGACATTGGATGCCTGGCGCGATGACGATGATGTCGCGCTAATCGTCATTGACGGCGCAGGGGATCGTGCGTTTTGCGCCGGCGGGGACATTGTTGAGATGTACCGCACCGGCATGGCGGGCGACTACGACTATGGTCGCCGATTCTGGCGGGACGAATATCGTCTGAACGCGAAGATTTTTGAGTATCCAAAGCCTTACGTGGCGTTCATGCAGGGTTTCACCATGGGCGGTGGCGTTGGCGTCTCCTGCCACGGCTCGCACCGGATCGTGGGCGACACCAGCCAAATCGCGATGCCGGAATGCGCCATCGGGCTGTTGCCTGACGTGGGAGGCTCGCTGATCCTATCGCGGGCACCGGGGCGGATGGGCGAGTATTTGGGGACCACGGGCTACCGGATGGGGCCGGGCGACGCGGTGCTGGCAGGGTTTGCAGACTACTGTATCCCTCAGGCGCAGTGGCCTGATCTGATCGCGGCACTTGAGGCGACGGGCGACCACACCCTGATCGACGCGGCCGCCTGCCCCGCCCCGAAAGCGCGGCTCGCAGAGGTGCAGGCACAGATCGACCACGCCTTCATCGGCGCGACGCTGGGCGATGTGGTTCGGGCGCTGGAGGGCGATACGTCCGACTTCGCCGCCGCCACGCTGAAAGCGCTGTCGCGTGGCAGCCCGCTTGCCATGGCCTGCGCTTATGAAGCGGTGGGCCGGGTGCGCGGGGCCGGCGGCATTCGCCGCGCGCTGGAGATGGAGTATCGTTTCACCTTCCGCGCAGGCGAGAAAAGCGACTTTCTGGAAGGCATCCGGGCCGCGATCATCGACAAGGACCGCAACCCACAGTGGCGGCATACGAACGTGACCGCCGTACCGCCGCTCGACGTGGCCAATATGTTGATGCCCTTGGGCGCGGACACACTGACATTCGAAGGGGATGAGCCATGAAGATCGGATTTATCGGGTTGGGCAATATGGGCGGACCTATGGCCGCCAACCTCGCCGCCGCCGGGCATGAAGTGACGGGGTTTGACCCCATCGCCCCCTACCCCGCCGATGTGACCGAGGCCAAAAGCGGAATGGATGCAGCACGGGGCCAGGACGTGGTGATCACCATGCTGCCCGATGGGACGATCCTTCGGGCTGTCGCGGCTGAGATCCTGCCAGTGATGAAACCGGGGGCGGTGTTCCTCGATTGTTCCACCGTCGACGTCGAAAGCGCCCGCGCCGTAGCGGCGGATGCGGACGCTGCAGGGTTGGTCCCACTCGACGCCCCCGTCTCTGGCGGTGTGGGCGGGGCCACCGCCGGTACGCTCACCTTCATGGTCGGCGGGCCCAAGGCGGGGTTTGCCACCGCCCAGCCGCTGTTTGAAATCATGGGCCAGAAGGCCGTGCATTGCGGACCCTCGGGAAACGGACAGGCCGCCAAGATCTGCAACAACATGATCCTCGGCGTGACCATGATTGCGACCTGCGAGGCCTTTGCGCTCGCCGACAAACTGGGCCTGGATCGGCAGGCGATGTTCGACGTCGTTTCGACCTCATCCGGCTATAGCTGGTCAATGAACGCCTATTGCCCTGCCCCCGGCATCGGTCCGCAAAGCCCCGCCGACAATGACTATCAGCCGGGTTTTGCCGCCGATCTGATGCTGAAAGACCTGCGCCTCGCCCAGCAAGCGGCAGAGGCGGCGGACGCCGACACGCCGCTTGGCCAGGCCGCACGCGATCTTTACGCACAATTTGTCGAGGCCGAAGACGGCAAAGGCCGCGATTTCTCGGCCATGTTGCCACGTTTTGCCGGGCGCGCCCGAGGCACTTGAGGCAGTCGTCAAAGGCCGCCCACACCAGCCAATGCCCTTGCATGACCCGGAAAGAGCATTAAAACCCAATCAGCACCGGCCCCAAAAATGCCGGGCATCAAGGAGGATATCAGATGAAATTCACCACGATCACAGCCGCTGTGGCGGTTGCGACCTCGGCCACCGTTGCGTTCGCCGAAGGTCACGTCGACCGCACTGGCTGGCCTGAAAGCTTCACCGTAGGCACTGCCTCGCAGGGCGGCACATACTTCGCCTATGGCTCCGGCTGGGCAAACCTGGTTGCCGAAGAGCTTGGCCTGTCCGGCGGCGGCGAAGTGACCGGCGGCCCGATGCAGAACATGGCGCTCGTGCACACGGGCGATGCAGCGTTCGGCATGACCACGATGGGTCCTGCTGCGGAATCGCTGGGCGGCACCAACCCCATCGCCCCCGGCCTGGAAATGACCGGCGCCTGTGCGATGTTCCCGATGTACCAGACGCCGTTCTCGGTGACGGCTCTGGCCTCATCCGGGATCACCACGGTGGCCGACATTCCCGACGGCGCACGCATCGGCTTTGGCCCTGCGGGATCCACGTCAGACACCTACTTCCCACGCATGATGGAAGAGCTGGGCGTGAACTTTGAGCGTCGCAATGGCGGCTGGTCCGACCTTGGTGGTCAATTGCAAGATGGCCTTTTGGACGTGATCGCCTTCGCCGCCGGTGTGCCTGTTCCCGCTGTCAGCCAGCTGGAAGTGCAAACGGACGTCAACATCATCGAGTTCACCGAAGAAGAGCAAGCCAAGATCCTCGGCGCCTTCCCGGTGAGCGAGTTCGCGATTGCGGCCGATACCTACACCACGCTGGAAGCCGACGCGCGGTCAGTGTCGATGTGGAACTTTGCGATCGCCAATTGCGAGCTGCCTGAAAGCTTCGTCAACGCGGTCGTTGATGTGGTGATGTCGGACAATGAGCGCATGGTAAACATCCACCGCGCCGCCCGTTCGACCCTGCCCGAGAACTGGGACAAAAACGGCGTGCTCAAGTGGCACCCCGGCGCGGCGGCCTGGTTCAAGGAAAACGCAGGCGCAGAGATCCCCGATGACATGATCCACGGGATGTAAGCGCAGCTAATGCGACGTTTGGGGCCGCTCTGGAAACGGGGCGGCCCTTTTCTGTTTGGGGCGAATTTCCGCAGCGTGGGGATTTTTCGCTTGCAGCGGCGCGCGACAGTTTATATTTCGCGAACACCCAATGGACGCGGGCGTAGCTCAGGGGTAGAGCATTACCTTGCCAAGGTAAGGGTCGTGAGTTCGAATCTCATCGCCCGCTCCAAGTATACAAGCTTTTTTAGGTAGTTACCGTAGCCGCTTCGGTGGGGCGTACAAGCCCGTGACTGCGATTTGATGAGAACGGTCACACTTCGCAACTTTTCGGGTTCGGTTTCCGTCCCGGGCAAGGTGCTCGAAGCACGCATCGACACGTAGGCTCTACGCCTGCGCAACGCACGGATCCCCATCAAAAAAAGCACTGCACCCAAATCCAGACACTGGGCATCACAATTTGAGAGTGAATACGAAGGCCCGAGTAGCCTTTGGTGCGACGTCAGAAGCTTGCTGCCAGCAAGGCGCGGATCGGAACCGGCGGCGATTGATCGATCGCAGTCAAAGGATCGGGCGCCCACCGGTCTGGGATTGTCAACCGTTCACGGACGCATCCAACCAGTTTGTCCGCACCGGAAAGTGAACCACTGAAGTTGAAGCCAAAGCACATTTATCGCCACTCGACACCACCGAGTGACCACCTTTGCACCGGGTCGTCTGAGGACCCAGCGCCGCCCCTAGTCGGGCAAAAGCCATGGCGGCACCTGTTTTGGCGCCGCGCCGCAGACAGCGGTTTCCGCGCAATCGCTGAGACTGCCAAACCTGACCTGGCGTCCACTCAGGCCCGGCGCGTAATGGGCATACTTGCCCGAGTTGGTCATCACGGTCTTGGCGCTGGGTGGAAAGACGGGCTCAGTAATCGAACACCAGCAGAGATCGGGAATGACCTTGGCGCCACACGCCTCAAGTTGACCCACCAACCCGGCATTGCGCGCACGCGACAGGATATCCCTTCCGACGGTCACGATGACATCAGTGTCGCTGTGTCGGGACCGACCGCGCAACATTTCGCAAAAGCGCTCAATCTCATGAAACGACGCGTGCGGGCTGCCGATCGCCACCAGATCCACCTTGCTCGGCCCTGCATTGAGGGCATGCCACGCCTCGGCCAGGTCGCCGCGCGCAATCGTTTTCGTCTCGGCATCCGCCGTTAATGGCAAATCGGCCTCGGGCGTCACACCCGCAACATGCAGCATCGGCGATGCCGAGGTCGTACCGAAGGCCGCGCAAAGGGCGCGGAGGTCGTCGGTCGAAGGTTTCAAATGCTGCAGCCCCGTCAGGAGCGGCACGCTGTCGGGTGCCCGCTGGCCTGCGATCCAACCGAGTAGCGGCCACAGGCCATCATCATGATCCACCGGCACCTCACACGCGATAACAACAGAAGGGTGACGCCGCTCGGTCAGATACATCCCGATATCAGGGGCGCGCCCCGTCATCGCCACGAACAAATCAAGGTAATCCGGCAGCTTCGCGGTCCGAGCCCCGAGAACAGAGTTTGCAAAAATGACGGCATTCGATTCCGACCAGCCGATTTTTTCGCCCGGTTGCGGCACATCCTCGAGGTAGTACGGGGCACAGGTGAAGGTCGGACGCGCGCCCATCGCCACATAGGCATCCGCCAACCGGCTCGCCGCGTTGACAAATTTAGGGGGCATGCCGTGTCCCTCGCTGTGATCCCGATCCACCGAGATCGCGTTGATCGTCGTCGGGATCCGGACCTTGGCGCCAAGCGCGGCCATATGCTCTGCAAAGATCAAATTGGCCTCGTGCGCCAGGATGCACCCGTCAATGTGACCCCGCGATACGTCTGTCAGCTGCTCCGCCCCAAGCGCCACTGCCATGGTGCAGATTACATTCATCGCCAGAACTGTAGGGTCCGTCCGATCCCCGGAAAGATAGGATTGATCGGCAGGCGTTAGGCGCAGATCTGTTGGTTGGACGGGCTGCAAATCGCAACTGAAGTCACCGGCTACCAAGGTATTCTGCGCGATGTGCGCCGACGGCGCTGCCGACACTGACACGAAATGCTCTGGGTCCAGATGCAAAACCGCGACCGCCTTCCCGAAAAGACGCGCAGCGATCACCGCGCCAAGTGTCAGAACCTCCTCTGCAGATGAGAACACCAACGCCGCCGGCGCTTTCCCGTTAAGCGCAAGTTGCAACAACACGCCGCTGCCCGAGCATGATCCGCGGCTCGTCGGCATGGCCACGATCTTTCCGGCGAGGGATTGACCATGCCACGGGTGATGCACGTCGATGACCGTGCCCGTGTCAGGATCAACGCCGCCCCAAAAACTGATCCCGTCATTACAACACAGGACTTCACCGGCCGCGTCGGCCTGAACAACGATCTTCGACATGCAGCGGGTCCCATACTGGAAACGACAGGTCCCTAAGCCTTTATCGCTGCTCCGACCTCTTATGCAATGAAAGCGTCGCACGCAGCCAACCAATCCAGCCAGAATGGCTGGCACGGTGTACCATTGCGGGACAAGGTTCGTGGCAACCACCTCGTGGCATCCGGGACAAGGCGATCAGATACGGCTTGGCGGATCTCCCTGCGCATCGACGGTGTTGTCGGGATGCTGGCCTTTGAGCGCACGCCTTTAACGGTTGAGGCCATTGGGTGGCTGTTGGACGCAAAGATCGCCATGGAGCTGAAGGGTACGGCCTAAGCAAGGCATCGTTTCGCAACCACGCGGCGCGCTCATCCCCCACTGCGCATTGCGAAACACCCTATAGGTTCGTCGCCTTCCACAGCGCAACTGACGCCTCTTTCGACAGGTCCACGTCAGACCATGTTACCGGCTGCCCCGGCTCCAACGCTTCGCGCAGTACGCAGTGCTCCATCAAGCCGATGGGGACCACGTCACTGGCGCTGGCCAGCGTCATCGCCTCGCCCCGGAAGTCGAAGCTTCCAGCGGCCTGGTGAACCTTTGTGCCCTTGGCCAGCGCCCGTTTCGCGATGGTGCCCACCGACAACTTCGGATTACGGCTGTGTTTCATCAATGGCCCACGACCCTCCGCCATGCGGATCATCGTGATCGGGATCTCGAAATGACCCAGGTGGAAGGGGCGTTCGATGATGTAGAACTCGCCAGCGCCCAGCTTGTAATACTGCAACTGTTCGGGGGGGGAGGCATGGCGGGCGACGATGAACAACTCGCCCCGGCCTCCTGCGACCAGCGCGTAGTCTGAGATTACGTCGCCCAATTCCGCCGCGCGCGCGGCCAGTTCCAGGCCACCCTCGGCCAGCGTGCCGGTTTTCGGGCCCATCAGCCCGTTTTGCGCAATCGTCCCGCCCAGGCATTCCGCCACAAGCGCCTGTTCGATCTGTACCTTCGTTCCGTCGGTGAAGGATGTCACGGCGGGCAGGGAAATTCCCTGACGCTCGGACCAATAGACCATGTCTTCCTTGGACGGGGTCAGCGCGAGAAAACCCTTCTGCGAGCCATAAACCACCGGCTCGAACCCCATCTGGCGCACCTCTTCGTCAAGCGCCGCGATGGAACCGGGCTGGTCGCCCTGCGCCTCGGTGATGTGGGGATAGTCGCGGAAGGCCGCGCCAAGCGCCATCTGGAACTCGGCATTCAGGGTCACGATTTGCTTTTCCGCCGCAATCGCCGCCTCGATCACCACCCGCGCACCATCTACCGCGCCAGAGCATTCGACGACCATATCGCAGGCACCGATAAACTGGGCGAGGTTGTCGGTCACGGCGACATCGCCCGGCACCGGCACCACATCGGCCACAGCGCGGCGTGTCAGAACGATCACCACCTCAAAACGATCACCCATCGGTTGCAAAAGCTGGATCAGCCCGCGCGCGATATAGCCGGTTCCGGAAATGCCGACGCGCAATGGCCGGGCTTGCGGTTGAAACATGCGCATACCCTATCGGTGCGAAGTAAAAAGACGTCCAATGCCCTCTCGCGTAGCTGGGTCAAAAACATGGCGCTAGATCAAGCCGGTGAAGCGTGGCGTATTCTGTTGCGATTTGGCGACAATGGGGCGCGTTGGCCTTGGATCAGCCTCACGCGGCAACTATAAGGCGCGCGGAATGGCACGGAGGCGCAGATGCGCACGGCACGGATCACCCGCACAACGGCGGAAACCGATATCACGGTC
This sequence comes from Pseudomonadota bacterium, assembly GCA_039820585.1. GTDB lineage: Bacteria > Pseudomonadota > Alphaproteobacteria > Rhodobacterales > Rhodobacteraceae > JBCBGF01. Next base: position 45,545 of record JBCBPV010000024.1, read on the forward strand.
GAAATCGCCCTTGATGGCAGCGGCAGCTACGACAACCAGACGGGCGTTGGGTTCTTTGACCACATGCTCGATCAACTGGCACGCCATGCCTTGATTGATATGACCGTGCGGGCGAAGGGCGACACCCATATCGACGATCACCACACGGTGGAGGATACCGGGATCGCCCTGGGGCAGGCGTTGACCCAGTCGCTGGGCGACAAGCGCGGGATCCGGCGCTATGGCGCCTGTCACCTACCGATGGATGACGCACAGGTGCGTGCGGCGCTGGATCTGTCGGGGCGCCCGTTTCTGGTGTGGAACGTGGACATGCCCACGCCCAAGATTGGCACGTTTGATACGGAACTGGTGCGCGAGTTTTTCCAAGCGCTGTCGACCCATGGCGGGATCACCCTGCATGTGGACCAATTGCACGGCTTCAACAGCCACCACATCGCCGAGGCTGCGTTCAAGGCGGTTGCAAGGGCGTTGCGTGAAGCGGTGGAGGTTGATCCGCGCAAGGCCGATTCCGTGCCGTCGACAAAGGGCACGCTTTAGCCGCGATGCTGACGGTTTTGATTGATTACGACTCCGGCAACCTTCACTCCGCTGAGAAGGCGTTCCAGCGGGTAGCGGCAGAGATTGGCGGTGGCGAGGTCATCGTCAGCGCGCAGGCAGAAGATGTGGCCCGCGCCGACCGGGTTGTCCTGCCGGGCGATGGCGCGTTTCCGGCTTGTCGCACCGCGTTGCAGGGGCGGTCGGGGGTCTATGAGGCGCTGATTGAGGCGGTCGAAGCAAAGGGCCGTCCGTTCCTGGGGATCTGCGTGGGCATGCAATTGATGGCCACGTGGGGACATGAGTATCAGGAGACACCGGGCCTGGGCTGGATCGCGGGCGATGTACGCCGGATCGAGCCGTCAGATGCCGGTCTCAAGGTGCCGCATATGGGTTGGAACGACCTGGTCATCGACCAGCCGCACCCGGTACTGGATGGGCTGGCAACAGGCGATCACGCCTATTTCGTGCATTCCTACCAGATGGAAGTGGCCGACACCGGCGACCGGCTTGCGCATTGCGACTATGTGGATGGCACGGTTTGGGTCCCGCTGATGGACGTCACAGCGCGTGCGAAGATGGCGCTGGACGGCGAGAAGCTGCGGGTCACCGGGTGCAAGGGCATCA
>JBCBPV010000025.1:0-46265 GCA_039820585.1 Pseudomonadota bacterium
CGCAAGAGCAGCGTTCGCGAACATGGTCGCGACGATAGCAAGAATGAGACGTTTAATCATGACGCACCTCTACGTTTCCCCAGAGACGGGCCCACTATGTCGGGTGCCCGTTTTGATTTGAAGCTTTTTTAACCCGAAGTTTCCAGAAACACTGAGCGTCCCCGCATCCGTAACGCATCGGCAACAACAATAGCATGACGCAGGCTCAATTGGCATCGGAACCGGTCATAAAAGACTGGATCCTCGCAACTTCGTTACGCGCGGTTTGGAACGGCGCCCGCGGGTCGTCGGGCCCTGCCAGCGTCAGCGCGCGCTCAAACAACGCCAGCGCATCGGCGTCCCGCGCATCGGCGACATAGGCCATGCCCAGCCTAAAGATCACCAGCGGATCATCGGGCAGCGCGGCGGCCGCCGGTTCCAGGTGGGCCAGCGCCTCTTCGATCAACCCGCGTCGATAGGCGATCCAGCCGTAGGTGTCTTGAAAGGCCGGAACAGACACACCGCGCAGGCGTTTGGCGACGGTAAAGGCGCGCTCCAGATCCTCTGGGCTATCGCGATAGGTGCTGAGCAGACTGGCCAAGTTATTGGCCAGCACAGGCGAGCCGGGATTGGCGGCATACAGTGTCTCATACACCGCAATTGCTCCGTCGATATCGCCTTCGTCCTGCAAGACGCCCGCCTTGGCCCAAAGCAGGTTTTGATCATCTGGCAGCGCCTGCAAGGCAGCCTCCAGTACCTCTGCCGCGGTCTCGGGCGTGCCGTCGCGCAGCTCGGTCGCGTAGAGCGCGCGCCAGACGATGTCATCGGTTGGATCCTCTTCCAGAAGCGCGCGGTAGATCTCGCGCGCGGGACCACTGCGCCCGGTCGCAGCCATGAGCGAGGCCTTGAGGTAGCGCATCACCGGGCGGTCGGGATCCTGGGACAGGGCCGCGTCGATGAATCGTTCGGCGGCGGAATAATCCCGCGCTGCAAAATGAGCACGCACCACAGCCAGTTCGGCACCGTTTGTCCCGTCACGATCTGTCAGTTCTTCCAGGAACCCGATTGCCTCGGCGCTAAGCTGGCGGGCGTTCAGGCGCATGACTTCCAGCGCTTGCGCGGCATCGCGCGCCTCGGACGTGGGCTGGGCGCGCAGCTCACCCTCGATCCGGGCGGCGCGCATCCAATCCTGCCGTGCCACATAGGCCTGACCAAGGAAGCTAAGAAGCCGCGCATCCCCCGGTGTCACCTGCAACGCATTGCGCACGATGGCCTCGGCCGTCCGGTCCTTGCCATCGGCCGCCAGGAACCGGGCGTAATTCAACGCCTCTTCGGGTTTCGATCCGCTGGCCTCGAACGCCAGCGACAGCATTTCCCCTGCCAGCCCGCGATTGCCGTTGCGGGTGTGCGCCTCGGCCATCTGTGTCATGGCTTGGGCATCCAGCGGGGCCTGGTCCAACGCCGCGCGCAAGGCGGCAATCGCATCATCGGCGCGGTCATCCTGGATCAGCCAGGCCGCGCGGATCTTCAGACCCTCGACATGGCCAACATCCTGGGCCAGCACCTCATCCACATATTGCCGGGCTTCGATGACCTTGCCTTCTGCGGCGAGCATGCGTGCGAGGCTGACCTTATTGTCCCGCGTCTGACGACCACGAACAGCGCCATCAAGAAGCGCCTCCATCGCCATGATGGCCCCGGCGGTATCGCCTGCATCGAACCGGATTTCGGCTGCAATAGACCCGAAAAGGGCCGGGTTCACCCCGTCGGCCACGAAGCGGTCCAGCTGTTCGAGCGCCGCGTCCTCGCCGCGCATCTCACGCAAAAACACGACCAGCCGCATCTGGTTGGCTTCCGCGGTATCGCCACCCACCGCCGCCTGATCGCGCAGAAACGCCTCGGCCTTGTCCAGCGCGCCTTGGTCGGTGTACCAGCCGATCAGATCATCCGCGAAATCGCGCTGTTGGGGGAAGGCGGCAACCGCCTGTTCCAACCCGGCGCCAAAACCCGCCTCATCCCCGATCTCACCCAGAAGGCTAAGCTTCGTGCGGAATTTCTCTTCCGTCACCACGCCATCTTCAATGGCCGCGCGCACATGCACCAGCGCATCGGCATAGGATTTGTCGCGGATCAGGTTGTCGATCACGATCTCACGGGCAAGCGATGGATCGTCGAGGGACGCAAGCAGCGTCTCTGTTCGACCCGCGGCGTCCCGGCGGGCGGCGGTATCGCGGCGGGAGATGGCACTGCGAAAATCAAGCGCGGCCGAGATGACCTGAACCCGTGGATCATCGGGGGCGTTGGTAATCACACGGTTGCCGTGATAGACCGCATCGTCCCAGCGGCCCATCCGAACCGCCATATCCGCGAGGACAATCCGAAGTTCTGTCTCGGACGGGTACATCTCTACCAGAGTGGTATAGTTGCGGTAGGACTCGCCCCATTTGCCACGATCGCGGATGATATCGGCAAAAAGCTTGCGCGCCTCCATATGGCGCGCGTCCAGGCTCAGGACATTGCGCAACTCGACCAAGGCGCGGTCGACATCGCCTGCCTCAAACAGTTCTATCCCGGATTGGAAGTGTGCCTCGGCCCGTTCTTCGGATGAATCGCACGCCGCCAGCAGGGCCAGCGACAGGACCAGAGGCAAAAGAAGTGATGGGCGTGATGACATTCTGCGCGGGCTCGCGTCAAAGACATCTTGGGGGTTCGTCGTGTGAACGGCGGGGTGCAACGGCCCGCCATCCAAGGTCTTGGGCGAAGCTTAGTAGCCGGTCGCCTTGAACACCACACCCACGGTGCGTGCAATCAGGCGGATGTCCGTCAGCAACGACATCGACTGACCATACTGGGTGTCGTACTTGGCACGGGCGCTGAACTCACACTCATTCCGGGCCGACACCTGCCATGGGCCAGTGATACCGGGCAGCATCGCGTAGTAGGCGGCACCCGGATACAGACGGCGCTGTTCGGGCATCATCGGGCGCGGGCCAACAATCGACATCTCACCCCGGAGCACGTTCCATAACTGCGGCAGTTCATCCACCGACGTCTTGCGCAGCACCCGGCCGATGCGCGTTACCCGCGGATCATCCTTCAATTTCTGATGATTGTGCCATTCTTCATACGCTGCCGGGTTCTTTTGCAGATACTCCTGCAAAAGCGCATCGGCATTGGCCACCATCGTGCGGAATTTCCAGATCGTGAATTCCCGACCGTCGCGCCCCACACGCTTTTGACGGAAGAACGGCATCTGGCCATCCAGCACCAGCGCCAGCGTGATCACGGCAATCACAGGAAGGATGATTGGCAGCGCAGCAAGCAGCAGCACCAGATCGAACAACCGCTTTCCAGCGCGTCTGTACAAGCCCGATCGCACGGGTGCGGTGAACGACGGTACCGCGATTTGGACGTCTTCCGCCCTATCTATGCTCTCAAAGTGAACAGTCATGAACCCAGCACCAGCCACAATTGGCTGGTTCCCCCAATTACTCGTTGCACTACAGAAAGGATGCAGATCCCTTCCAAACACAGGGACAGCGTCCCCAAAACCCCATACGGCTCCCAGTTGCCGATGATTGAAACGTAGCATTGGACAGATTCTCCAGCAAACTGCGTGGTTCGCCCAAAAAACGCCGTAAATCCTTAAGGCATTGTTAAATTTACGTTTTAGAAATTTTCGGCGCCACAATTGTGTCAAATTGTAAGAAGGTGTGCCCCAAAAGCGGCACAATTTGTCGATGCTCCCGAAACAATTCCTGTAAACTTGTCCACACTTGGGCTGGTTTGTAGACGCTGGGGCTAGTCGATTCGACGGCGCGCGCCACACAAAAGCCTAGAATCGCAAGGCGGTGGCGCGGGGGTCGGCAAAAGAACGCTTAGGGTTCCAATTTCGCCCGAATCCGTTTCCGATTGCGCAACGACTGTCGGCATTGGCGACCTTTGGAGTGCAAAGAAGAGAAAACGCGGTGCTTGTCCTTAAAGCCGTGTGACTCTTTCGCCGTGAAAGGCCAGATAAGGGTGTGAGTGGGCGCACGAGGCCCATATGTGCGTGGAGAGGTTGTGGTGCAAATGATGTCTGAGTCCGGGCTCTACACGGAACAGTTCGCTCTGTCGGAGCGGCCGTTCACGCTGTTGCCCGATCCCGAGTTCATCTTTTGGACTCCGATGCACAGTCGCGCGTATTCGATCCTGGAATACGGGATCATGACGCACGCGCCCATCACCGTGATCACGGGCGAAGTGGGCGCTGGTAAAACAACGCTTCTGCAAAAGCTGCTCAAGTCGATCCCCGAAGATGTGACGATCGGCTTGATCTCGAACGCCCAGGGCGGACGGGGGGAGTTGCTGCGCTGGGTGCTGAACGCACTTGATATAGATACGTCGGGAATTGAAGACTATGTGCAGCTGTTCCAGATGCTGCAGAACTTCCTGATCGAAGAATATGCACAGGGCCGCCGGTCGATCCTGGTGATCGACGAGGCACAAAACCTGTCGATCGAAGGCTTGGAAGAGCTTCGGATGCTCACCAACGTCAACTCTAATAAAGATGAGTTGCTGCAGCTGGTCCTCGTCGGCCAGCCCGAGCTGCGCGAAATGGTTCTGCGGCCGGAGCTGCGCCAATTCGCACAGAGGGTGGTGGCCAACTTCCACCTGCCTGCAATGGATAAAGAAACCGTTGCCGCCTATATCAGCCACCGCCTGAAAGTGGCCGGCGGCGAGGGCAACGAATTCACCAAACAAGCGTGCGAACGCATTTGGGAAGTGTCGGGCGGAGTCCCGCGTCTGGTCAACCAGATCTGTGACTTTGCAATGGTTTATGCCGCGTCGAGCGATGAGAAGCTGGTCTTGTCATCGGTCGTGGATCAAGTGGTAGAGGACGGAGTGTTCTTTGCCGGGTACATGGGTAATGAGGGCGTCGAAGATGAACAGTGACGTAAGATTTTACATCTCAATCTTTCTGCGGCGGCTGCCGATCTTTTCGATCATCGCCTTGTCGATTGCGGCGGCGGCTGTGGTCTATTCGCTGCGGATTCCGGCCAAGTACACATCCGATGCGCTGCTTCTGATCGAAGCGCCGGCGATCCCCGATGAACTGGCGGCCTCAACCGTCCGCACCGGGCCGCGCGAACAGTTGGAAATCATCGAACAGCGGCTTCTGACCCGCGCGAACCTTCTGGACATCGCGGCAGAGCTGAACGTCTATCCCAATTCGGATGAGCTGTTCCCGGATCAGATCGTGAACCGCATGCGCCGCAACACGGTGTTTGAGGCCAGCACAGGCCGCGACCGTGCGACGATCTTCAACATCTCGTTCGAAGCCAGCGATCCGCAAACTGCGGCCGCCGTGGTCAATGCCTATGTGACCCGCGTGTTGGATGAGAACGTAGAATTGCGCACCGGCCGGGCCGAAGACACGATGGATTTCTTCGACCAGGAAGTCGAACGCCTCGCCAGCGATTTGGCGGCGCAAAGCCAACGGATTCTGGATTTCACCAACGCCAATATCGACTCGCTGCCCGACACCATGCGCTTCCGCATGGCCGAGCAGGCCGATTTGCGCGCCCAGCGCACGCGGCTTCTGCGCGAGATCAGCGATATCTCGGAAGAGCGGGAGCGCCTGCTTCTGGTCTTCAACGCCACGGGTGGTACGGGCGACCGGAACCTTGATACGCGGTCCGATGAAGAACGCGATCTGGCCGCTGCTCAACTGGAACTGGACGAGGCGCTGGCGGTTCTGTCGGAACAGCATCCGCGCGTACGCACCCTGCGCGCGCGCATCGGAAGCCTGGAACGGCGCGTGGCCGCGAACTCGGGCCGGGTGGAAGAGGTGAACCCGCTTCAGCGCCGCGAAAGCATTCTTGAAATTCAGCTGGGCGATCTCGACAGCCGCAAAGAGCGGACCGAACAAGAGATTGCCGATATCGAGGCTGAGCTTGTTGAACTGCAAAAGACGCTGGAAGCCACGCCAGGGAACGCCGTTCTTCTGGAATCGCTGGAACGTGACTATTCAGCGATCGAGCGTCAGTACGAACAGGCCATTCGCCGGCAGTCCGAAGCTGCAACCGGAGAACGGATCGAGGCACTGGCCAAAGGCGAACGCATCCTGATCCTGAACCAGCCCGTGGTGCCCCGCAATCCATCCAGCCCGAACCGTCAGCTGTATTCTCTGGCCGGCATCGTGTTGGGCCTGGGCGCAGGTGCCGGTGTGGTTTTGCTGCTGGAGCTGTTGAACAAGGCGATCCGTCGCCCGGTCGAGATGACACGCTCGCTTGGCATCGTGCCGCTGGCGACGCTTCCGGTAATTCGGACGCCTGGCGAAACGCTGCGGCGCAGGTCGATCCTGTCGTTTGGGGTTCTGACACTGCTGATCGGGATACCGCTGTTCCTGTACTACATCCACGTGGCAATCATGCCGATCGATCTGGTGGTCGAAAATCTTCTGAGTGCATTCGGCATTTAATGCCGCCTAGGTAACGAGGTCCTATCCAATGGAAAAACTTCAGGCCGCGATCGAAAAGGCCCGCGAACAACGGCAGCGGACCGTTCGCTCCAAGTCGCAGGCATCCACAACCGCCGGTGCCGATCTGGACGCATGGGCCGGTCTGACCGAGTTTGAGCCCCGCGCAGCAGATCTGAACCGCAGCCGGATCTTCGTTGAAGGCCAAACCACCGAGGCGGCCTATTTCGACGTGCTGCGCACCAAGATCCTGCAGCAATGCAAGGACAACGGCTGGCGCAGGGTCCTGGTCACGTCGCCCACGAAATCCTGCGGCAAGACGACGATTTGCGGCAACCTGGCCGCCAGCATGACGCGCCAATCGGACCGTCACATGATGGTCTTCGACATGGATATGCGGCGCCCCTACATGGCCAAGGCGTTTGGCTATCGCGGGGAATACAGCGTGTCGGATGTCTTGGAAGGCACGGTTACATTTGGCGATCAGGCCGTGCGCTTTGGCGAAAACGTCGCGATCTCGATGAACCAGGCCCCAGCGGCGAACCCATCCAAGTTGATCCTGGCGGACAACACCCCCCGCATCATCGACCGTATCGAACGCGACTTTGCACCCGACATCATGCTGTTTGACACACCGCCACTTTTGGCGACGGACGATACGCTGGCGCTGTTGAAGATGGTTGACTGCGCGCTGATCATCGCCGCGGCTGAAATGACGACAACCGATCAGCTGGATATCACGGAAAAAGAGGTGGCAGAGCACACCAACGTCATGGGCGTTGTGTTGAACAAGTGCCTCTACACCGAAAAGGCCTATGGGTACGAATACAAGTACTAGGGTGCGGTGATGGCGGCGGTGACTTGATCGCTGTCGCCCACACCTTCCAAAACGATGACAGATGGGCCAAGGCTCAGCACGAGATCACCGCCCTCGGCGGTGATCTTTGGCATTTGGGGCCAGGCCGACAGATCGAGCCGGTCACCCGGCGACCAATCTGTGATCACATTAGCACCGCCATAGGCCACCACATAGGTCGTGTCGCCCGGTCCCCCGGTCAGCGTATTGTGCCCCGCGCCCACATGGATCACGTCATCACCGCCTTCGGATATGACCCTATTCCGCCCTGGACCTGTGTGAATCTCTGACCCGCCATCGCCATCAATGATCTGGTCATTGCCGGGCCCGGCATAGATCTTGTTGCGCCCTGTGCCGCCTTCGATCCGGTCATTTCCCGGCCCACCATCCAGTACATCCGCCCCGGCACCGCCGATCAGCACGTCATTCCCGGCCCCGCCATAGAACTGGTGCTTGTCTTTGGCCCTTCGTGACCTGGCGACCAAAACATCGTCGCCCGCCACGCCATCAAAGGTCGCCCCGCTGTATTTGGGCCCGGTCATCACGTCGTTCCCGGCACTGCCGGTCACATGCACACTCACACGTTCTGACGATTCGAAATCAATCGGGCTTTCTGGATGGGCCACGATGTGGATCACCTTGCCCTCCTTTGGGTTGTCTTCGTGGCGCGAACGCACCGTGGCGATGCGCACATTCTCAACATTCGGGGGCAGCTTCAGCACATAGTCATCCGGCCCGCCCATATACCAAAGCGTGTCTGTGCCACCGTCTTCCTGTTCCACGATCTTCTCGGCATCCGCGCCATAGGCCCAATACTGCGTGTCCCCCCGCCCACCGGTTAACGCCACGGTGCCGTCCACCGCCATCATCGCATGCACACCCAGTCCTGGGTCTTCCAACCCGGTCAGATCCAGGCCCAAAAGCCGTGCCCCTTCGATCAGTTCCGCCCGCAGCACATCCATTGGTGCGGTGTCGATCAGGTTCTGGGTCTCGCCAGGATCATTCACCACGTCATAGACATGCTCTTCCCCGTTCGGATAGCGGAAGTAGCGCAGGTGGCTCAGATCCTCGGTCGAGGGCCGGACCGACAGGGTGCCGAACACACAAGTGATAGGTGACTTCGTGCGGTCATACTCGCCAAAACTAGTATCTATCACAGGCAAAAGGCTTTGCCCTGACACCCAATGCGCGCGATAGGGCAGCCCCGCCAGATCCATGATCGTCTTCGGCAGATTGTGCAGCGACACCGGCAAGTCGATCACCTGCCCCGCCTCCATCCGCGGCGACCAGATGCCCAGGGGCACATGGGCCGCGCTATCCCATTGGCTCATCTTGTGGAAGCTGTCGTGGTTACCGAGGTTGAAGCCATTGTCGGACAACAGAACCACAGTCGTGTTTTGCCCCAGGTCTGACGCCTCAAGCGCATCCAGAAACCGCCCCAGCTCATGATCCATATGGCTGCAGGCGGCAAAATAGGCGCGCACGACCTGGCGCCACGCCTCATCCCCCGCATTCTCGGGCGTCCATTGGCCGTTTACGATATACGCCGCCTCGTAGACCGCGATGCCGGGCGGCGGCCCGTGGTAATCCTCTTCCGCGGCGATATCGGGCCACTTGATCGCGGACACATCGTACATCTGATAAAACCGATCCGGGCAGACCAGATTGTAGTGCGGGTGCTGAAACCCCAACTGGATCAGATGCCGTCGCGTGGAATCGGCCCGGCCAAGGTAATCAATCGCATTCTGCGCCACCGACCAGTCATAGAACCGGTCATCCTGGCTGCCGTCATCATTGGGGTGATTGATCCCCTTGATCCCCGGCCCCTTCTCCAGATACGCCTTCTGACCCGTCCGGTTCTGCTTGCTGACCGCCGGCACATCCTCATGGAACAACACCCGCCGCACGTCTTCGGGCATCGGTTTGTAGGTCGCATCCGTCTTGCCCGTTGTAAACGTGCGAAACCCCGCCCGGCGCAGATCGTATTGCCACGCCTCGGTCGGCGGCAGGACATCGCGCCACATCCGGTTGAGATCAACAAGCCCCGTGCGAAACGGCGACAACCCCGTCGTCAGCTCGGCCCGGCAGGGCGCACAAAGCGGGATCGTCGCGTAGGCATTCCGAAAATGCGCACCGCGTTCCATGAACCGATCAAGGTTGGGCGTCTGGATGCGCACGCCAAAGGCATCGCGCCAGGTGTGCACATCGATCAGATCGTCGATCCAGATGACAACGATATTGTCGCCCGCGATGCTGGTTCGATCAAACGCCATCTGCACCAAGCCCTTTCACCCGTGCCATCAAAGCCTGTCTCAACGGGGCCAAATCGTCTGAAAAAGGGTCTATTGCGGGCAAAAAACCCGCATCATAGATATGTCCCGCCCCAAGGGTCTTATACAGGCCCTCGCGCTGTCTGCGGCATCCGATGAAGGTCGTCACGTCACCTTCCGGCACAGCCTCCGCATCCGGCACGCTGACCGGCGTGCCGCCATCAACGGACACCGCCAAACCGGCGCTATCGATCCGGGCGAGGGCGAGCATCGGCCGCTGAGCGGCCGCTGGCGCGGGAACGGAGGCCACCGCATTCCCGTTGCGCCGCCCCAAAGACAGCGCGCCCTCATCATGGCTGAGATACAAGTAATCCCGGGACTCTTCGGCAGACACAGCCACCAATGTGCGGGCCGGACCGTCGGGCGCGGAGAAGACCACACACAGACCCAAACACGGCCCAACAGCGCCGAGATCGGCCGAGAAGCCACAGGCCGTACGGGCGGTCATCGCGAGGGATGGGGAGCCGCCAGCGACGGAATGCCGGCAGTTCAGCGTGTTGCCATCAACCGGCCGAGCGGTGATGTCGGCGCCTAACGCCGCTATCTCCACGACCCTCCCACCGTCGACCACGCAGTGCGGCTGCGTCGCGGTAAACCAGATCGCGCGGTGCCGTGCGGCCAGTTGGCCGAGGTCTGGTGCAGGCGGGTCCAGAAGCACGCCCGGTGGCAGGTCAAGGTCAAGCTCCAGCATCAGCGCACCGTTAACCGCGCTGGTAGGGCCCAGCGATGGAGGCGCAGATCAGCGGCTGAACCCCCATCCCAATCATCGCGCACCGCACCGGGCGACCCTGCGGCGTAGGACAAAACCAAGCCATCATAGCCCCGTTGCGCGTCATATGTAATCACGACCATGCGCGGGTCTTCTGCATGAATAGACACTATAACAATCGGAATTTTGGCGCTTTCAGCTTGCAAGACAAACCCCGCAGCGGTCCCGGCGCCAAGCGGATCTGCCGGATCTATCACCAGTGGCCCATCGCTTTGAAACGTGACCTCTATCGTCCCCGGCTCTTCTCCGAACTCGGCCAACAGGGGCACAGGACACGTCCACTGCCCGCCTTCCCGCACACTCTCCAACGCGGCGGCATCTAGCGCGGCTTGTTGCAGCGCGCCGTCCAGCGTCAGGCGCTGAAACCGGTCCTGTGCAAAGGCATAGCGCGGGCCGGGTACGCAGACGCGGTTCCCAGCAGGATGCACCGCAAGCGCCCATTGCTGTTCCAGGCGCGCCCCGCCATCGCAGCGCAGCAGGATCACAGGTTCGGCCATGGCGTGGCGGTGGCACAGATCCCGCACGCGGTCGATCAGCGTGCGTATCCCCGTCTCATAGTCGGCGGGGGTGCTGACCACATCCTCTTCCGCGAAGTCGATCACGCAGGCCATCACCTGTGCGCGTTGGCCCAAAAGAGCTGCACTTGACACTAGGGCGTCCAAAACGCGTTCGAAACTCGCCTGCGCTGGACCCGCCAGAAAATCCCCAATTCCACTGGAACAGTCACTTTCCGTACGCGCTACGATCAAGGGTACGGCACGCGCCTCAACGACCCGCTGCGCGAGCACCGCGTCGGCCAGCAGACTGCCCTGCGTCATCTCAAACAACCGCTGAAATCCCGGCTCTGGTACGGTGTCCACCGTGCCACACCCGCCTGCCGCACCAAGTTCATCCATCGGGGCCACCACATGGCCCGGGAACGCTGGGGGCGCAGCGTACCCGTCCGACACCCGCGGACCGCCGAGCGACAGAATCGCCTGCACCGGCCCCGGCGCATCCGCGATCACATCGCCACCGCTGACGGGCCGCCGAAACGCACGGGTGTGACCCGTCGCCGGGCACGGCGCATCGAACAGGTACCAATCGCCGTCGCGCCGCACGTTCCAGGCATCAATATCACCCAGGACGCTCGCATCCTGGGGCACCGCGTCCGCACCGGCCCCCGCCCCCAACCGCCCGGCGATATCGCGGATCACCTGATCGGACAGGCGGAGGATCAGACCCGTCTCGTCATAGGCGATCACATCGCCGTTGCGGGCGCGCAGGATCACATCGGTGGGCTTGTGGCGCAAAGGATGGTCTCGGTTGCGGGGGTGGCCGTGTATTGGACGATAGACCCAATTGCCGGCCGCTGCCAGCCCGGGCTAGGGCGCGGTGGCCAGCACAACATCGGCAAACCGCGCCCAGGACAACCTGTCCCGCGCGGTGGCGATGGCAGGGCCCATGGCAGCGGCGGAATTGGCGGTGATGCCTTCGATGCGGGTGGCCAACGCGTCCACGTCACCCACGGGGACCAGCCAGCCGGTTGTCCTGTCCTCGATCACCTCAGCAAATCCCGGCAGATCGCTGGCAATCACCGGTAGCCCGTACCATTGTGCCATCGCGACCACACCCGATCCGGTCACCGACCGATACGGGGCCACCAGCGCATCGGCGCGGGCAAACAGTTCGGCCGCCTCAGCGTCTGAGACATAGCGGGGCACCACCTCAACCCGGGCCCGCAGACCCACTTGGTCAATCCGCGTCTCGGTCTCGTCCCGGCCTTCCCAAAACTCACCCGCGATCGTCAGGTGCGCGTCGACGCTTGCCTGCGCCAACGCGTCCAGCGCGATATCAAGGCCCTTGTAGGGGCGCACCAGGCCGAAGAACAAAAGCTCCAGCGGCGCGCGGCGGGGCAAGGCGCCCGTGGCGGGCGGGAAATCATCGTACACGGGATGCGGGCACACATCCGTCGGTATGCCGGGCATCAACCGGTCCAGCGCCGCGTCCAGACCGGCGTTGTGGGTGACAAACCGTGTGGCCTGGCGCAGCTGGAACCGCGACAGCGCGGTTTTCCAACCCGCGGCTTCGTGGTCTTCTGCGTTGTGGACGATGATCGTAACCGCATACCCCCGCACGCGCAGCCCCCGCGCGATGGCGCCGAGCGCCGGGGCCACCACAAAGCTCCACGCCGGCAGGACCACCAGATCGGGCGACCAGGCAGCCACTTCGCGAATGCCATTGCGCCAGGTCAGCGGGTTGAGGGTATCAAGGGTGAAATGCGTGTCTAATTCAGCGGGAACCGACATGCTTGGATCCGTCTCACGTTCGCCGGGATAGAGCCGTTTGGGATAGAGCCGGGCGAAGGAAAACACCTTGATCTCGACATCCGCACGCCCTGCAAGCTCACGCGCCAGCGCTGTTGTGTGCCTTGCGATCCCGCTGCGGAAGGGCGCGATGGGGCCGATGATTGCGACGCGCATCTCAGCCACCTGTCGCGTCGGGTGACGGATACGTGGGCTGCCGGGCTTCAAGGTAGAACCCCAGCGCCCAGGCGCATAGGCCCACAAAGATCGCAGGCGATAATAGAAGGAATTGGCCCACTGGCCCGCGCTCTGCCAAAAGGCGACGCGCCATCTGGGCCATGCGGGCGAAGGGGAGTAACACGGCCAACATCGGGTGACGGACGGCTGTTGACCCTGGCAGGTTGTGGGTTTGCCGCAAGAAGGCCGCTGCGCGACCAAGCTCGCCCAGTCGCGCGAGGGTCTTTCCGGCGCCGCCCGCAAAGACATGGTCACCCCGCGCATTTGGAACAAATCTTAACGCGTGCCCCCCCGCCTGCAAGCGCACAAAGAAATCCCCGTCTTCGGCGGCAAACAGATCTGTTCGAAAGCCGCCAGAGCCAGCAAAAGCGGATCTATTCAGCCCAAAACAAGCGGAAGGCGCAGACAGGGGACGGTGAGCTGGACGATTTGGAAAGACACTGCCGAACTCGATGAACCAGGCCACGCGGGCCCACAAACCACCCGCCGGGAACAGCCCAACAGAGCCGATCAAAACACTGTCGGGATGTGCCGACGCCTCTGTGCAGATCGCCTCAACGAATCCCGCGTCTGCGATGATATCGCTATCGACGAAGATCAACAGATCCCCGCTCGCCTGCGCCGCGCCTGCGTTGCGCGCATGGCCAGCAAAATGACGCATTGCTGTGTGATAGACACGAATATCAGGCGAAACCTGTCGCAAGGCGTCCGTTGGATCGCCGGGGCCAGAGTGAAAGACGATCACCTCAGACGGCAGGCGCGTTTGCGCGTGAAGCGCCGCGATGCAGCGCTGCAGATGCGGCGCGGTTCCGTAGACCGGGATCACGACAGAGACAGACCCGCTCACATCCGCCCCATGGCCAGCGGTTCCTCGGCGGGGGCCTCCACCGTGGGAAGGCTGCTCATCCGGTCCGGAAGGCGCCCGGTATCTTCCAGCTGTCTCAACCCCAGCGGCCCCAAGTAGTGCCGGGCATGAAAGGCAAACGCGGCGAGGACGGCGGGGTCGCGAAAGCCCCCGCCCCGGCGCAGAAACGCCTCGGCCAGGATCGCCGCTGATTGGCGCATCAGCCAGCGCCGTTTGTCCGGATGATGGGACAGGTCATAGGCCAGCATCGCATCGAACGCCTGCACACCGTCGCGGACAGCCCGCGCCGTGGCGCGTTCCTGCAAGAGATAGCAGTCGAGCACCCCATCCAGCCGCCCGTGCAGATCCTCTGGCAGATCGCGGACCTGCACAGACCGCGCAATCGCCCGTGTGATCCTCCGCTGCTCGGTCTTGCGGGTGGTGCTGATATTGCTGGCATGGGTGCGATAGCTGAACAACACCTCTGGCAGGATCGCGGCCTTGCCCACTTCGGTCAGCCGGGCAAACAGCTCAAAATCTTGCGCAATTGGCGCGGTCTCATCGTAGCGCACGGGGCTGCCATCGGGCATGCGCGCCCGAAACGCGGCGCCCGGATGCTCGATCGTGCAGCGAAAGCGCATGATCCAGCGGACCCCGAAGGCATCGGTTGGTTTGACCTTCACGTATTGGGTGTGCCCCGCATCATCGATCGCGCGAAAGCTGTTGCCCACAAGGATGTGGTCTGGATGCGTCTCGAGGAACCGCACTTGCCGCTCAAGCCGCGCAGGGTGTGAGAGATCGTCGGCATCCATCCGGGCAATGATCGGCGCGCGGGCAAGCCCTAGCCCGCGATTACCGCTGCCAAAGGGGCCCAGGTTCGTCTCATTTCGCACCATCCGCACGCGCGGGTCGTCCTTGGCAAAGCGCGCCAGAATCTGAGTCGTCTCATCGGTGGAAGCATCGTCCACAACGATCAGCTCCAGATCGCGCAGCGATTGCGCCAGGATACTGTCCACAGCCGCGCGCAGATGGCGGGCGCCATTATAGGCGGCCATCACAACCGATACGCGTGGGGTGGGGTCCGTCACCGGGGGTGTCTCCGTTCGTTCGGGGGCAGTCTAGGTTCCAACTCACAGGTGGGCGACGGTCATGGCACGCCGCCACAATACATGTTGCAACAACGACTCACCGGGGCCTGCATGCGTGATCGGGATAGCGGGCCGTCGTGCAGCATTGCTATAGAATGCGCGAGCTTTCCAGCAGGTCCCACATGGACGTCAGCATCATCCTCGCCTCGTATAACGGGGCCAGCACCTTGCCCCGCACGCTTGCGGCGCTCGGGGGCGTGAGGGCACCGGCCGGGGGGATGGAAATCATCCTTGTCGACAACAATAGCTCGGACGAGACGGCAGAGCTGATGCAGACCTTTGCAAGGCAGCACGGGGCCGTGGTGTTGCGGGAACCAAAACAGGGCAAAGCCCACGCGCTGAACGCGGGGCTTGAGGTGGCGCAAGGGCGGTTGGTTGTGTTCACCGATGATGACACCATTGCAAATTCGGACTGGATTTTGGCCTACGTGCAGGCGGCCAATCAGAACCAAGGTAAAAGTGTCTTTGCAGGCCAAATTCGTCCCGAATGGCCGACAACACCACCAGAATGGCTGCGTGGCTTGACGCGTAATGGTCGGTCATGTGCCTGCACGCCAGAGGCGTTGGACCAAGGGCCGGTGCCCGCATGGCAGGCGAAAGGCCCGAATTTCATGGTCCGTGGTGACGTGGCGCGCGCGCTGCGATTTGGTGTCGATCCGCAGAACTATGGTGAAGGCCAACGCGCACGAGGCAACGAAGACACCGATTTCGTGATGCGCGCGGCCGCGGCGAGCGGGGGGACAATCCACTACGTTCCATCCGCCACAGTCCGCCACATCATCCGACCGCACGAGATGACCCTGCGCGCGGTCTTTGAGCGCTACGTCAGGATCGGGGTCGGCCAGCCGCAGTTGCAGCCCTACACCCGCCTTGGCGTGGTTGGTACCATCCTACGGTCCGTCGGGTTGATTGCGGCCTTCGCTGCCACCTTCCAAAGCAATCGCGCCGTCGATCAGATCGTCACACTCGCCATGCAAATCGGACGCCTAAAGGCGCTGATGCGACCCTAAATCATGCGAATAACGTCCTTGTCGATGGCCAGCCGATAGCCCTGCCGCGCAATCGTTTTGACCAACAACTCTGCCACCATCTGATTGCCCAGCGCGTCGCGCAGCCGCTTTATCCGCGTGGCCCCCGCCGCCTCTTCGCAATCGGCGGCAGAACGGCCTGAGATCACGCCTTCGATCTCGGCCCCGGTCATCACGTCATCGTCCAGCCGCGCCTCGGCCAGGACAGATAGCGTTTCCATCGCCGCCTCGGTCAGTTTGAATTCCATGTCGTTGAGGTAGACGATGTTATCCTCGCGACTGATAAGCAGCGATGACACCTGGATGCCCTGACGCTCGATCTCGCCCATGCGGCGGTTCAGCATGATGATTGTGACGACAAACACCAAGGACGCCACCAAAAGCGCGGTTGCAAAGACGAGCAGCACGAAGATCACGACGCGGTAGCTGGCCAGTGTTTCGGAAAACGCGGTGCCGGACTGGGCGAGGATTTCGAGCAGTTTGATTTCGGCATTCGACGTCAGATCGTCATTCTCGATAAACAGCCGCTCCACTCGCGCGTTGAACGCATTTGCGTCCGGCAGGTTCACAAACAGCAACACCGCCGTGATCCCGAGTATGGCGACGATGGCGAGGATACCGAACGTGATGATGCGCCCGGCGGCGGCCCGGCTGTCAGAAGCGGAGGAAGAACTCGGCAGCACTGTCTCTCCTTTGGTCGAGGCCCGATCCGTCGAACACCGACATCACATTCAACAGCTCCCACCCGTTGCTCTGCAACCGCTGCGCCACGTTGGACTGGATCTCACCAGGGCGGTCGCAGATGGATTGGGGAAGCTCGACAACGCCGTAGTGCAGGCGCAAGGGGCCATCCTGCTTGGCCTTGTAATCGGCGTAGCAGGCGGCTTGCGCGGCGGTGGCCAAGGCCAGGAAACCGGCAGTGGCAATGCCCATGGGGATCAGGCGTCGTGTCATGGCCGTAACCATGGGCGAGCGGGCGGGGATATTCAATAACTCCCGGCCTGGCGCTTCGGCTATCCGATAGCCGGGGTACGATATTGGCTAGCCCGAAGGTGGGTGCCAGCCTTTCCCCATCCACGGCCCGGGGACTGCTCCCGCTGGGGGCCGGACCAGGAAAGGAAGGAACTTGCCATGAGACGTCACATTCTTGCACCCGCGCTTGCGCTAGCGATTGCCCTTGGGGTCGCCGCGCCCCGCCCGGCCCAGGCTGAAAACGGCGAGGCCATTGTGGGCGTGATCGTCGGGGTGGCCGCGCTGGCCCTGATCGCGAAAGCGATTGAGGACAATCGGGAAGAGGAAAAGGCCCGTGCGCAACGCGCGACACGGTTTCACGCGACCCCGAACACCACGCGGATCAATCGCCACGGGCACCAAAGCCGCATCTATAATCGGGCGCGCATCCTCCCTGACCAATGCTTTCGCACGATCGAGACGCGAAGCGGGGTGCGCCAGGTGTTTGGCCAGCGCTGTCTGCAACGCAATGGGGTGAATACCGCGCGCCTGCCCGGCGCTTGCGCCTATCAGGTGCGCACTCAACGCGGGATCCGGACGGTCTATGCAGGACGCTGCCTGCGCCAAAACGGATGGCTGCGCCAATCGGTGGCCGCGAACAGATAACAGGCGCGCAAAGCCCGAGCAGGGGGCCGGGGGGAACCCTCGGCCCTATTTGCTTGCGATGGGGGCGGTGGGGGGGTTTGGTGCCGGTATGGGACCAGATGACAGTTTTGAGACGGCGCTGCACGCGAATGGCTATGCCCGCGTGGCCGGTGTGGATGAGGCCGGGCGCGGCCCCTTGGCAGGGCCGGTGGTGGCCGGGGCTGTGGTGCTGAAACCCGGCGTCGAGATCCCCGGGTTGAATGATTCCAAGAAGCTCACCGCCAAGGCACGCGCGGCGCTGTTTCCGGTGATCCAGGACATCTGCGAGGTGGGCGTTGGCATAGCCACGGTGGCGGAAATCGACGAGATCAACATCCTGCGCGCCAGCCATCTTGCCATGCTGCGCGCGCTTGATGCCCTGCCCGACCACGCCGATCACGCGCTGATCGACGGTAACATGATCCCCCGCGATGCCCCCCTGCCCTGCGAGGCGATCGTGAAAGGCGACGCGCGATCTCTGTCGATCGCCGCCGCGTCGATCATCGCCAAATGCACCCGCGATGCGATCATGGTGGATTTGGCGCAACAGTACCCAGGCTATGGCTGGGAACAAAACGCGGCCTACCCGACCAAGGCGCATCTGGATGCCCTGTCCCGCCTTGGGGTGACCCCACACCATAGACGTTCGTTTGCGCCAGTACACAAGATATTGTGTCACGGCAAATCCGTAAGCACTTGATTCAAAAAAGAATTTGACGTCGAATCACCTTTGACTCATCTTGGGCCCAACACACGACACGCCGGGACAGGCGTGGGGACAGAGGCAGAAGATGAAAACGAAAACTGCGAAGGAAGCGCCCGCGCTTCCGCTCAATCAGGTCGTGGCTGGCGGCTGTATAGAGGTTATGAACGCCCTGCCAGAGGCGTCCGTCGACCTGATCTTTGCCGACCCGCCCTATAACCTGCAACTGCGCGGCGACCTGCACCGCCCGGATAACAGCCGCGTGGACGCGGTGGACGATGCGTGGGATCAGTTTGCGTCGTTCAAGGCCTATGACCGGTTTACAGAGCGCTGGCTGGCCGCCGCACGCCGCCTATTGAAACCGAACGGCGCGATCTGGGTGATCGGGTCGTATCACAACATCTTCCGCGTTGGGTCGGCCATGCAAAACGCAGGCTTCTGGATCCTGAACGATGTGGTCTGGCGCAAGTCGAACCCGATGCCCAACTTTCGTGGCAAGCGACTGACCAATGCACATGAGACGCTTATTTGGGCGTCAAAGGCCGAGGGCGCGAAGTACACGTTCAATTATGAGGCGCTGAAGGCGCTGAACGAAGGTGTACAGATGCGCAGCGATTGGGTGCTGCCGATCTGCACCGGGCATGAGCGTCTGAAGGATGCCAATGGCGACAAGGCGCATCCGACGCAAAAGCCCGAAAGCCTGTTGCACCGCGTGATCCTGGGCACGACGAACCCCGGCGACGTGGTGCTGGATCCGTTCTTCGGCACCGGCACGACGGGCGCGGTGGCCCGGATGCTGGGCCGTCATTTCATTGGGATCGAGCGGGAAGAGACCTATCGCAAAGTGGCCGAGTCGCGTCTGAAGTCCGTGCGAAAGCTGGATGCCGAGGCGTTGGAAGTCACCACCTCAAAGCGCGCCGAACCCCGCGTGCCCTTCGGCCAGTTAGTCGAACGCGGGATGCTGCGCCCCGGTGAGATCCTGACCAGCCCCCGCGGCAAAACCGCCAAGGTCCGCGCCGACGGCACGCTGATCGCCGATGATGTGAAGGGGTCGATCCACCAGGTCGGCGCCGCCCTGGAACACGCCCCCTCGTGTAACGGCTGGACCTATTGGCACTTCAAACGCGAAGGCCAGGAGATCCCCATCGACATCCTGCGCCAACAGATCCGCGCCGAGATGCGTTGAATACCGCCCGTGCCTGTGGCCCATCCACGGCACGACGACTTGCCCCGCCGGTGTGAGCTGGCGGGGCTTTTTTTGAGTGCGACAGGTGACAATTTGTGATCAGAATGAGCTTCCGCAGGCAATCGCCCGTCTTTCGAGAGCATTGACCTTGCCTTTCGATGTAGCCAATTCCTGTGCCACGTCTCGGCCCGAAAGGCTTGATACAGGTACACCAATAATGGCGACACCAACGGTATCCCCGGTTACGGTATTCCTTTGTTGCCGAAAGAGCGTATCCACACGTTTCCGTTCCGTTTCAAGCATCGCCGGCACGTTTGCGCAGGGCACATCAGAGAACGCATCGCCCATCGAGACCGGTGCGAAGGAGCTGGGACGCGTTGCGCAACCCGACAGCGCGATTGCCGACAGCGCCACGAATACGCATGGAGAGATTTTCATAGCGGTCTCGCTTTTCAACTAGCCGAAGCGATTAATCCTTCGGACACCAATTTTTGCCCATGAGATGAGCATTTGACCCTCACCTTACTAGCTCGGAATTTTCCAATAGGCACATCGTAATTTTTGCGCCAACGCAGGAAGAGGTGTCTTTGCTTTCGGACAGACCCACTTCCGCTCCCCCACCCATCCCGTTAAAACGCTTCAAAACCACCCGGAGCAGCACCCATGACCCCCCCGAAACCCGTCGTTCTCTGCATTCTCGACGGCTGGGGCGACCGGCCCGAGCGGGAGAATAACGCCCCCGCGCTCGCACATACCCCCACCTTCGACCGGCTGCAAGCGACCTGCCCCAATGCGCAGCTCACAACCCACGGCCCCGCGGTCGGCCTGCCCACCGGGCAGATGGGGAATTCCGAGGTTGGGCACACCAATATCGGCGCAGGGCGCGTTGTGGCGATGGATCTGGGGCAGATCGATCTGGCCATCGAAGAGGGCAGCTTTGCCGAACAACCCGCGCTGCAGGATTTCATTTCCAAGATGAAGGCCAGCGGCGGCACTGCGCATCTGATCGGGCTGGCGTCACCCGGGGGCGTGCATGCGCATCAGGCCCATATCGCGGAAGCCGCGCGGATCATTGCGGGCGCTGGCATCCCGGTCGCCATCCACGCACTGACCGACGGGCGGGATGTGCCGCCGCAATCGGCTGCGGGTCAACTGGCCGCGCTGCAGGATGCCCTGCCCCAGGGCGCGCGGATCGCGACAGTCATCGGGCGCTACTACGCCATGGACCGCGACAACAGGTGGGAACGGGTGATGAGCGCCTACGCCGCGATCCAGCGGGGCGAGGGCGCGAAGGCTGCGACGGCGGCGGAGGCTGTGGCGGCGGCCTATGCCGACAATATCACCGACGAGTTCATCAAACCCACCGTGATCAGTGATTATTCCGGCGTGAAAGACGGTGATGGTCTGTTCTTCCTGAACTTCCGCGCCGACCGCGCGCGAGAGATTTTGGCGGCGCTGGCGGATCCGGATTTTGATGCCGCAGAGCGGGATGCGGTGACGGACTGGGCGGCGGTGCTTGGCATGGTTGAGTATTCCGACCGCCACAACACCTACATGTCAACGGTCTTTCCAAAGCGCGACATCGTCAACACGCTAGGCGCCTGGGTCGCCAAGCAGGGCCTGCGCCAATTTCGCCTGGCCGAGACCGAGAAGTATCCCCATGTCACCTTCTTTCTGAACGGCGGCAAAGAAGAACCCGAGGTGGGCGAAGACCGCTTTATGCCGCCCTCGCCCAAGGTGGCGACCTATGATCTGCAACCTGAGATGTCGTCGGCGCAAGTCACCGCCAAACTCGTCGAGGCGATCGAGGCGGGCTATGACCTGATCGTCACCAATTTCGCGAACCCAGATATGGTGGGGCATACTGGCGATCTGGCTGCGGCGATTGCCGCGTGTGAAGCGGTGGACCAGGGGCTGGGCCAGGTGGTCGAGGCCTTGGAACAGGCGGGTGGGGCGATGATCGTGACGGCGGACCATGGCAATTGCGAAACCATGGTCGATCCTGAAACAGGCGGGCCCCATACCGCGCATACGACGAACCCGGTGCCCGTGATCCTGTTCGGCGGTCCGAAAGTCGCGACGCTGAGGGATGGCAAGCTTGCGGATCTCGCGCCCACGCTGCTGGCGCTGATGGGTGTGCCACAGCCGGCTGAGATGACCGGGGAAAGCCTGATCGCCCGATGATGCGTGCCGCCGCCCTTGCCCTGACCCTGGCAATCGCCGCACCGCCCGCGCCCGCGTCCGAGGCTGTGGTTGCCGCCGAAAGCGCTGCCACCGCGCTGGCCGATGCGGCGGGGCTATTGTCGCTGTCAGAAAACGCGAGTGACCGGGTGACCGCGCTGACCACCACGGTGCGCGCCTATGAAGACGGGCTGGCCGCGATGCGCCAGGGCCTGCGTCAGGTGCTGCTGCGCGAGCGGACCATTCGCAGCGACCTTGATGCCAAGTCGGAAACGCTCTCCGCGCTGTTGGGTGTGATGCAAACCATGCAGACCGCGCCTGAGACGCTGACGCTGTTGCACCCTTCTGGCCCTGCGGCCTCTGCACGGTCGGCGATGATTGTGGCCAGCGTGACGCCCGCGATCACCGACGAGGTGCGCAACCTGCGCGCACAGTTGGAAGAGTTGCAGGCGCTGGGCACGCTGCAGGAAGACGCGCTGGTCACCCTGCAAGCGGGGCTGGACGGGGCTCAGACGGCCCGCGCGGCGTTAAGCCAAGCGATATCGGATCGCACGCTGGGATCGGGCCCGTCAGCCATCGAGGCGGCCACGTTGGAGGCTTTGCTGGACAGTGCCGAGACATTGCAAGATTTCGCAGGTGTCTTTGCCACCGCAGACGTGGCGCAAGCAGATCTGTCGGAGACTGCCTTTGCCACCGCAAAAGGCACGCTGAGCCCGCCCACCACCGGCGCCGTGATCGCGGGCTTTAATGAGGCCGATGCCGCCGGGTTGCGCAGACCAGGGATCCTGCTTGCGACAGAGCCGCGCGCCCTGGTGACCGCGCCCTGGTCCGGTACGATCCGGTATAAGGGCCCGCTTCTGGACTATGGCGAGGTCGTGATCCTGGAACCGGAGGCCGGATTCCTGCTGATTTTTTCCGGGCTTGCCGAGGCCTATGGCGCTGTCGGAAACGTGATCGATAAAGATGCGGCGCTGGGCCTGATGGGGGGCCAGGCGGCGCAGGCACAAGAGATTTTGATCGACACTTCCGCAGGGGCCGGTCAAGATCGGCCTGAAACGCTCTATATGGAATTGCGACAAGGACAGACGCCGGTGGATCCGGCTGACTGGTTTGCCTTTGCAGCAAGGTAGGACACGGATGATCAAGAAGTTTATTCTCGCAGCCGCTGGTGGCGCATTGGCCAGCGTTATCGTCACCACACAGGTCGCAGGTCCGCTGATCGCGCAAGAGGCCGATCGCAAGGCATCTGTCTATGAACAGCTCGACCTTTTTGGCGATATTTTCGAACGCATCCGCGCGCAATACGTGGAACAGGTGGACGAGGAAGAGCTAATCGAAGCTGCGATCAACGGCATGCTGACCTCGTTGGATCCGCATTCAAGCTACTTGTCCCCGAATGATGCCGCCGCCATGCGCATCCAGACACGGGGTGAGTTCGGGGGTCTGGGAATCGAGGTCACGCAAGAAGAAGGTTATGTAAAGGTTGTGGCGCCGATGGATGGCACGCCCGCAGATGATGCCGGTGTTGAAGCGGGCGACTTTATCACCCATGTCGATGGTGAAAGCGTGCTGGGCCTGACCCTGGATGACGCGGTTGAGATGATGCGGGGCCCGGTCGGGTCCGAGATCATCGTGACCATCGTGCGCGAAGGCGTGGATGAGGCGTTCGATGTCTCAATCATCCGCGACACGATCAAGCTGACCGCCGTGCGCACCCGGACCGAGGGGGAAACCGTCGTTCTGCGCGTGACCACCTTCAACGACCAGACCTATACCAACATGAAAGAAGGGCTGGAGCGCGAGATTGAGGCCGCAGGCGGGCTCGACAATGTGAACGGTGTGGTGATCGACTTGCGCAACAACCCCGGCGGTCTGCTGACGCAGTCGATCCGGGTGTCGGATGCATTCCTTAATGCTGGTGAGATCGTGTCGACCCGTGGCCGCGACCCGGCGGATGGGGACCGGTTCAATGCCTCTGAAGGTGATATCATTGACGGCAAGCCCATAGTGGTGTTGATCAATGGCGGCTCGGCCTCGGCGTCCGAGATTGTGGCGGGTGCGCTGCAAGACCATCGGCGCGCCATCGTGATCGGCACCAAAAGCTTTGGCAAAGGCTCGGTCCAGACCGTGATGCCGCTGCGCCAGGACGGGGCCATGCGCCTGACGACCGCGCGGTACTACACGCCGTCGGGCCGGTCGATCCAGGCGCTGGGTATTTCGCCGGACATCGTGGTGGAACAGCCACCGCGTTTGCCTGACGCAGAAGATGGTGAAGATCGCCCCGGCCGGTCAGAGGCCGATCTGCGCGGCAGCCTGAACAATGACAGCCTGTCCGAAGATCAACGCCGTCAGATTGAAGCCGACCGCGCCAAAGCCGAAGCCGCCGCTGAGCTGCGGGATGAAGATTACCAACTGGCCTATGCCATCGATATTCTCAAAGGCCTGTCGGCGCTTGGCCCTGGCGCCGATTGAGCAAACCCCGGGGCGGCCCAGCCCGCCCCGGCACCGTTTGAGCACATGACACCCGAAGAAAAAGCCGCCCTTCCCTATCGCAAATGCGTGGGCGTGGCACTGGCCAATGGGCAGGGTCACGTTTTTGCAGGCGAACGGATCGACACGCCCGGGGCGTGGCAGATGCCGCAAGGTGGAATTGATTCCGGCGAAAACCCCATCGACGCCGCCTTGCGGGAGCTTTGGGAAGAAACCGGGGTGCGGGCAGAACACGTGTCTGTCTCTGCACAAACCCCTGGATGGATACCCTATGATCTGCCCGACGACCTGATCGGCAAGGTCTGGAAAGGGCGGTATCGCGGGCAGGAACAGCGCTGGTTCCTGATGCGGTTCGCAGGCGCGGACAGCGATATCAACATCGCCACCGACCATCCCGAGTTCTCAGCCTGGCGTTGGCTGGCCCCCGATGATCTTTTGGCAAAGATCGTTCCCTTCAAGCGCGACGTCTATGCCCAGGTGCTTGGCCATTTCCGCCCGCACCTTTAGTGCCTTCCCCTGCCGCCGGGCCACAGGTACACCCGGCCCCATGAAACAGAAGATCGATACCAAGGCCATCGGCCTCGACGTGGGGCTGGCCTTTATTCGCTGGCTGACCGGGGCGGAGAACCTGCATTACGGGCTTTGGACGGGGCTGGAGGTGAGCGCAGGTAACCTGCGGGCGGCGCAAGATGCCTATACCAACAAGCTGTTTGACCTGTTGCCCGAGGGTCCGTTGAAGATCCTCGATGTCGGCGGCGGTGCGGGGGAAACGGCAGGCAAGCTGACCGCGCTGGGCCATGACGTCGATATCGTCGTGCCGTCGGCGTTTCTGGCCGGCCGCTGCCGGGAAAACGCGCCCAAAGCGCGCGTGCATGAGATGATGTATGAGGACTTCCGCGGTGAAGAGGGCAGTTTCGATCTGGTCCTGTTCTCCGAGAGCTTTCAATACATTCCGCTGGCCGACAGTCTTGGCAGATCGACACGACTGCTGAAACCCGGCGGCCACCTGATCCTCGCCGACTGTTTCCGGGCAGAGGGCTATCAGGTTGGCCACCTGCACCAGCCGGGTGGCGGCCATGCAGTTGAGAAGTTTCGCGTCGCACTGAAAGATAGCGTGTTCGAGGTGCTGTCAGAGGAAGACATCACTGCTGCGGTCGCACCGTCGATCGACCTGGAACAGGCTCTGTTCCACGTCTTTGGCCTGGCCATCACCCGCATCGATACCGAACTTACCGGCAAGCGCCCCAAGTCCCGCTGGCTGTTGAACCGTGCTTATCGGCTGATCCTGAACCAGCGGCGGCGGGACAAGCTGCACCAGCGGTTGATGGAGCATACGCGGACGGCAGAGGCCTTTCAGCAATACAACCGCTACCTGATGATGAAGCTGCGAAAGCCCGGGGAAGGGTGAGACGCCTTCGGACTCCACATGAGAACAAAAGGTGAATATACTATCTAGCTCATGACCGCCGAGCTGAACATAACCTCGAACTTTACCTTCCTCACCGGGGGCTCGCACCCCGAGGAATACATGCGCCGTGCGGCCTATCTGGGGCTCAAGGCCATCGCGATTGCCGATGAGAACACGGTCGCGGGCATCGTGCGCGCGCATACCGAAGCGCGCGAGATCGCGCGGGCCGTGCGGCTGCGGCAAGAGGAACCGCTGATCGGCCCTCCCGCGCCGGATCACCTGCCAACGCCCCCGTCGGCCGACATCTACAACGCCCCCCGCCTGATCCCCGGCGCGCGGATCGTGCTGGAAAACGGGTTCACCGCTGTCACCCTGCCCCGCGACCGCGCGGCCTGGGGGCGGCTGTGTCGGCTGATCTCAACCGGGCGGCTGCGGGCAGAGAAGGGCGCATGCAAGCTTCGGATGGAGGATCTGCTCGACTGGGCCGAGGGGCAGGAGATGCTGCTGATCCCCACCCGGCTGACCCATGGCCGCTGGTCAGATGAGGCGCGCCGCCTGATCCGCCGGTTCGGCGCGCAGTGCCACCTGATGCTAAGCCCGCGCTATGATGGTGAGGATGCCCAACGCTTCGACAGGCTCGCGAATCTGGCCGAAACCTTAGGAATAGACACGGTTGCGAGTGCTGCGCCCATCATGCACCACGGGCGGCGGCGCAAGCTGACCGATGTGCTGACCGCCGTGCGCGAAGGGTTGCGGGTGGATGAGTTGGGGCGGGCGGCGCTGGCCAATGCCGAGCAACGCCTGCGATCCGAAGACGAGTTGCGCCGCATCCTCGGGCCCCAGGCGCAAGCCGTCACACGGGCCGGTGAAATCGCGGACAAGTGCACCTTCTCCCTCGACGAACTCCGCTACGAATACCCCTCGGAAATCGCGGATGGCGAAAGCCCCACCGACCGCCTGCGCCGTTTGTCCTATGCCGGGCTGAAATGGCGCTACCCTTCTGGCGCGCCGGACCGGGTGAAGACGCTCCTCGAACACGAGTTGGCCCTGATCGGCAAGCTGGGGTACGAGCCCTATTTTCTCACCGTCCACGACGTGGTCGCCTTCGCCCGGTCCCGCAACATCCTCTGCCAGGGGCGCGGGTCCGCCGCGAACTCGGTCGTCTGCTATTGTCTGGGCGTCACGTCCGTCTCACCCGAGATCGGCACAATGGTGTTCGAGCGCTTCGTCTCGGAGGCCCGCGATGAGCCCCCCGATATCGACGTCGACTTCGAACACGAACGCCGCGAAGAGGTGATCCAGCATATCTATGAACGCTATGGCCGCCACCGCGCGGGCCTGTGCGCGACCGTCATCCACTATCGCGGGAAGCGTGCAATCCGGGAAGTGGGCAAGGCAATGGGCCTGTCAGAAGACACTATTTCAACGATTTCCTCGCAACTCTGGGGGTTTTTCTCGACCAACGGCCTCGAAGACGAGCGCCTGCGCGAGATCGGGCTCGACCCCGCCGACCGCCGCCTCGCCCAGACGATGGCGCTGATCTATGAAATCCAGGGCTTTCCGCGCCATCTCAGCCAGCACGTGGGCGGGTTCATCATGACCGAGGGGCGGCTTGACGAGTTGGTCCCCGTGGAAAACGCCACGATGGAGGATCGCACCGTCATCCCTTGGGACAAGGATGATATCGACAGTCTGGGCATCCTGAAGGTCGATATTCTGGCGCTGGGGATGCTCAGCTGCATCCGCAAAGCGTTTGAGCTGGTGAACCGGCACCACCAGATCGACTATTCGCTGGCCACACTGCCGCCCGAGGACCCGGAAGTTTACGATATGCTGTGCAAGGCGGACTCGCTTGGCGTGTTCCAGGTGGAAAGCCGCGCGCAGATGAACTTCCTGCCCCGCATGCGCCCCCGCACCTTCTATGATCTGGTGATCCAGGTCGCCATCATCCGCCCCGGCCCGATCCAGGGCGACATGGTTCACCCCTTCATCCGGCGGCGGAATGGCGAGGAAGAGGTAAGCTTTCCCTCCGATGAGCTGGGCAATGTGCTGGGCAAGACCCTGGGCGTACCGCTCTTTCAGGAACAAGCGATGCAAATCGCTATCGTCGGCGCGGGTTTTACGCCCGAAGAAGCGGATCGTTTGCGCCGATCGCTGGCCACCTTCAAGAAACACGGCAATATCAGCGAGTTCCGGGGGCGGTTCCTCAAGGGCATGCTCGCCAAGGGTTATGATGCCGACTTCGCCGAACGCTGTTTCAGCCAGATCGAGGGCTTCGGCTCCTACGGTTTCCCCGAAAGCCACGCGGCCAGTTTCGCCCTGCTGGTCTATGCCTCAAGCTGGCTGAAACACCACCACCCCGGCATCTTTGCCTGCGCGCTTCTGAACGCCCAACCCATGGGGTTTTATGCCCCCGCCCAAATCGTGCGCGACGCCCGGGAGCACGGGGTCGAGGTGCGCCCGATCTGCATCAACGCCAGCTACTGGGACAACGTGATGGAGCCCGACGGCAAAGGTGGCCTCGCCCTGCGCCTGGGTTTCCGCCAGATCAAGGCCATGCGCGAGGAAGAGGCCGCCTGGATCGCCGCCGCGCGCGGCAACGGTTACCAAAGCGCGGAAGACGTCTGGCGCCGCGCCGGGATCGACCCCCGCAGCCTGCGCCGGTTGGCCGAGGCGGATGTGTTTGCGTCCCTCGGCATGACCCGGCGCGAGGCGCTGTGGGACGCACGCGCGATTGGGGCGGCCAAGCCCTTGCCGCTGTTCGGCGGGGATCTGGACGGCGAAGGTATCGTTGAACCCGCCGCCCACCTGCCCGCAATGACGGAAGGCGAGGAGGTGGTGGAGGATTATGTCGCCATGCGGCTGACCCTGCGCAAACACCCCATGGCGTTTTTGCGCGAACGCCTCACGCCATCCTGACATTCCCTGTCAGGTATCATCAGATAGGCTGCCCCAATGACCATCGACGACAAGCCCCGCTGCTTCGGCTCTCACTCAGAACTCTACGCCCATTACCACGACACCGAATGGGGCGTGCCGGTGCATGATGACCGGATGCTGTTCGAAATGCTGATCCTCGAAGGCGCCCATGCTGGCCTGAGTTGGGAGACGGTTCTGCGCAAGCGCGACGGCTATCGCGAGGTGTTCCATGGGTTCGACATAGACCGGGTGGCCCGAATGACAGACGCGGAACTAGACGCTGCGCTCCAAAATCCTGCCATCGTCCGGCACAAGCAAAAGGTCGCCTCTAGCCGCAAGAATGCGCGAGCGTTCCAGGCGATTCAGGGTAAGTTTGGGTCTTTTGACACCTATCTCTGGGACTGGGTCAAAGGGCACACACTGATCGGCGATTGGGCGACGACAGACGATATCCCCGCCACAACCGATATCAGCGATGCGCTGTCCAAGGACCTGAAAAAACGCGGGATGAGCTTTGTGGGCTCCACCATAATCTATGCTTACATGCAGGCGGTGGGGCTGGTGAATGACCACGCCCGCACCTGTTGGAAGCATGGCGCCTAGTCGCCCAGCCGCTCTGCTCGCCGCGCGAGTTTCTCGGCCAGGTTCAGGCCCACGCCCGGCCTGCTCCACGGACAGACGGCAATGCAGATCGCGCAGCCCTGGGTCTGGTTGAAGAAGGGCAGGCATTTGTCGAAATCGACATACCACTTTTCCACCCCACGCACGGTCTGCTTTTTGGGAAACAGCGCCTCGGGCGGGCAGGCATCTTCGCAGATCCGGCAGTTCTGACAAAACTCGTCGATGCCATGATCTTGCGACGGCGTGGAGGCAAAGGGCGCATTCGTCATCACGGCGGACAGCCGGAAAGACGACCCGAACTCTGGGTTGATGATCGAGCCGTGCTTGCCCAACTCCCCGAACCCCGCCGCAATCGCCGCTGGGACCATTGCCAACGCCCCGGTCATCGGCCCCGTCACCGCCGCGGCATCCCAGCCGTCACGCCGCAACCACCCGGCAATCTCTTTCGCCGCCGCCGCCGCGCGGGAATACTGGCGCATCACCTCAACCCCGGCCTGAGGTGCGGGGGCTTTGGCGATCTCGTCATAGTCATGCTGAAACCCGGCGACGATGATCGTCTGCCACGGCGCCTCGTATCCCTCGAAGATCCAGTCCTGCGACAGCGGTGTCACACCGACCTTGTCGCACACACCGTCGGCCACAAAGCGATCCAGCGCGCCGGTCCACTCCTCCGGACTGCGCATCACCGGCTCCTCCGCCACCTCGGGCAATGGCGCGTCAAGGATCGCGCGCCGCCGCATGCGTTCTTCCCCAAACCCCGGATGGCCCGGGTCAACAGTGAAGAACCACCGCTGCATCTGGCCGTGCGGGATATCATCGGGGTTGAGCGACCAGTAGACCGTGCGTGGGGGCCGCACTTCGTCCTCGCCCAGCCCGTTGATCGTATTGCCCGACACCCCAGGCGCGCAGCCCATCTGCGCGGGGTCGGGGGTGAAAGGGCGGTACGGGCTGAGGCGGGGCATGGGCCTGACCTTAGCGCGGTTTCACCTCAAACGGCGCAAAATCTCATAGCTGGCATACCCATCCGGCGTCATACCGATGGAGCGTTGGAACGACCGGATCGCCGAGATCGTGTTCGGCCCGATGATCCCGTCGACCCCATCGGTATCGAACCCAGCCCGCGTCAGGCGGCGCTGCAATTCCTGCCGCTCGGAAAACCGCAGCGGCGGATCGGCGACCGGCCAATCGGCGCGGATGGCCGGGCCCCCCGCGATCCGGTCGGACAAATGGCCGACGCCGATCACATAGGCATCGGCGGCGTTATAGCGCTCGATCACATGGAAGTTGTTGAAGATCATAAACGCCGCGCCGCGCGCGCCCGCGGGCAACAGAATCGATGCCTCGCCATGGTTCGGAACCGGACGCCCGGCCATGTCGCGCACACCCAGTTGCGCCCAGGTCTGCGGCGATTTCTTCACCCGCGCCCCGGCTTGCGAGAAGTCAAAGCCCCGTGGCAATTGCACCTCAACACCCCAGGGCTGGCCCTTGGTCCAGCCAAAGCGCGCGAGATAGGCGGCCGTCGAGGCCAACGCATCGGTCGGATCCTCTGACCAGATGTCCCGCTTGCCATCGCCCCGGAAATCCACGGCATAGGCCAGATACGAGGTTGGGATGAACTGCGTATGCCCCATCGCCCCGGCCCACGACCCCGTCATCCCGCGCGGGCTGACATCGCCCGACTGGATGATCCGCAAGGCAGCGACCAGCTGTTCCTCAAAGAACCGCCCGCGCCGCCCGTCAAAGGCCAGCGTCGCGAGCGCCCCGATAATCGGTGTGGTGCCCTTGTACTCGCCATAGGCGCTTTCCAATCCCCAGACCGCCGTCACCACCTCGGCCTCGACGCCATAGGTCGCCTCGATCTGTTCCAGCACGCGCCGGTTGTCGCGCAGGGCGGCCTTGCCGTTGCGGATGCGTGTCTCGGACACCGCGCTGTCGAGGTATTCCCAGATCTGCTTGGTGAACTCTGCCTGGTTGCGATCGCGCTGGATCACATCGGCATTATAGCGCACGCCCTGAAACGACGCATCGAACACTTGCGGACGGATACCTTGGGATATCGCGCGGCCACGGAAGCCCGAGATCCAGCGCTCGAACCCGCGGTTCGACACGGTGGTGGGCGCGTTCACTTGAGTTTGTCCCGTGGCGCGAAATTCGGGCCGGGGGGACCGGTCGGGCGCGAAAGCTTGCGCCGATACAGTTGAAATGACGGCGGTACACACCGCAAGAACGGCGGCAAAGCGCATGGGGTCACCTGTTTCATTTTTTATTACCTGCTCTGACCCTAGTTACCCCAAGTGCGGGCACGCTCAAAGTCACAATGGTGCAACAGGCAGGGGGTCGCTAACGCCGTCGCCGGGTAACCTTGCGCTTGGGCTTGCGACTGATATGGCGCGGTCGCCCCTTTTTTCTGGACCGCGCGCCTTGGCCAGAGGGCATTTTTTGGTCTTCGATCTCAAGCAGTTCCAGCATCAGACCGCCCGTGACCGGCACCGCCTCGGTCAGCCGCACCATCACGCGCTGGCCGATTCCAATCTCCATCCCGGTATCGGACCCCATCAAGGTCTGCGCCTCGCGATCGAAATGGAAATACTCGCGCCCGATGGACCGAATCGGGATCAACCCGTCTGCCCCGGTCTCATCCAGCTTCACAAACGCCCCGAACCGCGCGATGCCCGAGATGCGGCCCGACAGCTCTGTGCCCACTCGCTCCGACAAGTAAGAGGCCAGGTAGCGGTCGGTCGTGTCCCGCTCGGCCACCATTGAGCGGCGTTCAGTGTCAGAGATATGCTTGGCCGTTGGCTCCAACTGCTCAACGTCTGTCTCGGTCAGCCCGTCATCACCCCACTTATGCGCCGCGACCAGCGCGCGGTGCACGACCAGATCCGAATAGCGCCGGATGGGTGAGGTGAAATGCGCATAGGATCGCAGGGCCAGCCCGAAATGCCCCAGGTTATCCGGTGAGTAATACGCCTGCGTCATCGAGCGCAGTGTGCTGAGGTTGATCAGTTCCGCATGATCAGTGCCTTCCGCCTGGTGCAACAGCGCGTTCAGGTGCTTGGTCTTCAAAACCTGCCCCTTGGCCAGTACCAGCCCCGCCGACGTCGCCGTTTCACGCAGCGCCTCCAGCTTCTCGGGCGCTGGTTCCTCATGCACGCGGTAGAGAAGTTCGGTCTTCCGCTTCTCCAATTCCTGCGCGGCGGCGACATTGGCGAGCACCATGAACTCTTCGATCATCCGGTGTGCATCGAGACGGTCCTTGAAGTTCACAGACCGCACCACGCCTGCGTCATCCAGCACGATCTGCCGCTCTGGCAGGTCGAGGTCCAGGGGTTGGCGGTTTTCCCGCGCCGTCACCAGCGCGCGGTACGCCGCGAACAACGGTGTGATCACCTCATCCAGCAAGGGCGCACATTTTTCATTCGGCGCACCATCCTGTGCCGCCTGCGCTTCCTCATAATTCAGCGAAGCCAGCGATTGCATCAGCCCGCGGCAGAAAGAGTGGCTCACCTTCTCACCAGTTGCCGTGATCTGCATCCGCACGGCAAGGCACGCTCGCGGCACCCCTTCATGCAGCGAACATAAGTCCCCCGACAGCCGATCCGGCAACATCGGCACCACACGGTCCGGGAAATAGGTCGAGTTGCCCCGCTTCCGCGCTTCACGGTCTAGTGCCGACCCGGGCCGCACGTAATGCGCCACATCGGCAATCGCGACCCAGATGATATGCCCGCCCGGGTTCTTCGGATCGTCATCCGCATGGGCCCAGCACGCATCGTCATGGTCCCGCGCATCCGACGGGTCGATGGTGATCAGCGGCAGGTCCCGCAGATCGCGCCGCGTGCCCAGATCGGCGGGCATCATCGCATCCGCCTCGGCCACCACGTCATCTGGGAAATCGTCGGGGATGCCGTGCTGATGAATCGCGATCAGAGACACCGCCTTGGGCGCCGACGGATCGCCCAGTCGGCTGACAATCCGCGCGCGCGGCAGGCCCAGCCGATCCTTCGGCCCCGCCTGCTCGGCCTCCACCAGTTCCCCATCTTTGGCGCCATGCACCCCGTCGGCCATGACACGCCATTCTCGATCCGCACCCTTGTCGATGGGCACGATCCGCCCACCCTCGGCCCCTTTGCGGAACACGCCCAGCACCTTCTTCGGGTTCGTCCCGATCCGCCGAATAAGCCGCGCCTCATAGGCATGGTCCTGCCCCGACACCTCGGTCAGCCGCGCAAGGATCCGATCCCCTTCGCCCAGCGCCGGGTCCGATGCGCGCGGCAAAAACAAAATCACCGGCTCCGTCCCCTCGCCCTGCCACTCCAGCGGGCGGGCAAAAAGATCGCCCTCGCCATCCGGGGCCTGCACCTGCAACACCGACACAGGGGGCAGCTTATCTGGATCGCGGTAGGTCTTGCGGCGTTTCTCAAGATGACCGTCCGCCTCAAGCTCTCGCAAGATCCGCTTCAGCTCGATCCTGTCGGACCCCTTGATGCCAAACGCCTTCGAGATATCGCGCTTTGACGTCTTCGACGGGTTGTCGGAAATCCACTCAAGGATTTGCTCTTTGGTGGGGATCACGGCCATGGGCTTGGGCTAACACGCACGCCCGGGCGCGTCATGTGGAAACGCGCTGCAGATCCCTAACCGTGTCCACATCCTGCAGCGTATCCACCAGCGCAATTCGGGCGCCCTTCAGCGTCGCCATACTGTCGACCAGCGCATGCGGCCCGCTCCACCGGACATCTGCCAGAAACCGTGGCGGGACCGCGCGCACCCGCTTCAGCCCAACCGCCCAATAGCCACCATCGGGTGCTGGCCCGAACACCGCGTCATGGTCGCCCAGCGCGGCGAACGCGCGGGCCACTGCGCGCCGATCAATGCCGGGGATATCCGCGCCCACGATCACCACCGGCCCCGGTGGCAGCCCAACCATGATCCGCCCCATTCGGTCACCCAGGTTCCCCGTCCCTTGCCTGACCCGAGGCAGGTCTTCCGGCCACACCCGGCTGACCAGCCCCGCGGCATCGGGGCTGACCGCCAACACAACCTCCCACCGCGGATCGCGGAGGCGTCGCAACAGCCTGTGCACCTGATGGCGAAACCACCACGCCGCGGGCACCATCCCGATGTCGCGCCCCAGCCGGGTCTTCACCCGGCCCGGGCGCGGCTCTTTCAGCATCACGACCAGGCGCGGGCGGTATTCAGGCGAAATAGTCACGCAAGATGCGCCCATAGATGGCCTTTAGCGTGTGGATATGCGCCACGTCCACATGCTCATCCACCTGATGCATGGTCTGGCCCACCAACCCGAACTCCACCACCGGGCAGTGGTTCTTGACGAACCGCGCATCCGACGTGCCGCCCGTGGTTGAGAACTCTGGCGTCACGCCCGTTTCCGCAACAACCGCACTTGCAACCAGATCAGACAACGGACCCGGCGGGGTGACAAAGCTTTCGCCCGACACTTTCGTGGTCATCGCGATCTCACACCCGGTCTCTGCCGCAACGCCATCCGCCGCCCCGCGCAACCACTCGGTCAAACTGGCCGAGCTATGCGTGTCGTTGAACCGGATGTTTACCGTCATCCGGCTGGCTGCGGGAATGACGTTGTTCGCCGGGTTGCCGGTGTCAATCGTGGTGACCGCCAGCGTGGAGGGCCCAAAATGCTCGGTCCCCTGATCCAGCACATGCGCATCCAGCATCGCGCCCAGCCGGGCAATTGCGGCCACCGGGTTCTTCGCGCGTTCGGGATAAGCCGAATGCCCCTGCACCCCGGTCACGGTAAAAAACGCGGTCATCGACCCGCGCCGCCCGATCTTCATCACCTCGCCCATCACATTGGGACAGGTCGGTTCCCCCACGATGCACATGTCAAGTTGTTCGCCCGTCTCATCCATCCAGTCCAAGAGGGCCACTGTCCCATCCACCGCATCCCCCTCTTCATCGCCGGTGATCGCCAGCACCACGGCGCCATCCGGTGGGCTTTCGCGCACGAAATCCGCCGCAGCGGCGGCAAAGGCCGCAACGCCCGTCTTCATATCCGCCGCCCCCCGGCCCCACAGCTTGCCATCACGGATCACGCCGGAAAACGGATCATCGCTCCAATCTGCGGGGTCGCCTGGGGGCACGACATCGGTATGTCCGTTGAACCCGATGGTCCGCGGATGCCCCTTGTCGCCCCAGCGCGCATAAAGATTGGCAATCCCGCCCCGATCCACCCGGGTGCACGTGAACCCAGCGGCGTTCAGCTCCGCCTCCATCAAAGAAATCGCCCCGCCTTCCAGCGGGGTCACACTGTTGCACCGGATCAGGCGCGCGCTCAGGTCAACGGGATCAAGGGGGTTGTGCTCTG
The DNA here is from genome assembly GCA_039820585.1 of Pseudomonadota bacterium. Classification (GTDB taxonomy): domain Bacteria; phylum Pseudomonadota; class Alphaproteobacteria; order Rhodobacterales; family Rhodobacteraceae; genus JBCBGF01. The sequence continues at coordinate 35,429 of JBCBPV010000025.1, forward strand.
TCATGGCCCTTGCGTAACGCGCCAGTGCCAGACCATCAATCCTTGCCGAAAAACGGCGTCATCTCGGCCACGATCACTGCGTTCTCATCACGCGCGCGATCCATCAGGGCCTGCTCATCGTCACCGATCTCATGGCCTTGCGCCCGGCGTTCATCCGCCGTGCCATAGCCCGTCACATCGAGGGGGGCGAGGCCCGCCTGTTTCAGGATCGCCACCGTCTCTCGCACAGCCTCAGCCTCATCCACACCGCTGGCAAAGCACATGAGCCCCGCCCCGGTTGCGCCCGTGGGCAACCCGTCATCGTCCTTGCGGCCCACCTGAACCACCAGGGTATACACGTCATGTGAAGCGGATTTGCCCATGGCGGGCGAGATGGCAGAGAACGCCGCCAGCGTCAAACCGCGTCATAGGGTAACCGTGCAGCATCGGCTTGGGGCGCGAACTGGGCCTGCGTCTCATAAAGATGGCGAAAGCCTGCCAGCATCGCCTGCGCCCGCGCCGCAACCAGCCCGCCCCCGCGGCGGTCCCACAGCGCGGCGGCGTCTTCCACCGCGCGCCAATCCTGAAGCGCGGCCAGCACAAGGCCTGCATCGGGATCGGAGCAATCGGTCAGCTGTGCCACGACAGCGTCCGGACGAATGCGCGCCAATTCCCGCGGTTCGGGCTTGTCGAACAGAGCCACCAGACCCACTGCATCAAGCTGTTGAAACCCTCGAAAAATCGCCGCGCGCCGCCGATCCGGGGCAGCACGGTATCGGGCACGAAACGCATCCCAGTGCCAGAACAGGTCATCACGTCCCCCACCCCGCTGCAACCGGTCTGCAATCAGGATCGCGGTGGCCAGAAGAAACCCGTCAAAATCATCGTCAGGCAGTGTGGCCGCAAGGGTCAACGCAGGGTGCAGGGCCATTGCATCGGGGCCATTGAACCGACACCCGGCTTGCGAAATCAGCGCGCTCAGCACCCCCTTGGCACCCGGCACGGGGGAAGCATTGGCAAGCGCCGTCACCGTCTCAGACGATGCAGCACGGGCGAGCGCTTGCAAATCGGCGACCGCCTGCTGCGTCCGGAAATCGACTGGTACGGCGCCACTAATCATGGGCGCGTTATCGCAGCGCAATCTGGCCAAAGAATGGTGAACGCGTGCGTCAAACACCCTGTTTTGGAAACAGAGCGCGGGCTGGCCCCCGTTTAGTCACGCAACAGCTCGTTAATCCCGGTTTTCGACCGCGTCCGCTCATCCACGCGCTTCACGATCACCGCGCAATACAGGTTCACACCGTTCTTCGACAGCATCGACCCGGCAACCACCACCGAATAGGGCGGCACCTCGCCATACATCACCTCACCCGTGCCGCGATCGACGATCTTGGTGGACTGGCCGATAAAGACGCCCATACCAAGCACCGATCCCTCGCGCACGATGCAGCCTTCGACCACCTCGGATCGCGCGCCGATGAAGCAATTGTCTTCGATGATCGTCGGCCCCGCCTGCATCGGTTCCAGCACGCCGCCGATACCGACACCACCCGACAGGTGCACGTTCTTCCCGATCTGCGCGCAAGATCCCACCGTGGCCCAGGTATCGACCATCGTGCCGCTGTCGACATAGGCGCCGATGTTCACGAAAGACGGCATCAAAACCACGCCCGGCGCGATATAGGCCGACCGGCGCACCACACAGTTCGGCACCGCGCGAAACCCTGCCGCCTTCCACTGATTGTCGCCCCAGCCCTTCCACTTGTTGTCGACCTTGTCCCACCAGGACGACCCCTGCGGGCTGCCGTCCTGTTGTTCCATGTCCTTGACACGGAACCCCAACAGCACCGCCTTCTTGGCCCATTGGTTGACATGCCAAGACCCGTCCTCCTGCTTTTCGGCAACCCGCAAAGACCCGCTATCAAGGGCATTCAGCGTGTCTTCGATGGCATCGCGCATCTCACCCGTGGTGTCGGGGCTGATGGTATCGCGGGCATCCCACGCCGCCTCGATGGCGCGTTCCAGGGCGGCGTTTGACATGTGGGGTCCTCCAAAAACGTGTCTGGTCTGTGGTTGGGCGAGGCTATAAGCGGTAAGGCGCAGGCGCGCAATCAATGCCGTGGAGAGGTTTGACGTGAAAGACGACCGTAACCGCCAGTTTCCCGATGCCCACCAGGACATCGCCAAAACGCATGGGATTCCCGACACCGAACAGACACGTGCGCCCGCTTACCAGTTGGCCTTCGACGATCCTGAATTCCTTCTGCGGGATGAACTGCGGCCCGTACGCCTGCAACTGGAGCTTCTCAAGCCCGAGCTGTTGATGAGCGAATATGGCGTGGAGTCCACCATCGTTCTGTTCGGCGGCGCGCGGATCCCCGAGCCGGCAAAGAAAGACAGCGCGCGCACCCAGACGCTGGCCGATCTGTCGAAATACTACGACCAGGCGCGAGAATTTTCGCGGTTGATGACGATGCGGTCGGTCAAGAACGGCCACCGGGAGGATGTGATTGTGACGGGCGGTGGCCCCGGCGTGATGGAAGCGGGCAACCGGGGCGCGAAGGATGCGGGTGGCGTGTCGATTGGGCTGAACATCGTTCTGCCCCACGAACAGGCGCCCAATGAGTTTGTGACACCAGAGTTGTGCTTCAACTTCCACTATTTTGGCATTCGCAAGATGCATTTCCTGATGCGCGCAAAAGCGATTGCGGTGTTTCCCGGTGGGTTTGGCACGCTGGATGAGCTGTTTGAATCCCTGACGTTGATCCAAACAGGCCGGATGCAGAAGGTGCCGTTTCTGCTGTTTGGAGAAGAGTTCTGGCGCAAGATCATTGATTGGGACGCGCTGGCAGATGCGGGCACGATCTCTGACGAAGATCTGGCGCTCTTTCGGTTCATCGAGACGGCAGAACAGGCGGTCGATGCCATCGATACCTGGGATGGTGCGGGGCAAAAGCGCGACACGATCCCGGGCCGTTAAATCTCACGCTGATCCAGGGCCAGCGCTGCGCGCAGGATATCGTTCGCCCGCCCCTGCCAGCCTTTCCCGGTGCCACGTAGCGCGCTGACCAGATCGGCATCAAAGCGAATGCTGACCTGCACCTTGGTTGGCGCCTTCTGTGGCCCGCGTGTGCGGCGGTCACTGGCCAGTTCCGGCGCATCCCAGGATTCTTGGATCTGTTCAGGGCCGATATTGAGCGGCTCGTTCCGCCGTGCGCGTCGCATCAGATCCGCGAATGCCGCGCGAATGTCATCGCCCTTGGGCGCGTTAGGGGTGGTCATGTCCATACCTCAAGACGTGTATTCTTGGTTTTATTGTATGGACGAAATAGGGAGGGCGGCGCTGCGTGCCAAGGGGCAGCTATTAGATTGTAGATACAATTAGATACAAACTTCGGCCCTGTTGCCGCAATGCTCAGCCCTGCTGCACCTCAGCCGCGATCTCTGCCCGGCTTTTACGCGCGCGCTCCGTCTCTGACTTCAACTGCCCGCAGGCGGCCATGATGTCTTCCCCCCGCGGCGTGCGTATGGGCGAGGCATAGCCCGCCTTATAGATGATGTCGGCAAAGCCCTCGATCCGGGCCCAATCCGACCGCTCATAGGGCGCCCCGGGCCATTCGTTGAACGGGATCAGATTGATCTTCGCCGGGATGCCCTGGATCAGCTTCACCAATCGCCTCGCATCCGCGTCACTATCGTTCACATCCTTTAACATCACGTATTCAAACGTGATCCGTTCCGAGTTCGACAGCTTGGGATAGGCGCGCAGCGCCTCAAGCAGCGTCTCGATGTTCCACTTCTTGTTGATCGGTACCAGCTTGTCGCGGATCTCATCCGTCGTCCCATGGAAGGACACCGCCAACAAGCACCCGATCTCTTCCGCCGTCCGCGCAATCTCTGGCACGACCCCGCTGGTCGACAGCGTGATCCGCCGCCGGCTGAGGCTGATCCCTTCACCATCCATCGCGATCTGCATCGCATCGCGCACCGCCTCGAAGTTGTACAGCGGCTCGCCCATGCCCATCAAAACGATGTTCGACAAAAGCCGTGTCTCATCCTTGGGCGCCCGGCCCGGTTCCGGCCATTCGCCCAGATCATCGCGGGCAATCATCACCTGGCCGATAATCTCCCCCGCCGTCAGGTTCCGCACCAGTTTCTGGGTACCAGTGTGGCAGAACGAACAGGTCAGTGTGCAACCCACCTGGCTGGAAATGCACAGCGTCCCCCGGTTCTCTTCGGGGATATACACCGTCTCAACCTCATGTCCGCCCGCGATCCGCACCAGGTACTTGCGCGTGCCATCGTCGGACACCTGGCGCGACACGACCTCGGGCACCGCGATAACGAACCGTTCCGCCAGTTCCGCCCTGTACGCCTTGCTGAGGTTCGTCATTTCCGCAAAATCACGAACGCCCTTCTGATAAATCCACTGCCAGATCTGGCCCATCCGCATCTTGGCCTGCTTCTCGGGCGTGCCATGAGCAATCAGTGTCTCACGCAACGCATCGCGCGTCAGCCCAACCAGGTTGATCGGACCCTCGGGCAGCTTGCGCGGGATCGTCACAAGATCCTGCGTGATTGGGGCAGTGGCGGTCATCGGTATCTCCGTCAGGGGATACGCGGTGATATAGGGGTGTTGGGCAAAAAGAAACAGGGGGCCGTGCCCCCGGTCTTTAGCTGGCGCAGCGGTTGGCCGCCTCTTCCACCGCAGCGGTAAAACCAAGAAGCGAGAAGGTGTCTTTTGTCACCGTTCCACGCGACGACCGCGCCGTTAGCACCGCCAATGTGCCGCGCTTCATCGCCGTGGTGATCCGCGCATCATCCGCGGCCGAGGCCGGCCAGGCCCATTCGCCATCGGTAAACAGCTCAAACGTAGCATCGTCGATTTGCATCGACACGGTGGAGCCATCAGCAAACGGATAGCCGCCGGTAAAGGCCAGTTCGCCCGCCACGCCCGATCCCGGGCGATGGGTCACAAACAACAAGATATCGCCGCGCCGCACAGCCACGACGCGGTCATCGCGGGTGTTCACCGTTTCCTTGGGCGCGGATACGCTCCAACACTCGGTCGGGTCGGTTTCGACAAAGACCGACCAATCGGTTTCCGCCGCCACCCTGTTTGATGATTCCTGCGCGAATGCCGTGTTTCCGCCGAACACGACAGCGGCCACCGCAAGGCCCGTCACAATCCGTCCTGTCATCGCTGTCCTGCAGCCTCCAACTGTCTCTGCCTCCGGCCCTGCGCGTGTCTGTTCTTGGCTGACTTAGCGCTGCACAACCGTTTCAATTCGATGCGTGAAACATAGCGCGTTCCGGGGCCGTTGTGAAACCCCTTGGCGCTAAAATGCGCGGCAATCCCTCATGACCATTTAGAGAGCCCTTGCTTCAGCTTTTCGGAGTTGAGCTGACACCTACCTGCGCAGGGCGCAACAGCCTGTCATGGATCATGAATCCGGCGGCCGCCACCTGGATAATCTCCCCCGCGACGGTGCCCGGCACCGGCGCCTCGAACATCGCCTGATGCAGTTGCGGGTCAAACGCATCTCCCACTTCGGGTGTAATCGGCTCAATCCCGTGCTTGCCGAAGACATTCACCAGCTCGCGCAACGTCAGCTCAACCCCTTCCATCAGGGCCTTGTCAGCTGGGTTTTCCTCTTCCCGCGCGGCGTCGATGGCGCGGCGCAGGTTGTCAAACACGGGCAACATATCGCGCGCCAGTTTCGATCCACCGTACTGCTCCGCCTCGCGGCGATCACGTTCTCCGCGTTTGCGCGCATTCTCGGCATCGGCAAGCGCCCGCATGAACCGGTCACGCATGTCATCGCGTTCGGCGATCAGTTGGGCAATCTGGTCATCCTCACCCGCATCCGCAGGCGCGGCGTCTTCTGCCTCTTCGCCCAGGGGATCAAACCCCTCTTCCAGCGCCTCCAGCTCTGCCTCTTGCAGGACATCGCGCTGTTCGTCGTCTTCGAGCTTTCGTTTGGCCATACCGTATTCACTACCCTCGATCGGACAATAACTTGCCCACCAGTTGCGCCGTGTAATCGACGATCGGAACGATCCGACCATAGTTCAACCGCGTCGGCCCGATGACACCCACCGCGCCCACAATCTTTCGGTCAGCGTTCATATATGGAGAGACCACCAAAGAGGAACCCGAAAGTGAGAAAAGCTTGTTCTCGGAACCGATAAAAATGCGCACACCTTCGCCGCTCTCCGTCAACTCAAGAAAGTCTGCGATATCCCGCTTGCGCTCAAGGTCATCAAATAAGGTGCGGATGCGGTCAAAGTCCTGCTCTGTCTCAGGCGATTCCAGAAGGTTTGATCGCCCGCGCACAATCAGACGTTCATGCGGTTCGCCCTCATTTTCCCAGATCGCCAGACCGCTTTCGACCATCTCACGCGCCAATTGATCCAACTCGCGCCGTCGCGCCGCAATCTCGGTCTGGATGGCGTTGCCCAACTCGCCAATGGTGTGGCCTTCGGCAATGGCGCTGATGAAGTTCGCGGCCTCGCGCATCGACGATGGGGTCTGCCCCGGCGGCGGCGTGAATACCCGGTTTTCCACATGACCGTCGGCGAACACCAGAACCACAAGCGCGCGGTCCGAGGCGAGGCTGACAAACTCGATATGTTTGATCGGGGCTTCGTGCTTGGGCGCCAGCACAAGGCTTGCCCCCTGCGTCACACCCGACAATGCCGATCCCACACGATCCAGCAATCCCGCCACATCGCTTTCATTGCTGCCCAGCGTCGCGTCGAGCTTTTCACGATCATCCAGCGACAGGTCGCCCACTTCCAACAACCCATCGACAAACATCCGCAATCCCAATTGTGTGGGCACGCGCCCGGCCGAGATATGGGGGCTGTCCAAAAGGCCCAGGTACTCCAGATCCTGCATCACGTTGCGGATCGTTGCCGCGCTGACGGCTTCCGACATGGTGCGGGTCAGGGTGCGCGACCCGACGGGATCGCCGGTGTCCAGATATCCTTCGACCACGCGCCGAAACACCTCTCGGCTGCGGTCGTTCATCTCCTCGAAAATTTTTGAGCCGTCGTTCATCGCCACACCTTGGATCATCCGGCACTTAAAAAGCCCACGCTGCCTTCGTCAATCGGGTTGCATAAGGTCAGCGCACGCTTGTATCACCCGGCCAATCCGGAAAGGACCCCCAATGCGCCCATCTGGCCGTCAAATAAGCGAAATGCGCCCGATTTCAATCGAAACGGGCATCACCCGCCACGCCGAGGGGTCTTGCCTGATCAAGTGCGGGGATACCCATGTTCTGTGCACCGCCAGCGTGGATGAACGCGTACCACCGTTTCTGAAGAACTCTGGCCTTGGCTGGGTGACAGCGGAATACGGGATGCTGCCGCGCGCCACGCACAGCCGGATGCGGCGTGAAGCCAAGAACGGCCAATCCGGGCGAACCCAAGAGATTCAGAGACTGATTGGCCGCAGTCTGCGTGCAGGGATCGACCGCGTTGCCCTGGGCGAGCGGCAGATCACAGTGGATTGCGATGTGATCCAGGCCGATGGCGGCACGCGCTGCGCGTCAATCACGGGCGGCTGGGTTGCGCTGCGGCTGGCGGTGAACAAGCTGATGAAAGCGGGCGATGTGTTGTCGGACCCGATGATGGATAACGTGGCGGCGGTCTCTTGCGGGATTTATGCGGGTCAGGCTGTGCTAGACCTCGATTATCCCGAAGACAGCGAGGCGGGTGTGGACGGCAATTTCGTGATGACCGGCGGTGGTCGGTTGATTGAGGTGCAGATGTCGGCCGAGGGCGCCACGTTTTCCCGTGAAGAGATGGGCACCATGGTCGATCTGGCCGAAGCAGGCGTGGCCGAGCTGGTCGCGGCACAGAACGCTGCGGTGGCATGACGCGGCGACTGCATGAGAAAGAGATCGTCCTTGCCTCGCACAACGCGGGCAAACTGCGCGAAATAGACACGCTTTTGCGGCCTTTCGGGATCGCCACGCGGTCTGCGGCGTCCTTCGGGCTGGATGAGCCGGAAGAAACCGAAGACAATTTTGCCGGCAACGCCCGGATCAAGGCGCATTACGCAGCAAAGGGGTCTGGTTTGCCCGCGCTGTCTGATGACAGCGGGCTCGACGTGGATGCACTGGACGGCGCGCCGGGTGTCTATACGGCCGACTGGGCGGAAACGCCCAATGGCCGGGATTTTCCGATGGCGATGACCCGGGTTTGGGATCTTTTGGAAAAGGCCAACGCGCCAGAGCCCCGCACTGCGCGTTTTCGTTGCACGCTTTGCCTTGCCTGGCCGGACGGCACCGACGTGGTCTTTGACGGCAAGGTCGAGGGCCGCCTGGTTTGGCCCATGCGCGGGACGCTTGGCTTCGGCTTCGATCCGATGTTCGTACCCAATGGCGAGACGGAAACCTTCGGCGAGATGGACCCAACGCGAAAACACAGCATGTCCCATCGTGCCGATGCCTTCGCCCAGCTTATCCGGGCCTGTCTTGCCTGAAAACTGGCAGCGCGGTGGCTTTGGCCTGTATTTGCATTGGCCCTATTGCACCGCAAAGTGCCCTTATTGCGACTTCAACAGCCATGTGGCCGCCAGCATCGACCAGGCCCGCTGGGCCTGCGCCTATGCATCGGAAATCAAACGGCTCGGCGCGGAAACCGGGGACCGCGTGTTGCATTCGGCGTTCTTCGGGGGCGGCACGCCCAGCTTGATGGAACCCGACCTGGTCGGGCAGATCCTGGACACGGTGCGTGCCACCTGGACCACGGCGAACGATATCGAGATCACGCTTGAGGCAAACCCGACCTCGGTAGAGGCCGGTCGGTTTGCGGCCTATCGCGATGCGGGGGTGAACCGGATCTCAATGGGGCTGCAGGCGCTGAACGATGCAGATCTGAAGCGCCTCGGGCGGTTGCATACGGTGGCAGAGGCGAAGGCGGCGCTGAACATGGCATTCGCCGCCTTTGATCGTGTAAGTTTTGATTTGATCTATGCGCGGCAACACCAGTCGCTAGACGCATGGCGGACCGAGCTCGGCGAAGCCGTACAAATGGCGCGGGGGCATCTGTCGCTTTACCAGTTGACGATCGAGGATGGCACGGCGTTTGGCGACCGGCACAGCAAAGGCAAACTGCCCGGCCTGCCCGCGGATGATACCGGCGCGGACATGTACGCCCTGACGCAAGAAATCTGCGAGTCCGCCGGGCTGCCCGCCTATGAGATCTCCAACCATGCGGCGCCGGGACAAGCGTCGCAGCACAACCTGATCTATTGGCGCGGGGGTGACTATGCCGGGATTGGACCCGGTGCGCATGGGCGGTTGACGCAGGGGGGACAGCGCTATGCGACGGCGACACCGCTGGCACCGACGGCGTGGTTGAAACAGGTCGAAGACACCGGCGCAGGGGAGACGCCGCGCGAGGCGCTGAGTGCGGCGGATGTCGTGGCCGAGCGGGTGATGATGGGATTGCGGACGGTGGAGGGTATTGATCTTGCGGATGATGCCCGTGAGTATATTAATTATAATAAAATCCATATGTTAGCTGATGATGGGCTGGTTTGTGTGGACGACAACGCCCTCTACGTTACAGCGAAAGGCCGCCCCCTGCTCAACGCACTCCTGCGCGAGATCCTGGCTTAATTGTCCGCCGCAATACGCCGGCACAGATCATCCAACTGCTCCAGCGATTTATATCTGATCGTGATCGCCCCGCTTTCCTGCCCGGGCGGATGATCGATACTGACCTTCATCCGCAAGACGGCCATCAGATCCTGCTCCAGCATCTTGGTGTCCGCATCCTTGGCTCCTGTCCTCTCAGGCCGCGTTTTCGGCGCCGCGGCGCCCTTTGCCAACTTTTCAGCCTGGCGCACGGACAGTCCCTTTTTCACCACCTCACGCGCCAGCGTCAGCGGGTCGGCCGCTGTGATCAGCGCCCGCGCATGGCCCGCACTCAGCCGACCATCGGACACCATATCCAGCACCTCTTGCGGCAGAGCGAGAAGCCGCATGGCATTGGCGATATAGCTGCGGCTCTTGCCCAGCGCCTCGGCCATTTTTTCCTGTGTGTGCCCGAAGCGTTCCACCAGTTGCTTGTAGCCTGCCGCCTCTTCCACCGGGTTCAGATCCGCGCGCTGGATGTTTTCGATAATCGCAACTTCCAGCAGTTGCAGATCGTCGAACTCTCGGATGACGGCCGGCACCGCATGCAGCTTGGCCATCTGCGCCGCGCGCCAGCGGCGTTCACCCGCTACGATCTGATACCGGTTCGGTGCCGCGGGATCGGGGCGCAGGATCAACGGCTGGATGATCCCCTGCTCTTCGATGGAGGCCGCAAGCTCTTGCAGCGCGGTCGCGTCAAACACGCGGCGCGGCTGATCGGGGTTGGCGGTGATCTGATCAATGGGGATCATATGATCGGCGGGCGGTGGCGCCTCCCCCGTGTCCGTCACAGGGGCAACATCGGCCATTAGGGCGGACAGACCACGGCCCAGTCCCCGGCGATCCTTTTTCTCAGCCATCGTTCCCTACCCTATGTTGTGGCTTCTGCGTAGCGGTCTACCATCTCTTGCGCCAACGCGCGATAGGCAACGCTGCCCTTCGACGTCTCGTCATACTCCAGGACAGGGATCGCAAATGACGGCGCTTCGCTCAGGCGGACGTTGCGCGGCACGATCGTATCGAACACCATCTCGCCCAACGTTTCGCGCGCATCCACCTCAACCGCCCGGCTGAGGTTGTTGCGACGGTCGAACATGGTCATCACCACGCCTTCGATCCGCAGATCGGGGTTCGCGGATTGGCGCACCTCACGCACGGTGAGCATCAGTTGCGACAGACCTTCAAGCGCGAAGAACTCGCTCTGC
>JBCBPV010000026.1:0-45448 GCA_039820585.1 Pseudomonadota bacterium
CGCGATACACTTTTTGCTCTGCGGCGTCGTGTTCACCGACGTGCTTCCCGAAGGCTTCATTTTTGGCGGCACTGAGGTGTCAGAAAATCCGCTATGCCAACCACATCGTCGGGGCGCAAAATACGGATGGGGCCATAGCCCTGATCTTCTGACACCTCAGTGCCGCCAAAAATGAAGCCTTCGGGAAGCACGTCGGTGAACACGACGCCGCAGAGCAAAAAGTGTATCGCGTGCCATAACTTGTCGAGGTCGATCCAGTGGCCGCTCTCGTACAAAGCCTCCACCAGGTCGCCCGGGAATGCTGTCTCGTATACCTCTTCTTCGGATGCCGCTTCGAACCTTGCCAACTCCGCGCTAGCGCAGCGCCGAAGTTCAAGGACCATGCCCATGGCTAGCCCACCATGCGCTCTTCAAAGCTCATTGCGATGAAGCCGGGCATGTGATCGCCCATGCCAACCACCTTTTCGTCACGCTCACGGCCCCGGCCCCGTCCGCCGCGTGAGCGGGTGCGAGCGGGTTTGTCTTCGTTGGCGACAACGGCAACGGGCGCAACTTCGGTAGGCTCTGCCACGGCCTCTGGGGCGTCTTCGCGTGGTTTGCGGCTGCCGCGAGACCGGCTGCGGCGGGGCTTTTCAGATGTGTCCTCTTCCACCACTTCCGGTGCGGGGTCGGCGGTGCCGAGCGGGCTTTCGCCGCGTGGGATTTCTGTTTCGATCAGGCGTTCGATCGCGTCGAGATTCTTGGCGTCATTGGGCGCGCAGATCATCATCGCAGCCCCTTCGCGGCCGGCACGGCCTGTGCGGCCTATCCGATGGACGTAATCCTCAGCATGGCCTGGCACGTCGAAGTTAAAGACGTGGCTCACAGCAGGGATATCGAGCCCGCGGGCCGCGACGTCGGAGGCCACCAGCAGGCGGATGGAGCCATCGCGGAAACCGTCAAGTGTGCGGGTACGATGCGATTGGTCGAGATCACCGTGGATCGGTTCTGCGTTGTAGCCGTATTTCTTCAGGCTTTTAGCGACGATATCGACATCGGTCTTGCGATTGCAGAAGACGATCGCGTTGGTGCATTTCTCACCCTCTGCATCGATCAGCGCACGCAACAGGGCGCGCTTTTCGCTGGCCGCGCGATCCCGGCGCGAGCCGCGGAACATGAAAACCGATTGGGTGATCGTCTCAGATGTGGTGGCTTGGCGCGCGACTTCGATCTTTTCGGGGTTCGACAGGAAGGTGTTGGTGATCCGCTCAATCTCGGGCGCCATGGTGGCGGAGAAGAACAGGGTTTGCCGGGTAAAGGGCGTCAGGCCAAAGATACGTTCAATATCGGGGATGAAGCCCATGTCGAGCATGCGGTCAGCCTCATCGACCACCATGATCTGCACGCCGGTGAGCAGTAGCTTGCCGCGCTCGAAATGGTCGAGCAGGCGGCCCGGCGTGGCAATCAGGACGTCGACGCCCTTGTCGATCAACTGGTCCTGTTCCTTGAAGCTGACGCCGCCGATCAGCAGCGCTTTGGTCAGCTTCACATGCTTGGAGTAAGTGTCGAAGTTTTCGGCCACTTGGGCTGCGAGTTCGCGCGTCGGCGCCAGCACCAAGCTGCGCGGCATGCGCGCGCGGGCGCGGCCGCGGGCCAGCATGGTAATCATCGGCAAGGTGAAGGAAGCGGTCTTGCCCGTCCCGGTCTGGGCGATGCCCAAGACGTCACGCCCGTCAAGAGCGGGCGGTATGGCGCCTTCTTGAATCGGGGTGGGGGTTTCGTAGCCCGCCTCTTCGACGGCCTTCAATACTTTCGGGGACAGCTTTAAATCAGCAAACTTGGTCATGCACGTCCGTGTATTACGGACCGCATTGTGGCCCGTCGGCTAAGAGGCGCGGACCCGGATGGTCCTGACTTATCCACAAGTTGCCTCTGTGTTGGCGCTGGCTACAACGGATGGGGTCACGCGTCAACGCACCTTTGGGCGTGGGTGCGGATGTGTGCCGAAACCCCTGAATTGTGCACGTTTTTCTGACAATGCCTTGACGCGGGGTAAACTGTCGCATGGCGGCTGGTTGGCATCGGTATGGCGCCGTGTGTGTGGCCGTCTTTCGGTGCACAGAGTTATCCACATGGACGGCGGAAACTGAGGCGTTGGGGGTAACGCGTCAAAACTGCAACAATAGGCGGTAAGTCGCTGAATTCGCGCTGGTTTGCGAAATTCGCACCTCAGTTTTGCCACAATTGCGCGGCTTTGGTTTTCCCAACGCAACGTGAATTGAGGTTACACATGGAATACTCTGCCCTGATCGCGACAGAACTTTCGCGCGGTGTTATGGTGCTTGGCGTGCCGATGACGCTGTCGTCGATTGCTGCCTTTATCTGCGGTGTCGCGCTGACACACCTGGTCGTCATGCGCACGCTGCGCCGGAATGACACAGGTCTGAACGCGGGTGCGACGGCGGCGGCATAGCCGGTTTTCCAAGGTTTTTGCAAAGAGGGTCGCGGTCTGCGGCCCTTTTTTGTGGGTCTAGCTGACCATCATCTCTTTGGTGGCACTCAGCGTCAGGTCGGGGTGGTCGCGCTCAATCCGGTCGATGTCCCATTGCAGGCGGGTGAGATAGACGGTGTCGCCATCGTTGTCCTGCGCGATGTGGCCCTTGTTGGTGTTGATGAAGGCGTCCACCTTGTCGGCGGGGCCGGTGACCCAGCGGGCAGAGGTGAATTGTGAGGGCTCGAACCGGACGGGCAGGCCGTATTCCAGCTCGATCCGGCTGGCCAGCACTTCGAATTGCAAGGCACCAACAACGCCTACGATAAAGCCTGCACCGATCATTGGTTTGAAGATCTTGGCAGCGCCTTCTTCGGCAAACTGCATCAGCGCCTTGTCGAGGTGTTTGGCCTTCAACGGGTCACCCGCACGTACATTCTGCAACAGTTCCGGAGCGAAAGACGGGATGCCGGTCACGCGGATCGCCTCACCCTCGGTCAAGGTATCGCCGATGCGCAATTGGCCGTGGTTGGGGATGCCGATAATGTCGCCGGCCCACGCCTCTTCCGCCAACTCTCGGTCTGAGGCGAGGAAGAGGACGGGGTTCGAGATGGCCATGGGTTTCTTGCTGCGTACATGGGTCAGCTTCATGCCACGTTTGAAATGGCCCGAGGCCATGCGCAGAAAGGCCACGCGGTCGCGGTGCTTTGGGTCCATGTTGGCCTGCACCTTGAAGACGAAGCCCGCGACCTTTTTCTCATCGGGGGCGACCTGGCGGGGTTCGGCTGATTGCGGCTGCGGCTCGGGGCCGTATTGGGCGATGCCGTCCATCAGTTCTTTCACGCCGAAGGAGTTGATAGCGCTGCCGAACCAGATCGGAGTAAGCGTGCCGTCGAGGAAGGCCTGGCGGTCGAAGGCGGGCAGAAGCTCGCGCGCCATTTCAAGCTCTTCGGTGAGCTTCCCCAGTAAGTCGGCGGGCACGTGTTCGGCGAGTTTTGGGTCTTCGAGACCTTCGATTGCGATGCTTTCGGCCACCTTGTTGCGGTCGGCCCGGTCCATGAGTTCCAGACGGTCGTGCAGCATGTCGTAGCAGCCCACGAAATCGCGGCCCACTCCGATGGGCCAAGAGGCGGGGGTGACGTCAATGGCCAGATTTTCCTGGATCTCGTCGATAATTTCGAATGTATCGCGGCTTTCGCGGTCCATCTTGTTGCAGAAGGTCAGGATCGGCAGGTCGCGCAACCGGCAGACCTCAAACAACTTTTGCGTCTGGCTTTCGACGCCTTTCGCCCCGTCGATCACCATGATCGCGGCGTCGACGGCGGTGAGCGTGCGGTACGTGTCTTCGGAGAAGTCGCTATGTCCTGGCGTATCGACCAGGTTGAATCGGTACGTGCCGAAATCGAAGGACATCGCCGAGGCCGAGACCGAGATGCCGCGGTCCTTTTCCATCTGCATGAAGTCGGACCGGGTGCGCCGCGCCTCGCCTTTGGCGCGCACTTGTCCGGCCATCTGTATCGCGCCGCCGTAAAGCAGAAACTTCTCCGTCAGCGTCGTTTTGCCTGCGTCGGGGTGCGAGATGATCGCAAAGGTGCGCCGCCGGGCGATTTCCGGGGGCAGGCTGGGGCTGTTGGAGGCGCGGTCTAACATGGGGGGCATATAGCGGGCGGTCCGGGCGAAGGGAAGTATCCCGCCGATGTCAGCATGTCGTCAGTTGACCAGGCGGGCGCAGCGGGGCATGATTGGAACATAACAAGAACATTTAGGGCGGCCTGAGCGGTGGATCAATGAGGGAGATCACTTATGACACTGTCTGAAATTGCCAACGAATTGGTGGCCGGATGCCGCGAGGGGCGCGAGGCCGAGAACCTTGCCAAACTATACGCCGAGGATGCCGTCTCGGTGGAGGCGGCCGATCCCGGTGGCATGGGACGCGAGGCCAAGGGGTTGGAAGCGATACGGGGCAAACATACCTGGTGGGAAAGCGCTTTCGAATTTCTCGAGGGCACCATTGATGGCCCATATGAACATGGGGATGATCGGTTCGCCGTGCATTTCAAGTTGAAGACGAAGAACAAAGAAACTGGCGAAGTGTCGGACATGGCCGAGGTCGGCGTCTACCATGTGGCGGGCGGCAAGATCACCCGGGAAGAGTTCTTCTATACGATGTAAGACGCTCGACCTTTCGCTGCCCCCCGGCCTTTGTTAGGTGAAAGCCGGACAAAGGCCGCGGAGGGCATCATGGATCTGGGGATTTCTGGCAAGACAGCGATTGTTTGTGCGGGGTCCAAGGGGTTGGGCAAAGGCTGTGCAATGGCGCTTGCCGCCGAGGGGGTGGATCTGGTGATCAATGCCCGCGGTGCGGAGGTGTTGGAGGCGACTGCGGCCGAGATCCGGGAGGCTCATGGTGTGACGGTCACGACTGTGTCTGGGGACATCAGCGACAAGAGCGTGCAGGCGGAGGTTTTGGCCGCTGCCAGGTCTGCCGACATCCTGGTCAACAATGCTGGTGGCCCGCCGCCGGGGCTTTGGGCGGACTGGGACCGAGAGGATTTCATTGCAGCGCTGGATGCCAACATGCTGACGCCCGTGGCGCTGATGCAGGGGGTCTTGCCAGGGATGATGGAGCGTGGCTGGGGCCGGGTGGTGAACATCACCTCGGGCTCGGTCAAGGCGCCGATCCCGCAGCTGGGGCTGTCGAACACCGCGCGGGCCGGGTTGACCGGATTTGTTGCGGGCACGGCGCGGCAGGTGGCCGAAAAGGGTGTTACGATCAACAACCTGTTGCCGGGCATCCATGCGACGGATCGTGCGGATATGCTGGATGCCGGTGTGTCGAAGGCGCAGGGGATCACGGTGGCCGAGGCCACGGCGCAGCGGCAAGCAACAATCCCGGCCCGGCGCTATGGCACCGCGGAAGAGTTCGGGGCGGCCTGCGCGTTCCTGTGCTCGCAGCACGCGGGCTTTATCGTGGGGCAAAACATCCTGCTTGATGGCGGTGCGATCAACGCAACGCTGTGAGGCTGGTCTGGGCAGGGGTCTTGCCGGGCCGGGACGTGGCTGTTAGGCGGAAAACCCGATGGTTTTGATCGGGATTTCGGTGGGTCACGGGTGACGGACAACACACCACGTCTTGAGGTTAGCGCGCTGTCGCGCCGCTTTGGCGGACGCGATGTGGTGCATGACGTGTCGCTGTCGGTGATGCCGGGGCAGGTGACCTGCCTGTTGGGGCCATCGGGCTGCGGTAAGTCGACGACCCTGCGCATCGTTGCTGGCGTCGACCGGCAGGATGCGGGCGAGATCGCGATTGACGGTGCGGTGGTGTCCGGCCCCGCGCGGCACGATCCGCCAGAGGTGCGCGGTGTGGGGCTGATGTTCCAGGATTTCGCACTGTTTCCGCATCTGAGCGTTGGTGACAACGTGGCCTTTGGTCTGCGTGGCGGGCGGGCGGCGAACCGGCAGCGAGTGGGGGACCTCTTGGACCGGGTCCATCTGGGCGGCTACGCGGACAAGTATCCGCATCAACTGTCTGGGGGTGAGCAACAGCGCGTGGCGCTGGTGCGCGCGGTGGCTCCGCGTCCGAGGGTGATGCTGATGGATGAGCCGTTCTCGGGGCTTGATAACCGGCTTCGCGATGGGATTCGGGATGAAACGCTGGAGATCCTGAAAGAGGAAGGTGCTGCGGTTCTGCTCGTCACGCATGAGCCGGAAGAAGCGATGCGCATGGCCGATGAGATTGCGCTGATGCGCGATGGTCAGATCGTGCAGCGTGGGGCGCCCTACAATGTCTACAATGCCCCGGTGGATAAGTATGCGGCAGCGTTTTTCAGTGATATCAATGTGATCCGGGGCGAAGTGCATGGTGCGCTGACCACGACGCCGTTCGGGCAGTTCCTGGCACCGGGCGTGCCCGATGGCACCACGGTTGAGATCGTGATCCGCCCCCAGCACCTGCGCATCGACTTCGACCGTGGCGGGCGCGGCCCGAACCCGACGCCGCAGGACGGCACGCCTGCACGAGGGATTGTGACGCGCGCGCGGTTTATCGGGAATGAGAGCCTCGTCGATTTCCAAATGGACCACGACGGTTCGATCCTGAAAGCCGCAGTGCCGTCGGTGTTCCTGCCGAAGCCTGGAACTGCGCTGTGGCTGATGATCCGGCGGGAGCGGTGTTTTGTGTTTCCACAGCGGGGTTAGGCGCGTTCGTCTTTGGGGGAGCCCATGACGACATAGGTCGTCAGCCCGTGAACCTGGGGAAGGGTGCCCAGGATGTCGGTGTGAAACACCTTGTAGGTGGCCAGATCGGCCACTTCGACGCGCAACAGGTATTCCACTGCGCCGGTGATATTGTGACACTCGGTCACTTGCGGAGCGCGGGCGATGGCGGCCTCAAACGCTTCTTGCGCCTTTTTGGTGTGGTCGTTCAGTGCCACCGCGATGTAGGCGACGAACCCGTTACCCAACGCCTCGCGATCCAAGACGGCGCGGTAGCCCGCGATCACGCCCGCGCGTTCGAGCGCTGCGACCCGGCGCAGGCAAGCTGATGGTGACAGGCCCACGCGGTCAGCCAGTTCGATGTTTGAAATACGGCCATCGCGGCCAAGCTCACGCAATATCGCGTCGTCTATCTGGTCGATCTTCGCCATAAGTTGTGAACATTGACCTGATTAAGCCGTGTTCGCAATTTCACGGCGGCGGTTCTGCGCAATTGTCATGCATATGACACCTGAACTCCTCACCGCGCTCGCCGCCTTTGCCTTTGTCAGCTCGATCACGCCAGGGCCAAATAACATGATGCTCATGGCCTCGGGCGCGAATTTCGGGCTGGTGCGCACGATCCCCCATATGCTGGGCGTGGCGCTTGGGTTCGTTGTGATGGTGGTTCTGGTGGGGTTGGGGCTGATCGGGTTGTTTGACGCGGTGCCGATCAGTTACACGATCCTCAAAGTGCTGAGCATCGCCTATCTGCTTTACTTGGCTTGGAAAATCGCCAATGCCGCCCCGCCCGAGGGGCAAGAGGGTACGGGCAAGCCAATGACGTTTGTGCAGGCCGCGCTGTTCCAGTGGGTCAATCCCAAGGCCTGGACGATGGCGTTGACCGCGCTGGCCGCCTATGCGCCCGCGCAAGAGATTTGGGCAATTGTGCTGGTCGCGGTGATCTTTGGCACTGTGAACCTGCCCTCGGTGGGGGTGTGGGCGCTGCTGGGGGTACAGGTGCGGCGGCTTCTGACGCGGCCCGCGCGGCTTCGGGCGTTCAACATCACCATGGCGGTGTTGCTGGTGGCGTCGCTCTATCCGGTTGTTTTCACGTAGTCGTCGAATGTTTTGCCGGGTTCATCCACGAACAGTTCCGGCAAGACGTCGAGCGCCGTGATCTGATCCAGACGAAAAACGGCGAAACCTTCACGCCCCTCGCACCACGCGGTCGCGGTCCAAACGCGGCCCCAATAGTCGAGGCTGAGCGGGCGGATGATCTGCTGCTCGTCATCCGCAACCGTGATGCGCAGCTTCTGCCGCGCCCGAATGGCGGCGCGCAAGGGGGGCATGTGGACGAAACCATTGGCTGCATCGCCGAAGGGATAGACGGCAAAACCCCACCCGTTGGGGGGGGCTGCGCGATCTTCGGGCAGGGCAGCGTCTAGCTTGGCGGCCATAGACTTCGCCGCCTTCTGCAATTCAGGTTCTGCCGCTTCGCCCACGATCGCGACGCCGAGGTGCAGGGCCTCAAGCTCTTCCAGGGTCAGGTTCAGCGGTGGCAGGGTGATGGGCGCGGTCATGATATAACCCACGCCCCGCGCGCCCTCGACCGGCAAGCCAGAGGCGATGAGCGTGTCCATATCCCGGTAGACCGTGCGCTGTGACACGCCCAGGCTGTCGGCCAGGTCGCGCGCCAAGTGCAATTGCCCGTCACGCAGAATCTGGACTAGGTCGATCAGGCGGTCGGTGCGGCGCATGGGCCCCTCGAATTAGGCGCGATTCGACAAGAATTGCGCATCAACTGACATTAACCTGTCAGTTGGAAGCAACGGTTTCAAGGGAACCGGGCCATTTGCCCTCAACCCTACGCCAGCACTCACTTGGCGCTTTTCCCCGGCACGGGAGGCCACTAGAACGCCCAGAGTGAATTTCGCGCGGCCGCCCGGAGTGGTCGTCAAAGGGAGAGACCCCATGCTGAACAATATTGGCCTTCCCGGCCTTCTTCTGATCGCAGTTGTCGTTCTGGTCCTGTTCGGGCGCGGCAAAATCTCGGCCCTGATGGGCGAGGTTGGCAAGGGCATCACCGCCTTCAAAAAGGGCGTGGATGACGGCAAGCAAGAGATCGAGGATGAGGCCTCCGTGGCCGCCCGCGACGTGACGCCCGAAGAAGAAGACGACAAGCCCAAGGTCTGAACTGACCAGGCGAGGCGCACGTCATGTTGGATATCGGTTGGTCCGAGTTACTGGTGGTCGGGGTTGTGGCCCTGATCGTTTTGGGTCCGCGGGACTTTACCCAGATGTTTCGGCAGATGGGCAAGTTCACAGCGCGCGCCCGGAACATGGCCGGTGAGTTCAAGCGCGCCATGAACGATGCCGCCGAGCAGACGGGCGTGAAAGAAACGGCCGATAGTCTGAAGGGCATGGCATCCACCCGGAACATGGGTCTGGATACGCTGGATGAGGCGACGGATGCACTGGACAAGTGGAAGACCGGCGCCCCGATCAAGCCCAAACCGGACAAGCCCGAGGGGGCCAACACCGCCGCGTTACGGGCCGAACGCGTGGCCGAGGCGAACCGCATTCAGGAAGAGACGGCCAAACGTATCGCCGAGACGCGGGCCAAAACGCAGGCCGTGCGCGAGGCGTCGATGCCCAAGCCTAAGGTGGAGCACGTGCCCTTCACCCCGCGTGAGGTGGGCGCTCCTGCGAAAAACCGGCCCGTGAAGAAAGCTGCCGCCGCGGGCAAGAGGCGCAAAT
The DNA here is from genome assembly GCA_039820585.1 of Pseudomonadota bacterium. Classification (GTDB taxonomy): domain Bacteria; phylum Pseudomonadota; class Alphaproteobacteria; order Rhodobacterales; family Rhodobacteraceae; genus JBCBGF01. The sequence goes on from JBCBPV010000026.1 coordinate 9,425, forward strand.
GAGCAATACCGACGATATTGAGAACAGCGCCGCCCCGCTGCTGGAGCATCTGGCCGAGCTCCGTAATCGGCTAATCCGCTGCGTTATTGCGCTTCTCATCGGGATCGTGCTGGCCTTCACCGTGGCCGAGCCGATCCTGCAGTTCCTGATCCAACCGATTGAGGCGACGCTGAGGGCACTGGGTGATCCATCCCCCACATTGCAATACACCTCGCCGCAGGAGTACCTTTTCACGCTGTTCCGCATCTCCTTCGTGTTTGGCTTTGCGCTGGCTTTCCCGGTGATTTCCTTCCAACTTTGGAGGTTCGTGGCGCCAGGCCTTTACCGGTCTGAAAAGAACGCTTTTCTGCCTTTCCTAATCGCCTCGCCCTTTATGTTCTTTGCAGGCGCGGCCTTTGCGCAGTTTGTCGTCACGCCGCTTGCGATGCGATTCTTCCTAGGCTTTGCCGATGTCAGTTCGATTTTTGCCAATCTTCTGGCTGGCGTGACCGAGTCGATGCCAACGGACACAGCTGTGGTGCCCGAGACCGAGCAGGGCATTCAGGTCACCTTCTTTGGGAAGGTCAACGAGTCACTCGATATCACGCTGAAATTCATCATGGCCTTCGGGCTGTGCTTCCAGTTGCCCGTGATGCTGTCGCTGATGGGCAAGGCGGGCCTTGTGACGGCGCACGGTCTGGCCAATATGCGCAAATACGCGGTGGTGGGCATTCTGGTGCTGGCGGCCCTTGTCACGCCGCCCGATGTCATCACGCAGGCGATCCTGTTTGTCGTGGTCTACGGCCTTTACGAAGTGTCGATCCAGCTGGTGAAGCGGATTGAGAAGGCGCGCACAAAGCGGATGCGCGAAGAGGGCCTCTTGGACGAGGATGAAGAGCTGTACGACTTCGATGATGAGGTTGAGGCGGACACAGCGGACGGCGATCCCAAGGCATGAATTCATCGATCTTGGAGGAGTTCGAGGCTTGGTGTCGAGCGCGAGATCTTGCTCCGAGTACAATTACAAATCGCGCCCTCGGGAGTACCTATTGGCTACGTTCGCAAAAGCGAAGACACACAGAATTCCAAAAGAAGATAGAAGAGATTTCTAAGTACCTTCTCGCCGAATACGGTGAGACGTTTTTGCAGGACAAAGTAGGTTGCATGACCGGCCCGTTAGAGCGGATTGCCGCGGCGCTGGAACGGCTGGCCCCGGCGCCGGTGGCCGCGCCAGATTTCGACGCCGCCAGTGCCTTTGTCTGGCATACCGAGCCTGACCGGGTTGAGGCCGTGGCCCGGGTAAACCGTGTGGACCTTCCGCTGCTTCTGGGCATCGACCGGGCGCGCGATACGCTGTTGGCCAATACAGAACAGTTTGCGAAAGGGTTGCCCGCGAACAACGCACTGCTGTGGGGCGCGCGGGGTATGGGCAAGTCGTCGCTTGTAAAGGCGGTTCATTCGGATGTGGCGGGGCGACATGCGTTGAAGATCGTCGAGGTGCAGCGCGAAGACCTGCCCACCACTGGGCGGCTTCTGACGCTGCTGCGCGCATCCCCGCATCGGTTCCTGCTGTTTTGCGATGATCTGTCGTTCAGCCATGATGACCAGCACTACAAGTCGCTGAAGGCGGTGCTGGATGGCGGTGTCGAGGGGCGGCCGGAGAACGTGATCTTTTATGCCACGTCGAACCGACGCCACCTGATGCCACGTGACATGATCGAGAATGAGCGTAGTTCAGCGATTAACCCCAGCGAGGCGACCGAGGAGAAGGTGTCGCTGAGTGATCGGTTCGGTCTGTGGCTGGGGTTCCACGCGTGCAGCCAGGACGATTACTTGTCGATGATCCGCAGCTATTGCGATGCGTTTGGGATCACGATTGACGACGATACGCTGCGTGCCGAGGCAATCGAATGGCAGGCCACGCGCGGCGCGCGGTCTGGTCGGGTCGCGTGGCAATACGTGACGGATCTGGCCGGGAGACGCGGCGTCGCCCTCACCGGCGCCTAGGCGCTATTCCACGACCGGCGCGCTGGTTTCCACCAATTGCTCATACCGTTCAGCGATCCAGGCGGGCACATCCGAGGGGATGCTATCGGCCACGCTGTCCTGCAACTCGGCAAAGATCTGAGCGGTGCGGCTGTCATCCACGGCTGCGATGGGTTCACCTATCAACACGCGGTCATAGACGATCAGCGCCACGATCACGAGCAGGGCGCCGCGCAGCACGCCGAAGAGGAACCCAAGACCCTGATCCACACCGCCAAGGGCCGAGCGTTGGACAGCGCCCGAGATCAGCGGGATGAAGATCGAGATGATAACCAGAGCCACGGCAAAGACCGCAACGAAGGCCACAATGACCTGCAATTCGCTGCTGCCTTCAAGGAAATCGCTGAGGATTGGCACCTCGGCCACCAGCGGTGTGGCGGCGGGCGTGGCATAGAAGGCCGCGACGGCGGCGCCGACCCAGCCCAGAATCGCCAGTGACTCCCGCACGAACCCGCGCGAATAGGCAAGGATTGCCGAAATAAGAATGATGACAGCAACAGCGCCGTCGACGAACGTGAAACCTTCCATTGCCTCACTCCTGCGGGCGGGTTTACCCCGCTCCGAATATGCCCCCGACCAGAGACGGCAAATCGGACAACTGCTCCACCGACATACCGGGCTCCGACCCCGTTTTACTTCCATCTGGCAAAAGCGCGCCCGAGAAACCAAGTTTCCGGGCTTCTTTTAGCCGGCTTTCGGTCTGTGCGACCGGGCGCAAGGCCCCTGATAGGCTAATTTCGCCAAACACAACAGTATCTTGGGGCAGTGCTGTATCCTCACGCGCGGACAGTAGCGCGGACGCCACAGCCAGATCTGCGGCCGGTTCGCTGATCCTAAGGCCACCTGCGACGTTGAGGTAGACGTCGAGCCCGGCGAACGGGATGCCGCAACGGGCTTCCAAAACAGCCAGAATCATCGCTAGTCGCCCGCCGTCCCAGCCTACGACCGAGCGGCGGGGCTGGCTGTGCGGGGTGGGGGCGACGAGGGCCTGCAGCTCGCAAAGGACGGGGCGGGTGCCTTCGATTCCTGCAAAGACGACCGATCCGGGGGCGGGGCTTTCGCGGTTAGCAAGGAACAGCGCAGAGGGGTTGGCGACCTCAGCCAGCCCGCTGCCCGTCATCTCAAATACCCCGATCTCATCAGCGGGGCCAAAGCGGTTCTTGACGCTGCGCAGGATGCGAAACTGGTGGCCGCGTTCGCCTTCGAAGTAGAGGACCGTGTCCACCATATGCTCTACCACACGGGGGCCGGCGATCTGGCCTTCCTTCGTGACATGGCCCACAAGGATCACGGCGATGCCCTTGCGCTTGGCGTAGGTGGTCAACTCATGGGCTGCGGCGCGGACCTGGGCGACGGAACCGGGGGCGCTGTCGACGGTATCGAGCCACATCGTCTGGACTGAATCGATTATTGCCAGATGGGGTTTTTCCGTGTCGAGCGTGGTCAGGATGTTGCGCAGGTTTGTCTCGGCCCCAAGGCGCACCGGGGCCTGTGCCAACCCAAGGCGATCCGCGCGCATGCGGACCTGGGCGGTGGCTTCCTCGCCCGAGATGTAGACTGCCTTCAACCCTGCGCCTGCGAACTCAGCCGCGGCTTGCAGGAGAAGCGTGGATTTCCCGATGCCCGGATCCCCACCGACCAAAACGGCCGAGGCGGGGACAAGGCCACCGCCCAGCACGCGGTCCAATTCATCCATGCCGCTGGCGGTGCGCGGCTGTGGCGCCTCGCGCGCCGAAAGATCGCTGAGGGCCACAGCAGCACCGCGGGCGGCGCCCAGCGACTTGGATGACGGACCAGAGGAAAGCGGCGCCTCCTCCACGATGGTGTTCCAAGCCCCGCAACTGTCGCACCGGCCCGACCACTTGCGATGGGTCGCGCCGCAGGCTGTGCAGGAGAAGGTGGTGGCAGGTTTGGCCATGACCGGCGGCTTAGCGCATTTCGGGACGGACCTGAATCCCTATTCGGTGATCGCGGTGAAAGAGAGGTTGCCGGATCAGCGCTGTGTCATCGGCCCGTGCAGGCGACGGCGCGTGCCCCTGTCCGCGGCGTGAGAGCCGCTGCGGCTGGAGGCGAAACGCGGCTCTGCCGGGGCGATCGGGCCGGGTTCATCGATTGCGTCTTCGGGCTTGCGCGTCAGTTCGCGGACAACGGCCCAAACCGGCAGGCACAGGACCGACATGACCATGGCGCCCGCTTCGGCTGGGCGGCCTTCGAACAGCCCGCCGGACATGCCGATGGCGGCGGCGCAACTGAACAGGAACACGAAGGTGTAAAGCGCGCCATTGATGCTGCGCGATCTCAGGGCGCGGCGCCCGCTGGCAGCGGCCGTCAGGATGGGCAAGGCTTGCAGTAGCGTGCGGAGGTAGAGCTCAAACAAGACTTCGATCATGGGTCCATATGCGCTGACATCCCCGGCGTTGGGGGACAAAGAGGTTACGCAAGGGTTAGCGCGGGAAGAGCTAACAAGTGGTTAAGCGCGAGGAGGGGGGATGTCTCAGCGCGTGACCGAGGCGCTGATGATCGTCAGTGCCAGCGCCGTGCCCAGCCGGGACAGCTCGGTCCTCAGTGTGGGCTCCCACAGGCGTGAGACTTCCAGTTGCAAGGCCACCACCAGCCCGCCAGGAAGCGTAAGCGGCAGCAAAAACACGATCCAAGGAATGCCCAGTGTGCCGCCGAACAGCACGATCAGTACAGACAGCGCGATCACGGGCACAAGAACGCCCATCAGAGAGACGAAGTGGCCCACATGGGTCTCAGTCTCTTCCTGGCCCACTGCGCGGAACCAGGCCACGGCCATTACCAGGGCGTAAAGCCACAAAAACGCGCTGGACCACAGGATGAACTGGACCGGTTCCATGGCCGAGACATAGTGCCGGGCGCACGCACAATCCAGCCCGCGCCCTTCACCGTTACAGGAGCAGAGGCAGCGCGGCAAAGCCCGCTATCAGGGCCACCGGCTCTGCCAGCAACAGCCGCCGGGGCGCTTTGGCGAGCGATGCGGCCCAGAGGCCGACCATGAACAAAAAAGCCATGATCGGGGCGAAGATCAGGTCGAAACGGCTGGCGGCCAGGCCCAGAAATACCAGCGCGCAGAGCGCCGCTGCACCGGCGTAGATCCGCGGCTCAAGGGGCGACAGGGCGGCGCGCAGGCACGATGTGATCAGTAGGGCGGTGGCTATAACCGGCGCGGCATAGATCAGCAGGACGCCCAGGGGAAAAATGCCTACCGGCCCGCCCATCAGCGCACCGCCGCGATTGGCCCCTCAGCCTTGCCGTGGATGAACTGATCCACGTAAGGGTCTCTGCACCCGTCCAAATCGGCGATGGGACCGGTCCACCGGATCTTGCCGTCATGCAGCATTGCCACGGTATCAGCGATGGCGCGCACACTGGTCATGTCATGGGTAATGGTCATAGCTGTTGCCCCCATCTCAACCACGATCTCGCGGATCAGGTCGTTGATGACACCGGCCATGATCGGGTCGAGGCCGGTGGTCGGTTCATCGAAAAAGATCACATCCGGGTCCGCGGCGATGGCGCGGGCCAGGCCCACCCGCTTTTGCATGCCGCCCGACAGTTCGGCCGGGAACTGGTCAGCCACATCTGCGGTCAAACCCACGCGGCGCAGCTTCTCGATGGCAATCTCGCGCGCCTCTTCCTTTGGCCGCTTCAGCGAGCCGCGCAAGAGGCGGAAGGCGACGTTCTGCCAGACCGAAAGGCTGTCGAAGAGCGCCGCGCCCTGAAACAGCATCCCGAACTTGGCCAGAAACGGATCCCGCTCGGCCGTGCGCACGTCCTGGCCATCGAGCAGGATTGTGCCACTATCGGGCTGGATCAGGCCCAGGATGCATTTCAGCGTCACCGATTTGCCGGTTCCCGAGCCGCCGATGATCACAAGGCTTTCGCCTGTATCGACCTTCAGGTTTATCCCTCGCAAAATCTCTTTTCTGCCAAAGCCCTTATGAACATCCTGCATCTCGATCATGCGGAGAAAAACACCTCTGTCAGGACGTAGTTCGAGGCGAGGATCAGGATTGAGGATGAGACAACGGCGCTGGTCGTCGCCCGGCCCACGCCCTGCGCGCCGCGGCCCGAGTTCATCCCGTGATAGCAACCCATGGTTGCCACGATGAAGCCGAAGACCCCGGCTTTCACGAGGCCAGAGACAACATCCGACGCCTCAAGGAAGTTCAACGTGTTGGTCATGTAGGCGGCGGCGTTGAAGTCGAGTCGCGTGACGCCCACAAGATATCCGCCCATGATGCCGATGATATCGCCGATCGCGACCAGCACAGGCAGCGATAGGGTGGCGGCCAGCACGCGGGGGACCGTCAGGTACTTCATTGGATGCGTGGATAGCGTGGTCAGCGCGTCGATCTGTTCGGTGACCTTCATGGTGCCGATTTCCGCTGCGATAGAGGCCGCGACCCGGCCCGCCACCATCAGCCCGCCAAGGACGGGCCCAAGCTCTCGCACGATCCCGATCGCGACGATGGAAGGGACGACGGTTTCCGCATTGAACCGCGCGCCACCGGCGTAGATCTGCAAGGCCAGCGCACCGCCGGTGAACAGGGCGGTCAGGCCGACCACTGGCAGGCTGAGAAAGCCGATAAAGCCCAGTTGGGTCAGGAACTCGCGCGGGTAGAAAGGCGGGCGCACGAGGTGGCTGACGGCCCGGGCCGCAAAGATCGTGATCTGCCCGATGACGGCGAGAAACCCAAGTACGGTCGCGCCGATGGCTGCAAGGATCTTCATGTGTGGCCCCCGGCATAGCGCCTGGCATAGCGCGCGCCGAGCGATGTCAGGATCTCGTACCCGATGGTGCCCGCGGCTTCGGCCAGCCGGTCGATGCCCTGTGCAGGACCTACGATTTCCATATGCTCTGGCACGCGGGGCAGGTCGGTGACATCGACGGTCACCAGATCCATCGACACCCGGCCGGCAAGCGGGCAGGGGATGTCGCCGGCAAACACCTGCGCGGTCCCGCCCATCGCGCGGATCAGCCCATCGGCATAGCCTGCCGCAAGGGTGGCGATCCGCGCCGGGCGCGGGGCCGTCCAGGTGTTGCCGTAGCCCACGGTTTCGCCCTTTGTCAGCGTGCGATGCTGAACCACCGGCAGCGACAGTTCGATGACTGGCTGAGCGTCCACAAAGGGCGCGCCGCCATAAAGCCCGATACCCGGACGCGTGATGTCGAAGTGATAGTCCGCCCCCAGCAGGATCCCGCCGGTCGCCGCCAGTGACTTGGGCGCGGTGACGCCGTCAACCATGTCGGCAAAGGTCTTGAGTTGGGCGGCGTTCATCGCGTGTTCCGGCTCGTCGGCGCAGGCCAGATGGCTCATCACCAGGGCGGGTTTTTCCGCTAGCACAACCTCGCGCGCTGCCGCCCATTCGCTGGGCTCCAGCCCCAGCCGGTTCATGCCGCTGTCGAGCTGTACGCCAAAGGGCGCGCGCGGCAGCGCCTCAAAATGCCGGGTCAGTTGGTCGAAAGAGTTCAAAAGCGGGATCAGACGCAGATCGCCAACCATATCCGCATCACCGGCCATGTGGCCGGAAAATATGAAGATTTCAGGATCAGGCCCAAGGGTTTCACGCAGCGCGGCCCCTTCTTCGGCCATGGCCACAAAGAACGTCCGCGCCCCCGCCCGCGCCAGCACCCGCGCCACGCGATCTGCTCCAAGACCATAACCATCGGCCTTCACCACCGCGCCGGTTTCCACGCCCGATGCGCTCGCCGCATCCAGCGCGCGCCAGTTTGCCGCGATTGAATCCAGATCGATGGAAAGAGTGCCCGTTGCCATGGCCGCTGTTCTGACAGCTAGGCCCCCGAGGTCAAGGCCCATCCCAGTAGCGGCGGTTGCGCTCCCAGATCTTTTCCCCGATCAGGCAATCGTAGACCGGCCCAGTGTCGCCACGATGCTGCGCGCGGATGACCCGGGGTTCGGGCTCGGACTGGGGCGCGTGCCCCGCGATCTCCAGCACCAGCTTGCGCCGGACAGCTTCTGCGAACTGATCCCAGCTCAGAACCGGGATCGCAAAGGCCCCCGGCCCGCCGATGACACAGTTGCGATAATAGGCATCCAGATCCTCCAGATGCCACCGCGTGCCCAGCCCGTCACGTGTCATAAGCGGCAGGCCGTTGATCGTGATACCACGGGCCAACACCGCCTCACGCGCGCGCAGGACCGGACGGCCATCGTTGTTGGGCCCATCGCCCGATACGTCGATCACACGGCGTAGCCCATGATAGGCATTGGCGTCGATGCTATCTGCGGCGTGTATCAGGACGCCCGAGATCGACGTGCGGCGCAGCGTGGGGTCGAAATTGGCTGCGACCCGCCGAGCCACGTCTTCAGCTTGCGCGCGGTTGGTCACCACCGTCCAGGGAATGATCTCGCGCTGCGAATACTGACCCGCCCATTCCACATAGGTGATCGCCACCGCCCCGATTAGCCCGCCGGTGATGGCGCCGATCACGTCTTCGCTGGCCAGTGCCTCGGCGTACCCCCGCCGCTGGATCTCCAGCTCTGCCGGCGACATCGAGCGTGAGACGTCAACGGCTAGGTACAGTTCCACATCCACCTCCACCAGATCGGCACGGACAGGCAGGGCGAAAAGACAAAGCGACAGGAACAGCCAACGCATGGGGCTATTGGGCCAGAGCCGCCGCGCTCTGTCACCTCACATTTTCAAGGAATGTTCTCTTTGGTCGCGAAATATCCCGGGGGGCCGCGCCTGCGCGGCGGGGGCAGTGCCCCCTCGACGGCCGTTAGTGAAACCCGTCCGACCCGCCATTGCCCTGCCACGGCTTGACCAAGTTGCCGAACCGCGTGAACCGGCCCTCAAAGCTCAGGTCCACTGTGCCGATGGGCCCGTGGCGCTGCTTGCCGATGATCACCTCGGCCTTGCCATGCAGGCGCTCCATCTCTTCCTGCCAGCCGGCCATCTTGTCCAACTCGTGGTCGCCAGGCTTTTCGCGTTCTTTGTAATATTCTTCGCGGAACACGAACATCACCACATCCGCATCCTGCTCAATCGACCCGGATTCGCGCAGATCGGACAGTTGCGGGCGCTTGTCGTCGCGGCTTTCCACCTGTCGCGATAGCTGGGACAGCGCCACCACTGGGATATCCAGTTCCTTGGCAATCGCCTTCAGCCCTTGGGTGATCTCGGAGACCTCGTTCACCCGGCTGTCCTTCGCCGTCGCGGGCCGCACCAACTGCAGGTAATCCACGAACAACGCATCCAGCCCGTGCTCACGCTTCAATCGCCGCGCGCGGGCGGCAAGCTGGCTGATCGGCAGGGCGGGGGTGTCGTCGATGTAGAGCGGACAGGCCTCCAGCGTCTTGGCGGCCTCGACAAAGCGGCGGAATTCGGTCTCGGTCATGTCGCCGCGCCGGATCTGCTCGGAAGGCACTTCGGATGCCTCTGACAGAACCCGCGCGGCAAGCTGCTCGGCGCTCATCTCCAGCGAGAAGAACCCGACGCAGCCACCATCGACTGCGCCGGTGCTGCCATCCGGCAACTGCCCTCGCCTGTAAGCCTTTGCGATGTTGAACGCGATGTTGGTCGCGAGTGAGGTTTTGCCCATCGACGGGCGCCCGGCCAGGATCAACAGGTCCGAGCGGTGCAGCCCGCCCAGCTTCTTGTCCATATCGGTCAGCCCCGTCGACAAGCCCGCAAGCCCGCCCTCGCGTTGATAGGCGGCGTTTGCGACATTTACCGCGTCCGTTACCGCCTTGAGAAACGACTGAAACCCCTGGTTTGTCTGACCTTGTTCGCCCAGCTTGTAGAGCGCCTGTTCGGCTTCCACGATCTGTTCACGCGGCTCACTGGCCACATCGACCTTGCCTGCCTTGTCCGAGATATCGCGCCCCAGCGCCATCAATTCGCGCCGGATCGCGAGGTCATAGATCATCTGGGCGTAGTCGCGCGCGGCGAAGGACGAGATCGCGGCGCCCGCGAGGCGCGCGAGGTAGCCTGCGCCGCCCAGTTCCTGCAGCCCATCGTCATCTTCGAGGAACGCCTTCAGCGTGACGGGTGAGGCAAGCGCGTTTTTTGAGATTCGGGCCGAGGCCACGGCATAGATGCGCGCATGCACAGGCTCGTAGAAGTGACCCTCGTTGATTATCGCCGCGATGCGGTCATAGATCTCGTTATTGGTGAGGATCGCGCCCAAGAGCTGCTGCTCGGCCTCGATGTTATGCGGCAGCGTTTCCGCCGCCGCATCTGCCTGTCCCTGCGTGACCGGTGTAACCTGGTTCACTGTTTTTCTCCCGCCTGCCTCAGGGGTCCGTACATGGCCGAACAGCGCGCGCCGATCAATAAGGATATAGTTGTGGATAGGTTGTGTATGACCGCGTCGAGGGTAAATCTTGCGGGTTTGAGTAAGTCCGCATCTATATTTTGTGGGCAAGATGCCGCTCAGTGCAACAGTTTCTTAAACACTTTTAACGCGTTTCTAAGGTTCTACATGCTCGACAAAGGTGAACGTGTTTAACTCCGCGCGGCCTGCCACGCGCGGGGATCGCGCAGGAATGTCTCCACTTCAGAGAGTGTACCCGCGTCAAAAACCTCTTTGTCCCGCGCCACTTCCAAGACATCCCACCAGGTGCAGAGGTGGTGCAGCGCGACCCCGTGATCGCCGAGGGTTTTGATCGTTTCGGGAAAAATGCCGTAATAGAAAATCACCGCCGTGTGCCCGCACGTCGCGCCCGTTTCGCGAATCGCATCGACGAAAGACATCTTTGACCCACCGTCGGTTGTAAGGTCCTCGACCAAGAGCACACGCTCGCCCTCTGCCATTGCGCCTTCGATTCGCGCGTTGCGGCCATGGCCTTTGGGCTTCTTGCGGACATAGGTCATGGGCAAGGCCATACGCTCGGCCATCAGCGCGGCGAAAGGAATGCCCGCAGTTTCGCCACCCGCGACGTTGTCGAACGCCTCAAACCCTGCGTCGCGCATCACGGTGCAGGCGAGGAAGTCCATTAACGTCGACCGGATGCGGGGGAAGCTAATGAGCTTGCGGCAGTCGATATACGTTGGCGAGGGCAGGCCAGAGGACAGGATGAAGGGTTCATCGGCGTTGAAGTGTACCGCTTCGATTTCCAAGAGCATGGAGGCCGTGAGCCGGGCGATTTCGTCTTTGGCGGGGTAGGTGGTGGGGATCATGGGACAAATCCTTTCGAAAGGATCTGCAAATGGCTTCGAAGCCATTTGCGGGTTAGTCAGTGACGCTCCAATAGAGCGGGAAGCCCGGGTCGAACACCGTGACAGGTCCGTCGCCGGTGTCGATGTGATCTGGGTAAGTCACAGGGTCAACTGATTTCACCAAGGTGATGGTGTCCACGTTTGCGGGCAGGCGGTAGAACGCGGGGCCATGGCGCGACGCGAACCCCTCCAGCCGGTCGAGCGCGCCCTCGTTTTCGAAAACATGAGCGAGGATTGAGAGCGTGTTCGTCGCCGTAAAACACCCCGCACAACCGCAGGGTTGCAGCTTGGCCGCATCAGTGTGCGGTGCGCTGTCGGTGCCCAGAAAGAAGCTCGGGTCGCCCGAGGTGGCGGCGGCGCATAGGGCCAGACGGTGTTCTTCCCGCTTGGCCACAGGAAGGCAGTAATAGTGGGGGCGTATCCCACCGGCCAGGATATGATTGCGGTTGATGACCAGGTGGTGCGTCGTGATCGTGCCGCCAATTGTCTCCCCGCCGCCTGCCACATAATCGACGCCGTCTTTGGTGGTGATATGTTCCATCACCACCCGCAGTTCGGGGATCTCGCGCCGGATTGGATCGAGAACGGTGTTTATGAACGCGGCCTCCCGGTCAAAGATGTCGATCTCGGGCGTCGTCACCTCGCCATGCACGCACAAGGGCAGGCCGATCTGGGCCATGTTTTCCAGCACCCGCATCACTTTTGAGATGTCGCGCACGCCGGATTGGGAGTTGGTGGTCGCCCCCGCTGGATACAGCTTCACCGCTGTGATCAGCCCGATTTCCGCCGCGGCGCGCAGGTCGCGCACGTCGGTCTCTTCGGTGAGGTAGAGCGTCATCAAGGGCTGGAATTTTGAGTTCTGCGGCTTCGCCCACATGATCCGGTCGCGGTAGTCGGCGGCATCTGCACCGGTCACCACCGGGGGCACGAGGTTCGGCATGATGATCGCGCGGGCAAAGTGGCGGGCGGTTTCCGGCAGAACCGCCTTTAGCATATCGCCGTCGCGCAGGTGCAGGTGCCAGTCATCGGGCCGGCGGATCGTTAACTCGGTGGTCATCATCCGGGCTTAGCGCATCGCCAGACCCCCTTCCAGCGCGATTTCAGCGCCTCATTTTTGGGCGCCTGCCTGTGGATGGTGCGGAATGCAGCCGATGTTTGCATGTGCAGCATTGCGCCTGACGGTGGCATGGATATGGTCCGCGCCAAGTAAGGCTTGTCCGTGATGTTCGACAGTTCCACCCCCAGCATGCAACGCACCCGCGGCGACGCGGGCGTATCCCTTGGGGTACGCGACGGCCAGACGGTCTTGCGCGGGTTGCGACAGGCGGGGTCGGCCAAGGCATTCCTGCCCCGCGTCGACAGCCCCGAACCCGAAGTGGTGTTTCTCAATACGGCTGGCGGTCTAACTGGCGGTGACAAACTGTCCTATTCCGTGTCGGTGTCTGAGGGTGCTTGCGCGACTGCGGCAACGCAAACGGCCGAGCGTGCCTACCGCGCTGCAGACGATGTGGCGCAGATGAATGTCACGCTTGATGTGGCGGCGGGGGCCGAACTGCACTGGCTTCCGCAGGAGACGATCCTCTTCGATGGCTCTGCACTCAAGCGCGAGACCACTGTTGATCTGGCAGCCGATGCGCGGTTCTTGATGGTCGAAACTGTGGTCCTCGGGCGGGCGGCGATGGGCGAAGACGTCACGAAACTCAACTTCACTGACCGTCGTATTGTGCGCCGCGCAGGCGTGCCGGTGATGGTCGAACCATTGCGCTTCGATGATGCCACGCTCAACCGCAATGGCCCCGCGGCCCTGTCCGGGGCACGCGCGTTCACGACGATTGCCCTGTTCGCCGACGATGCCGAGGATGCGCTTGGCCCGGTGCGCGCGGTGCTGCAGGGGGCTGAGATCCCCGTTGCAGCGTCCGCTTGGGACAACAAACTGGTAGTTCGGGCGATGGCGCCCGATGCCTATCCCTTGCGCGGTCTGGTGGCACGTATTCTCACAACCTTACGCGGCGCGCCGGTGCCGCGTGTCTGGCAAGTCTAGGGAAAACCAACGATGAACCTGACCCCTCGGGAAAAAGACAAGCTTCTCGTCAGCGTGGCCGCCATGGTCGCGCGCGGGCGCCTGGCGCGCGGCGTGAAGCTGAATCACCCCGAGGCGATTGCTCTGATCACCGATTACGTCGTCGAAGGTGCCCGCGACGGGCGCAGCGTTGCCGATCTGATGGAGGCAGGCGCCCATGTCGTCACCCGCGATCAGTGCATGGAGGGGATCGCCGAGATGATCCATGATGTGCAGGTCGAAGCGACATTCCCGGACGGGACGAAGCTTGTCACCGTCCACCACCCGATCCGCTGAGAGGAGGACACGATATGCTGGCCACCCTTATTCTTGGAATTGCCGCGGGCGCTGGTGCCCCTTACGCCGAAGAGCATGTAAAAAAGGCGCTGGAAAGCGTGCTTCTGGCCGAGGCCCCGATGAGCGCGATGGAGTTGCGCATGTTCACCTTCGCGATCTGTCTGGTGGCCGCCGCATTGCTGGCGGCGGTCTTTGGCAGCGGGTCGGGGATCGTCCTAGCCATTGGAGCGGCGCTTGGCGTCTTCGGCCCCCGCATCATCGCGCGTGTCCAGAAGCGCGACGCGCCGGATTATGGAGAAGACGTTTGATCCCCGGTGAGGTGATAACGGAGGCGGGTGAGATCACCCTCAATGACGGGCGCGACGCAGTGCGACTGGAAGTGTCGAACACCGGCGACCGCCCGGTGCAGGTGGGCAGCCACTATCATTTTTCCGAAACGAATGCAGGACTGTCGTTTGACCGCGACGCGGCCCGGGGCATGCGCCTGGATATCGCTGCGGGCACGGCGGTTCGGTTTGAGCCGGGCCAGACCCGCGAAGTGCAACTGGTGCCGCTGGACGGCGCGCGCCGGGTTTTTGGATTTAACCAGGCCGTGATGGGCGGCCTTTAGAGCAGAGTTTGAAAGGACAAAACCCAATGTATGTCAATCCGATGGATGCGTTTTCTGATCCTCTAAAGTACTGGACAGATGTGGTTGTCGCGCAGGTTGAGTTTAATCAGAACCTCTACGATGCGGCGGCTGAGATGAACCCGTTTTTGCCGAAGGTTGATTTCACCTCGTTGTTTGAGGTTGCAACGCCTGCACCTGCGCGTCCGGCCCCGGCGCGGCGGAAAGCGTCCGCTCCGGCCCGGCGTGCGACCGCGGCGAAACGGCCTGCCCCCAAGGCGAAGGTCGTCGAGTTGCCGAAACCTGAAGTGAAAGCGGCGCCGAAACCGGCGGCGAAGACTGCGGCGGCGTCGAAATCAGCGGCGAAGGCTGCTTCAAAACCTACCGCCAAGGCGGTTGCGCCGAAGCCCGCTGTCAAAGCCGCCCCGAAACCTGCCGCGAAGGCTGCCCCGAAGCCGGCCGCGAAAGCGCCTGTTGTCAAAGCGGCCCCGAAGCCTGCTGCAAAACCTGCGGCGGAGAAACCTGCCGCTGCCACCGCGGCTAAGCCTGCTGCAAAGCCGGCCCGGGCGAAAAAGACAGTAAGCCTTGCCCCCGATCTGCCGGCATCGAAAGCGGCCAGCTGATCGGCGGTACCGTAGTGATTTCAGGATTGGACGAGTGACATGAAACGAGCGGATCCAATGGGGCTATGGATGGCCTCGATCGAAGCCACGAAGCTCGTCTTTGAGGCACAAGCGGTGATGACCATGCGCCTTTGGGGGCTGGCGGGCCTGTGGTCGATCCGCCCGACCGAACCGATGCGCATGTTCACCGAAAAACCGGCAGCGTTCGTTGAATCGGCTGCGGTCGCCTCACACGCCATGTTGAAAGGTCGCCGCCCCGATCAGGTAGCGCGCGCGGCGATGCGGCCGCTGAGACAGAAGACGAAGGCCAATGTGCGGCGCTTGTCGAAGCGAGGGGTGCGGCGGACGTGAGGTTCGAATACGATCAGATGCGCCGTCGCGTGCAATGAAGGACTGAAAATCAATGCCGACCAAAATCTCCCGCGCGGCCTATGCCGACATGTACGGCCCCACCACGGGCGACAAGGTGCGGCTGGCTGACACGGACCTCATCATCGAAGTTGAGAAAGACCTCACAACCTACGGGGAAGAGGTGAAATTTGGTGGTGGCAAGGTAATCCGCGACGGGATGGGGCAGTCTCAGGTCACGCGAGCCGAAGGCGCGGTGGATACAGTTATCACCAACGCGCTGATCGTTGATCACTCTGGCATCTACAAAGCGGATGTGGGCCTCAAGGATGGGCAGATCGCCAAGATCGGCAAGGCGGGCAACCCCGACACGCAGCCCGGCGTCGATATCATCATCGGTCCGGGAACCGAGGCGATTGCAGGCGAAGGACGTATCCTGACCGCAGGCGGGTTCGATGCGCATATCCACTTCATCTGCCCTCAGCAGATCGAGGATGCGCTTCATTCTGGCCTGACCACGATGCTGGGCGGTGGCACCGGACCTGCGCATGGGACGCTCGCCACCACCTGTACGCCGGGTCCCTGGCATATCGGGCGGATGCTGCAGGCGCTCGATGCGTTTCCGATGAATTTCGGGCTCGCGTGCAAGGGCAACGCCAGCCAACCCGCGGCTCTGGTCGAGATGGTCGAAGGCGGCGCCTGCGCCATGAAGCTACACGAGGATTGGGGCACGACGCCTGCGGCCATTGATTGCTGCCTGTCGGTCGCCGATGAGATGGACGTGCAAGTGATGATCCACACTGACACACTGAATGAGAGCGGGTTCGTCGAAAACACCGTGGCCGCGATGAAGGGCCGGACAATCCATGCCTTCCACACCGAGGGGGCGGGTGGGGGCCATGCGCCCGATATCATTAAGGTGTGCGGGCTGGATCATGTGATACCTTCCTCGACCAACCCCACGCGGCCCTACACAGTGAACACGCTGGAAGAGCATCTGGATATGCTCATGGTCTGTCATCACCTGGACAAATCGATCCCCGAAGATGTGGCCTTTGCCGAAAGCCGGATCCGGAAAGAAACGATTGCGGCCGAAGATATCCTGCACGACATGGGTGCGTTTTCGATCATCGCGTCTGACAGTCAGGCCATGGGCCGGGTGGGCGAGGTGATCATCCGCACCTGGCAGACCGCCGACAAGATGAAGAAGCAGCGCGGGCGGCTGGCCGAGGAGACGGGGGAGAACGATAACCTCCGGGTCCGGCGGTACGTCGCGAAATATACGATCAACCCTGCAATTGCGCACGGCATCTCGACACAGATCGGCAGCATCGAAGAGGGTAAGCGGGCCGATCTGTGCTTGTGGAACCCCGCGTTTTTCGGGGTGAAGCCCGAGATGGTGTTGATCGGTGGCACGATTGCCTGTGCGCAGATGGGTGATCCCAATGCCTCGATCCCGACGCCGCAGCCCGTCTATTCGCGTCCGATGTTCGGGGCGTTTGGCCGGTCGGTGGAACGCTCGGCGGTGACGTTTGTGTCCGCAGTGGCCGCCGATCAAGGGATCGGCGATGTGCTGGGGCTGGCCAAGGATGTAGTTGCGGTTGAGAACACGCGCGGGATCGGCAAGAAGGACATGGTGCTGAACGATCTGACACCCGAGGTCGAGGTTGATCCCGAGACTTATGAGGTGCGCGCGGATGGCGAACTGCTGACTTGCGAACCCGCCAGAGAACTGCCCATGGCGCAGCGCTACTTCATGTTCTGACACGACCCATGCGCGCGTTGCATTGCGGGCATGTGCAGACTCTGGCTTGTCGATCGTTGGGTTTGGGACCACATGCCGGGCAATCGACAATACCCCATATTGCTGGAGTAACCCATGAAGATCCTCGCCCGCGCTGGGGCGCTGTTTTCTGCGCTGAGTTCTGCAAATCGCTATGAAGCCCTGTTTTCCATGTCCGACCGTGACCTTGCGGCCCGTGGTCTGCGACGCAAAGAACTTGCCCGGCACTATGTCGGCGGCATCGGCTTTCTTTGATACGAGCCGGATGTGCACGTCGGCGGCGCCTTGCGCATAATTTGGCCCGTCCCTTGTCAGGGACGGGCCTTTCTTCGCATGCTGGCCTTGGGACAACGGAAGGGGCTTGCGATGAGGTATACTCTTTTTTTGTTGGCAGCACTGGGACTTGCGGCGTGTGAACCCGCGGGCGGGCTGGTGGGCGCGCCGGGTATGGCTGTGGCCAGCGCTGGTGATGTGGCCGCCTGCACGCCGACGAAGATCTACACGACCACGCCCGGCGTGTTCGGCCCCGTAGTGGGCGAACAGGCGCTGGAATTTGCCCGCAACGAGACGATGGTGAACGCCCAGGAAGACGGTGCAAACACGATAGTGTTTGAAAGCGGTGGGCTTGGCGATACTGATGCGCTGTTTGTGCAGGCGCGCGGGTATATCTGCTAGGCAAGAGGCCGGCGTGACGGCCGGAAACCGCGCGGATACTCGCGAAATTCTTGGTCTGTTAACCATGCCACGCTAAGCTATACCCAAGGGAGGAAACCCGAACCCGCAGATAAGAGGTTTCCGATGGCTGAGCAGTTTGACTTGAATGTGGGCTTCACACCGGCGCTTGAGGCCCGGTTGGATCACTATTTTCTCTCAATGGGACTGGGGGTTAACGCCTATTCCCTAAAGCGGGAACGCATGGAAATTCTGTACTGGTTCAACGCCAAGAGCGATGCAGAGCTGGCATTGATCGGTTTGCATCGCCGGGACATCCCGGCCTTTGTGTTTCGGGACCTGTTTGGGGCCTGAGTATCTCGGTTTTGCCTGATTTTTAGGCGCTGTGGAGTCGTGTGAACCATGCGCCAATGCCACGTCTTGTCATTCCCCACGCGCGGGCGTTTGATCGCGACATGACAACCGATAAGACCAAGCTGCTCCGGGTGCACAGCGTCACACATTGTCACCATGCCAGAGACCACATTGATCTGGATTATGAGGCCCGCCTGATCCGCCGCCGCCGTTTGGTCAGCGCGTCGGGGCGGGCGTTCATGGTGGATTTGCCGGAAACGGTTTCCCTCAATGAAGGCGATTGTTTTGATCTGGGCGACAATATCACCGTCGCGGTGCGTGCCGCCCCGGAGGCGTTGATCGAGGTGACGGGCGATCTTCCACGCCTGGCCTGGCATATCGGGAACCGCCATACACCCTGTCGAATTGATGGGGATCGGCTGCTGATCCGTGACGACCACGTGCTGGCCAAGATGTTGGAGACGCTTGGCGCAAACCTGCGGTCTGTGACCGAACCCTTTGCGCCCGAAGGCGGCGCCTACGGGCACGGTCGGACCTTTGGGCACAGCCATTCCCATGACTGACAGCGGGCTACTGGCCTTGACGCAATGGCTGTCGCCGGCGTTCCCAGTTGGCGGGTTCGCTTATTCCCATGGGCTGGAACACGCGATTTCGACCGGGGCTGTAGGCGATGCGGATACCTTGGAGGTATGGCTCACCGATGTGATCGCGCGGGGCAGTGGGCGGGCGGATGCGATCCTGCTTTGCGCCGCGATGGCCATGGATGCCGATTGGCGCGCGCTGGATGCGCTGGGCCGGGCCTTGGCGCCTTCGCGAGAGCGACTGGCAGAGACGTTGGCCCAGGGCACCGCCTTTACCGAGGCGACCAATGCGTTGCACGGCACATCCCATCCACCGGTGCCGCTGCCCGTCGCGGTGGGTCGGGCTGCGCGGGCGCTGGATTTGCCGCCGGCGCAGGTGGCGGGCTTTTACCTGCAGAGCTTTGCCTCGAACCTCGTGGCCGGTGCGGTGCGTTTCGTGCCGCTGGGTCAAAGCGCGGGGCAGGCGGCGCTGGCGGCTTTGCACCCGCTGATCCTGGATGTGGCACGGCGCGCCGCCACGGCCTCGGTAGATGACATCACCAGCGCGGCGCCCGGGGCGGATCTGGCCGCGATGGCGCATGAGACGATGGATGTGAGGATATTCAAGACATGACCAGCCCCAGCGGCCCCCTGCGCGTGGGCATTGGTGGCCCTGTGGGCGCAGGCAAGACCACGCTAACCGCGGCGCTGTGCCGGGCGATGACGCCAGATTACTCCGTCGCGGTCATTACCAACGACATCTATACGCGCGAGGATGCCGAGTTCCTGATGCGCGCCCAGATCCTGCCGTTGGAGCGGATCCGGGGGGTTGAGACGGGCGGGTGCCCGCATACGGCCATTCGCGAGGATGCTTCCATCAACCTCGCCGCGGTGGCCGAGTTTCGGGCGTCGATCCCGGATCTGGACGTGATTTTCATCGAATCAGGTGGCGATAATCTGGCCGCCACGTTCAGCCCGGAATTGGCGGACCTGACGCTTTATGTGATCGACACTGCGGCGGGGCAGGATATCCCTCGCAAGAAGGGGCCCGGGGTTACGCGATCTGACATGCTGGTCGTGAACAAGACCGATCTCGCACCGCATGTGGGCGTGGATCCTGTAATGCTGGAAGCGGATGCGTTCGCCGCGCGGGGCACGCGGCCTTTTGTCATGGCGTCCCTGCGCGATGGGCAGGGGGTGGATGAGATTGTGGGGTTCCTTAAGCGCGAAGGTGGGCTATGACCGCCGCAGCTCTGGCAAGCGATAGGCGGCGCTGCGGCGTTTGCGGGCGGGGGGCAGTTCGCGGCCCTCAACCGACAGACGGTGTTCGCTAAGCTCGAGGTGGTGGCGAAAGCGTGGCGCATCATGGCTGCGAAGGACGGCACGGCACAATAGCGCCACCAGCCAGTCGCGGTCTTCGATATGAACCCGGTTCAAGAGGTTGCGCAGGTAGGGCAAGTGGTCACGCCGGTGGCGCAAGGCCCGGTAAAAATCGAGCGTGGTCAAGGCGCCTGCCGCCGCGCGCTCGAATATGTCGCCCAGAAGGTTCATCGCCTGCAGGTCGGCGCCGATATGGATGCCACCATGGCGAAAGCGCACATGCGACACTTGCGGACCCCGGAAGAGGGCGGCGTGCATGGCATCCAGCTCAACCGCCGGGTCGTACAGGATGAACGCCTGTTCGGCGGCTTCCAGCATGTCGGGGGCAAAGCCGTAGCGTGAGGTGAAATCGGCGCGTCGCATGCCGACGAACCGGTCGTCCCACAGCGTGAGGCTGGGGTCGAGCGTGGCTTGTGGGGCGACGGCGATAACCGTGGCACCCGGGGCCGTGACCGAGAAGGCGGCTGCTGCATAGCCGCACATGCCCGCGCCATAGAATATCACGCGGTCAAAATCTTCAAAGAAGGCATCGTCTACCAGCCGGTCAAAAAAATCGTAAACGGCGGGATCACGAAACCAAGTTGGGCCTTTTGCAACGAGCGACAATACGGACAGCCCATGTTCCTCGGCAATGACGGCGGCATGGGGCAAGCCTTCTGCGCTGCCCGCCCTTGCTGAGGCGATGGTATCGAAGCTGACAATCAGCGCATCGAGGGATTCGTCAACAAACAGCGCGGAGTGAGCATCGCCAATACGCTCAAAATAACCATTTGTCTCGCCGATCAGTTCGATCTCGGCAAGCCATTCCTCGTCGGTCAACTGCTCCGACAGAGTCGTTAACTCTGACATCGTTACGCACCCCACCCATACCGGCGTCAGTCTATGCTGCGCGGTCTTGGCGTGGCAATCCATGCCGGGCGGCGAAACGGTCAGTTTTGTTGAGCGAGCGCGCGCAATTTGGGGTGTTATCAGCGATTGTGGCAGGGCCGGTGGGGCTAATTGGGCGAAGTCGGGGCACGGCGGCAGGCTTGCCATGAAAATGGCCGCAACGCTTTTTGCATTGCGGCCCGGTTTGCTTTGACTGACGGAGGTGCGCTACTTCGCGGGCCCGATCATCATCACCATCTGGCGGCCTTCCATCTTGGGCATGTTTTCCACCTTGCCGATTTCCTCGACGTCGGCGGCCACACGCTCCAACAGATCGCGGCCCAGGTTCTGGTGGGCCATCTCGCGGCCCCGGAACCGCAAGGTCACCTTCACCTTGTCGCCGTTTTCAAGAAACTTCACCACGTTTCGCATCTTGACGTCGTAGTCATGCGTATCGGTGTTAGGCCGAAACTTGACCTCTTTGACCTCGATAGTTTTCTGCTTCTTGCGGGCTTCGCTCTCGCGCTTTTGCTGTTCGTATTTGAATTTGCCGAAATCCATGATCTTGACGACCGGAGGCGTCGCGTTGGGCGAGATTTCGACCAGGTCCAAGCCGGCCTGTTCGGCAAGCTGCATGCCCCGTTCAGGGGTCACGACACCGACATTTTCGCCTTCGGCGCCGATAAGGCGAATTTCAGGGGCCCGGATACGGTCATTTACGCGGGGGCCTGTGTCCCGCTGTGGCGGGGCGTTGTGGGGTCTGCGAGCGATGGTTGCTGTCCTTTAATTGTTGGCAAACACTTGGGTGCGCAAAATAAGCAGGGCGCAGTGTCACTTCAAGCAGGAATAGGCCGATGGGTCGGCCATCCTTCGCCAGTGGGAAAAGCGTTGGGAGTTTCCCGTATCGGTCAGTGCGGCGCCGGGCCAGTATACCCGCGGAAATCCATTATGGAGAAAAAGATGGGTAAAGGGCTGATTGGGCTTATCGTGCTCGTGGTCATTGTGGCCGTGGGCTACTTCTATTTTCTGGCACCGGGCGAAGACGCCATGCCGGCGGATACCGGCGCCGTGACTGCGCCAGAGACAGAAAGCACCGCTGAAGAAACCGAAGAGGCCGCTGAAGAAGCGACCGACGCGGTTGAAGAGGCGACCGATGCTGTGGAAGGCGCTGTTGAAGGTGCGACCGAGGCGGTTGAAGGCGCTGTCGACGGGGCGGCAGAGGCTGTTGAGGGCGGGGCTGACGCGGCCAGCGATGCGGTTGAAGGCGCGACCGAAGGCGCGACTGAGGCGGCCAGCGATGCGGTCGAAGGGGCGACTGAGGGTGTTGAGGGTGCGGCCGATGCGGCCGGCGATGCGGTTGAAGGCGTGACCGAAGGCGCGGCTGATGCGGCCAGCGATGCCGTCGAAGGGGCCACGGATGCTGCTGAAGGTGCCACGGACGCGACGACGGAAGCTGCAGAGGGCGCCACTGAGGCTGCAACAGACGCCGCTGGTTCGCTGGCAGATGTGTTCTCTGCCGACGGCTTCGACTTCGATTCGGCCTCTGCCGCGCTTGAGAACTCCGATCTGGGTGCGTTGCAGAAGACCACTCTTGGGGCCGCACTGGAAGGTGCGCGGGATAACCCTGAGCTGTTGGAAGGCGTGCTGACACAGATTCGCGAGGCGCTGGGGCTGTAAGCTCCGGCCAATCACCACACTCACGGAAGAACGCCGTGGCCAACAATGGCCGCGGCGTTTTTCGTCTCAGCCAACGAAGGCCTTCTCGACCACGTAATGCTTGGGATCGGAGTTCGCGCCTTCCTCCAACCCGAACCCTTCCAGGATTTCTTTGAGGTCAAGGTTCAGGCCCATCGAACCACAGACCATCGCGCGGTCGGTCTCAACCGATATCCCGTCGATCCCAAGATCGCGGAACACCGTCCCGTCCTGGATCAGATGCGTGATCCGCCCCATCTTGGCGCTCTCTTCCCGGGTCGTGGTTGGGTAATAGGTCAGCTTGGCCAGGTTTTCGGCCCCGATCAATTCGATCAGCAGTTCGTCGTTGCGGATGCTGTCCACCAGATCACGGCTATAGGTCAGCTCGGCCACGTCGCGGCAGGTATGCGTGACGATGACCTGCTCGTAATTCTCATAAGTCTCGGGGTCGCGCAGAAGCGAGGCAAAGGGTGCAAAGCCGGTGCCGGTGGCAAAAAACCAGATCCGCTTGCCGGGCAGAAGCGCGTCATGGACCAGCGTGCCCACGGGCTTGGGGCGTAGGATCACCTGGTCGCCAGGTTGGATATGCTGCAGCTTCGAGGTCAGCGGGCCGTCCTGCACCTTGATCGAATAGAACTCCAACTCGTCATCCCAGGAGGGGGAGGCGATGGAATAAGCGCGCAACAGGGGCTTTTGCTTGCCTGTCTTTGGGTCGGGATCGCCCATCAGGCCGATCATCACAAATTCACCCGACCGGAACCGCAGCGATGGCGGGCGGCTGGTGCGGAAGGAAAACAGCCGGTCGGTATAGTGCTTTACCTCCGTCACGGTCTGTGCGTCGGGCAGGGCGGGCACTTTGGCGGCGGTGGTCTGGTCCACTGGGTTTTGCTCGGTCATGGTCATGCGCACGAGCCTAAAGCCCGCGCGTCCTCTTACGCTTTGATGTGGGTCAGGAAAAGGCTGGGGCGCGTAGCCGCGACTGATAGTCGTGGGCTTGCCAATTGGCGCGGGCTAGCCATTGGTCTTCCGGCTGGCGGGCGGCGAGATCGGCAGGGATTTCCACCTCGTCGAAGCCCGCGCGCCGCGCCATCGCGTATTGGTCGGCAATGACGTGTCCCCTTGCGCGCAGGCGACCTGTATACCCCGCGTCGCGCAGGCGGCGAGCGATTGTGAAGCCGCGGCCATCTGCGAAGGACGGGAAGGCTACGCGGATCAAGGCGATCTGCGCCAACCGGTCGCTGAGAATTGCGGGATCGTCATCGCTAGCGAGATCCACGGCAAGTGCGCCGACATCATCATTGGCGGCCAGATCGGCGAGCGGGGTGATAGGCGTGGTCCAGTCGTCGGTTTGAAAGCCGTCATCGTGGACCAGCATCGGTGCATCATTGTGTTGTGTCATCGTGTTGCTTCTTTTTGTTCCGTGCGCCGCACGGCGGTGCCGTTGATGAAATGGATCCCGCATTCCAGCTTGGCCCGCCCGCGCCAGCGGCCCGCACGTGGGTCTTCACCCGTTGCTACGTGGCTGGTGCAGGGGGCGCAGCCGATGGAGGGGAAGCCTTTGGCCACCAGTGGATGGCGCGGCAGCCGGTTGTTGGTGATGTAGTCGGCCACATCGACCGGCGCCCAGTGGGCGAGGGGGTTGACCTTGATACGGTCGCCCTCGGCCTCGAAGAACGGCATCTCTGCGCGCCCGCCGCCGTGGAAGCGTTTGCGACCGGTGATCCAGGCGTCGAAAGGTTCGAGCGCGTCTTCCAGCGGTTCGACCTTGCGCAGGTGGCAGCAGGCATCAGGGTCCGGCAGGTGTAGATCACCCTCGGGGTCGCGCAGGAATACCTCGGTGCGGTCGGGTTCCAGAATGCGCACGTCCGAGAGGCCCAGCTTGGCGGCGACCTCGCGTTGATACCCCAGCGTCTCGGCAAACAGCATTTGAGTGTCTAGGAACAGCACCGGCACCGAGCGGTCGATGACGGACACCATGTGCAGCAGCGCCACCGATTCCGCCCCGAACGAGGATACCAGTGCGATCAGGCCCACTTGCGAGTCGCTCAAGCAGTGTTCCAGCACGGCGGTTGCCGAATGGTGGCGATACCGCGCGTTCAGGTCGCTGACGCGGTCGGCGACCGGGGCGAGGGGGGCTTCAAGCGGCATGGGCTTCGGCCTCGGGGTAAAGCGCGGCTTTGAACGGGGCGAGGCCCAGGCGGCGGTAGGTTTGGAGAAACTCTTCCTCGGGGCCCGCGCGCAGGTCGAGATAGGCAGCCACCAGCCGTTCGATGGCGGGCACGATCTCATCGGCTGAAAAGCCGGGGCCCGCGCGTTCGCCGATCGCAGCGGTCTCGGTTCCGTCGCCGCCCAACGTGATTTGGTAGCTTTCGACGCCTGCGCGGTCGAGGCCAAGGATGCCGATATGGCCCACGTGGTGATGGCCGCAAGCATTGATGCAGCCGGATATCTTGATCTTCAGGAGGCCAATTTCATGCTCCAGCTTCAGCTCATCGAACCGGGTCGCGATCTCTTGGGCAATGGGGATCGAGCGGGCGGTGGCCAGTGCGCAATAGTCCATGCCGGGGCAGGCGATGATGTCCGACACCAGACCGATATTCGCGGTTGCCAGACCCGCCTCGCGCAGGGCTGCATAGATCAGGGGCAGGTCGGCGCGGTGGACGTGAGGCAGAATCACGTTTTGCTCGTGGCTGATGCGCAGCTCGTCGTAGCCATAGCGTTCGGCCAGATCGGCCATAACGCGCATCTGATCGGCGCTGGCATCGCCGGGAGTGGCGCCATGGGCCTTGAGCGAGATTGAGACGATGGCGTGGTCGAGGCGGCGGTGATCGGTGATGTTGGTGTCGATCCATGAGCGGTAGGCGGCGCTTACTTCGGTCACGGGTGCGACGGGGGCGGCTTTGAATGCGGGCGGGGCGAATTGCGCCTCGATACTGGCCAGAAGCTCTTGATCGATGCCGGAAAACTGGCGGCGCAGGACGGCGAAGCGGTCTTCTACGCGGCGGGAAATCTCTTCGATTCCATGTTCGTGCACCGTGATCTTGATTCGGGCCTTGTACTTGTTGTCCCGCCGTCCCAGCGTATTGTAGACGCTCACGATGGCCTCGACATAGGGCAGCAGGTCGGCCTTGGGCAGGAAGTCCCGGATCACCTTGCCGATCATCGGCGTGCGGCCCAGACCGCCGCCCACGATCACCTCGAACCCTTCCTCGCCATCGCGTTCCACCATGCGCAGACCGATGTCATGGGCCTTGGTGACGGCGCGGTCATTGGGGCTGCCAGTAATGGCGATCTTGAACTTGCGGGGCAGGAATTGGAATTCCGGATGGTCGGTGGACCACTGGCGCAGCAATTCCGCCACCGGGCGGGGATCGGCGATTTCATCGGCGGCGGCACCGGCGAAATGGTCGGCGGTCACATTTCGGATCGTGTTTCCGCTGGTCTGGATCGCGTGCATCCCGACCTCGGCCAGCGCGTCCAGCATGTCGGGCACATCGCGCAGTTTGGGCCAGTTGTACTGGATGTTCTGGCGTGTGGTGAAATGGCCATAGCCCTTGTCCCACCGCTCAGCAATCATCGCAAGCTGGCGCATCTGGCCGCTGTTCAGCGTGCCATAGGGGATCGCGACGCGAAGCATATAGGCGTGCAGTTGCAGGTAGAGGCCGTTCATCAGGCGCAGCGGCTTGAACTCATCCTCAGTCAGCGATCCGTCGATGCGGCGCTCGACCTGAGCGCGGAACTGGGCGTTGCGTTCGCCGAGGAAGTCGCGGTCGAAGGCGTTGTAGCTATACATTTTCTTCTACCTGTTTGCCGTGGGCATAGTTCGAGGGGCCGCGGATGCGGAAGGTTTCGCGAAAGTGCGTCGGTTCGGGGCCTTGGTCGCCCGGGGTAGCGTCGGCGAGGTAGGCACCGACCACCACATCGGGTTGGGCTTGTGCGTGCAGGAGGCGGAGTTGAGCGTGCGCCTCATCATCGATCAACTCGGCCTCGGACATTGTGCGGGTCCAGCGGTCGTCGGCGGTGAGCCAGACCACATCGCCTTCTAGCAGGTCATTTGCGGTGACGGTTTTGGGGGTGAAACGGCGGCTCATTGGGCGATCTCCTCAGGGGGGATGTCTTGTGCGGCGGGCACGGCCGCGCGAGGGGCGAGGCCGAAGAGCATCAGCGCGGGGCCGGTAAGGCCGGCGTCGCCCAGATCGGGTTCCAGGCGCGAGAGGTGGGTTTCCAGCACGCACTGGTCGGGGCGGGACGCGTTCTCGATAACCGTGATCGGCGTCGCGGGGTCGGCGCCGTGCATCATCAGGCGGCCTTGGACATAGCGCGCGGCGCGCTTGCCCATGTATATCGCGGCCACTTCACCGGGGCGGGCCAGCGCGGACCAGTCGTGATCGGCGAAGCCTTTCATGTCGTGGCCGGTGAGGAACCGCACCGAGGCGTTGCGGCCTCGGCGGGTGAGGCTTTGACCGATGGTGGCGATAGCGGCAGAGGCCGAGGTGATGCCAGGCACGATGGTGTAGGCGAGACCCGCGGTGGCAACGGCTTCGATTTCCTCGTCCAGGCGGCCAAAGATCGTGGCGTCGCCGGATTTCAAGCGGACGACATGGGCGCCTTGTGCGCCGTGTTCAACTAACAGCGCGTTGATGTGCTCTTGCTGGGTCGAGGGGCCGAAGCCCTCTTTGCCCACATCGATGATGAGGGCCTCGCGGCGGGCGAGTTCGAGGATTTCAGGCGTGACGAGCCGGTCGTGGATCACCACATCGGCGGAGTGGATCGCTTTGCGCGCCTTCAGCGTCAGAAGGTCGGGGTCGCCGGGGCCTGCACCCACGAAATCGACATGGCCCGGCTCATCCTCGGCCTTGAGATGTTTGTTGAGCAGGAATTCCAGCGCCGGTTCCACGGCTCCTTCTCCCTTGGCTAGCGCGGCAGGGCCAGCGCGGTCGTAGTACTCCGCCCAGAATGCGCGGCGGGGGCGACCGAAGGGCAGGGCCTCGGCGCGGGCGCGAAAGGCCTTGCCGATGCGGGCCAGCTTGCCGAGCAAGGGTGAGAGGCGTTCCTCCAGATCGGCCTTTATGCGGCGGGCGAGGACGGGCGCGGCGCCTTCAGTGCCGATGGCCACGGTTACGGGATCGCGGTCGACGATGGCGGGGGTGATGAACTGGCTTTGCTCGAGGTTGTCGACCCAGTTCGTCAAAGCGCCGTCGGCCTGGGCTAGGCGGGTGACGCGGGCGTCTTCGGTTTCGTCATCGTTGGCGGTGTAGAAGAGCGCGGCGCACATGGCATCTCCCGGCTCCATGGCGCGGGGCAGGGTGGTCAGGCGTCCTTCTTCGGCCCAGCGCTGGATCTCCGGCGCGATCTCGGCGGCGATGACGGTGAGGTGGGCCTCGGTCTTCAGTAGGAGGCGCAGCTTGGCAATCGCGGCTTCGCCCCCGCCGGAGACGACGATGCGGCGGCCTTCGACGGCGAGAAAGATGGGGAAGTGTTTCATACGTGCGCTCTCTGATCTATGTCAAAGATAGAACGTTGTTCTTATAAACGGCAGATGGGGCTTGCAAATAAGGACGAATGTTCCAAAAAGCGCGGTGATCAAAACCAAGGGACCGGTTTCGGCCGGAAAACAGGATGAGCGTTCGCATAGACGAAATGGACCGGAACATCATGGCCGAGCTGCAGCGCGATGCGGGCCAGTCTCTGGACGAAATCGCCCGCGCCGTCGGGTCGTCGAAGACGCCTGTGTGGAACCGCATCCGCAAGCTGCGCGAAGCGGGCATCATCGGGCGGCAGACGGTGATGCTGGACGCTGAGGCGCTGGGGTTTGAGGCGTGTTTCTTCGTGCTGATCCGCACGTCAGAGCACGATGCGGGCTGGCAAAAGGCATTTCTGGACACGCTGCGCGCGCGGCCCGAGGTGCAGGAGGCGCACAGGCTGGCGGGCGATATCGACTATATCCTGAAGGTGCGCGTGCGGAATGCGCGGGCCTATGATGAGTTCTATCAGGCGCTGATTTCCAAGGTGAAGATCTTCAACGTGACGGCGCTTCTTTCGATGGAAGAGATCAAGTCGACCAATATGCTGCCTTGGTAGGGTGTGCGGTGCGTATTTTTCACAAGAAGAAGTTCAGGGCCGGGCACGCAGGGCGGCGAGGCCGTGGAAATGATAGACGTCGGCGTAGCGGGGCGGTTCTATCAGGCGCAGGTTAGGGCAGCGTTGGAATAGGACCGGCAAGGCTGTGCGCAGTTCCAGCCGGGCAAGTGGTGCGCCGACGCAGAAGTGAAGGCCCGCGCCGAAGGATGCGTTGGTCGTGATCTTGCGCGCAGGGTCGAAGTGGTCTGGGTTAGACCAGAGTTTCGCGTCTCTGTTGGCCGAGGCGAGCAGTGCGCCGATCTGATCGCCTCGTTTGAACGCATGGCCAAAGAGGGTGAGGTCTTCGTAGACGTAGCGGGTGAAGAGGTGCAGTGGTGGGTCGTGGCGCAGGATCTCTTCGACGGTTTGGTCGATGGCAGGCTCGGTGAGCGTGCTGGGCGGGGTCTCCGTCTCGATCAGCGCCTTGATGCCGTTGCCAATGGTATGGACCGTGGCCTCGTGGCCCGCGTTCAGAAGCAAGATGCAGGTGGTGATCAGCTCATCCGTGGAGAGCTTTGCGCCGTCCTGTTCGGCGGCGATCAGGTGGGTGATCAGGTCGTCGGCGGGGGTCTTGCGGCGGGTTTCGACATAACCGCGCAGGAAGTCTGAGAACTCGGTTGCGGCTTTGGCGGCGGCGCCTTCCATCACGCGGGTGCGGCGGGCCTGGTACATGCCGACCATGGCGTTGGACCATCGCAGAAGCTGGTCGGCCATGGCCTCCGGCACGCCGAGCAGGCGGGCGATGATGATGACCGGGATCGGTTGGGCGTAGGTTTTCAGAAGGTCGTGGTCGCCGGTTGGGAAGCAATCGATCAGGTCGTGGCAGAGTGTCTCGATCTCGGGCGCGAGTGCGGCGATCCGGCGGGTGGTGAAGGCGCGCAGGACGAGGCCGCGAAGGCGGGTGTGGCGGGGCGGCTCGAGTTCCAGCATTGAATGGGCTTCGACGGCGTAGAAGGGGGTGAGGTGGTCGGGAATCGGTGCCGGGTCTATGGGCTCGCGCCCGAGGCGGCGGTCTTTCAAGACGGCGCTGACCGCGGCGTGGCTTGTGGCCATGGGCAGGGCGTAGTCGTCCCACCAGATGATGTCGCCTGCCGCCCGCGCTCGCG
This sequence comes from Pseudomonadota bacterium, assembly GCA_039820585.1. Classification (GTDB taxonomy): domain Bacteria; phylum Pseudomonadota; class Alphaproteobacteria; order Rhodobacterales; family Rhodobacteraceae; genus JBCBGF01. Next base: position 39,131 of record JBCBPV010000026.1, read on the forward strand.
CATAGAAGGGGTAGGGGTTCTGGACAAAGCCCGGGTCGGTGGGCGACTGGCTAAGGCGTTCCACCGAAGTTAGTCGGCCCCGCGCACGGCGATGGTGGCGTCGGGGTCGGGGTGGAAGACCTTTTGGACGAAGAACAGGCCCACGGCGATTGCGATGCCAACGAGGTCGGTCAGAATCCCGCCCTCGATCATGCAGAGCGCGCCGGCGATCAGGCCCACGCGGATGAACCATGCGGCGCGGCCGCCCATGAACCAGCCTTGCACGCCCGACGACAGAAGGAACACGCCGAAGACGGCAGTGATACCGGCGCGGCCGACCTCAAACCAGGTGCCATCCATCAGGATTGCCGAGTTGTAGAAGAACATGAATGGCACGATGAAGGCGGCGATGCCGATCTTGAAGCTGGCGACGGATGTCTCCATCGGGTTGGCCCCGGATATGCCTGCGGCGGCGTAGCTGGCTAATGCGACCGGGGGCGTGATGGCGGATACCACCGCGAAGTAGAAGACGAAGAAATGGGCAGTGAGCGTCGGGATGCCGAGGTTGACGAGGCCCGGTGCCACGACTGAGGCGGCGACGGCGTAGGCTGCCGTAGTGGGCATGCCCATGCCTAGGAGTATCGCGATGCACATGGCGAAGAAGAGCGCGAGGAGTTGGGAGGCTTCCGCCAGCCCGAGGAGCAGATTGGAGAACCGTGCGCCGACGCCGGTGAGGCTGATGACGCCCACGATGATGCCTGCGCAGGCGCAGACAGCGATGATCTGGATCGACATGACGCCCGCGAGTTCGAACGCTTTCACGACGGAGCGGATCCCCATGCGGTAGGGGGTGAGCCAGCTGACCACGGCGGCGGCAACGGTGGCGAGCGTGCCCGCGCGGATAACCGAGTAGCCCATGAAGAGCGCGACGATTAGGATGATGATCGGCAGGAACAGGAAGACGCGGCGGGCCATGTCGCGAAACTTGGGCAACTCGTCTTCGCGCATGCCGCGCATGCCCAGTTTGGCGGCCTCGAAATCCACCATGAAGTAGATCGACACGAAATAGAGGATCGCGGGGATGATCGCGGCGATGGCAATTTCCGTGTAGGGGATGCCGGTGATCTCGGCCATGATAAAGGCGCCTGCGCCCATAATCGGGGGCATGATCTGACCGCCGGTGGAGGCGGCGGCTTCCACGGCACCAGCGGTTTTCCTGTGGTAGCCGACCTTTTTCATGAGCGGGATCGTCAACGAGCCCGTGGCCACCACGTTGCCCGCAGAGGTGCCGTTGATCATGCCCATGAGGCCAGAGGCGAAAATCGCCACTTTGGCCGGGCCACCGCGGGCGCGGCCTGCAGCGGCGAAGGCGAAGTTGACGAAGTAGTCGCCGACCTTGGATGCCTGCAGGAAGGCGGCGAAGATGATGAACAGGATGATGTAGGTGGAGGACACTGCCGTGGTCGGGCCGAGGATCCCTGCATCGGTGTAGACGAAGCCGAAGAAACGCTGCCAGGTGTAGGGTGTTTCCACCGCGAGGATGCTGGGTAGCAGGTGGGCGGTGAAAGTGTAGACAAGAAATACCATCGCGATAATGACCAGAGCGAGGCCTGCGACGCGGCGTGTGAGCTCCAGAATCATGGCCGTACCCGCCGTGGCGGCGAAAGCGATGCCGATCGGCACCTGCGGGGTGCCGACCGATTGGCGTGCCTGAGACTCGTAGATCGGGATCAGGTAGATCGCAACGGCGATAGCACAGAGGCACAGCACTAGGTCGGCTTTGGCGAAGGCCGAACGATTACACCGCTCGAACCAACTCGCCAAGATGGCGCCGAACGTAGCGACAAGCAGTGGCAGGCCGAAGTGGAAGAGCTCACGCTCGTAGATGCCGAGATACGGTGCAAAAAGGTCGTTGGAGAAGGCCGGGTTGTCCGCAGGTTGCGACAGCCAAGCCGTGCGCCCGGCCATCTCTACCACATCGCCGGTGCCTAGAAATATGATAAAGCCCACGCAGGTCCAGATGGCGTAAAGCGCCGGCAAGGCGAGGAGGGCGGTGGCGATGGTGAGCGTTCGGGTCTCCCTTTCAGGTTCGCCCGCTTGATCAAAGCGATGGGCGGCAAACAGAATGAACCCTAGCGCGAGGGCACCGGCCACGTGCACGATGCGGAAGTTCCAGGTTTCCATCGGGAAGGTGGGCAAGAACGGGATGGAAATACCCGTCCAGTCCGAGATCGACAGGCCATTCAGCGCGGCCATGTGGAAAGCGGCATAAAACGTCGCAAGGATTGAAACGATTACAAAGCTGCGACCTTCGAACAGGCGGCGATTGCCTTCAACCGGTTCCTCGTCGACGCCCTCGGCCACGACCTGTTCGCTGGCATTCGCCTGAGCTTCGACCATGCTACCCCTCCCCTTTTGCTGGGGATTTATGGGCGCAAATGTGCAGGCGGCGCAATGGCGGGCCAAAAGAACGCGGCGAATGGCCCGGATCTGTGGCGGCCCGCGTCCGGCGCGCCACAGGCAAAGAAAAAAGGGCGCCCCGTGCGGGACGCCCCTTTCCACCAACTGAGAGGGAGGTCTCAGCAGCTGTAGTACATCTTGAATTCCATCGGATGGGGCGTGTGCTCGTAGGCGTAGATCTCTTCCCACTTCAGCTCCATGTAGCCTTCGATTTGGTCCTTTGTGAACACGTCGCCTGCAAGCAGGAAGTCGTGATCGTCGGCCAGACAATCCATGGCTTCGCGCAAGGATGCGCAGACCGTCGGGATGCCTTCCAGCTCTTCTGGCGGCAGATCGTACAGATCCTTGTCCATGGCTTCGCCAGGATCGATCTTGTTCTGGATCCCGTCGAGGCCAGCCATGAGCAGGGCCGCAAAGCAAAGGTACGGATTTGCCGCAGGATCAGGGAAGCGGGCCTCAACGCGCTTGGCCTTGGGGTTCTCCGCCCATGGGATGCGCACGCAACCGGACCGGTTGCGGGCGGAATAGGCCCGCAGAACCGGTGCTTCAAAGCCAGGGATCAGCCGCTTGTAGCTGTTGGTCGAAGGGTTGGTGAAGGCGTTCAGCGTCTTGGCATGCTTGAGGATGCCGCCGATATACCACAACGCCTCGTCCGAGAGATCCGCGTATTTGTCGCCGGCAAACAGCGGCTTGTTGTCTTTGAAAATCGACATGTTGACGTGCATGCCGGTACCATTGTCGCCCGCGATGGGCTTGGGCATGAACGTCGCCGATTTGCCGTAGGCGTGGGCCACGTTGTGGATCACGTATTTGTACTTTTGCAGGTGGTCGGCCTGCTCGGTCAGCGAGCCAAAGATCAGGCCAAGCTCGTGCTGGCACGATGCCACCTCGTGGTGGTGCTTGTCGACCTTCATGCCGATGCGCTTCATTGTCGACAGCATTTCAGAGCGGATATCCTGGCCGTCATCAATGGGGTTCACCGGGAAGTAGCCGCCCTTGACGCCCGGACGGTGGCCCATGTTGCCCATCTCGTATTCGGTGTCGGTGTTCCATGATGCGTCAAGCGCGTCGATTTCATAGGACACCTTGTTGATCTCGGTCGAAAATCGAACGTCGTCGAACAGGAAAAACTCGGCCTCGGGGCCGAAATAGGAGACGTCGCCGATGCCTGACGACTTCAGATAGGCCTCGGCCTTTTCAGCGGTGCCGCGCGGGTCACGATCATAGGCCTCGCCCGTGTCGGGCTCGACGATCGAGCAGTGCACGGCCATCGTCTTTTCAGCATAGAACGGATCCATATAGGCCGAGCCCGTGTCGGGCATCAGTTTCATGTCGGACTGGTCAATCGACTTCCAGCCGGCAATCGACGAGCCGTCGAACATAAAGCCTTCGTCAAGGAAATCCTCGTCCACCTGATCCGACATCACGGTGACGTGCTGCAGCTTGCCGCGCGGGTCGGTGAAGCGGATGTCGACGTATTCGACTTCCTCGTCTTTGATCGTCTTGAGAACCTCTGCTTTACTCATGTTCGACCTTCTTCCTTGATGAGTTTGTTGCTGTTTTTCGCAGGCCTCGGATGTTCCGCAGGCCCGTCTCCCTGATAATCAGAGCGCGTCGCCGCCGGTCTCTCCGGTGCGGATGCGCAAGGCGTCTTCCACGGGTGAAATGAATATTTTGCCGTCGCCGATTTTGTCAGTCTTTGCGGCGCCCACAATGGCTTCGATGGCCGGTTCGACCTGGTCATCTTCCAAGACGACCTCGATCTTCACCTTGGGGAGGAAATCCACGACATATTCGGCGCCACGGTAGAGTTCGGTATGACCTTTTTGCCGACCGAAGCCTTTAACCTCGAGTACTGACAGACCCTGAACGCCAATCTCTTGAAGTGCCTCTTTGACTTCATCGAGCTTGAACGGTTTGATGATCGCCTCGACTTTTTTCATGGGTCTTCGACTCCCCCCGTGGTTGCTTGGCGGTGAGACCACTTCTCACCGGCAGTTCCAATTCGCTATGGTTTCGGCAGGGCGCAGCCTGCGGCGAATCCCTTAACGGTGCTTAATATTTGTGCATATCGCATGAAACGCGGGCGATGTGCGAACAAAGGTGCGACGCCATGACCGAATTGCTGACCGCGGCCCAGATGCGGGCCATCGAACAGGCCGCTATCGACAGCGGTGAGGTGACGGGGCTCGAGCTGATGGAACGCGCCGGTCGCGGCGTGGTGGAGGCGGTGTTTGAGGAGTGGCCGGAGCTGGCGGCGTCGCGAAGGCTATTCGGATTGCTTAAGGGAAAACCGAGAAAGGCAGTTGTCCTATGCGGACCTGGCAACAACGGAGGCGATGGTTTCGTTATTGCGCGGCTTTTGAAGGAGCGCGGTTGGAATGTGGTGGTCTACCTATACGGGGATCCGGAAACTCTGCCTCCTGACGCAAAGACCAACTTCGAGCGCTGGAACCAAGCGAATAAGTGGCACCCCTTTACAGCTGACAAGACGCGCGATCCTCTGCTCTGTGATCCGCACCCTGATCTCTGGATTGATGCCATTTTTGGCACGGGCCTAAGCAGGCCACTGCCAGACTTGGTCACGCAGATGATGCACCGGGTCTACTATGAGCAAAACTGGTGCAAGGCGCCCATTGTGGCAGTAGACATTGTCAGTGGGCTCTCTGCTGATACTGGTGTGTCTGTTCAAACCTTTCATCTTTCGGCGGAACTGACCGTAACATTTCATGCAATGAAGCACGGACATGTCGAAGGCGACGGCCCAATGCGAAGCGACAAAGTCGTCGTGAAAGACATCGGCTTGTAGCCATGGCCGAATAGTTCAAACAACCTCTGGGAAAGCGACGCCATGTACCGGGAAGCAAAGGCGATTGAGATGACCGCCGGTCGGCGTGAGGCGCTTTTGAAGCCTGCCCTTGCCCACAAATACACCCACGGCCACGCCCTCATCCTCTCCGGCGGCCCCGGCAAAGGCGGCGCGGCTCGGCTCGCCGCCCGTGGTGCGCTTCGGATTGGGGCAGGGCTTGTCACTGTCGGCTGCCCACCCGATGGGCTGCCCGAGACCGCCGCCCGGCTCGATGCGATCATGTGCCGACCTGTCGCCGATGCTGATGCGCTGGGCCGGGTGCTTTCGGACGCGCGGCTGAACGCGCTGTGTCTCGGGCCCGGCTTGGGTGTGGGCGAGGAGACGCGGGCGCTGGTGGCGAGCGCGCTGGCCTCCCCCTCCCACAGGGAGGGGGACCGAGGGGGAGGGCGTGCGGTCTTGCTCGACGCCGACGCGCTCACCTCATTTGCCGATGATCCCCAGGCCCTCTTCGACCACCTCCATCCAGCGTGCGTCCTCACCCCCCATGCCGGTGAGTTCGCGCGCCTCTTCCCCGACATCGCCGCCAAACTGGACGCCCCGGCAGAGACCGGCCCCGCCTATTCCAAGGTCGACGCCACGCGCGAGGCCGCGGCGCGGGCCGGCTGTATCGTTCTGTTCAAGGGCCCCGATACGGTGATCGCCGACCCGCAGGGCCGCGCCGCCATCAACTCCGCCCATTACGACCGCGCGGCCCCGTGGCTGGCCACGGCAGGGTCGGGCGACGTGCTGGCGGGGTTCATCACCGGCCTGCTCGCGCGGGGGTTTGACCCGATGCAAGCGGCTGAAACCGCCGCCTGGCTTCATGTCGAATGCGCGTTGGAGTTCGGTCCTGGCCTGATTGCGGAGGACCTGCCAGAGATGCTGCCTGCGGTGTTTCGCAAGCTGAACCTCTAGGCGCTGATCACCGCGCTTTCCCAGGGGCGCAGGCCGGTGCGTGCGCCAGACCACGCGCCAGGCGCGGCCAGTTCGGGGAACAGCGTCAGGACCTCGTCGCGCACCGATCCCTCCAG